>NZ_JACYTY010000005.1:0-414707 GCF_014841445.1 Sphingomonas sp. CFBP 8765 | reverse complement strand
AAACCAATCATTCTACAAAGGTACCTGGGCTGCCACGGCCAGCTACGCCTATCGCGCTGCGGCGGGAATCTATATCCAGCCGGGCTTGGGAGTAACGGTGCATCCGATCTTCAGCCAAAGATTCCGGCCGGCGCTGAACGCCTACCTTAGCCTGATTACGTTGTTCTAGTTACTGACCTTATATACTTTCCGACCGGCCTGGTTGCGCTGAAATGATATCGTCAAAGCTTTGTGTATTGCCATCGTACTAGGATGCTAACGATCAAACTTTGGCAATATACACTATCATTTTAAAGGTGAATGAGTGTCCGAAGTTGGAAAAGGGGCGAGGCCCCCTAAACGTCCGCTTTTGGGTCATCTGGAAGCTCTCGCGAGGAGGCGCACGCCGCCGAGAACGGCCCCCTAAGGTAAGACGACGAAATCGCTCCTCGGCAGGCGTCTGGACCCGTCCGTCCGGCAGGATTCCTGCTTGAGCTTTCGGTCCCTTCAGGCTGTGTCGTCGGGCAACCTGGCCATGCCCGTGATCAACGTGGCAAGGCATGCATTCGTCGCGGCGAGGATCTGGTAGGATACGTGGCGGCCAACATCGCGCGGCGGCTATGCTCATCAAGAAAGACGATGGTGACAGAGCAGCATGCGCCGTCACCATCGCCCCGTGCCTGGGAGGTTCGTCAGCCGGACGTGGGCGTCGACGCTGCCAACGCCGGATATTTGATGCCGAGCTGATCGAGATAGGTCGGGTATTTGGCCGGGTCGTAGTAGAATTTCTTCATCGCCGGGCGCATCCGCTCCATGATCTCCGTGTTAAGGTGGATGGCAGGCGGGTCGTTGGCGGTGACGACGGGGTCGTATTTCTGGTCCTTGAACTGCACGGTCTGCTGGAACGCCTTGGCGTCGGTCACGAGCTGCGGCGTCGTCATGATGTCGAGCACGGTCATCGACACCGCCTTGGCGCCCGCCACCGCGCCCTTGTGCGCGATCGGCGTGGCCATCGCGATCGCCGACAGCACGTTGTGGCCGATCATGCTGGGGATGTTGGAGGGATAGCGCACGGTGATCGTCGGCACGGTCCACATGATGTCGCCGATATCGTCCGATCCGCCGCCGAGCGAGCGTTCGCGGTTGGCCGGCGTCGACAGTTCGGCGACCGTGGTGGGCAGCGGCTTGACGGTTCGCTTGTTGGTCTGCTGCACCGTCCTGGCGAAGGCCTGGTCGTCGGCGCTCCAGCTCGGCATGCCGACCGCGCTGATATTGGCATAGGCGGCTTCCGCCAGCGGCTTGTTGCCGTAATTGGGCGCGGCATAGCCGAGCAGCTTGTGTTCGACGGTGGTGCCGGTCGCCCTGGCGGCCGCATCGGCGATCTCGTTGCCCGTCGTGTAGAGATCGCGGACGCTGCCGAAATCCAGGTCGCGGAAATAATACCAGACGCTGGCGAGGTCGGGGACGATGTTGGGCTGCCCGCCGCCATTGGTGATGACGTAGTGCGAGCGCTGCGTGACGGGCAGGTGCTCGCGGCGCATGTTCCAGGCGACGTCCATCACCTCGACCCCGTCGAGTGCACTGCGCCCCTCCCACGGCATCCCCGCCGCGTGCGCGGTCTTGCCGTGGAAGGTATATTCGGCAGACACCAGCGCGTTGTTGCCGCTATTGCCCCAGCCGGTGCTGAAATCGCTGCTAACATGCGCGAAGATCGACATGTCCACGCCCTTGAACAGGCCTTCGCGGACATACCACGCCTTGGTCGCGAGCAGTTCCTCGGCGACCCCGGGCCACAGCATCAGCCGGCCGGGGATCCTGTTCTTCACCATCACGTCCTTTGCCGCGATCGCGGCGGCGATCATCATCGGCATGCCCGAATTATGCCCTTCGCCATGGCCCGGTGCGCCCGCAATCATCGGCTTGAGCGTCGGCGAGCCGGGATATTGCGACAGGCCGAGCAGTCCGTCGACGTCGCTGCCGAGCGCGACCAGCGGTCCGCCGGTGCCCCAGGTCGCGGTCCAGGCGGTCGGGATGCCCGCGACGCCCCGGGTGATGGTGAAGCCTTCCTTCTTCAGGATGCCGGTCAGATAGTCCATCGTCTGGAATTCCTGGAAGCCCGGTTCGGCGAAGCTGAAGAGGGAATCGACCATCTGCTGGATCAGCTTGGCATGCGCCTCGACATCGGTGACCGCCTGTTTCTTCAAGGCGTCGCGATCGATGCCTGTTGCGGCGGTGGACGCCTGGATCGGGGCGGGTTCGGCGGCAGCGGCGGTGCTGCACAGGCCGGCGGCGATCAGCGCGGCGAGCATTGGGCGGGTATCGGCCATGTCTTTATCTCCTGAACGGTGATGTCGTAGGGGTGGGAGAGGGCGCCTGCCCTCAGAGGCCGATCCGCACGCCCATCCGGAACACGCGCCCGAGCACGTCGTAGAGCGCGCGGTTCGTCTGCGGATAGGCGGGGGTGTTGTTGCCGGTCGGCCCGTTGGCGACGAGCACCGGATCGCTGTTCAGCACGTTGCGGATCGACAGGAAGACCTGTGCCTTCGCGCCGCCGGTCTCGAACGCGTAGCTTGCGTTGACGTCGTAGAAGAACTGGCCGTCGATCCGGTTCATGTTGACCGTGCGGTAATCGGCGGTCGAGAGCGGGCAGTCGGTGGAGCAGACGACGTAGTTGTTGCTGTAGACCCCGCCGCTGACGCCGCGGGCGATGCCCTGGACGCTGAACCCGGAATCGAGATCATAGCCGGCGGTAAAACGATAGGTCCAGTCGGGCAGGCCACCGGTATTCTGGCCGGCCAGATCGGCGGTCGCGGTCACGCCGTTATTGCTGGTCATCTCGAACGCGTAGCTGGCCAGCGCGCGCAGCGTCATCGTGCCGGGACCGACCTGCCGACGATAGCTCGACTCGATATCGAAGCCGCGCGTCTTCACGCTGACGAAGTTGGTCGGCTTCACCTCGATGCTCGTCACCGGCAGCCCCAGAGCGGTCGCGCCGCGCCCCCCGGTCGTGGAGATGAACGAGCACGCATCGGCAATGCCCTGCTGATAGCATTGGTCGACGATCGTCTGCGCGAGCAGCGAGTCGATCGCCCCGTCGAGCTTGATGTCGTAATAATCCACCGAGGCGGCAAAGCCCGGCAGGAAGGTCGGCGTCAGCACCACGCCTGCGCCATAGGTCTTGGCGATTTCGGGGCGCAGGTCCGGATTGCCGACGGTGGATTCGTTGAACTGGTTGGCCGCGATGCTGCCGTTGACCTGCGGCACGTTGACGGTGTTGGTGCGACCCGTGCCGGGCGCGAACAGCTCGCTGAGATTGGGCGCACGGATATCGCGCGAGATCGTGCCGCGCAGCTTGATGTCCGGGATGACCTGCCAGGTCAGGCCGGTCTTCCACGTCTCGACGGTGCCCGAGGTCGAATAGTCGGTGAAGCGGAACGCGCCGTTGAAATCCATGCCCTTGAAGATCGGGACGACCGATTCGAGATAGGCTTCCTTGACGGTGTACCGGCCCTTGGTCGGAAGGTAGTTGCCGTAGATCCAGGTGCCGGTGGTGACGCCGTTGGCGACGTTTGGCTGGTAGAGCTGGTCGACCGATCCGGTGACCGATTCCTTGCGGGACTCCGCGCCGAACGCCACCGAGATCGGGCCTGCCCACAGGTCGACCAGGCTGTTGGTCGAAAAGTTGATCGCCGCGACTTCCTGCTTCAATTCCTGTTTCCGCAGCGGCTGGCGGCCATTGTAGAGGACATAGGCGATCGCTTCGGGCGAGGCGCCGTTGGTGCCGAGCCGGTTGAGCGGCGCGCAGGACGGGTCGTTATTGCCCGCATTCGCATCGACGTTGATCCGGCACACGATTGTGCCGGGAGCGTATCCGCCGCTGTTGCCCGCTACGGCAACGACCGCGTCGGTCGCCGCCGCCATCCGCGAGACATTCCAGGCGTTGGTCAAACGCTCGTTCGTCTTCGTCTTGCCCAGCTGGTAATAGCCGCCCCATTTCCAGTCGATCGTGCCGGTCGAGAAGGCCCCGTCGGCGCCGGCGACGTAGCGGAATACCTGCCGCTCGTTGTCGCTGCCCTGCGGCGGCAGGAAGATGTTGCTGGTGCCGATCTGGATCGAGCTGAGGTTGTTCGCCGCCATCGCCGCGCGCGTCACATCGGGCAGATAGGCGTTGTCGCGCTGGATCGTCACGCCGGTGGTCGGCGTCTGCTGATAATAGCTCTGGCCGCGATAGTTGCTGTACGAGAACTGGCCGTAGAGTTCGACCAGCGGCGAGACCTCGTAGCTCAGCCGGCCGAACACGCTGCTGCGCTTTTCCTCGGGCTGCAACGTCGCGCTGCTGCGATGGCCGGCGGTGGTGATGTCGGTGTCGCCGCCGACCATCCACTGGCCGCTGGTGGCGCCGAAGTTCAGCTGGTTGACGCTCGCCTTGCCAGTCGCGGGATCAACCGAGCCGAAATAGGTGCCGCGCAACGGGCCGGTGCTGACGAGGCCGCCCGGCGTGAACTGGCCTGTGCCGATCCCCGATGCGATCAGGAATTCATTGACGCAGGGCGTGTTCAGCGACGCGGCGTCGGTGCACCGTGCCGCGGAATAGGCAGGGTTGTTCGCCAGAAAATAGCCGCTGTCGTTCCAGTCGCGGTCGATCGTCTGGATGCCCTTTTGCGAGAAATGCTCGCCCGACACGATCAGATGGCCACGCCCGTCCGCGAACGCCTTGCCGCCGGTCGCCGTTACCTTGTGGTTCGGCGCGTCGCCATAGGTGGTGACGCCGTGCTCATACTCCATCTTGAAACCGGTATAGTCGCGGTCGAGGATGAAGTTGATCACACCCGACACCGCGTCCGAGCCATAGGCGGACGAGGCGCCGCCGGTCACGACCTCGACCCGTTCGATCAGCGCCTGGGGGAAGGTGTTGACGTCGACCTGGCCGGTGGTGGTCGAGGCGACCGAGCGCTGGCCGTCGAAGAGCACCAGGGTGCGGTTCGCGCCGAGGTGGCGCAGGTTGACCGAGTTGATGCCGGCGGCCCCGTTGCTGAGCGAGCCGTTGCTGCTGGCCGAGGTACCGCTGCCGCGCACCGCGGGCAGCGTGTTGACGAAATCGGAGATGTTGGCGGGCGCTTCCGCCTTGAGTTCCTTGGCCGTGATGACGGTGACGGGGGTGGGGGCGCTATAGCCGTCGCGTTCGATCCGCGATCCCGTGACGACGATGGTGTCGTCCCCGGGTACGACGTCGCCGGTGACGGGATCGGTCGCGAGTTCGGGCTTGCCGCCCGGGACGTTCGTCGTCTCCTGATCCGTCGGGGCGGACTTGGCCGGGCCACGTTCGGTCTGGAGCGCCGTATCGGGCGGGCCCGCAACTGTCCGGGCGGACGCAGTCTGCGTGGCGAGGCCCAGCGCCAGCACGCCCACGCTGACGAGGCTGGCGGATTTCAAGCGAGCAGTCGGCCGGGCGCGCATCGAGAAGGCGCCGACGTCGGCGCCATACAGAACAGTCATGGAGAGCCCCCTTCAGGTGATCGGGTGCCGTCCAGATATCCCCTCGTTTATGTTTTCGCTGGTTCCTGCCTGTTGGACTCGATGGCCGGGTATTCCGGTCCTGTTCCGACCCGGAGACTATCAGATGCCGCCTGCCGCTTCCTCGCAATCTGGAGATGAAATCTATGTTACTTTTGCGGAATCGGCGACGTTTTAAGCAATCATTGATAGTTTGCGGCGCGCTGGATATTATTATGTTGTTATTTCTGCGCGTCCGGCGTCACCTTTGATCGTTGACCGCCGCCGGTGCGACCGAGCGCTGCGCGACCTCGCGCATCAGGAAGCTGCTGCGGATCCGGGCGACATGCGGCAGCATCGACAGTTCGCGGCGATAGACACGGTCGTAATCCTCGAACGACCGGACATGGACGATCATGATGAAGTCGACCTCGCCCGATACGAAGCTGCAGAACGACATCGACGGACACAGGATCACCGCGGATTCGAATTCGTTCAGCACATGTTCGGCCTGCGAACTGAGCTCGATCGAGACCATCGCGGTAATGCTGAACCCCAGCTTCGCCATGTCGAGCTTCGCCGTGTAGCCCGCGACGACGCCGTTTTCCTCCAGGATCTTGCGACGCCGCGCGGTCGCGGTGCTCGAGAGATGGATGCGCTCGCCCAGCATCACGTCGGATGCGCGGCCATCGCGGATCAGTTCGCGCAGAAGTCGGTAATCGGTAGGATCGACAAGATTGTTTTCGGTTTCGTGCATCATTCACCCCGATTATTGCCGAATTTCGTCACCCAGGCTTCGAAACTGCGCAATATCGCCGGATACCGCAACCTGGATCATGCTAGTTTGCTGCATGGCAGCAATTGGGGGACGAGGCGATGCGCGGGATCATCTGGGGTACGACGGTCGGGCTGGTGGCCGCAGCGAGCGGGGGCGGACCCGTCGCGGCGCAGCAGGTCGCGCGGGCGGCGACGCAGGCGGCGCTGCTGCCGGTCAAGGCGTTGCCGGCCGAGGGGCGTATCCTCGTCACGTTGCCCGCCGCCGATGCGGACGGAGCGTCGGGACGGTTCCTCTACGCGACCTCGCTGCGGACGGGTATTGGCTCGGCCAATCTGCGGCTCGACCGCGGGATGCTGGGGCCCGAACACATCGTCGCGTTCCGGCGGATCGGCAAGAAGGTCGCGGTGACGTTCGAAAATCACCAGTTTCGCGCGACCGGCGATGACGGCGTCGCGGCGGGCGGGCGCACCAGTTTTCCGACGAGCATCATGGCGATGCTCGACATCGTCGCGACCGAAGCCGATGGCGGCGTGACGGTCGACATCGCCCCGTTCCTGACGCGCGACACGCTGGGCATCACCGAGTCGCTGAACGCGAGCTGGGCGATGGCCGGCGCGGGCGGCGGATCGGCGGCGGGCAAGGGGTTCCGCCTGGTCGATGCACTCAGCGTCGCGGATGCCGGCTCGGTCAGGGTCTTCCCCGACAATATCGAGGTCGACGCGCTGCAGACCTATCAGACCGATACGCCGGGCCGCGAGGTGGAACGCATCGCCGCCGAGCCGCGGCAGATCGGCTTCACCGTCCACCACAGCTTCGTCCGGCTGCCTGCGCCCGGCTTCGTCTCGCGCAAGTTCGACATCCGGTCGGCGGCGGGGGGTAACCAATATTACGACTATGGGACGCCGCTGGGCGAGGATGTCGTCCAGCAGTTCGCCAACCGGTTCCGGCTGGAAAAGGTCGATCCGGCCGCCGCCCGCTCCCGCGTCAAGAAGCCGATCATCTTCTATATCGACCGCGCCGCGCCCGAGCCGATCCGCGCCGCGTTGCTGGAGGGCGTCAATTACTGGGCGACGGCGTTCGACAAGGCCGGGCTGATCGACGCGTTCCGTGCGGAGATCCTGCCCGCCGGCGCCGATCCGCTCGACGTGCGGTACAGCATGGTCAACTGGTCGAACCGGCTGACGCGGGGCTGGTCCTATGGCGGCGGCATCGTCGATCCGCGGACCGGCGAGATCATCAAGGGCAATGTCGTGATCGGCGCGCTGCGCGTGCGGCAGGACATGGCGATCTTCGGGGGGCTGGTCGGCGCCGCGCAGACCAACAGCGGCAGCGGCAATGATCCGGTCAGGGCGTCGCTCGACAGGATCCGCCAGCTCGGCGCGCATGAGGTCGGCCATGCGATCGGTTTCATGCACAATTTCGCGGGCAGCACACAGGACCGGACGACGGTGATGGATTATCCCGGACCGCGCATCAAGCTGACCGATGGCCGGATCGACCTGTCGGACGCCTATGCGAAGGGCGGGGGGGTGTGGGACGACTTCACCGTCGACTGGCTGTATGCCGATGCCGCGCCCGGTACCAATCCGGACGTGGCCGCACGGGCCAAGGCGCTCGCGATCCAGGCGAAGGGCGTCCGCTTCATCACCGACATCGACGGCCGCGCGTCCGATACGCCGAGCCCCTGGGGCAGCATGTGGGATGACGGCCCCGATCCGGTCGCCTCGCTCAACCACATGATGGCGGTGCGCCGCATCGCGATTGCGCAGTTCGGGCCCGGCGTGTTGCGCAGTGGCGAGGCTCTGTCCGATCTGCGGCGCAAGTTCGTGCCGGTATGGCTGCTGCATCGCTATGATATCGATGCGGTGGGCAAGCTGGTCGGCGGCATCGACTATGCCTATGCGGTCGCGGGCGACAATCATCCGGCCGCCGCGCCGGTTGCCGCCGCCACGCAGGACGCGGCGATCGCCGCCTTGCTGGCGACGCTTTCGCCGGATGTGCTGACCGTGCCCGCGACGCTGGTGATGCCGCTGTCGTCGCCGATGAACGGCCGCAGCGACGTGCAGTTCGATCAGGAGGTGTTCCGCAATGCCGGCGCCGCCGCGTTCGACCCGCTGGTCGCGGCCGATGTCGCCGCGCAGGTGACGCTGGACTCGCTGCTGGCGCCGGCGCGGCTGGCGCGGGTGTACGAACAGCATCGTCGCGACCCGGGAATGCCCGGCGTCGACGCGCTGCTCGACCGGCTGATCGCCGCCACGGTCGCGGCACGGCGCGACGCGGTCGGCCGCCGGATCGCCTATCGCACGATCATGACGCTGGCCGCCACGGCGCGCGACGATGCGACGTCGCCCGACGTCGCGGCGCTGCTTGGCGATCGGCTGCGCGGGATCGCGACGCGACTGGCCAAGGCCGGCAGCGACGAGGATGGCGCCTGGAGCCGCCACGTCGCGCTGCTCCTGACCGACGAGGACCGACTGACGCGCGAACTCGACAAGCGGCGCGCGGTGCCGACCATTCCGCCGGGCATGCCGATCGGGGGCGATACGGGCTGGTTCGACGATTGAGCGATCCGATCACGTCGGATCGAGATGAACGAATGTCGGAAGTCGGGAGGTGGAACGAACGCTTTGGACGACCGCTTGTGGGTCTGGCCGGAAGCATGGGCCGGTACTTCCGCCCCGTAGCTGATGTTCTCAGCTAAGCTCCCCTGGCGGCTCGAACCTCCATTTGGCAGCAAGCATCGCCTGCAAGAGATCGACGTAGCTCCAACCGTCGGCACGGGCGGCGATCGCCGAGAGGCAATCCTGATCTTCGCGGCCCGGGCGGCCCGGCCCCGTCATGTTGGGCTTCATGTTGAGGTCGAACAATTTGAACAGACCATGACGATCGGCGCGGCAATCGATCCGGATCGATTGCCGCGCGTCGACCAGCGCGGCTGCCGAGACGCAACTGTCGATCATCGCCACGATCGCGGGATCGCGCAGCCGCCCGGGGCTGATTGCGATGCTGTTGGCGGTGACCGGAACGTCGCCATTATAAGGGGCTACTCCGCCGCGCTGATCGAAGCGGTACACGGGCGGCAGGGCCCAGTGCGTCGGTGCGCGCGAACCATCCGGGCGCGGGGACGCGGGCGGCATGAGGGTGACGGTCATCTCGTCACCATCGAGAAATTCTTCCACCATCAGCATGTCGCCGAAGGTGGCGGCTGCGATCAACGCAGTCGCGGCATCGCGCAGGGCACCGAGGCTCTCCACCAGGGTTACGCCCTGACTACCACGGCCGCGCACCGGCTTGACGATCATCGGAAAGGACATGCCGCGGGTAGTGCACGCGTCCTCGACATCGGCCAGTGCGCAGACATTCTCCTTCGCCGTGCCGGACAGCAGAAACGATCGTGCTACCGGCAGGCCAGCCTTGGCAAGAAGGTGGTTGGTCTCGAACTTGTCGTCGAACGCCTGCATCGCCGCAGGAAGCTGCCCGACGATGTCGAAGTCGACCATCGCCGTCTCGAGCGGATGTCCTTCGAACAAGACCGTGTTCGCCCACAGGACCGATGCGCCGGCCGCGCCTGCGCTACGGATGCCCTCGGGCGTGTCCGGGAATACCCAGTCGAGTGCCTTTGAAGGGTCTGGCGCGGAGGCGGGTGTGACAACATCCACCCCAGCCGTCCGCAAGGCGAAAGCAATGTCGGCGCCGCCATCTGAATATCCGCCCGGCTTCGCGTCCTTTCGCAGTCCGTCGATCAGCGGTGGTGGAAGCGCTTGGTAGAGAAGGGCGACCGGTGCTGTTTTCATGAATAATCTCCTGCGCACCGCGCATTAGCCCGGAGCGGCGCGCGCGTGAAAGGGGCACCGAATGCGGTCATGCGGCAGTGATACCTCATGCATCGGCTTGACCCTGACCGTCGCGCCATTTGCGCTGGGGTGCCCTGATGGATCGGACCGGCTAACACCCGGCAATCCGCTCGACGATGGTCCTGATCGCATCGCGCTCTAGGGGGGCGCGGTCGATCGAATTGTGGATGCCGATACCCTCGATCAGCGCGTCAAGCGCGCGCGCCGTTAGCGGGTCGAAGAAGCGGCCCAGGGCGCCTCGGCTGCTGTCCATCCAATGTTGCCTGACCGCGCTGACCGGTGGGTGCCGGGCCGCGAAGGCGTAGAGTTCGTAGCTCAACAACAACGTGCGCGGTTCCGCCCAGACCTGGTTCGCGATGATGTCGATGACTGCCGTACACGCCTCTGCGCGGTCCGTCGCGGACTCCAGGCGCGCGCGGAACGCCGCAGAGGATTCCGCCGCCAGTTGCAGGAAGGCGGCCGCGAGCAGGTCCTCCAGCGTCGCAAAATAATAGGTGACCGAGCCGAGCGGCACCTGCGCCGCCTCGGCGATGCGGCGATGAGTCGTTGCCGCGGTTCCAAGATCGGCAATGACTCCTAGCGTCGCATCGACGATGCGCTGCCGCCGTGTCGGATCGTTGCGCCGGGACTCTTGGGTCATCGCCTCTTTACCTCGATCTCGGCATGTGTACATATGTACATAATATTGAGGGTGATTGGAAGGCAGCGGCTATGACGGAGGATCGGGTGAGCAGGCGAGCGGTAATCGGTGGTGCCGCAGCGCTTGCGATCGCGGGAAATGCCGGCGTCGCGACCGCGCAGGGCTCGGCAATCTCGGCGCTTGGGCGCCGTGACGGTCGCTGGCTGAATGCGCCCAAGGCCTGGAAGGCCGCACCCGGCGGAGACCTGACGCTCGTCACCGACAAGGGCAGCGATTTCTGGCGCGAGACGCATTACGGCTTCACCCGTGACAGCGGTCATTTCCTCGGCTTCACCGCGCCTGCCGCGTTCACCGCCCAACTGCGCATTCGCGGCCAGTATCAGAAACTCTACGATCAGGCCGGCATCATGGTGCGGGTCGACGAACGGCGCTGGGTCAAGGCGGGGATTGAATTGTCCGACGGGCGCGCCATGATGAGCAGCGTGCTGACCGATGGCAAGTCCGACTGGGCGACCGGCCCCTATGAGCATGACGCGCAGGATTTCTGGATGCGCGCGACGGTCGCCAAGGGCGTCCTGCGGTTACAGGTCTCAGCGGACGGCAAGACGTGGCCTTTGGTCAGACTGGCACCCTTTCCGATCGCCCCCGCCTATCAGGTTGGACCGATGGCCTGCACGCCGGAACGTGCCGGACTGGAAGTGCATTTCTCGGACCTGAGCATTACAGCCCCGTTGGGCAAGGACCTCCACGACCTGAGTTGATCGCGCGCCGCTGCGTGGCTCGACCGCTATAATCGCGCATCGACAGCGATCGTGATCGCGAAAAAGGCCTGCCCGCCTGAACGGTGCGTGACAACCATCGGTGCCGGTGACGCCTCGGTCCTCCCGTGGCCATCGCCGATCCAACAGTCGCGGGCGCAATAGTGAAGTACAGACTTGACCAAAGAGCTCCTGAAATTTAGTGAAGTCAAAGCTTCACTGAGGAGCAAGTCGATGACCATCACACACGATACCTTCGAAATCCGCAAAACCTGCGATGCCGCTCCGCCCGCGATTTTTGGCGCCTTCGCTTTTCAGGACCGCAAGAGCAGGTGGTACGCCGCCAGTCCCGGACACGAGCCGCTCTCCTATAGCTTCGACTTTCGTCCGGGCGGTGAGGAGAAGCTCACCGCCAGGATGCTGCCAGGCACTCCGATCGCGGGAAGGGAGCTGTGCTGGACCTCAACCTATGCTGAGATCGTCGATAACGCGCGGATCGTGTTCTTCCAAACGCTCGACGTCGATCAGGCCCGCGTGTCTGCTGCCGTGGTCACCGTGGAAATTTCGCCGCTCGACGACAAGAGCGAGGTCTTGCTGACGCACCAGGCGGTCTATTTCGAAGGCGCCGACGGCCCGGCAATGCGCCGGATGGGGTGGGACTTCCTGCTCGACACGATGGCTTCGGAACTGCAGCCCGCATGATGCAGCCTGCCGTAGAGTCTGTCCGCTCGTCGAGGGTCGACCTTCTGTTTCATGCGCTCGGTGACGCCAATCGCCGTCGCATGGTGAGTCATCTTGCGGAGCGGCCCGCGAGCGTTTCGGAACTCGCTGCGGTACTGGCGATCAGCAAGACGGCAATAGGCCAGCACCTTGCCGTGCTTGAGGAAGCCAAGCTCGCCCGCTCGACCAAGCTTGGACGGGTGCGCACCTGTCAATTCGATCCTGCCGGGCTCGCGCCGTTGCAGGATTGGATCGACTATCACCGTCAGGAATGGAACGAGCGGCTGAACCGCCTTGATGATTTGATCAGCGGCATCGTTTCCAACGAAGACTGCGCCTGAACGTCGGCTTCTGCCTAGAGCTGTCGTTCGGGTTATCACTGCAATCGGCGGGAATGTCCCAAACCAAGCCGCTCGGATCGGCGCTCTTGCGACATGAACGAGCGGCCGAAGTTGAGAAGCCGAAACGAGCCCGCGAGCGTCCGCAACGGGTCGTCGCGGCCTCTAAGTAGCCCAACAGTTTTCTCCTCCGTCGGCATGCGCTGCCGATCCCCATGGACATCCATGGGCCAGCCTTAAGCGTATTTGAAACCCTGAAGGTCAAACCTCCCTAATTGGCCACTGCATCCGTCCCGAGCCACGCGGCGCGAAACGCGAGTTGTTGGGCGGTTGGCTTAACCCCTGCGGTTTCGTAGCGGACGACCTCGACGGTGGGGTCGGCGAGGAAGGTCAGCGTGGCGCGGCGGTCGAGGCCGCGTTGGCGGTAGGTGATGTCGGCGGTCTGGCCGGGTTTGTAACGGCCAAGCGCCGCAGCCGCGTCAGCATCGCTGGTGATCACCGTCCCGCCTAGGCTGACGATCTGGTCGCCGTTGTCGAGGCCGGCGCGGTAGAGCGGAGTATCGGGGGCGGGCGCGCCGTCGATGCGGACGTCGGTGCCGGTAGTCTTGAGGCGGACGTTGCCGAGCCACGCGGCGGTCGGGTTGACGGGACGGAGCTTCATACCCGCCTGGTCGAGCAGGGGGGCATAGTCGGGAAGCGCTTCGGCATCGACCGAGGTCCTGAAGAAGGCGTCCGCGAAGGCGGGATCCTTGGTCACCTCGCCCAGCGCGCGGGACAGGTCGGCGCGGGTATAGGGGCGCTCGGGCTTGCCGAAGGTCTGCCATAGGTGGCGCATAAACGTGTCGAGCGTGATGCCCGAGTAACGCTGACGCAATGTCAGGTCGAGGGCGAGCGCGAGGCCGGCGCCATAGGTGTAGTAGGACACGAAGATGTTGGGGTTCGTCGCGTCGATCGACTTTGCCGCATCGACGAACGGCGCCCGCAGGCTCATTTCCTGCGGACCGCCGTAACGGCGTGCGGTGCCAGTGGTTAGCGCGTTGACGGTAGAGCCGACCCCGCGCAGATACGCGTCGATCGCGGATTCGCCCGCTCGGCGGATCATCAGCGGCCCGTAATATTGGGTGAACCCTTCCGCAAGCCAGAGCGACGGGGTCGGGTTGGCGCGGGTGAAGTCGAACGGTTCGAGCTCGGCAGGGCGGATGCGCTCGACGTTCCAGCTGTGGAAGAATTCATGGCTGAGTGTGTCGATCTGCGCAAAATTCGCCGCGGTGAACGAACGCGGCTGCGATATGATCGTCGAGTTGCGATGCTCCATGCCGTCGCCGCTGATCTGCGGCACATAGTCGGCGATGAAGGTGTAGGTGCCGAAGTCGTAGGCGGGATGTTCGCCCCACATCGCGATGTGCTGCGCGACGACCTTTTTGGCGCTGGCGGCGAAGCGATCGAGGTCGGCGCGCGAGCCGTCGTGATGGACCGCGAGCCGGATAGTGGCGCGCGTCGGTCCCTCTCCGACCTGCCATTCGCGCAGATCGAAATTGGACAGCTCGGTGGGGCTGTCCATGAAATATTGGAAGTTGGGCGCGGCAAACGTGTAGGGGTCGCCGGTCGGCTGGAGCTGGGTCGCGACCTTCCACTTGGTGTCGAAGGGCACGAACCGGACGCTGATCGGGCGCGCGTCCTGCCCGACCGCCCACAAAAAGGTCGCGGGCATATTGAGATGCGCGTGGGTTGCGTCGATCTGCGCATATGTGCCGTCTCCGTGATCGCCGAACAGCGTGTAGGTGACGCTTACCGTCCCGTCGTGCCCGGAAATCGTCCAGCCATAGGGGTCGGTCCGCGTCATCGCGAGCGCGCGACCGCGGCCATCCTTGGCGGCGAGCGAATAGACGTTCTTGGCAAATTCGTGGATCGCGTAGCGGCCGGGCGAGGAGCGCGACATCTGGACGCGCAAGGGGGCCGGTCCGAGGTCGCGCCAGGTGACGGTCACCTGTGCCTCATGATGGACCGCGTTGGGGAAAGCGATCTCGTACCGGGTCGCCGCTGGCGCCTTGGTCTGTGCAATCGCGGGGCCGGCGAGCAACGCCAGCGTGGCGGTGCAGGTCGCAAAAATCGTCTTCATGGATGGTCCCCCGGATCGTCTATCGGCACCTAGGATCGATCGACATTCACCTTGTCAATGCTCCCGCCAGCCGAGGAGGAACGGCGGCAAAGACCTAAAGCCGAGATTATCGCGTAGTCGTGTGACGGATATGAACGAGCGTCCGGAGTTGCGAGACGCTGAAAGCCGTCGGAACGGCCGGTCTTGGGGGCGAATCTGATTTGGGAGCAAATTGGAGCAAGAGCCCAAACTTTGGTTGGCTAAATCAAGGCATTAGGCTGGTCTCTTGAGTATAGTTATGCAAAAACAGATCAGATCCGGCCAAGGCGGCAGGCGTCGGATACACACGCATCATTGAGCCTGCCCAGCAGCGCAAGCGAACATGGCGCTCTCATTCAAGTCGAGAGCTACGCCATATCACGCCGGTTCTCCCGAGTCCGAACATGGCCACGTGACAGGGCTGCTGCATCGTTCACGCCGGCGAGCGTCAACGTGCGCTCGAACTCTTCTGTCAACAACGTCAGAGCGCGATCGACGCCTGCTTCTCCGCCGGCCGCGAGGCCGTATAGATAGGGGCGCCCGATCGAACAGGCGGTTGCTCCGAGCGCCAACGCCTTCGCCACGTCCGAGCCGCGTCGGATGCCGCCGTCGCAGATGACGTCCGGCCCACCGCCAACCGCGTCGCGTACCGCTGCGATCTGGTCGATCGGGGCGGGCGCTCCATCGAGCTGGCGTCCGCCGTGGTTCGATACCATCACGCCGGTCGCGCCCGACGCGATCGAACGTCGCGCGTCCTCGGGTGTCATCACGCCCTTGATCGCGAGCGGCCCGTTCCACTCACGTGCGAGCCATTCGACGTCGCGCCAACCGACCGACCGATCGAACTGGCCGCCGATATAATCGAACAGGCTCATCGGTCCCGACGCGAGCGCGTCGATCCTGTGGCTCACGTTCGCAAGATCGAACTTGGACCCTGTCAGCGCGGGCAGCGACCATGACGGATGAAGCGCGAAACTCAGCAACGACTTCAGCGTCAGCTTGGGTGGCAGGGACAGTCCGCTGCGCCTGTCTCGCTCGCGGTTGCCGGCGACCGGCGTGTCGACGGTCAGCGCCAGCCCGTGAAAGCCTGCATTCCGGCAACGCGCGACGAACTCTGCGGTCAGACCGCGGTCCTTGAAGATATAGATCTGGAAAACCTTCGGTCCGGCGAATGCCTGGGCAAGGTCTTCCAGCCGCGTCGTTCCCATCGTCGACAGACTGTACAGTATTCCGTGACGCGCAGCAGCGCGAGCGACGGCCAGTTCGGCATGGCCGTGGAACATACGGGTGAGCCCCGTCGGCGCCAGCATCAGTGGCCAGCGCGATGGTTGTCCGAACAGCGTCGTGCCGGTCCGGACTGCAGAGACGTCGTTCAGTATGTCCGGCACCAGCTCGTAGTTTGAAAATGCGGTGACGTTTCGGCGCAGCGACACTTCGTCGTCGGCGCCACCGTCAATATAGTCGAAGATCGGTCGTGGCAGCCGTTTGCGTGCCATGAGGCGCAGGTCAGCAACATTGTTCGCCCGGTGAAGCTGCCTCATGGCCGTGCCCGCGTCTTGATCGCAAACAGCTGCGCACCCTGATTCACCATCACTCTCCCACGTCTTGACCCCTCCCCGATGTCCGGGATGGCAAGCACGGCGAGCAGACGTGATCCCGACGCGTCGTCCCCGTGATCCGGATATCAGAAGAGCTGTCGCAGTCTGCGCGCATTCGGGGCAGGCGACGAAACCAATTACTGTGCAAGGCCGCTGCATGACTGTGCGCACCGAAGGCATTTGGAGCGCACGGCCCTGTTCTGGGATACCACTGCGAAGCGTCGACTACAGGCAGGGAAACGAGCGCGTGGGGATACATCATCGGATGGTCGGCAGGGTAGCAAGGCTGGTATGGCGGATCAGCAAGCCGCGCACGATCGGTGTCCGCGCTGTGTTGCTGGATCCGGACGAGAGGGTCGCATTGGTGCGGCACACCTATGTCGATCAATGGTATCTTCCGGGCGGCGGGGTGAAGAAGGGCGAAAGTATCGCCGCCGCGCTTGTGCGGGAGCTTGCCGAGGAAGTGGCGATTGCCGACCCGGTGATCGAGCGGGTGCTGGGCGTCTATCACAGTCGCCGAGAGAGCAAGGACGATCATATCGTGATCTTTATCGTGCGAACGGCAGCAAGCAGAATCCTGGGTCGTGCTGATCTGCAAGAGATCGAACAGGCTGACTGGTTCCCGGTGGACGACCTGCCTGAAACTACGTCCCCGGCGACCCGACGGCGCATCGCCGAATACCGGCAGGGCGCGACGGGAACTGGAGCCTGGTAACGCGGGCGGGTGCTGGCCCGCCGTACGGCACGATCAAAACGACGATTGGCATAGCCTGAGTTCGAGACTGGCGCCTCGCGGCTGCTACCTTTGCCCTTCGATCGCTGCTGCGGATCGGAAGGAGAGAATATCGTGAGCGAACCTATGGTCTCGACCGCCAACGGTATCGTGCAGGGAAACGCTGCGGGCGGTGTTCTGCGGTTCCTCGGCGTGCCTTACGCTGCGGCGCCGGTGGGTGCGAACCGGTTCGCGCCGCCACAACCGGTCACGCCGTGGCCCGGGGTGCGCGACGCGACGGTGGCCGGATCCAACGCGCCGCAGCGGACCAAGGCATTTCCCGGCCTCGATATCGTACCGCTGATCGGCAAAGGCTGGGTGTCGGGCGATGAATATCTGACGGCGAATATCTGGCGCCCCGATGACGACCGGACCGGCTTGCCGGTGATGGTGTTCATCCACGGCGGCGGCTTCGTGATCGGCAGCAAGGATGCACCCGTGCAGGACGGCGGCACCTTCGCGCGCGACGGCGTGATCTGCGTCGCGATCAACTATCGGATGGGGGTGGACGGCTTCCTACCTATCCCGGGCGTGCCGACCAACCTTGGCCTGCGCGACATGATCGCGGCGTTGACGTGGGTACGGGATGGCATAACCCAGTTCGGCGGCGATCCGGGCAACGTCACGGTGTTCGGCGAATCCGCCGGCGCGATGGCGATCGCCGACCTGATGGCATCCCCGCTCTCAAGGGGATTGTTCCGGCGCGCGATCGTTCAGAGCGGGCATGGCGGGATGACGCGTTCGGTGCCGGTGATGCAGCGTCTGGTGAAGAAGCTGGCGAAGATCCTGAAAATCACTCCCGACGTCAGTGGCTTTGGCAGCGTACCGTACGATGCGCTGATCGACGCGGTAGAGGCGGCATCCGCGCCGACCGCACGGATCGATCTGCGCGACGAGGGCGGGCACGAACCAGTGTTCGGAATCAGCCGCTTCGTCCCCGTCCACGGCGACGACGTGCTGCCGCAGCGTCCGCTCGATGCGCTAGCGAGCGGTGCGGGCGCGCAAGTCGACCTGTTGATCGGCACCAACGCGGAAGAGATGAACCTGTACCTCGTCCCGACCGGCGTGCGGGACAAGATCGGGCGGTTGCTGGCCACCTATGCCCTCCACAAGTCGCAACCGCATGCCCGCAAGGTATTGAAGGCATATGGTATCGGGACGAAGGGCAGGAAGCCCGGCCAGGCGCTGACCGACGCGATGAACGACCTCGTCTTTCGCTGGCCCGCACGCAGGTTTGCTGAGGCGCACCAAGGGCGCACGCACATGTACGAGTTCGACTGGCGTTCGCCGATGTTCGGCGGCCAACTCGGTGCGTCGCACGGGATGGAGTTGCCATTCGTGTTCGATACGCTGGCGACCGCAACCGGCGAGCAGGGCTTGTGCGGACCCAACCCGCCGCAAGACCTCGCCAACCGGATGCACGCGCTGTGGATCCGCTTCGCAACGGATGGCAGCCTGCCTTGGGCCGAATTCGATACCGAGACTCGGCAGGTCTATTCCCTGGTCCGGCAGGAGGCGCGGCATGAGCCCGTCATGCCCGCCGCACCCTATCTGCCGTGAAGGACCGGTCATGTATCTCGAACGACTAAAGCTCACCGGCCGCCGTGCTGTCGTGACGGGTGGCGCGGCGGGAATCGGTCTCGCCTGTGCCGAGGCGTTAGCCGAAATGGGCGCGCACGTGACGTTAGTCGACCGCGACGCGACGGCGATCGCGGCGGGGCGAGCTGCGCTTGCGGACAAGGGCCATGCGGTCGACTGCCATGTGGTGGACGTGACGAACTCTGCACAGGTCACCGCCCTGGCCGATCAGCTCGGGGCAATCGACATTCTCGTTAACAATGCCGGCATTGCACGGAGCGAAACCGCCGCTGAGGACGTCGCCGACGAGCATTGGCTGAACGTGCTCGACGTCAATCTCAACGGCACCTTCTGGTGTGCCCGCGCCTTTGGACGGCACATGCTGGCGGCAGGGAAGGGCGCGATCGTTAACGTCGGTTCGATGAGCGGCTTCATCGTCAACCGGCCGCAACCACAAAGCTATTACAACGCATCCAAAGCCGCGGTGCATCAGCTCACCAAGAGCCTCGCGGCCGAATGGGCGCCGCGCGGTGTGCGCGTGAACGCCGTCGCGCCGACCTATATCAACACCGTCCTCAACAGCTTCGCGGACCGCGAGGGCGAGATGTACAAGCGTTGGATCGACGGTACGCCGCAGGGGCGCCTGGGGGAACCTGAAGAAGTCGCGGCGATCGTCGCCTTTCTCGCCTCGGACGCGGCCAGTCTGATGACCGGCAGCATCGTGCTCGCCGATGGCGGCTATAGCTGCTGGTAGCGTACCGATCGGCGAAGCCCGCGAGCCGGGCGGCACAGTCGACAACCTTTCAGACAGGTCAGCTATCAGATAGCTTGGAGCCTAGAAGTAGCCGGCGATGGATCGGCGCTCTGAGAGGATGAGGATCCAATGCGCTTCAAGACATTGCTCGCCGGAGGATGCGCCGTCGCCGCGCTCGTCACCACGCCGGTATCCGCGCAAGACGCCGCCGATCAGGCAAAGGCGACACCTCCCGCACGCTCTGACGACATCATCGTCACCGCACGTCAGCGCCAGGAATCGTTAAAGGATGTGCCGATCGCGGTGACGGCGATCTCCGGCGACCGACTGAAGGAGTTGCAGGTCAATACGGTGAAGGACATCGCGTCCTACACGCCGGGCCTCAACATCAATTCCGACAGCGTCGGCCGCGCATTCGTGTCGATCCGCGGTATCGGTACGACGCTGATCGACACGGTGCAGCCCGGCGTCGGCATTTTCATTGACGGCGTCTATCAGCCGAACACATCATATCTGAACTCTCCGATCGTCGACGTCGCGCGGATCGAGGTGTTGCGCGGGCCGCAGGGGACGCTGTTCGGCAACAACACGCTGGGCGGCGCGATCAATGTCATCACGCGCCAGCCGGGTAACGAGTGGGAGGGGCGGTTCGACGCCGCTATCGCTGGTACGGACAACTACGCCTCGGTCTCGGGGTCGGTCAGCGGGCCGATCATCCGCGACCTGCTCCAGTTCCGGATCGGCGCGTCCTATCACGAGCAGGACGGCTTCATGCGCAACACGCTGACGATCGGCGACATGAACCCGCTGAAGCAGCAGAGCGTCGGTGGCACGCTCCGCTTCACGCCCGCCGACTGGGCGGTGTTTACCGTCAACGGCAATTACGACCGGGCCGCAGGCGGCAGCACGTCGTACATCCATGTCGCCGGGCCGACCGATTACCGGCTCGATGGCGCGACCAACGTGCTGAACCGGGCGGTGATCGACTATTACGGCGCGAACGTGAAGGGCGAGTTCGACGTCGCATCGCTCAAGACCAAGATCACCGCAATCGGGGCGTACAACCAGAAGAATCTCTCCGGGGTCAATGATGGCGATTTCGGCGCGGTCGACCTGCTCCGTACCCGCGGTGGTTCGACCTTGAAGACCAAGACGGCCGAATTGCGCTTCGATACGCAGTGGAGCGATGCGTTTTCGACGCTCATCGGGCTGTATGGCAACCGTTACACGCAGGTGAGCGATCAGCTGACGACGATCGATTTCCGCGCGCTGCTGGGCCCGACCTTCCCGCTGCCCGCCTCGACCACGCCTTCGTCGACCTATGTCCGCAACGACACGCGCGCGATCTTCGCGACCGCTTTCTTGAAGGTTGGCACGCTCGATCTCGCGGTCGGTGGGCGCTACGATCATCAGAAGCTGGTCGCGAGCCAGGTCAACGGCGTGACGCCCTATACCGCGCCGGTCTATAAGAAGGACCAGTTCCAACCCCGCGTCACGCTGACCCAGCATTGGACGCCGGCGGTGATGAGCTATGCCTCGGTCGCCAAGGGGATCCGCGGCGGTGGCCAGAACGGTCCGGGTACGCGGCCGCAGGACGCGACGTACAAGGGCGACAATGTCTGGACCTATGAGCTGGGCACGAAGTTCGATGCATTCGACCGCCGCCTGACGATCAACGCGGACATATTCTACAACGACTACAAGGACTTCATCGGACAGAACTCGCTGGCGCCGAGTGCCACGGGCGGGTTCGTCGCGATCAACCTGAACACCGGCACCGTCAAGAGTTACGGCGCCGAACTGGAAGCGCACCTTCGCCTTACCGATCATTGGCGGATCGACGCCGGCGCCTCCTATCTCCACGCCCGCATCACCGACGACAGCCAGTATTTCGCGACCACCGGCGTCCACGTATCAAGCGACCGTGTGATCTTCACGCCCGACTACAACTTCAACTTCAACACCACCTACACCGTCCCGGTCGGCGATAACGCGGTGTTGCTGGACGCGGGGATCTTCGGGAAGGGCAGCCGGATCGGGTCGTCGCTCGACCCCGATGTCGCGCCCAGACTATCGGCCTATGCTATCACCAACGCCTCGCTCGGCTTCCGCTTCTCCAGTGGCCTGACGGTGACTGCGTTCGGCACCAACCTGTTCAATACCAAATTCATCGAAAGCTATATCGACAAATCGGCGTTGGTGCGGGCCGGGCTTGCGCCGCTGGCGTCGAACCTCGCCATCCAGGGCGACCGCCGCCGATACGGCGTGCGCGCGAGCTTCCGGTTCTAGGATGACCATGCACGTCGAACAAATCGAAAGGGCGCCGCTCGATCCGGCGTTCGTCACAGCGCTCCAGCAGCGTTTCGGCACTGCGCTGCACATGAGCGACGCGATGCGCCTCCACCACGGCAGCAGCGAGGCGCATTTCGCCCCGATGCTTCCCGACGCGGTCGTCTTCGCGCGGTCGACCGAGGAGGTGGTGGATCTCGTCAGGCTGTGCGCTGCGGCCAAGGTGCCGATCGTCCCGTTCGGTGCGGGGACCTCGATCGAGGGCAACACGCTGGCTGTGCATGGCGGCGTTTCGGTCGACCTGTCCGAGATGACCCAGATCGTGTCGATCAACGCCGAGGACTTTGATTGTACGGTACAGGCCGGCGTCCGTCGTGAGCAGCTCAACGAGCATATCCGCGACCTGGGGCTGTTCTTCCCGATCGATCCCGGTGCGAATGCAACGATCGGCGGAATGGCTGCGACGCGCGCGAGCGGCACCAATGCGGTGCGCTATGGCACGATGCGCGAGGCCGTGCTGAGCCTGCGCGTGGTGACGCCCGATGGCCGCGAGATCCGTACGAGCCGTCGCGCGCGGAAGTCGGCGGCGGGCTATGATCTGACCCGGCTGTTCGTAGGCTCCGAAGGCACGCTCGGCATCATCACCGAGGTGACGCTGCGGCTGCACGGCATTCCCGAGGCGATCTCGTCCGCGGTGTGCAGCTTCGAGACGCTGAACGGCGCGGTCGATACGGTGGTTCAGGCGATCCAGATCGGCGTGCCGCTCGCTCGCGTCGAAATTCTGGACGACATGCAGATGAAGGCGGTCAACGCCTGGTCGAAGCTAGATTACCCCGAACTGACCACGCTGTTCTTCGAATTCCACGGCTCACCAAGCTATGTCGACGAACAGGCGGAGACCGTGCGCGAGCTCGCGGCGGCGAATGGCGGCGGCGACTTCCGCTGGTCGAATCTGCCCGAGGAACGCTCCAAGCTGTGGAAGGCCCGGCACGAGGCATATTACGCGGCGGTCAACCTGCGTCCGGGCGCAGTCGGCTGGGCGACCGACGTGTGCGTGCCGATCAGCCGCCTGGCGCAGTGCATCGGCGAGACCAAGGCCGACCTCCAGGCGTCGTCGGTCCCCGCGACCATTCTCGGGCATGTCGGCGATGGGAATTTCCATGTCGTCTTCTCGATCGATCCGGAGTCCGAGGCGGAACTGGCCGAGGTCTCGGCAATCAACGCGCGGATGGTCGAGCGCGCGCTTGCGATGGACGGCACCTGCACCGGCGAACACGGCATCGGCATCGGCAAGCAGGACTGGCTGGTCGCTGAACTGGGCGACGCGGTCGAACTGATGCGGACGCTGAAGCACGCGCTGGACCCCGACAATCTGTTCAATCCGGGCAAGATCTTCGCGTTCTAAACGCCGTTCCGGTATCGGACGCGCGTCACAACAAGGATCGTGGAGAGAATGATGGACAGCCTGCACCTGGTGGATCCGACGCTGCGCCCGCTGCTCGAGATGATGCCGCAGATCTCGCTCACCGCCGACATCCTGCCGGCGATGCGCGACCGACCGTCGATGCTGCCGCCTGCCGACGAAACCCTGGCGACGCTGGAGATCCATACGGTTCCAGGGCCTGCCGGGGCGCCCGATATCGACCTGCACGTCTTCCGCCCGGCGGGCGTCACCGGCGCCCTGCCGTGCATCTATCACATCCATGGCGGCGGCTATGTGATGGGCAAGGTGTCCGACTATGATCCGCTGCTTCGTCCGCTTGTCGCCGATCTGCAATGCGTCGTGGTGTCGGTCGAATACCGGCTGGCGCCGGAGACGAACTTTCCCGGCCCGATCGAGGATTGCTACGCAGGACTGGTATGGACGATCGCCCATGCCGACCGGCTCGGGATCGATCCGGCGCGGCTCGGCGTGATGGGGCAGAGTGCGGGCGGCGGGTATGCCGCGGCACTGGCCTTGATGGTGCGCGACCGGGGCGAACATGCGCTTGCATTCCAGCACCTGATCTACCCGATGCTCGACGACCGTAGCTGTACCGCACCGCCGCATCCCTATGCCGGCGAGTTCGTCTGGACTGCGCAGAGCAATCGTTTTGGCTGGACCGCGTTGCTCGGCCACGCGCCCGGTGGCGACGCCGTGTCACCTTATGCCGCACCAGCGCGGGCGACGGATCTGGGCAACCTGCCGCCCGCCTATATCGCGACCGGTGCGCTCGATCTCTTCGTCGAAGAGGACATCGACTATGCGACGCGGCTGATCCGCTCCGGAGTGCCGGTCGAGCTTCACGTCTATCCCGGCGGCTATCACGCCTTCGACATCTTCGCCGACGGTCCGGTCTCGCAACAGGCACGCCGCGACAGCCACGAGGCTCTGCGCCGTGCGCTTGCATAAGGATCCAGAATGACAGATTTCGCCCGACCGATCGAGGCGGCCGCACCGCCGTTTGCCAAGACGCTGTTGCCGCTGCTCGCGCTCGCGCTGGCCATGGCGGTCGGCTTCACGATGATGGGCGCATTCGGCACGGTGCAGGAAGGCGCGAAAGCCGAACTTCACCTCAGCGACTATACGCTGAGCCTTATCCAGGGGCTGTCGGCGGCGCTGCCGCTGGCGGTGTTCTCGATCCCGATCGGCATCATGGTCGATCGCTACAACCGCGTGCGAATGGTGATCGCACTCGCGTTCGTGTGGACGCTGGGCACGGTGCTGACCGGGCTCGCGCACAGCGTTCCGTTGCTGTTCGTCGCACGCATGCTGACCGGGATCGGCACGACCGGCGCGCTGACCGCGGCGCTCTCGCTGTGCGCCGATTTCTGCGTTCCGACACAGCGGGGCAGGGCGATGCTGATCGTCAACCTCGGCAAGTCGCTCGGCGTCGCGCTCGCCTTGGCACTGTCGGGCGCAATGTTCGGGCTGTTCGCACATGGCCGCGCGCCAGCGTGGTTCGCAGGCATGATGCCGTGGCGAAGTGTGCATCTGTGCCTGGCGGTCGTCAGCATGCTCGCCATCCTGCCACTGTTCCTGCTGCGCGAACCGGTGCGGCAGGAGGTTGCGGCCGGCACTCATGCGCCGTTCAAGGTCGTGGCCGGCGAACTCTGGGCGCGTCGCGAGTTCCTGATCCCGTTGTTCATCGGCCAGATCAGCGTGGTGATGGCCGATGCCGCGGCTGGGATCTGGGTTTCGCCGGTCCTGTCGCGAACGTTCCACCTCCAACCAGACCAGTTCGCCGGCTGGATGGGCGCGCTGCTGTTCGGTGCCGGCGTGGTCGGTGCGATCGTCGGTGGTCTGTCCGCCGATCGCGGGCAAAAGAGTGGCCGCCGCGGTGGCCTGCTGATCGGTGCGATTTTTGCCGCCGCGCTCGGCGTACCCGCGGCGTTGTTTCCGATCATGCCCTCGGTCCCGCTGTTCGGGGTCGCCGTGGGTTTGTTGGTAACGTGCGGTGCGGTGACGGGCGTAGTGACTTCGGTGGCATTGACCGTGCTGATTCCCAACGAACTGCGCGGGTTGTGCATCGGCGCGTTCATCGCGATCGCGGGGCTGATCGGCTACGGCCTCGCACCCACGCTGGTGGCGGCTGCAAGCGGCATGCTGGGCGGCGAGGCGCATCTCGCGCAAGGTCTCGCGATCGTCGGCGTGGTGACCAGCGCGATCTCCGTCGTCGCCTTTACGATTGCGATGCGTCGCGCGCCGGTGTCAGCAACGGCCTGACCTGTAAGATAGCTCTTGCAGGAGCTATCTGATGGCTGCATGATCGACCCAAGCCCGGCAAACGGGAGAAGGAGAGCGGTGGTGGGCGAGGGAAGCATGCAGAAGGAACGCGTCACGGTGTCGCCCGATATGGCGGCATTCATCGGGGAGGGTATGGTCGACCCGACGACGTTTCCTGCCGATGCCGTGGTCCTCTGCTTCACGCTGGGCGAGCACACGCCGGCGCAGGTCACCGTCACGACCGGTGCGGTTCCTTCGGAGGAGCGGGCGGTCCTCATTCTCGCGGTCGAACGCGGTGCCTGCCTGCGGGTCTTCGATTACGCGCCCGACGCGAACATCGCGTGTCATTTGCCAAGCGAATTGCGGCTGATCGTCGTCGCGATCCGCGATTGCGCGCTCTCCGAGCCCTGGCGCAGCACACACCGGTCCGCGAAATGCATCGAACTCCTGTCCATCACGTTTCAGCGGATCGTCGAGGACGACCTTGTGCCGCTCGCGGGTGCCGGGCAATTGTCTGCGAGGGACAGCCAGCGGATCGTCGCGGCCAAGCGGATGATCGACGAGCGCTGGGGTGAGAAGATGACGCTCGATTCGATCGCGCGCGCTTGTGGACTGAACCGTGCGAAGCTGACCCGCGGCTTCCGCGACATGTTCGCCTGCACGGTCGCCGACGCGCTGCTGGATCGCCGGCTCGGAGCGGCACGCCAGATGCTGATCGCGACCGATCTGCCGGTATCGTCAATCGGATACCAGTGCGGCTATCTCAACAATGCCAGTTTCACGCGGGCCTTCTCGCGGCAGTTCGGCGCGACCCCGTCGTCGCTGCGCGCACCACGGCTCGCGGCATGAGCGCGACGAGCGTGCGACTGATAGAGGGCGGCTCGCTGGTCGATCAGGCGGTCCATGCGGTCCGCACACATATCCGCACGAACGACATGAAAGTCGGCGACACGCTGCCGTCCGAAGGGCATTTTGCGACAGAACTGGGTGTCAGCCGCCCAGTACTCCGCGAGGCGTTCGGCGCTCTAGCGGCGTTGCGACTTATCGACGTAGGCAACGGCAGGCGCGCGCGCGTAGCCGCGATCGACGGATCTGTGATGGCAACGTCGCTCGACCACGCGGTGGCAACGGCGCAGATCTCGATGGTACAGATCTGGGACGTGCGCCGCACGTTGGAACTGCGCACTGCCGAGCTCGCCGCGATCGACCGCACCGACGACGAGGCGCGGACAATCATCGGTCTGGCCGAGGCAATGGAAGCAGCCGGTAGCGATATCGATGCGCTGACCCGCCACGACATCGCGTTTCACCAAGCAATCGCGCAGGCTGGACGCAACATGTTGTTCTTGCAGATCATCCGCTCCTTCGCACCGATGATGGTTCATGCCGTCCCTGCAGCGTGGGCAACGCGGACCACCGCGCGGCAGCGTGCCGCCGTGCTGGCACATCATCATGCGTTAGCGCGCACGATCGCCGATCGTGACCCGAAAGCTGCGACCGCAGCAATGAATACGCATTTTGTCGCGTCCATCGGTGATCTGTTTGCCCGTCGTGAGAATGATAATTAGCCAGCGCTTTCTGGACGAGCATCGATCATTATTCGAAGAGGTTGGAGTACCGGCTGTCCCAACAGAATGACATCAAGGATTAGCGGGTGTGGACGCGTATATGTCGTCTCAAAGGACGTAGCTCTGCGAGCCGGCACGGGCAATGAAGCTTGCGAAATGCCTGGGCCTTGGAAGGTCTGGGATCAGATGCATATGGCTTGGCGACGAATTGGCGACGCCTCCAATCATCCTTCGTTGCGTTACCCCGCCGACACCTGCTCCAATCAATGATAAACGAGCGTCCACTTTCGGGACGCAGCCGACTGCATTTGAACGTCCGCAACTGGGTCATCCTCTGCAAATATTGCGACCCGGCGGGCCATCCGGGTTGTCTGCTCACCGGCGGCGAGAATCAAATGCCGAATATGTATCAAGAACTCGACGAGCGCGATCGACGACGGGTTTGTCGATCAGTTTGCCGTCGACGGCAACGGCTCCGAACGCGCCGTCGATAGCGGCGACCACGCGGGTGGCCCAGTCCACGTCAGAGGCGGAGGGTAGGAATGCCGCGTTGACGATCCCCACCTGTCGTGGATGAACGCAAAGCTTTCCGCCGAAGCCGAAGCGACGTGCGTGGTCGGTGTCGCGTGCCAGCGCCTCGTCGTTAGAGAGATCCGTCGAAACGCCATCGACTGGTGCTGCAAGTCCGGCGCTTCGCGAGTGAAGGACGATTTGCGTACGGACATAGTCGATCTCCGCCTGGTCGCCGTCGATGCCGGCGTCCGCCTGAAAGTCCACCGTGCCGAACGACAGCCGTGAGAGACCGGGCGCGGTGACGAGGTCCGCCAGGTTCAAGACCGCCGAAACGGTCTCGACCAGCGCATGGAGCGGCTTGCCGGGTGCTGCCTCGTGAATCGCCGCGAAGTCCGACGCGCGCTCGGCCTTGGGCAGCATCAATCCAGCGACGCCTGGCAGTGCGGCGAGTCCACGTACGTCGTCCGCATGCCACTCAGTATCCAGACTATTGACGCGCACGAAGAAGCGCGGTTCCCTCAGACTGGCGAGCGCATCGTAAATCGTATCGCGCGCGGCAACTTTGCGGTCGGGGAGGACAGCGTCTTCGAGATCGATCACAACGATGTCCGCGCCGCTCGCGCGCGCCTTTTCGAAACGCTCGGCACGATCGCCAGGCACGAACAGGATACTGCGGGCGGCAATGGTCATGGGATGTCCTCTACAGGCCGGATACGGGATCGCGGCGGAAGGTCTGGGAATAGGAATATCGGTCCGCGGGATGGGTGTTGATCGCCATCTCGACGACCTCGCCGCGTGCGTTGAGATATTGCCGCGTCAGGCGCAGGCCCGGCGCACCGGTCTTGGTTTCGAGCAATTTGGCGATCGGCGCGGGGATCGCCACCGCTTCGATATGCTGGCGGACTTCGGCGACGCGCTCGCCAAACTGTTCCTCGATCCGGCTGAAGATCGGCACGTCGCCGACATCGTCGTCGAGCTTCAGGCTGCGGAATGCGGGGTGGAGATAGATGTCCGAAAAGGAGATCGGGCTGGTCCCCGCGGCGCGGCGCAGCGCCATGAGATGCAGCCAGGTCTGGCCCGATGTCGCGCCGACCTGTTCGGAGAGCGGGCCGTCCAGCGCGATCGTCTCGCGCGCGATGATCGTGAGGCTGGTCTCGTTGGTGTATTGCTGGAGATCGGACAGCCCCTCCATCACCTGGCGATACGCCGCCGGGCGCGACAGCCCGAGGACGCGCGTGCCGACCCCGGCCTGTCGCGAAACCATGCCCGATTGCACGAGCCGCTTGATCGCCTCGCGCACGGTGAAGCGGCTTGCGCCGAACTGGTCGCACAGCTCGAACTCGGTCGGCAGCAGCGTGCCAATTGGATAGCGCCCATCCTCGATCTCGTTGATCAGCGTCTGGGCGAGTTGCAGGTAACGCGGTTGCTGACGAAGCTGGGGCATCAAATATCCATCGGTCGCTTTGTCGGGTGATCCGGACAATAGCGCACCGTCCAATGCCTTGGCGTTTGATGCAAGCGCGGGTGTCACCGGACCGCGCCGCGGGTCCGCAAGGCTGCCACGTCGTCATCGGTGTAGCCGAGGGTCGCGAGGATGGCGCTAGTATCCGCACCGAGTGTGGGAGCAGCCTTGTCCGGATGTTCGACGCCGCCCGCGCGGATCGAGGAAGCGATGCCGGGCAGGGGGCCGTGTTCGGGATGCTGGAAATCGATGATCCGCTTCGATTCTGCGAGAAACGGATTGTCGAGCGCCTGCTGAACGTCGAGCACTGGCGCGGCCGGCACGCGTCCTTCGAACAGCTGCATCCAGTCCGCGGTGGTGCGGGTCGACAGCACCGCATCGAGATCCGCGTTGAACGCCGGACGGTTCTCCAGCCGGGCGGCGAAGGTCGCGTAGCGCGGATCGGTCGCCCATTCGGGACGCTCGATCAGCCCGCACAGGACCTCGAAGAACTTCTCCTTGTTGCACATCACGAAAATCCAGCCGTTGCTGGTCGTGTAGAGCTGGCTGGGGGTGAGCGACGGATGGCTCGAGCGTGACGTGCGTTCGACGGTGACGCCGCCGTTGAGATACCATTCGGCGACATAATTGAGGTTGCCGAGCGCGACGTCGAACAGGCTGACGTCGAGATCGCGGCCGATCCCGCTGCCGCGCGCCGAGACGACGCCGGCCAGGATCGCGAGCGCAGCGGTGGTGCCGGTCATGAAGTCGACGATCGACAGCCCGAAGCGTGCGGGCGGCGTTCCTGGCTCGCCGGTGAGCGACAGATAGCCGGCCTCGGCCTGCATCAGATAGTCATAGCCTGGCCACGCCGCGCGGCTGCCGGTGCGGCCATAGGCGGAGAGGTGGACGCAGGCGATCGCGGGGTTGAAGCGCGACAGTGCGGCATAGTCGAGCCCGAGCTTTGCCGGCAGGTCGCCGCGCAGATTGTTGAAGACCACGTCCGACTCCGCGACGAGCTTCTCGAGCACCGCGCGCCCGTCCGCGCTCTTCAGGTCGAGGCCGATGCTGCGCTTGTTGCGGTTGAGCGATTCGTAGAAATGGCTGTCGCCCGGCGCGAAGAAATACGGGCCGACATGCCGACCGATATCCCCGCCGTCCTTGTGATTCTCGATCTTGATGACCTCGGCGCCGAGATCGGCGAGCTGCTGCGTACCGAACGGCCCGGCGCCATATTGTTCGACCGCGACGATGCGGAGACCCGCGAGTGGCTGGTTTATGCCGGGTTCCGCGCGATGATCTGCTTGGCGATGATGATGCGTTGCAGTTCGTTGGTGCCTTCGCCGATCGTCAGCAGCGGCGCATCGCGGTAGAGCCGCTCGACATTATATTCCTTCGAATAGCCGTAGCCGCCGAAGATCCGCATCGCCTCGATCGCGTTCTCCAGGCCGGCTTCGGTCGCGAAATACTTGGCCATGCCGGCTTCCATGTCGCAGCGCTCGCCGCGGTCATACGCCTTGGCGGCGGCTTCGGTGAGTAGCCGCGCGGCGTAGGTGCGCGTCGTCATCTCGCCGAGTTTCAGCTGGATCGCCTGATGCTCGCAGATCGGCTTGCCGAACGTCTTGCGCGTCTGCGCATAGGCGACCGCCTCGTCGAGTGCTGCCTGCGCGATGCCGACGCCGCGCGCGGCGACGTTGATGCGGCCGAGTTCGAGCCCGCCCAGCACCTGCTTCAGGCCGACGCCCTCGACGCCTCCGATCAGGCGGTCGACTGGCACACGGTAGCCGTCGAAGGTCAGCGCGTTGCTGTCGATCCCCTTGTAGCCAAGCTTCTCCAGCTTCTTCGACACGATGAAGCCGTCGCCCTTCTCGGCGATCAGCAGGCTCATGCCCTTGTGGCGTGGCTCGGCGGCCGTGTCGGTCTTGACCAGCAACAGGATGGTGTTGCCCGAGCCCGAATTGGTGATCCACATCTTGCTGCCGTTGACGACATAGTCGTCGCCGTCGCGCACCGCGGTGGTGCGGATCGCCTGCAGGTCTGTGCCCGCGTCGGGCTCGGTCAGGCCGATGCCGCCGCGCAGTTCGCCGGTTGCGAAGCGGGGCAGATAATGATCCTTCTGCGCGTCGGTGCCGCAGCGCTGGACCGTCATCGCCATGATCATGTGGCTGTTGATGATCCCTGCGACCGACATCCACACGGTCGAGATCTTCTCGATGATCCGCGCATAGGTCAGCGTCGAGACGCCGAACCCGCCGAATTCGGGTGCGATCATGAGCCCGAACAGCCCCATTTCCTTCATCGTGTCGACGATCTTCTGCGGATATTCGTCGTCATGCTCGAGCTGATGGACGAACGGCTTCACGTCGGTTTCGAGGAACTTGTCGATCGAATCGAGGATCATGATCTCTTCGTCGGTCATCGCGCCATCGGCGGCGATCGCGTTTGCCAGGGTCATGCGGATACTCCTTGAGGGGCAGTGGCGCCGGCGAGGATGTCGCCGAGCGCGGAAGCGGGGTGCAGGTGCAGGTCGAGCACGGCGGCGCGGATATGCGCGGCGCGGGTCGCGTCGACCGTGCGAGCGGCGTTCTCGAGATATTTGGCGTCGATGTCGGCGTTGCTGAGCGGCCGGTCGGATGCACCGCGGTTGATCGCCTCGCGGTGGCGCAGCATGCGGCCACCTCGGGTTTCGACCATGACTTCGCCGGTGAAGTGCTTGGGATAATCGCTGTCGGGGTCGACTGCGTATGAGACGCGGGCGGCTAGATCGAGCACCGCCGGATCGTTCAGTGCTGCCGGATCAAGCGAATCGAGCGTGAACTTGCCCGTCAGCAGCGCGGTCGCGACCGTGTAGGGAATCGAGAATTGCGCGTCGTAGCCGGTGTGTGGCGTCCGCTTGGGAGCCACCGGCTCGCAGACGATCGGAATGACCGCCTCGGGTACCAGCACGATGACCTTGGCGATATCGGCAGCGGTCAGGTCGTATTGCGCACGCAGCGCGATCGCCGCATCGATCGCGGCATGCGTCATGTGGCAGGCGGGAAGCGGCTTTACCGACACCGCCTCGATCTCCCAGATATCGCCGAGCGCTTCGGTCGCCTGCGCGAGCAGGGCAGGGGCGGCGTCGCGAAGATACAGGGCATAAAGACCGAAGCGCCCTTCATAGGCAGCCGGCGGTCCGACGAAGCCGCGCTTGGCAAGCGTCGCCGCGGTCAGTGCCGAACTCGCCGCCCAGCCTGGATGCAAGCGCTTGGTCCACGCACCGTCGGCCAGGAACTCCAGACTCCCGCCGGCCATCGACAACACGATCCCCTGCGCCATCGCGATCTGCTGCGCGTCGAGTCCGAGCAACCTGCCGGCCGCGAGCGTCGATCCGAACGCGCCGATCAATCCGGTCGGGTGAAAGCCGAAGCCGTGAAACCCGCCCGCGCCGACGGCCGCGACCCGCGTCGAAACCTCCATCGCTGCGATATAGGCGACGAGCAGGTCGGCGCCCGACGCGCCGGCTTTGTCCGCCGCGACCAGCGCAGTCGGAAAGGCGCTGACGGTCGCATGGATGATCCCGCGTGAATGCGTGTCGTCATAGTCGAGGCCGTGCGTAACGACGCCGTTCATCAGCGCAGCGTCTCGCATCGCCAGCGTGCGGCCATAGCCGAGCACCGGCGCTGTTCCGCTGCCGAGGTCGCCCGCGGCGGCGAAAGTCGCCTCGGCCCAGTCTGCGCCGACTGCCGCTAGGCCAGTGCCGACCGAGTCGAGGATCAGGTGGCGTGCGCGCTCCTTAACCCGCTCGGGAATGGCATCGATCGTCAGGCCGGTCGCGAAATCGGCGAAGGTTTGCGAGAGCGTCACTTAGCAGCTCCCCCAAGGACCAGCGAATCGTCGGCGACGTCGTCGAGCGACTGACCGGTGGTCTCGATGTTCAAAAGACCGACGGCGGCGATCATGCAGGCGAGCACCACGCCGACCATGCCGAGCACGCCCTCCAGCCCGAAGCGCTCAAACAGCGCGACGGTGGCATAGGGCGTGACCATCGACGCGGCCCGTCCGCACATGCCCGCGAAACCGGTGCCACGCAGCCGATAGGCGGTCGGGAACAGCTCGGGGATGTAGGCGAACAGCGCCAGCGTCACGAGCGTGTAGATGCTCGACACGAGCAGGAAGCCCGTTAGCGGCACCATAAGGTCACCGTGCGCATTGGGATACAGGAAGCCGAAGATCATGATCGCAACGGCCGCCGCGATCAGCGAGGCGCGGCGCGAGATGCGGTCGGCGATACCGATCGCGACGATCGCACCGAACACGCTGCCGAACGACATTAGCGTCGTGTACCAGAGCGAGGTGACGATCCCCGTGCCGTGGCTCACCAGGAAGGTCGGCAACCATGCGACGAACCCATAGACCGAGACTTTGACGGCGATCGCGGCGAGCGTCGCGGCGATCAGGCGGCGGCGCAGTTTGGCGCCGAAGAGTGCGCTGAGCGGTGCGTGGACCTTTGGTATGATGCGGACTTCGGGGACGGCGGCGAGGGGCCCCTTGTGCTTGACGACGTCGGCTTCGATCTCGCGAAGCGTCGCCTCTGCCTCCTCGTTTCGGCCGACCGATTCGAGCCACCGCGGCGATTCCGGCATCTTCTTGCGCATTACCCAGACGATCAGCGCAAGGATGCCGCCGATCGCGAACATGTAGCGCCAGCCGAGCGTCGGGATGACGATATAGCCGACCGAGGTCGCGACCAGCAGGCCAGAATTGACAACCATGCCCATGATCGACACCCAGCGACCGCGATAGGCCGGCGGGATGAACTCGCCGAGCGTGCCCGCCGCGACCACCAGCTCGGCGCCGAGGCCGATGCCCATGATAAAGCGGCAGACGATCAGGAACGTCATGTTGGGCGAGAAGATCGCCGCGATCGAGGCTAGCCCGAACAGCGCGAGGTTGAACTGGTAAGAGGCGCGACGTCCGAAGCGATCGCCGACATAGCCGGCCATGCCTGCGCCGATCATCATGCCGAGGAAGGTCATCGACATGAACACCGCGGCCTGCGCCAACGTCGAAAAGCCTTCGGCCTTCAGCGCGGCGATGACACCCCCCGCGAGATACACGTCGAACGCGTCTAGGAATGCGCCCGCGCTGATTAGCCCCAGGATGCGCCAGTGGAATCGGGAGATAGGCAGACGGTCCAGCCTGGCTCCTGCGTTGACGGCGATGGTATCGGCCATGGGGCTACCTCTCTTCGTAATGACGACGGGCCGGGTCTTCTTTTGTCGAAGCTCTCGCAGGCCGCGCTGGGGGCGTCCGGTCACCAACGGCGACCGGTTAGTCGATCAGTCGGGCTATTTGTCGTCGGGAGATTCGCCGCGCTTGTAGACCAGCGAGTTGCGCGTGAACTCCATGATCTGCTTGGCGTCCTGGTTGAACGCCCGAGTGCGGGTGGTGACGATCCCCTGCGTCGGGCGCGACTTGGACTCGCGGATTTCGAGTACTTCGGTTTCCGCGGTCAGCGTGTCGCCGCCGAACACCGGATGAGTAAGCTTGATCTCGGTCCAGCCGAGATTGGCGGGGGACTTGCCGCTCACGTCGTTGACGGTCATGCCGAGCACGATCGCCAGGGTCAGCCCGCTATTCACCAGCAGCCGCCCGAACTCGCTCTTGGCGGCATATTGCGCGTCGCAATGCATCGGGTGCGAATTCATCGTCATCAACGAGAACTGGATATTGTCCGCGTCGGTTATCGTCCGCCCGGGGCGATGCTCGTAAATGTCGCCGACGACGAAATCCTCGAGATACCGGCCATAGCTCGCGCGGTAGCGCTGCTCGCCAACCTTGATAGCCGAAAGGCTCATACATCCTCCATATCGCTTTGTACGGACATTATCGAACTTATGGTACGCTGGCAAGGTGAAGCCGGCGTCGACGGTCAGAACGCCACTTCGGCCCTTGCCGCGAACGTGTCGCCGCTATCGCGCCCGATGAAACCGCCGGTCCGGTTGTCGGTACGGAAATGGGTATAGTCCGCCATGAACCGGAAATTGTTGGTCAGCGACCAGTTCAGGCCGAGCGTACCTGCGGTACCGGTGCCGCCAAGCGGGAGGCTCGAACTGTCGAGATCCTCGTAGCGTATCACCGCCTCCAGCGCCCCCCATCCGCCATCGAGCACCGAGTTCAGCACGTTCGGCGCGACATAGGTGCCGCTGCGCGAGGCATAGGTTGGCGTCTCGCCGGTGATCCAGAAGCCGCCATTGACCGACAAGGCCTTGATCTTGCCGCTACGGAAGGTCGAGGTCGGGCCGCCATGCACGGTCCGCTGACCATATTCGCCGAACGCGTAGAATGGCCCCAGCGTGCCGCCGAGTTCGAGGCCGAACGCCTTTGATCCGTCCGCGCCAGCCAGCGCCGCGGACTCGACACGGACGCTGTTGTTGAGCGCGCCCGCCATGCCTTGCGCGAACGTGGTCGGCAGCGTCGTATCGGGGATGTTCTCGCTATACGCCCAACCGCCGATGTGGATCAGGCCATGCTTGGTGAGGATCGGGTTCCAATGCGCGCGGCCCAGCAGCATGCGGTTGTCGCTACGCGTGAAATCGCTGTCGATCGCATCGCCGTGAACGCCAAGGCTCGCATGCCAGTTCTTGCCGCCCGCACGGCCGACGGCGCCCATCAGGAAGACCTTGCCACCCTGCGTCGCGAGCGCGGTGGTGTTGATGTTGGTTGTGATGAAGGGGTTGGCGGTCGACGCGGTGCCGATGTCGATGCCGCGATCGGTGATGAGGTTGCCGAACCGGACATCGGCGTCGGTCTTGCCGAACTTCTGGCGGTAACCGACGAACGCCTGCACGACTTCGGTCGCGTTGCGCCGGAAATCGGTTTCGAACTGATAGAAGAGGTGATCGCCGATCGTGCCAATCGCGCCGACGCGAAACTGGCGCAGCGTCGAGACGGTGATGTTGCGACGGTCGAAATCCGACCCCCCGGTCGAAGAGATATCGGCCAACAACCGCCCGCGCATCTTGAACGTGAACTTTCCGTCGCGGCTGCTGAACACGGGGGCCCCCCGGCTCCAGTCGACCGCGAGATCGGCGGGCAGCGCGACCCCGCCGGCGTTCACGACCTGCGGGTTGCCGACCGGCACGGGAGCGATCTTCGCGCCGGGATCGGCCGTCTGGTTGGCGACCTGCACGCGGGTCGGGGCCGCTGACGGGGGTGCTGGCACAGGCGCTGCCAGTTGCGGGGCCGTTGATGGCGCAGCGGCCGGAGGTGGGGCATTCGCGGCAAGCGCACGGCCGGCTTTCGCCTTGGCATTGGCGATCAGCGTATCGGCGCGCTCGCGGCTGACCAGCTTGTTCTCGACCATCTCGTCGATCAGCGCCAGCATCGTCTGGTACGACGGATCGGTATCGAGCGGCGACGCCGTCTGCGCCTGCGCTGCCGATGGCAGCACGGCTAGCAACGCGCACAGCGATACGGCGTACGAATGACGCATACAGACATCCTCATCGATTGGGATCGTCCGTCTTGCGCGGCGCGACATCCTGGAACCAGCTTCACTGGCGTAAGATGATCCTAATGTCCGTACAAATGCGCTGTCAACATGGTTTTGCGCGGCGACCCGATCCGGGGCGCACCGATCAGGGCATATGCGGGATCGTCGTACGTGGCGCGAGATCGGGCCGCATCCGGATCAATCCCTCTTGCGTGACATGCGCGATCGCTCGCCCATCGCGGCTATGGAAGACACCGCGTGCGATGCCGCGGCCATGTCCTGACCACGCGCTTTCGCTGGTATAGAGCAGCCAATCGTCCAGCGGCACGTCGTCGTGGAACCACATTGCGTGATCGAGGCTCGCGGTCTGCATGCTGTGCTCGAACATGTTGACGCCGTGCGGGATCAGCGACGCACTGAGCAGCGCATAATCGGACAGATAGGCGAGCACGCCGCGGCGCACGACGGGATCGGTTGGCACGCTTCCTCGAAACCGGATCCAGACATGGGATACGGGCGTGCCGGGCTTGGTCTGGAGGAACGCGGGAACGCCGCAGGGCCGGATATCGAAGGCGGACGGCTTAGAGAGGAACGCGACGGCTTGCGCGGAGATACCCGCATAGTCACCAGCGAGGATGTCGAGCGAGCGCAGTTCCTCTGGCGGGGGAAGGTCGGGCATCGCGACCGCATGCTCCAGGCCGGCTTCCGGGCGCTGGAACGATGCGGCCAGCGTCAGGATCGTCGCGCCGTTCTGGCTGGCGGTGACGCGGCGGTTCGCGAACGACTTGCCGTCGAAATCACGCTCTACCCGGAAGATGATCGGTTGCGTCTCGGTGCCGGCGCGCAGGAAATAGGCGTGCATGCTGTGCGCCACGGCGGGTGCATCGACCGAACGCTGCGCCGCCATCAGCGCCTGCGCCACGACCTGCCCGCCGAAAACGCGCGCGGTTGCGCCGGGTCGCTGGAGTCCGCGGAACAGGTCGGTATCGAGCGGTTCGAGGTCGAGCAGCGCGACCAGTTCGGCGGCGAGGTCGGGCGTCGATAAGGTTTCGGTCATCGCCGCCCGTACCGCGCGCGGGGCCAGCGGCAAAGTCGCGCGGTCAGCTTTGTTCGGCAGCGAGCACCTTGGTCGGGGCGATTTCGTCGACGCGACCGGCAAGGTCGAGCAGGTCGCGGTGAAGACGACCCGCGGCGAAGGCGAGCCCGAATACGCGGCCCGATGCGTCGAAATCCAGGGTCGCCGCCGCCTCGCTCCGTCGGAACAGATCGAGCGCGGTACCGAACATCCGATAACACGCTTCGACGTCGCCCCGATCGACCTTACCCCGCGTACGCAGCGCCTCCGAACACCGGCTCGCCAGCGCGGCATGCGCGGTCAGCATCGCCGCCGATGGCTTGGCGAGCGCTGCCATCGCAGCCGGGGGCAGCGGCTCGTCAAGTGCGCGACCGCTCAGCACCAAATCGTTGCGGATCCGCCAGAGCGTGCGCGGTACGGCGGCGGGGATACCGTGATCGGCGAGACGCGAGGCGCGTTCGCGGTCGGCGTCCTTCATCGCCAGCTCCACCGCGGCCAGCGCATGACGCAGCGCGGCGTGTTCGGGGGACGATGGCAGCGCCAGCCCGGTGGTCAACGCGTCGGCCTGCGCCCGCAGCATCCGTTCGATATGGCTCAGCACGGCAAGCGTGCGCGCGATCACCACGCCGTGCGATCGTGCCGGCAAGATCAGCATCGCGGCCAGCACACCGATCACGCCGCCCAGGCCGATCTCGATGATGCGATCCCGGACGAAGATCTCCACCGAAGAGCCCGGCGGCGCGCTGAGCAGCATGATTGCCGCGGTGACCGGCGCGATCCTCAACCGCGGCTGGACCGACGCGACGAGCGCGGCGATGCCAGTAACGGTGACGAGCACCAGCCCGAGTTCGAGCGTATCGGTTCGCCCGAAAGCCGCGCCGATGCCGCCCAGCACCGCGCCCAGCAAGGTTCCCAGCAACCGATCGGTCGCTGCGCCGAGCGTTCCCCCGATCGATGCCTGCATCACGATCAGCACGGTGAACACCGCCCAATAGCCTTCGTGCAGGCCGAGCGTCTTGTACGCCGCAAACGCTGCTGCAGTCGCGACGATCACGCGGACCGTCTGGCGCAGGCTGTCCGCATTCGCCTTGATCAACGCGCTCGGTCGGAGATCCAATGTCAGCGCTTTTCCCTCCAACTATCTGTAAATCAGTCCGTCGGCGGTAATGCTCGTACCTGCAATCGTAAATCGCCATGATTGGCTTAGTTACAGTTCGACTGGCTGATATTGCCGCCCTCCGGGCCAGGTCTTTGCCTCAGCCTTACGCTCGCGCAGGACGCCAATGATCTGATTCTCGGAACATCGGCCATGCCGCATCACTCCCCCTCCATCTGACGAGATAACTTGCCAATCGGATGAATTCTGAGGAGCGGGTCAAGGGAGATCACTGCACCAGATATACGTCGCTGGCCAGCGCAAGCTGCTCCGTACCGCTGGCATGATTGAAAGCTCAAGTCAGCGGCGAACATAAACGGATGTCCGAAGCTGGAACGGCAAAAGCCGCATCGGGATGACCGAATGTTGGTCTTGGCAGCCCTGCAATGCCCAACAGTTTTGCCCATTTCCGGACTTTTAGGCTAGCGATCCGGGCGCCAAATAACGGCCATTCGTTCAGCGCGATCTTTCCCATCTCTCCATCTCCGATTGGCCATCTTGGGAAAGACCAATCGGGAACGGATTTTGGGACGTAAGCTGTCCTAAGCTGTCTGCGTGATCGCCGGGGCGGCTGTCCCACTCTAGGTTCGTCTTTGGGAAGGTCTCTACAGTCACCCCGCCCACATCATTCTTCTTATTGCGCCCCTCGCAAATCGGCATTGATCAGGGCTGCAACGTCGGTGACGGGAAGACCCTGACGATCATTGAACGTGCCTGCCTTCGGCCAGGACACACCGCGACCGATCGCGAAGGCGGCGCGGTACTTGCGCATCATGTTTTTCGGATCGTTCGCCAGCTCTTCCATCAGGAAAGGCACGGTCCAAACCGACCGCTTGAAGGCCCGGCCCAGTGCCACCTCCAACTTGTCTGCGATCTCACCATAACTGACGGTGTCACCGGCCAGGAAGACGATCTCGTTGCGAATCGTCGGCTCGAAGAATACGATCTCGGCGGTCAGCACTCCGATGTCATCCGGCGTCGTCAGCGTCACAGCGGTATCGAGGCTGCCGAGTGCGTGAACCTCGCTCTTCTCCAGATCGACGACACCAAAGTCCGGCTCGAACAAGTAGCTCAAGAACATGCCTGTGGAGATAATGACCCACTCGGTCTTGTCCTGTGAGCGCAGCAGCTCGCGCACGTCGAGCTGCGCATCGAAGATGTCCTGCGGCCCGCCGCGGCCGATCGCCTCGAAGTCGACGCCGAATTGCCACGGGAAATAGCGCGGGACACCGGATTGTAGCGCCGCCTTGGCGAGCTTCATCGGCGTGTTGATCCCGGCTGCGTAGCCCGCGCAGCCGATCACCGTATCGTAGCCCGAAAAGAGCGATGCCAGCTCATCGATGGTGTCGTTCACCAGGTCGCCGAGCACGATCTCGATCCCCGCTTCGCGGATCTCGGCGATATCACGCTGCTTGGAGGGATCGCCCGACTCGACGGCACTCTCGCGGAGAAGGACGCTGATCCTGGCGGCGTCGATGTTCTTGGCGTGACGCGCCAGATTGCGAAGCACGGGCATGCCAAGCTCGCCGGCACCCAGAACGAGGATATTGCGTGATTTCACATTGGAGACTGTATCGTTCATCGTTCTAACTCGTTTCACCGTGGATGCTGGTGATCTGGCAAGACACGGGCAAGCGTGAAAGATGGGTACATGCGTGATACTGCCGTTCAATCTCTAAACGAGGAGGACATCCTCCGATATTCGCAAACGGTTTGCGATGGCCTCCGGGACGATGACGACGGGGTGCGCCGTGAGGTGTTGGCCCATGCCGGTAACCGCTGGTCGCTTGGTGTCATCCATACGCTCGGCGTGTACGGCCAGCTTCGCCACGCGGAAATCGGCCGACGGATGCAAGGTATTACACAGCGGATGCTGACGCGCACGCTGCGCCATCTGGAGCGCGATGGATTGGTGGTGCGTCACGACTTCGAGGAGGTGGTTCCTCATGTAGAATATGCTCTATCCGAAACCGGATTGAAGCTACTGGTCATGATGGTTCCCCTGTGGACGTGGATCGTCGAAAACGTCGACAGCTTTCGCGCATCACGAGAGATGTTTGATCGGGAACATGCGGGAGAAGAGCCCTGAAGGCGACATCGGCTTACAGGCTTAACTTTCCAGAAATACCATCGTCTTTGGAAAAAGACCGCGCCCCGCTCTGTCTGCCATTGCAATAAACCGCTCCGTAAGCCGCCCGTCGACGCACTCTCCTATGCGCGAACCGGCGACATTCTCGTAGTATGGAAGCTCGACTGGCTAGTTTGTACCATGAAAGAACTAAGGCGGTGTCTGAGCCTTCGTCTCGGAAGCGCCATTTAAAGGTCGGCGACTTCAGACGCTGTCGGTGATTAGCAACAATTAGCTAAGCTCGATAAGCATTGATGTCGACTGTCTCGGTCGAAACATTACCGAGGTCTACTTATATCTTTTCAAAAACCCTAATTGCGTCGACACCCGATACAATAAGCCCGCTGCCAAATTCTTATTAAACGTGGCACTTTCTACCGTCTTGGCACTCTGGCCCTGAACGAGGCTAGGCCCTGATGATTAATCTTGGCATCTTGGCTGTTGATGACTGCTGAGCCAGTCAGAAGAAGCCGAGTTCCGCAGCGGTCAAATCCTATCCCTGCAACCAACCCGACGACAGGCCCGAAGCGAAAGCTTCGGGGCTGTCGTCGTCATTATGCCAGCGCATAGTGCGAACACGAAGACCAACTCGTCCCATGGATAGATGGTGGATACAGCTCTGGTCAAAGCCGTCGCGCTGCAGCGTGCCTGCCCACATTTGGCATTCGTTCATTGTAATAGATGCGACACCGTAGCGATGCTCGACAGATCGGTTGTCGGATCGATCGGGACGCCGGAAGCCTTCCGTTCCGAATACCGGTCGACGAGCTGGGCCGCGTGAGGGCGGAGCAGGACCGTGAAGCGGACCATCTCCTCCATCACGTCGACGATGCGATCATAGTAGCTGGACGGCTTCATCCGGCCGGCGTCGTCAAACTCCTCGAACGCCTTGGCGACGCTCGACTGGTTCGGAATCGTCACCATCCGCATCCAGCGGCCGAGGAGGCGCAGCGTGTTCACGCTGTTGAACGACTGCGATCCGGCTGACACCTGCATGACGGCGAGCGTCCGGCCCTGCGTCGGTCGCATCCCGCCCATCGACAGCGGCAGGTGATCCACCTGCAGCTTCATAATGCCGGTGATCTGGCCGTGCCGCTCGGGGCTGCACCACACATGCCCCTCCGACCACATCGACAGCTCGCGCAGTTCATGGACCGCCGGATGGTCGTCGCCAGCCACCTGATCGGGCAGCGGCAAGGTCGAGGGATCAAATATGCGCGTCTCGGCTCCGAAGAAGCGTAGCAGGCGCGCGGCCTCCTCGACGCAGAGCCGGGAATATGACCGCTCGCGCAGTGAGCCATAGAGCAGCAGGATGCGCGGGGGCGGGTCGCCCGCACCCAGTCCGATGGCGGGCCGGTCGCGCGTGTAGCGTCGATCGAGTGCGGGCAGATGGTCGGGGTCGGAAAGCGTGCGCAGGGGCATCAGGGGTATGTCCTGTCTTTGGTTCGATTCCACGGCATCAGGCGGCACCGAGCCGCAAAGCGAGCGCGGCGAGCGTTACCACCAGCACGGGGATCGTTAAGGTCGCTCCAATCCTGAAATAATAGCCCCAGCCGATGCGGATGCCCTTCTGCTCGAGCACGTGCAGCCACAGCAACGTCGCGAGCGAGCCGATCGGCGTGATCTTGGGGCCAAGGTCGCAGCCGATCACGTTGGTGTAGATCATGGCGTCCTTGATCGCACCCGTGGCGTGGGTCGCGTCGATCGACAGCGCGCCGACAAGCACGGTCGGCATGTTGTTCATGACCGACGACAGCAGCGCGGCGATGATGCCGGTGCCGAACGCCGCGCCCCACACACCGCCTTGGGTGGTGCGGTCGAGCAAACCGGCGAGGTGGTCAGTCAGACCGGCGTTCCGCAGGCCGTAGACGACCAGGTACATGCCGAGCGAGAAGATCACGACCTGCCACGGCGCGCCGCGCAGCACCTTGCGCGTCTCGATGACGCGGCCGCGCCCGGCGACGACGAGCAGCAGCACCGCGCCGGCAGCGGCGACTGCACTGACCGGGATGCCGATAGGTTCGAGCAGGAAAAAGCCCGCCAGAAGCGCCGCAAGGACGACCCAACCGGCCCGGAATGTCGCCCGATCGCGGACAGCGTCGGCCGGCGCGCGGAGCTGCGCCACGTTGTAGTCGGCTGGGACGTCACGGCGGAAGTACAGCAGCAGCACGATCAGCGTCGCACCGATCGACGCGAGGTCGACCGGCACCATCACCGACGCATAGTCGGCGAAGCCGATGCGGAAGAAGTCGGCCGACACGATGTTGACCAGGTTGGACACGATCAGCGGCAGGCTGGCCGTGTCGGCGACGAAACCGGCCGCCATGACGAACGCCAGCGTTGCCCTGTCGCGGTAGCCGAGCGCCCGCAGCATCGCGATGACGATAGGGGTCAGGATCAGCGCCGCGCCGTCGTTCGCGAACAGCGCCGACACGGCCGCGCCGAGAAGGACAATCAGGACGAATAGCCTATGGCCATGTCCTCCCGCGCAGCGAGCGACGTGCAGCGCCGCCCATTCAAAGAAGCCGGCCTCGTCCAACAGCAGGCTGACGATGATGATGGCGACGAACGTCGCAGTCGCGTTCCAGACGATACCCCACACCACCGGGACGTCGGAAAGCGAGACCACCCCGACGAGCAGCGCCACGACTGCCCCACCCAGCGCGCTCCACCCGATGCCGAGCCCCTTGGGCTGCCAGATGACGAGCGTGATCGTGGCGACGAAGATGGCGAGCGCGAGCAGCATCAAGCGACGCGCTGACCCGAGGCGTCCACCACCGCTTCGCCGTCCTCCTTGGCAAAGGCCCCCAGTTGCGGCTCGGGCAGCAGACCGAGGACCGCTTCGGACGGTCGGCACAGCTGCACGCCGAGCGGCGAGACGACCAGCGGCCGGTTGATGAGGATCGGATGCGCCATCATCGCGTCCACCAGCGCGTCGTCCGTCAGCGTCTCATCGCCAATCCCCAACTCCGCATAGGGCGTCCCCTTCTCGCGCAGCAGTTCGCGAGGCGTCATACCGGCGCGGTCAATCAGCTGGACCAGCAAAGCGCGCGAGGGCGGGGTTTTCAGATATTCGATGACGTGTGGCTCGATGCCGGCATTGCGGATCATCGCCAGCGTGTTGCGCGACGTGCCGCAGGCGGGGTTGTGGTAGATCACGATGTCGACGGCCATGGCGCGTCCTTTCAGCAGCAGGGGGTGAGTTCGGCCAGAAGCGGCACGCACAGCTCGGGCGAGCCGGCGCAGCAGTCCTTCACCAGGAAGAGCGTGAGTGCGCGCAGGCCGTCCAGATCAGCGCGGTAGATGATCGACCGGCTCTGTCGCTCGGAGCGGACGATGCCGGCGCGCGCTAGGATGCCGAGATGCGCGGACATGGTGTTCTGCGGCACGTCGAGCCGGCGGGCGATTTCGCCCGCGGCCATTCCGTCCGGTTCGTGGCGCACCAGCAGCCGGAACACGTCGAGCCTAGTGCCCTGAGCGAGCGCGCCAAGCGCAACGATAGCCGAATCATTATCCATAAATCCGGCATAGCGGATATGTCAGGCAGCAACAGCACGAACTTCCGACATGCCGGTTTTTTGGAGACTGCCGACCGTTTCCGATAAGGGCGAGGGCGCCGCGCTTCCCAGCCATTCCACTTGGGTGCCCAATCGGATACCCCGTGGCTATTCATACGCCCGAGAGCGGACATTCGCTCAGCCCGATGACGTCTGATCGTTCGTTTCCAGCGGTAACTCCCTAAAAGGTCTATCGAGAGAAGATATCGTGAAAGCGGACTAACCCGGCGGATGTCAGTGCCAAAGGCGGGCTGTCCAACAGCGGGCTCCTGCTCCGGTAAACCGGCTCAGTGGGAACCGCCAAGATTTGCTAGCCGCCCAACATACACTATCCCGGCTGAACGGACTTGGCTGTTGATAAGCACTAGTGCTAATATCAACCGGCAGCTCAATAACGGAGACAAAGATGTTTGCCGTTGCTCTTATGTTTTCCGAGGCGGTGGCCGTCGCTTCCAACCCGCTCGAATCCGGCAACGTCGTCAGGAGCGTACGGGAATCGATATGTGAACTGCGCGCACCCTCGATTGCCGACGACGCCATTGGTCTTCTGGCGCTGCCAGCGCCGAAGCAAAAGAACGAGATGGGGGTCTTGCTCCTGGTCAATTGTTCGGACCGAAAGATCATAAGCCTGCGGGATCCAAGTCGATCACGACGGCACGTGAACGAGTTTCCGTACGACCCGCGGGTCGTGACGAAATTGCGCCATGACCCCGGGCGCTACGAGATCCTCAACTTCAACCAGAGGTCCAACAATTCCGTTGGGGACCACACGACCCATTCAAAATCGACATATTGGACCGGGCCTTGCGAATATACGGGGCTTCAACTGACAACCGCCGCCGCAGGCGACGATCATAGCCGGCAAACGGTCGTCTTCGATCTCAACATCTGCAAGAACCAGATCCTCGCAATGCTCGAGCCCAACAGAGCAGTAATATCCCCGTAGGAAGGCGCCAGAGAGCCGCCTGCAGAATACCACCGCGTGCCGCGATCAACGTCCTGCCCAGTACGTGGTTTGGCGAATGCCCCTCGTCAGGGCGGCTTCGCTGAAGTCATAGGGAGGCGGATGCGGTGGCGCATTTAACACTCCACGCTCTAAAAACGGCCACCCGGTTTACCGCTCATCTATCGAGAGAGTCGGCATTCCTCTTCTGATCAGTTATTCGCTGCTGCAAAGATAAAAGTTTCGCAATACAGTCGCTGATGCGAGGTCAGGCTTGCAGCGGTGCAAGGTGCGACTCGAAGTGGAGGCCGGGTGATGATTGCTTTATTCTTCGCATTGTCGCTGCAGGCCGCCGCCCCCGATATCGTAATTTCTGGCAGGCAGCTTTCGGAAGCGTATGCAGCCTGCGTCGAGCAGGGCTGTCCGCCGTTGCGAGATGCACAGGCGTCGATCGCCTTTGCCGAGCAGCAATTCCGGGATGGTGCGTATCTCAAGGCGCGTCACACGCTTATGCGCGCCATATCTCGTAACAAGCGTCACGCTGCGACGGACCCGAAACCGGTGTCCGCATTGTATGAAGCATATGCGACCGTCTCTTTGCATGACGGTGATCTGGATGCGTTCAAGAGCGCGGTCGGTGAGCAGGTTCGCACGTTGCGCGACAATCTGCCGGCCAATGACCCGGCTGTCGTTGCCGCGGCATTTGCGACCGGCGATATGTGGCTCGCGATGCGCGGGGGGCGTAGTGCCGAGATTTCGTATAAGGCGGTGGAGCGTCAGGCGTTGGCGGACGGGAACGCGGTGCTCGCCCTGCAGGCGACGTTGCGCCGCGTCAGACTGGCCAACGCACGAGGCGACACGGCCGGTGCGGCCAGGCTTATGGCCGAAGCCGAAGCCCGGCCGATCGTGGCGGATCCAAAGCTGCGCAACCTGCTGCAAGTCGTCCGGTTGCGCTTGGCGGCGGGGCAAAAGGACAACGCGCAGATTGACCAGCTGGTGCGTGCGATCGGCCGCGATGGCTCGACCCGCCCTGAGCTGGTATGGGCGCCGCCTTATCGACCTACGGCGCTGGCGGCTGCGCAAGACGAAGCGCGCAAGTTCGACTTGCGCAATCCGCTTCCCGCGAGATCGTCCGATGTCGATCCGATCAAATGGGTCGACATCGGCTTCTGGATCCGACCCGACGGTAAGACGGACGAACCCGAAATCTTGCGCGGCTCGCGTTCGACGGGATGGGCAGGGTACCTCCTCAAGCAGGTTTCCGAACGACGCTACACCGGTTTTCCGACCAGCAGCACTGATCGGGGTGTCTACCGTGTCGAACGGTTCACCTTGCGCGGTACGTACCAGGTTCCAGTGGGGAGCCTGATTGCAAGGCGAGGGGGCGCTGCAAGGTTGGAAGTGCTCGACTTGACCCAGCCAGATACGTCCGGCTCGTCGAACCGCTCATAACGACAAATGTGAGACGGGCTCCGGCGGCGGCTGATGATGCAAAAGCTGCTTCGCTGGGGACGGCCATTTGGCGGGGCAGTTCGGGCATATTCATCGTTTGCCGTGCCACGTTGCAGGTACCACGCCACGTCATCCGCGCCGACGATCACGTTTTGGTGTTAGGCCATCACCCCATCCAGGCCGAAGATGTTGGCAAAAGGTCGTCTGGAACTTCTGATGGTGTGATGGTGTGATGGTGGCCGAAATGCGTATCGGCCGTCTGTATCTCGTTGCAGACGAAGGAGCACTAGCGTCAAAGGAGCGGCGCGATGGTGACCGGACGCCTTACATTGCATCGAACGTGAACTATCTCACAGCGGCGCATGACACTCGACCGACCTTTGATTCTCGCAATCGGCGACAGCCTGATTGCCGGTTACGGCCTGCCCGCCGCCGATAGCTTTCCCGTACAGCTCCAGGCATCGCTGCGGCGGGCATGTCCTTCTGCCCGCGTGGTGAATGCCGGGGTGTCGGGTGATACCACCGCTGATGTCCTACGACGCTTGCCCCGAATGCTCTCCACGCTCGACCAGCGACCCGCACTTGCGATTGTTCAGGTGGGACCGAACGATGTCCTGCGGCAGGTGCCGGTGGGGCGTACCCGAGCGCAGCTCGATCAGGTCCTGCTGAGCCTGGGCAATTGTGGCATTCCCGTGTTGTTGACGACCGTCGATCCCCCGATGTTCATCCGTGATCGGGCTGCTGCATATCTCGGCATTCACGCGGCGTTGGCCGCCGAACACGGCGCGACCGTCTGGCCATTCTTTCCGCCGGGCGTATTGGGACATGCCGATATGGTGCTGGCGGACCGGGTGCATCCCAATGCGAAGGCGATTGCCGCGGTGGTCGCAGCGATGCTGCCGATCGTGGAGAGGATGCTGTAATGCCCGCATTTGAGTGTAACCGCAGGCTTGTTCGTATCGCAGCCCCAGGGGCGGGCGGATCATGGTGACGGATCCGAAGTGGCTGAGAGTGGCGCGCACGAAGCTCGGCACGAAGGAAGCTGCGGGATCAGCGAACAGCGCGACGATCCTGGGTTGGGCAAAGCGGCCAACGCGGGTGCTGGGCATGGTCTACAACGCCGACAGCGTCCCGTGGTGCGGCGTGTTCGTCGCACACTGCCTGCAGGAAGATGGCATCGAGCCAGTCTCTATTGCGGTGCGGGCGACGTCATGGTCGACATGGGGATTGTCGTTGCGGCCGGAGCGCCTGGCGCCGGGCGCTGTGCTGGTGTTCGAGCGTCCTGGTGGCGGGCATGTCGGTTTCTATATCGGCGAAGACGCGACGGCCTATCATGTCCTCGGCGGCAATCAGGGCGACGCGGTGACCATCGCCCGGATCGCAAAGGATCGCTGTATCGCGCGCCGATGGCCAGCCGGCCGCCCCGTGATAGGCAGGCCGGTCCAGATGGCGGCACGGAAGCCGATCTCGACCGACGAAGCCTGATGGATATGCGCTGATTTCGTAGTGCGCACATCGGATCCAGATCCTGTCGTAACAGACCGTATCGGCAAGTAGTCGCTCGAGTGGCGCGTACGGTCTGACCACGCCGTACGGCCTCGACGATGAGATCCCCCGATTTGAGCCGCTGTGTCTGCGGCTCGCAGATCCCAAAGCTTCGATCGCCCCGGTAGATACGGTGACCGAGACCGGCACGGATTTCCGACAGTGCGATTCCCACCTCTGTCGCGGTCAGCGCTCGTTCGTGCAGGACAACCTGTCCGTCGGCCGCGGCGAGATCCGTTGATACGACGCGATATGCGCGCAGTGGGTCCGACCCTGCCAACAGGACGCCGGCGAGACTTGCGGGGTTCAGGACGATCGGGGTCGGATGTGTCGTCCCATCCCGCAGCAACGAACAGGGAACGCGCACGGGCGAGCCGTACTGCCTCCAGAGCGGCATTGCGGGTCTCATCGCCCTGCATCATGGTCGGGCCCATGCTTCAGTGGCGTCGAGCTCGACCATCCGATCGTCGATGACCACGATTGTCTCGGGATCCGCTCCACGCTTGACGAGTTCGTCGACGGCTTCCGCTCCCCACCCGCCATAGCAGCCGGAGCCAAACGGCGTTGTGCCGCGCCGTCTCGGGGTAAAACTGTGTCGACGCGGACGGCGCATGACGTGGTCTACGCACAGTTACGAACGACCCAAGGCGCTGCCGATCCGTTTTCGCCGTCGTGGCTTCGCGCCCAGGGTTGATGGGGTAGACGATACGATCTTCCGAAGCCGTGCCGGCCTATCGCAGACCGAACCCCGCGGTGCTGTTTGCGCCATCGTCGGTCCGCTCGCGACCGGCCAGCACGTTCTCGAGTTCAGCCAATGAATGGGGCACGTCGAGGTGCTGCGCCCCGATGAACAGGCGCGACCCGTTCCCCTCGGGTACTGCATGGGTCAGCTTGTCGATATCGACCAGCGCCTTGCCCTGCGGCAGTATTTCGATCTGAACAAATCGCATGTGATTTCCCATCTTGCGTCTGAGGGCTGGAGTGTCGCGCGGTCGACAACGAAGTGTTGTGCCCTGAAGCTACCCGACATGCTGACTTACGTCGCTAAGGTCGGCTTAAGGGCGAGGTGACGATTCCCGGAGTCAGAAAGCGGGTAGGGTGGTCGGAATGCCTGCGAGTCGGTCTCTTTTTCGGCGAGATTAGTGGAGTTTGCTCTCACGCTCCTGTCTGCCTTGAGCATCCCACGCCGCCATCGCGTGTTCGATGCCGGCCCGCAGCGTCTCGGTCGGAACGCCGTCCCGCGCCTGGATCGAGATCCCCAGCACCAGCCCGTCGTACAGCGCGGTGAGCCCCGCGACGTCCGTGGCGGGATCGAGATCGCCGGCGCTGACTCCGGCGGCGATACACCGCTGCAACGCCTGCCGGGTGATCTCCCGCTCGACACGGGTCAGCGCCCGAGTCGGCGCGCCGGCCTCGGACGAAACGATCGCTGACAGCGTCATCATGCACCCCTTCGGATGGGCAGGATCGGTCTGCACCGCAACCGACGCGATCAAAGCCTGTTCGAGCCGTGAGCGTGGCGATAGCGTCTCGTCGTCGAGCGCACCGACGATGCCGCCATGCACGGCGAGATAGCGCGCGAGCGTTTCGCGGTAGAGCGCTTCCTTCGACCCGAAGGCCGCGTAGAAACTGGCCGACGAGATGTCGCCCATTGCCTGACGTAGCGTGAGCAGCGACGCACCCTCATAGCCGTGTTCCCAGAACAGATGCATCGCGCTGTCCAGCGCTGCATCCCGGTCGAATCCACGCGGTCGTCCGCTCCGTGCCATATATGTCCGCTCCTGATTATGGACTACTCAATCCATTATCCGTTGACAAGGCAGGCCGCGTGGCCGAACGCGCTGGATCAGTCGATCCAGAAGTGAGTATTGCGTGATTCCGACACCCCGTCAGACCGACGAAGGCGCGAGTGAGACGCTGCCGATCTCCGCCTTGCTGGCGCTGGCAATGACCGGCTTCACCGCGATCCTCACCGAAACGCTCCCTGCCGGGCTGTCAACACACATGGCCGCTGGGCTTGACGTATCGGAGTCGCTCGCGGGGCAGACCATCACAGTCTATGCGGTCGGGTCGCTGCTCGCGGCGATCCCGCTGACGCTGTACACGCAAGGGTGGCGTCGCAAGCCGACCCTGCTCGTCGCGATCGTCGGCTTTCTGATCTTCAATTGCGTGACCGCGGTGTCAACATCCTATCCGCTGACGCTCGTCGCGCGGTTCATGGGCGGGGTCGCGGCGGGACTGGGATGGGGAATCATCGCGGGCTATGCCAGGCGGATGGTCGCCCCGCCGTTGCGCGGCAAGGCCCTCGCGATCGCGATGGTCGGTACACCGCTAGCACTCTCGATCGGCGTACCCCTGGGGGCGATGCTGGGCACGACGCTTGGCTGGCGCATGGCGTTCGGGCTGATGGCGATCACCACCCTCGTCCTGATCGGCTGGGTGTTGTGGCGCGTGCCGGACTTTGCCGGCCAGCCTGCCGAACAGCGGCTGTCGATCGCCAGCGTGTTCCGCACGCCGGGCGTTCGTCCCGTCCTGATTACGCTGTTTGCGTGGATCACCGGGCACAACATCCTCTACACCTACATCGCGCCGGTCGCCGCCTTGTCGGGCGTGCGGCAGAGGCTAGATCTGTTGCTGCTCGGATTCGGACTCGCCGCGCTGGTCGGGATCTGGGTGACGGGCGTGCTGATCGATCGCGCGCTGCGTCCGCTCGTGCTGGTCAGCCTCACGATGTTCGCAGTTGTCTCGCTGGCCTTCGCGCTGTTCGCGACTACCCCCGCGATGACGATCGCGGCGACGATCCTGTGGGGACTGTCGTTCGGCGGCGCAGCGACACAGCTGTCGACCGCGCTCGCCGATGCGGCGGGTGAGGGCGTCGACCTCGCCAATGCGATGCTCACGACGGTCTGGAACGGCGCGATCGCGACGGGCGGGATCGTCGGCGGGGTGATCCTCGACCATGCGGGAGCAGGACCGCTCGCCTGGGCCGTACTGGTGCCAACCCTTCTTGCCCTGGCGCTCGCAGTCCGCGCGCGCCGCCATGCCTTCAAGCCTGGTCCCCGTGCCTTCGAATAACGTGCCTTCGAATAAGGCGCCCATCGTGCGTGCCCATCAGGAGAAGATTTCGATGAAAGCCTTTCACATCGGTGCCCAGAACGGCATCAGCGGGTTAGTCGCCACGACCCGGCCCGCGCCGGTCGCCGGTCCCGGCGAAGCGCTGGTAGCGCCGCGTCTCGTCGGCCTGATCAGCCGCGACGTTCAGCTGCTGCGCGGCACCTACGGCGCCCGACAGCCCGAGACCCGCATTCCGATGTCTGAAGGCGTGGGCGAGGTGGTGGCGATCGGTGCAGGCGTGACCGAGGTCTCGGTCGGCGATCGCGTCGTATGCGGTCATTTCGCGACCTGGCTGGACGGCCCGTTCCGGGCGGACGTCTTTGCGCATGATATCGGCATCACGCATGACGGCTGGCTTGCCGAAAGGGTCGTTCTCCCCGCGGCTGCGCTGATCCGGGTGCCCGACGCGCTGGCCGACGCGGATGTCGCAGGTCTCGCCTCGGCCGGCCTGACCGCCTGGAATGCACTGGTCGAGGTCTGTCGGGTCGAGGCGGGTGAGACCGTACTCTGCCTCGGCACCGGTAGCGTTGCGCTGGCGGCACTGAAGATCGCCAAGACCCGTGGCGCACGCGTGGCGATCACGTCGTCACAGGACGCGAAACTTGAGACGGCGCGCAGCCTCGGGGCGGACATCACGGTCAATTACCGGACGTCACCGGATTGGGGGGCCGAGGTGATCGCACAGACCGAGGGGAAGGGCGCCGACATCGTGATCGAAACCGGCGGCGTCGACACGCTGGGGCACTCGATCGCAGCCGCGGCGATCAATGCGCGGATCATCATCATCGGCGTTTCACCGGGCGAGGGGCCGGCGATCCCCGATTATCTGTCGCTCATCACGAAGAACGTGACGATCCGCGGCATCGCCAATGGCAGCCGCGCGATGTTCGTCGATCTGCTCGACGCGATGGTGGCGAGCCGGATGACAACCGTCGTCGACCGGACGTTCGCCTTCGACGACGCACCGGACGCCGTCCGCTATTTCGCCGCGGCAGGGCATCTGGGCAAGGTGATGATCACGTTCTGATTACTGCAGCACGTCTGCCGCTGCGCACGTCTCTCACGGAGTTTCCTGCGCTGCCGCGCTTGATCTGGGTAGGGACGAATGACCAGTGTTGAAAAGCTTGGAGCGTTTTTCAAATGACCAACCGTCGGTCAGACCTGCGAAGGCAGCTTTCGTTCAGGCACGACCCAAGCCGCGCACATGCTCCCACACATTGGAGATCACGACCGATCCCTCTCCTACCGAGGACGCGACGCGTTTCACCGATCCGGCGCGCACGTCCCCGACGGCATAGATGCCCGCACAGGACGTGGCGAAAGGTGATAACGCGCCAGCCTCTTCGCCGGTGAGCACGAAGCCCTTGTCGTCGAGAGCGACCAGTTCGGCGAGCCAGCCCGTATTGGGTGCCGCACCGACCATCACGAAGACGGCGCAGCTTGCCACGGTGCGGTCGCCGTCTTCGTTGCGGATCGTCACCGCCTCCAGATTGTCCCCGCCATGAAGGCCGACGGCATGGGTGCCGTATTCGATGGTGATCGCGGGGTCTGCCTCGAGCCTGCTCGACAGATAGCTGGACATGGACGAGGCCAGGGTGTCGCCGCGCACCAGCAGGCGAACGTGGCGCGCCGTACGGCTGAGGAACATCGCCGCCTGCCCGGCCGAATTGCCGCCGCCGATGACCAACACCTCCGTATCGCGGCAGAAGCGCGCCTCATTCTCGGTCGCTGCATAATAGATGCCCGTGCCCTCGAACTCGGCGAGGCGTGCGATCGGCAGGCGTCTGTACTGGACCCCGGTGGCAACCACGACAGAGGCGGCGAGAACGAGCCGACCATTGGCGAAGGTTGCACAGAAGGCGCCATTGTCGAGCTGGTCCAGCGACTCGATGCGGCGGGGCATGACGAAGCGTGTGCCGAACTTCATCGCCTGCACCTCGCCGCGCCACACGAGATCGGCGCCGGAGATGCCAGTGGGAAAGCCCATATAATTCTCGATACGGCTGGACGTGCCGGCCTGGCCGCCGATCGCGGTCTCGTCGACCACCAGCGCGCGTAACCCCTCGGCTCCCGCATAAACGCCCGCCGACACGCCGGCGGGGCCGGCCCCGACGATGAGCACGTCGAAGGCCTCGTCTTCGGGAACGTCCTGATCGAGTCCGAGCAGCCGTGCCACCTTCTCCGGCGTCGGATCGCTCACCACCACGTCGCGGCCGAACACGACGACGGGCTCTAGCGGCGCGGTTCCGCAACTGCTGGCGACATGCGCGGCTTCGGCGCTGCCGAGCGGGTAGGACCGGTAGGGCAGGCGGTTGCGCGCAGCGAACTCGGCCACACGTCTGACGGCTCTGTTCTCGTCTTCGCCAACCAGAACCAGCATGCCATCGCCGGCATCCAGCTGCCGCCGACGGCGCGCGGCCAGGACCGTGATCACGATGTCCGACATCTCCGGTATCGCCGCCATCAGGCGAAGCATCGCGGATCGCGGGACTTCGACGACGGTCGTGTCGCTCGCGGCGCGCATCGGCAGCGACCAGGTGCCGCCGGACAGCAGAGAGATTTCGCTCATGAACTGGGTGGGCCCCAGCGTCGACGGCACGAGCCGATCGCCCGTGAACGGGTTGACGACCTCGATCTCCCCCTCTTCGACATACACGAAGCGGTCGGCCGGCGCGCCGATCTCGGCGAGCATTATTCCCTTGGGATAGTGCTTACGCGTCCCTGCGGCCCGGATCGCGGCAATATGCGCAGGCTGTAGCGGAACCCGCTGCATTTCCCGCAGGTCACGGCCGATCGTTTCCATGAGCGCTGTCCCCTATCCCCCTCGACACTAGCCCGGCGAACGTGACGACGGCAATCGCCCGGGAACGGCCCAGGCCACATGCGGGCGCGACCCGATACGCTGCCCGATCGCATTGACGCCGTTCGGGACAGCTTGCAGGACCACCGGGCGGGCAGGGAAAAGGGGCGGCTTTGTGCATCCAGCGGCGAATTTCGAGCTGATCATCCTGATGTTCCTGGTGGTGCTGGGGCTTCACTATCTGGCCCGGCGTCTGTCGCTGCCACCAGCAGCCGCGCTGATCGTCGGCGGATGCGCCGTCGCCTTCGTACCGGGTGTGCAAGGGATCGCGATCGATCCGGAGCTCGTGCTTGTCCTGTTTCTCCCGCCCCTGCTGATGGACGGCGCGTGGTTCACCGCGGTCGCGCCATTCCGGCGGCACATGGCCGGCATTCTTTCGCTGGCGGTTGGCGCCGTCTTCTTCACCACGGCGGTTGTGGCGGTCGTGACCAGGCTGCTGATGCCGGAACTGCCCTGGGCCGCCTGCGTCGCGCTGGGCGCGATCCTGTCGCCGCCCGATGCGGTATCCGCCCGCGCCGTGTTGCAACGGGTGACGCTCCCGCGCAGGCTGACCACGCTCCTCGAGGGCGAAAGCCTGCTCAACGATGCCGCGGGTCTGGTGCTGTTCCGGTTTGCAGTGGCGGCGGTGCTGACCGGCAGCTTCCATCTGGGGGCGGCGACCGGAACGTTTTTCGTGCTGGTGGCGGGCGGCATCGCGGTCGGCGCGGCGATCGGCGGGCTCTGGGTGGTTCTGCTCCGCCGGCTCGGCGATGTACGCTGATGATCGCAGCGACCGTGCTGGTCTGCTGGAGCGCCTATATCGCGGGCGAACTGCTGCACGTGTCCGGCGTCATTGCCGTCGTCACCGCGGGCCTTGTCTGCGGCTGGTATCAGCATGTCGTCTTCACCGCCCGCGTGCGCATCCGGGCAATGGCATTCTGGCAGGTGCTGGTGTTCCTTCTCGAAGCCACCGTGTTCCTGCTTATCGGCCTGTCCTTGCGGGGGTTGCTGGACCGGGTCGGCGGGGTCGATATCGTCATAGACACGATGGCGCGGCCTGTGCTGCTCATCGTCCTGGCGGTCGTCGCCGCGCGGTTCCTGTGGATCTTCGCGGTCGATGCCGGCGTCGCCACCGGTCGCCGCATCGGGTGGACGCGACAGCAACCGCTCGGAACGCGGGCGGCGGTGGTGATGAGCTGGGCCGGGATGCGCGGCGTGGTGACGCTCGCGGTCGCGCTTTCGCTGCCCGAGGCGATGCCGGCGCGGGATCTGATGCTCGTCACCGCCTTCGTCGTGATCCTCGTTACCGTCCTGGTGCAGGGCACCTCGCTCGGCTGGGTCATCTGGGCCCTGAAGCCGCACGACGACGGCAGCGCGCGACCGCCGCTTGATCTGCACGCCGCCGAGATGATGCTGTTCCAGGCGCAGTTGGCGCTTGTCGAGCGCGAGGCGGTGGCGGTCGACGGCACGGTCATCCATCCGCAGCTCCTGCGGCGCTACCGCACCCGTGCAACGGCGGCGGATGCGTTCGACGGTACGGCGGAGGAGCGAAACGTGGCGATCGCCAGCCATTTCGACGTCATCATCGCCGCGGTCGCGGCCGGCCGCGCCGAGCTGGTTCGCCTGCACCGTGCCGGCCGCATCGATGACGAGACGCTCCACGATCTCGAGCACGATCTCGACCTCGAGGAGCTGGCCGCAGCGGCAGCGAAGGGGTGAACAAGCTTGGTCGCTTGGAGCCGCGATGAAGAGGCGTGGACGTCGGCCGGATCAATAGGGCGGATCACGCCTCTCACGCTGGGCGCGGGCGGCCTGCGTCCACCAGCCGAGATCGTCGGCGAAGCGGGGGAAGGCGCGGGTGAGGGCGGCGCCACCGTCGCCCGCTGGTTTTCCGCTCGTATCGAAGGCATGGCCGATCCCACCCACCGCGATCGTACTGGACACCACCACCATGCCCATCTCGGACAGGATGCCGTGCCATGCGAGGCCGGCACGCGCACCGGCGAAACGTCCGGCCGAATAGCTGACGATCGCCGCTGGCCGCCAGTACCATTCCTCCAGGAAGTGGTCGGTGAGGTTCTTGAGTCCGGGCTGCACGCCCCAGTTATATTCGCCGGCCACGAAGACGAAGGCGTCGGCCGTCCTGATCTTTTCTGCGAGTGCTTCCAGCGCGGGCGGCGCCTCGCCGCTGGGATGTTCCTTGTACATCCGGTCGAGCATGGGGAGGTCGACCGCCCTGGCGTCGATGAGCTCGGCCGATGCACCGCGTTCGGCAAAGGCGCGGACGAGCCACTCGGCGAGGCGAATGCCCTGCCGGTCGGAACGATAGGAGCCGTAGAAGATCAGAACTCGGTCGCGCATCGCGGCAATTCCTCGTGAAGCGTGTCGTGCAGAAGCACGGAGCGCCCCATCGCTCCGTGCCCTGCCATGGATCAGCCTTCGATGAAGGCCAGCAGATCGGCGTTGATCCGATCGGCGTTGGTAACCGGCATGCCGTGGGGAAAGCCGGGGTAGGAGATGAGCTTGGCGTCTTTCACGATTTCAGCCGACATCTTGCCGGTCGTGGCAAACGGAACAACCTGGTCGTCCTCGCCGTGCAGGACCAGCGTCGGCACGTCGATCGCCTTGAGATCGTCGGTGAAGTCGGTCTCGGAGAAGGCCTTGATGCCCAGCGTATGGGCGAGCGCCGAGCCCATCATGCCCTGGCGCCACCAGTTGAGCCGCACCGCCTCTTTCACCTCCGCGCCGTCGCGGTTGTAGCCGAAGAAGGGCAGCGTGAAGTCGTAATAGAATTGCGAACGGTTCGTGGCCGTCTGCTCGCGGACCATGTCGAATACGTCCATCGGCACGCCGTCCGGGTTGGCATCGGTCTTGACCATGATGGGTGCGACCGCACTGACCAGCACGGCCTTTTTGACCCGCCCGGGCTTGGCGCGCGCGACATAGCGGGCGACCTCGCCACCGCCGGTCGAGTGGCCGACATGGACGGCATCGCGCAGATCGAGCGCGTCGGTCAGCGCGATGACATCGGTGACATAGCTGTCCATGTCGTGACCGCCCGCCGACTGGGTCGAACGGCCATGCCCGCGGCGGTCATGCGCGATAACACGATAGCCCTTCTGGACGAAGAACATCATCTGCGCGTCCCAGTCATCCGCGCTGAGCGGCCAGCCGTGGTGGAACATGACGACGGGCGCATCCATGTTGCTCCAGTCCTTGTAGAAGATTTCGGTCTTGTCGACGGTGGTGACGAACGGCATTCGATGTCTCCTCGGGCTTGGTCGGGTACGCGGCACGCTACAGAGTGAAGGTGACAATCAGGCGGCGTCGACGAGGACGATCTCTCTATCCTTGATAGCGGTCATGCGCAGCACGGCCTAGTCGGCAACGGTGGCCCCCTCTCGCCGATCGAGACGCGTGAAGTTGACCTTGATACGACCCGATCGCCGGTATCAAGTCGCTACTCTGGTCGGCGCCGACTGGATATTCGGCGATTGCCTTCGGCAGGGCCTGCACCGCGTCGGAATGCGCCGCCTCGCGCGCATCGCGACACCGACCGAATAGACGTTGCCGAGGCAGAATTCGTCGGTCGCGAATTTGGGGAGCACGCAGACGTCGGCGGCCGTCAGGCTCGGTCCCCGCCGGGCAGCTGTTCAATGTCGGGCGAATGTGCATGATTGGCCATGACCGCAGCGCATCGGCAACGCCTTGTTCGCTATCTGGGCATTTGGGCCGCATGGCTGGCTGTCGCGGTGGTGACGGCGTTCCAGACCTATGCCGCGGGTTTCGCGGGTGGGCCAAAGCTCGCGCTGGGGCAGGCATTGGTCAATGGACTGATCTGGTATTCGGCCTGGGCAGCACTGACGCCCGGGGTCGTCGCGGTGGCGCGGGCGTTCGCCGACGAGCGGCGGCTGGGCAGGCTGCTGGCCATCCATCTGGCCTTCGGGCTGCTCTTCGCGGTGCTGCACGCGGCGCTCTACAGTGCGATGAACGCGATGATCTATGTCCGCGCGCCCTGGGCGCCGTGGAGCAATGGGCTGCTGATCACGAAGCTGGCGATCAGCATCCACGTCCATCTGATGATCTACGCGCTGCTCGTCGCGATCGTGCTCGGCGCGCGCGCCTATCGGACGATGCGCGATCGCGAAGTCGCGGCGGCGCGGCTGGAGGCGCAGCTCGCAGAGGCGGAAACCGCGGCGTTGCGCGCGCAGTTGCAGCCGCACTTCCTGTTCAACACCCTCAACGCCATTTCCGCGCTGGTGCCCGACGATCCGATCGTCGCCCAGCGGCTGATCGCGCGGCTGGGCGATCTGCTGCGACTGTCGATCGATCAGCGCAGGTCGCAGCACAGCGCGCTCGCCGATGAACTCGACTTTACCGACACGTATCTCGCGATCGAGGAAGCCCGGTTGGGCGAGCGACTGCGGATCGTCCGCGCCATCGCGCCCGGGTTGGAGACCGTCCAGGTGCCGGCGCTGCTGCTGCAGCCGCTGGTCGAGAACGCGGTGCGCCACGGGATTGCGCCGACGATCGAAGGTGGCACGCTGACGATCGAGGCGAAGCCCGCGGGTGACATGCTGTGGATCAGCATCGCCGACAACGGCAAGGGCGCGGGCGCGATCCGCGAGGGCGTCGGGCTCGGCAACGCACGCCTCAGGTTGCGCCACCTCTACGGCGAGCGCCAGTCGCTCGAGATCGACACAGCGCCGGGCGAAGGTTTCCGTGTCATCATCCTGGTGCCGCAGTGATCCGGACCCTCATTGTCGATGATGAGCCGCTGGCACGCCGCGCTTTGCGCCAGTCGCTGGCAGGGCACGACGATTTCGAAGTGGTCGGCGAAGCGGGGCACGGGGCGGAAGCAGTGGCGGCAATCGGCACGCTGCGGCCCGACCTTGTGTTCCTCGACGTCCAGATGCCCGAGATGGACGGCTTCGGCGTGATCGAGGCCATCGGCGTGGATGCGATGCCGCTGGTCGTGTTCGTGACGGCGTTCGATGCCTATGCGGTGCGCGCCTTCGAGGCGGAGGCGCTCGATTACCTGCTCAAGCCGTTCGACGACCAGCGCTTTGCCCGCGTTATCGAGCGGGTGCGGCGACACATCGACACGGGCGACGGCCAGCGCGACGGGATGCGATCGCTGCTCGGCGGGCAGGGCCGGCTAGTCGCGCGCGGCAATGGCGCGGCGCAACTGGTTCGGCTCGACGAGATCGACTGGATCAGTGCGGCGGGCGACTATGCCGAAGTCCATGCCGGCGGACGCAGCTTGCTGATCCACGAATCATTGACGTCGCTCGAGGCGCGGCTGCCCCATGCCGCGTTCGCGCGCATCCATCGCGCCGCGATCGTCCGGCTCGACCGATTGGTCGAAGTCCGGCCCGGCACCCATGGCGACGGCTCGGTGCGGCTGGCGTGCGGCGCGGAGCTCCGGTTCAGCCGTCGATATCGCGAGCCAATCGACGGCTACCTTACCCGCTGATCCCGCTTAACGATCCGCTGGACCCGCCCGGCGAAAATCCATTGCCGGGAAACCCCGTTCCGGGCCCGTATGCCGCTCAACCAAAACAGGGGGTGGGCATGGGGTTGAGGCACAGGGCATATGCACCTTTCAGGTTTCCGACGGCGGTAATCGCGCTGGCGATCCTGTTCCACGCAAGCCCTTCATCGGCGCAACTCGCCAACCCCCGGGCCATGATCAAGCTCCACGCTGAAGGCCGCCAGGCCCCGCGTGCGACGATCGCCGACATGGCGTGGATCGAGGGCCACTGGATCGGCGACATGCCCGATGGGCCGGTCGAGCATGTGCTTCTCAGTCCTCGCTTTGGGCAGCTTCCGGGCTTCGTCCGCGCGTTAGCTCCCCAGAACCTGGCCTTTTACGAGATCGGCGTGTTCGTCGAGATTGGAAATTCGCTGACTCTTCGGGTCAAGCACTTCACGCCGGAACTCGCCGGTTTGGAAGCGCAGGCGGCTTATATCGACCGTCCGCTGGTCGATCGCGATTCGACCAGCTTCTACTTCGACGGCGCGACTTTCTCGCGAACCGGGCCGGATAGCTTCACGGTCTATTTTCTCAATCGCTCGGACGGCCAGGAACGTGAGACACTCGTGATTCCCTTCCGGCGTACATCAGGCCCCGCGCGGCGAAGCGATGGAGCACCGTCATGAGCGCGCTATGCAAGCTTTACGCCGTTGCCTGTTGCTTGCTGGCGCTGTTCGTCGCTCCGGCGATGGCGCAGCCGCAGGGCCGGCTGGTTGTCAGCACGCTGCAATCGACCAGCTTCGCCGGCAGCAAGATCGGCATTTCGCCAGTCCGCAACCTCACGGTCTACCTGCCGCCGCGCTACGCCGAGGCAGGCAAGCGATTTCCCGTCCTCTACTTCCTCAACTATTTCTTCGAAGATCACCGCGAACCCTTCGCCAGCCACGGCGCAAAGGCGTTACTGGACAAGGCGATAGGGCAGGGTCTGATCGGCGACGTCATCGTCGTGACCGCCGACTTCACGACCCCCGCGGGCAGTTCATGGTACGTGAATTCGCCGGCGACGGGCAATTGGGAGGATTTCATGGTGCGCGAGCTGGTGCCGCACATCGATGCCACCTACCGCACGCTTCCTACCCGGGATTCGCGCGGGATCGCGGGGGACGGTCCGGGGGCGTATGGCGCGATCCGTTTCGGCATGCGCCATCCCGAAATATTCGGCGCGGTCTATGGCATGCAGCCGGTGGCGAGCGGGCCGAATATCCAGCCGACGCACAGCCGCCCGAACTTCGAACGCATGGCGCGCGCGACATCGCTCGACGATCTGCGGGACGACGGCTTCTCGCTGATCTTCACGTCGATCTATCAGGCCTTTTCGCCGAACCCCAATCGACCGCCGCTGTTCTTCGATCCACCGGCGCGGCGTGTCGACGGGCGCATCGTAGTGGACAGCGACCGTACGGCGCGTTTTAAACAGGGATTCGCGCTGTCGGCCTTGCTCCCCGCTTATGCCGACAATCTCAAATCGCTGCGGGGCTTCAAGTTCGACTGGGGGCGTCAGGACACGCTGGTCGATCATGTCTATGGCGCGCAGGCCTTTTCCAATCTCCTCGCCGAATATGGCGTGCCGCATGAAGCCGAGGAGCATGGCGGCGGCTTTCGCGACCGGCATTGGGGCGAGCAGGGGCGCTTCTACACCGATGTGCTGCCCTTCATCGCGCGGCACCTGTTGTTCGGACCTCCCGCGACGCCGACCGAACGCGTCAACGCCGCACACGGAAAGCTGCGCGAGTCGATACTTTCCAACGATGCCGATGCGCGCGCCGCGCTCTACCGCGCGGACGCGCTGAGCATGCCTGAATATCAACCCGCGCTGCATGGCACCCGCCAGATTGCCGCCTATCACCGCGCGATGCGTGAACGGCGGCAGGTGGTCAGCTATGTGCCGGTCGCAAGCGAAGTCTTCGACCTGGGCAACACACTGGTCGAGATCGGAACCTTCACGATCCGCTGGTCCGACCGCGCCGACGAGGAGCGGGGAAAATACGCGCATGTCTGGGGCGTCGAGCGGGACGGCAGCCTCAGGCTCAAGGCCGACACCTGGGGCTATTTCCGCCCGCTGGCCGATTCCGCGGGCTTCTTCACCGCGATCCCGGAGCCGTCGTCCTCGCCCATCCCGCTAGCCGCAGGCGATCGGTCCGTGGGCGAATTGCTGCGAGCCCATAACGACCGCGACGCCGAGGCCGTGCGGACCAAGGATGTCGAGGCGAAGCTCGTGGATTATACCGGCGACGCCATCTTCATGCCCTTCGCCGATACGCCCAAACGCGGCATGGCCGAGATCCGCCCCTATCTGACCGCCTATACCGCAGCGGGAACCGGCGCGACCTTCCGCGACGTGCGGGTCTGGACCCTGGCGTTCGAGAACCACGGTGCGTGGGTAATCGAATATCCCAAATTCCGCGTCGAGTGGACCGCGGGGGGCCAGTCCGGCACCGTCACGGGCGGCGGCATCCGGCTCTGGCAGCGTCAGGCTGGCGGCTCGCTCAAGCTGCATCGCCAGATCGGAACGCACGACTATGTCGTCCCGGCCCGGTAAGGCGGCGCCCCGCTTGGTCCGATTGGCGGCAGGCATTCCGCTATCAGCCTGACATCGGAGCTCTTCGTTCGAGGCGGGCATTTACAAGCGTAGCGAGGCGCTCAGTTCACGACGGGGCAAGGCTCAATTAACGTGGTTTGCTCAAAGAGATTACGGCATCGCGTATTCCAGCAATTGTGCGCCGCTGTCGGCGAACGTAACCGGGCATGAACGGATGTCTGAAGGTAGGGCGCGCAAACGCCGCCTGGAATGTCCTGAAGGCGGTCGTCCTGACCGTTGTTCAGGCGGGCACTCCTTGTGCTGCCGGCAGAGCAGTGATGTCAGATGATCCCGACCAGAGATTGACGCCGCCATCGTCGGCCGCGTTGTCGATCGCGGTGAGTTCGTCGGCGGAGAAGTCGAGCGTCTTCAGCGAGTCCAGGGAATCGTCGAGCTGTTCGACCGTGCGGGCGCCGATCAGCGCCGACGTGACGCGCGGGTCGCGCAAGACCCACGCGATCGCCATCTGGGCCAGGGTTTGTCCGCGCTCACCTGCGATATCGTTCAGGGTACGGATGGCAGCAAGGTTCCGATCCGTGAGCAAGGCCTGTGACAGCGACCCGTCACGGGTGGCTCGCGCATCCTGCGGGACGCCCTGAAGGTATTTATTCGTCAGCATGCCCTGCGCCAAGGGTGAGAAGGCAATGCAGCCGACGCCCAGCTCCTCCAGCGTCGCCAGCAGATCGCGCTCGATCCACCGGTTCAGGATCGAATAGCTGGGCTGGTGGATGAACAGCGGCACCTTTTCCGCGGACAGGATCTCGGCCGCACGGCGGGTCAGCCCCGGTTCGTAGGAGGAGATGCCGACATACAGTGCTTTGCCTTGTCGATGGAGTTGCACCAGCGCGCCCATCGTCTCCTCGAGCGGGGTCGCGGCATCCACCCGATGCGAATAGAAGATGTCGACATAGTCGAGGCCCATTCGCTTGAGGCTCTGGTCGCAACTCGCAATCAGGTATTTTTTGGATGAACCGACATCGCCATACGGTCCGGGCCACATGTCCCAACCCGCTTTGGTCGATATGATGAGTTCGTCGCGATGGGCCGCGAAATCAGAGGCGAGGACGCGACCGAAATTCTCTTCGGACGAGCCATAGGGCGGGCCGTAATTGTTGGCCAGATCGAAGTGGGTCACGCCACGATCGAATGCCCGCCGCAGGATGGCTCGCCCCGTCTCGAACACATCCTGTCCTCCGAAGTTCTGCCACAGCCCCAGGCTGATTGCCGGCAGCCTCAGGCCGCTTCGGCCGGTGCGTCGATAGGGCATGCCGCTGTCATACCGGAGCGGCGACGCGACGTACGGACGGGGAAACGACATTGGTGACTCCTTGTAAACGTCTTCGATGCGCAACGGGCTAACCGTTTTGGCGCAGCGTGCATCGCTCTTCTGAACTGCCTCGATCGCGTTGGGCAGGTGCGCGATGCAGCGCTGCAGTTACGCGCTCAAGGTGCACTAACGCTGGCCTAGATCAGCCATTCAAAAGCACTCTTCAGTCGGGCCGCACCATTGGTATCGAACGGCTGACCATGAGCGAAGATCACCCGGTCCGGCTCGAGCGCCACCATCGCTCGCACCGCGTTTCTGGCGTCCGCGCCGCCTAGCCGTACTGGTAGCCGAAGGTACCGTGCGGTCGTGCCGTCCGTGGCAGCGGAGACCTGCATCAATAGCCGCGTGACAGGCGGCAGCTTGTCAGGATCGAGGTTTTCGATGAGGTCGACGAGTACGAGCGTCCTGGTCTGCCGGTGGAAGAACCAAATCTCGTTGAAGCCAGCCCCTGCCGGCACCATGCCTTGATCAAGCGTGTCCGACCATTCCGCCGGGGCCGTGCCACCGAGTTCGGCATCGAACCGCACCGACGATGCGCGGACCTGTGCCCGGTCCCGCAGTCCTGGCGCAGCCCAGGTGGTCGCATCCGGGTAGGCCCGTTGCCAATCGGCAATGTAGGTCCAGTGCGCGATGTTGGGGGCAACGAGATGCCGTACCCGTCCCAGCGCTTCGATCGCCTTGGCCAGCTCGGCCGAATAGGGGGTCGGCGAATGCAGAAGGAGATCGCCATTTTCGAGCCGGATGATCGTCATGCGCACGGGCAGCGCTATCCCCATCGCGTTTATTGGTCCGCTGTCGACGATCCAGACACCCTCGGCAAAGACTTTCGGGACATCGAGTGGCGGGTAGGTCGCGCGATGCCGGGCTTGGGTATCGTCCGGGCGTCGATGACTGTCTGCCAACGTCCAAAATCCAAGGGCGGCAACGCCGACGACACCCGCCGCGCCGGCGATCCGACGCCGTCTGCGCGCCTTCGCGGACGCCTGGTCGGCAAAGAAGCGTCGCATATCCGCCAGCAGGAGCCCGGGCTGTTCGAGCGCCGCGAAATGGCCGCCGGCCTCCATCTCGCTCCAATGGACGATGTTGTAGGTCTTGCGCGCCTGCGAGCGCGGAGGAGGCGGGAAGACGGGGTCGGGGAAGGCTGCGACGCCGGTCGGCACCTTGATACGGCTGCCTGCCGGAAGTTCGCCCGAACCCTCCAGCATGCGGCCGCGATACATCCAGGTGGACGTGATGAAGGACCCCTCGACGAGGTACAGCATGATGTTGGTGAGGAGCGTATCTTCGTCGAACGCCTGCCAGAGATCGGGCCTACCGTGTTCATCACGCGGCACGTCCGCCCAAGCGCCGAACTTCTCCAGAATCCAGGCAGCAACGCCGACGGGGCTGTCCGACATGGCAATGCCGAGCGTCTGCGGACGCGTACCTTGTTCGTGCGCGTAGCCGGTTTCCTCTTTCGCCAGCGTAGCACGTCGGGCCGCCCAGGCGAGTTCGTCGGGCGTCTTCGGCGATATGTCCGCCGCCTGAAGGAGAACCATGTTGAGGTGCAGCGCGGCCACGGCTTCGAAATGATCGTGCGCCATCCAGCTCCCGATCGCCGCGCCCCAGTCACCACCTTGCACCAGATAGCGCGCATCACCGAAAAGCTCGGTCATCAGACCGTGCATCAACGCGCCTGTTCGGCGCGGTCCGATCGGCGCGGCAGGGCGCCCGGAAAAGGCGTAGCCCGGAAGCGAGGGCACGACGATGTCATAGCCGTCGGCGACCAATGGCGCGATGAGCGCCTCGAATTCCATGAACGAGCCCGGCCAGCCATGCAGCAGGAGCAGGGGTGGGCGCGACCCATCGCCCCGCGCATGAATGAAGTGAAGCTTTTCGCCCAGCACCTCCGTCGTGAACTGGGGTAGAGCATTCAGCCGACGTTCCTGCGCGCGCCAGTCGAACCGCATGCGCCAATGGTCCACGAGCCGCTTGAGATCCGCAAGCCCGACCCCTGACGTCCAGCTTCCGGCGTCCGGCAGCGCGCCCCAGTCGAACGATGCGACCTTGGCGTTGATGCCGGCGAGCCGCTCGTCGGGTACTGCAATCGTAAAGGGCTTTGCCATCTCGTGTCCTTGCGTTCCAAGGGCGCGCGCCCCGTCTCGAGCAACACCAACGCACGCACCTGCGTCACGTTCAAATCGACCGGCATTCCGTAGTGAGAGCACCTCTCGAAGCTCGAGCCCGATACGTTGAGATCGGTTCTGCGGCGCGCGTGGGACACCGCAGCGCCTTCAGAACGTTGAGAGGCTATGCATGATGACAGGCCAGCCCATCCGACGCGACAGCGTCCTCCCGCCGACGCTGTGCTGCCAAGCACCCCGAGCATGGTCCAATGAGCGCGGACCAACCACTCGCTGGACACCGGGTGGTGATCACCGGTGCATCGAGCGGTATCGGCGCGGCTACGGCGGTGGCCTTCGCGGCGGCGGGCGCACGGGTCGTTCTGGGTGCCCGCGGCAGGGAAGGGCTGGACGACGTGGCACGCCGCTGCGCCGCGGCGGGCGGGAACGCCAGCGTACGACCCGTCGACTGTACCGATGCAGCAGCGGTGGCGACATTCGCTGCCGAGGCCCGCGACCTGCTCGGTGGCATCGACCTGTGGTTCAGCTGCGAGGGCGTCGGCGTGCTCGGCCGGTACGAAGACGTGCCGATCGCAGACCATGCGCGCGTCGTCGACGTGAACCTCGTCGCTCACATGAATGATGTGCATGCGGTGCTGCCGATCTTCCTCGCGCGGGATCGCGGCACCTGGGTCAACATGATCTCGGCCGGCGGCTTCGTCGCGACGCCGTATGCGGCGGCCTATTCGGCGAGCAAGTTCGGGTTGCGCGGGTTCAGTGCGGCACTCCGCGGCGAGGTGTCGAAGCGCCCGCACATCCATATATGCGACGTCTGTCCGACCTTCGTCGACACGCCCGGCGTCGACCATGCCGGCAACTATACGGGCGCACGGCTCTCGTTGCCGCCGGGTTCGCTCGCACCCGAGACGGTAGCGAAGGCGGTCGTGGGGCTCGCGACGCGACCCCGCAATCTCACCGCAGTCGGCGCGCCGGCGATCGCCTTCAAGCTGGGGGAGTTCGCGGCACCGAACCTGCTGGCGGCGATCCTGAGCGGCTTCCTCGACACCTGGTCAGCGCGCGCACCCGACGGCGACGACAGCGACGGGGTATTGTTCGAGCCCGGCGTTCCCGCCGGTCCGGATGGCGGGCGGCGCGATCCGCATCGGGGGCGCAAGGTCGCAGCTGCGACGTCCGGTATCGCGGTCCTCGGCCTTGCGGGTATCGGCATCTGGCTCGGTCGTCGCCGGTGAGCGACAACGACCGCGATCCTTCACGCGCGCCCGGCCAGGAGAGCGTGTGGCGCTTTCCCCGCCCGGCCGTTGCCGAAGCGAGCGAGCGGTGGATCCGCATCGAGCATCGCGGCGTCCTGGTGGCCGATACGCGCCGGGCTGTTCGCACGCTTGAGACCAGCCATCCGCCAAGCTGGTACCTGCCGCCCGACGATCTGAGCCCAGGCCTGCTTCGCCGTTCGGAGCGACGCTCGTTCTGCGAGTGGAAGGGCTACGCAGTCTACTGGGACCTGACGATCGGCGCCGAAGTGCTGCGCGACGTGGCGTGGAGCTATCCGGAGCCGACGCCGGCCTTTGCGGTATTGCGCGACCATGTCGCTTTCTACGCCGGTCCGCTCGATACATGCACGGTGGACGGCGAGCAGGTGGTTCCGCAACCCGGCGGATTTTACGGCGGCTGGATCACGTCGGACCTTGTGGGGCCGTTCAAAGGCATACCGGGCAGCATGGGATGGTGACGGCCGTTCTGCCTGCCGGTCTTCGCGACTGGCGAGAAGCCCCGCGCGTGCGGGTGCTGAACGACCGCGCGGTGAACGTCAGCGGCCGTTACGTCCTGTGCTGGCTGCAGCAGGCGCTACGAGCGTGCGACAATCCGGTGATCGATGCGAGCATTCTGCTCGGCAACGCGCTCGGTTTGCCGGTCCTGGTGTACCACGGCGTGCGCGAGGATTATCCCTATGCCTCCGACCGGCTGCACCACTTTATCCTGGCGGCGAGCCGCGACCTTGGTACCGGGTGCACGAAGCGTGGTCTGGCCTGCGTTCACCACGTCGATCGGGCTGGGCACCGCGAAAAAGGTCTCGTGCACCGGCTTGGCGCCGATGCGGCGGCGATTGTGCTGGAGGACCAGCCGACCTTTGTCGCCCGCTGGCAGTCCGATAGGGTCGCTGCCCGCGCCGCGGCGCCGGTCTATGCGGTCGAGGCTGCGTGCCTGGTACCCCCGGTAGTGCTGGGCGGCGACATCCGTGGACGATCGGGGTTCCTGCGACGCCACGAACCCGAGCGCTCCAACTGGGTAGAGACGGAGGAGGCGGTGCCGGAACGGCCCGCTTACGCCGGGACGCTGCCCTTCACGCCGGACAGGTTGGACACATGCGATCTCGACGCGCTGGTGACCAGTCTCGCGATCGATCATACGGTGCCGGTCAGCGACCTGCACCCGGCTGGCCGGAGCGCGGCAGAGGAACGGCTGCGGTGGCTGGTGACCGAGGTGCTGCCCGGCTATGCCGCAGCGCGCAACGACGCCACGCGCGCGGACGGCGCCAGCGGATTGTCGCCCTATCTGCACTTTGGTGTGCTGGGCCCGGGCGAGGTGATGGCCGCGGTCGTCGCGGCTGATGCAGGTAGCAGGCACAAGGCAAAGTTCGCCGACGAGCTTCTCGGATGGCGCGAGTGGTTCCACTACCAGGCGCGGGATCAAGCCGCGCCGGAGCGCTACGACCGCGTCGCCGGCTGGGCAGTCGACACGCTCGCAGAGCATGCCGCCGATCCCCGACCCGAGTTGGAGACGTTGAGCGCGATGCTTCACGGCGAAACGCGCGACGAGACCTGGAACGCCTGCCAGAAGCAGTTTCTCGTCGACGGCTGGATGCACAACAACCTGCGGATGTACTGGGGCAAACGCATCATCGCGATGACGCCCAGTCCGGAAGCGGCATGGTCTACCGCCTGCTATCTCAACGACCGGCTCAGCCTCGACGGTCGCGACCCGTCGACCTACGGCAACATCGCCGCGACGTTCGCGGGCTCACCATCGGACCGCGAGCGACCGATCTACGGGCGTGTCTCGACACGCGGCGACGGCTCCACGCGCCGCAGGGACGGCGGCGACGAATGGCTCGCTGCGGCAGCGTCAAGGGCGGTGCCGCGGGTATCGGTTCCGGCGGAGGTGCCGGTCGATCCGTATCTCACCGGCGAGCCGACTGTCTGAGCGGTCGTTCGGCAGGGGGGGCTTTGACCTGCAGATGCGGCCGAACAAACGCCTGCATTCCCGGCCTCTCTGCCATAGCTTCCCATGCGTCACCACCGCGCCCGTCTTCAGAATGCCAATGATTTGCTGCTTTACCCGTCCATTCCGAGTGCGGATCCCGGTTCCAAATCGAGGGGAAAAACGGGGCGCGTCTCATCCGGCGCCCGCTGGCTTTCTCTCGCATTGGTTTGTCAGGATCGCGGATAGTCGATCGCCGAAAGTCGGAGCCGCCCGACCCGACCGAGCCTGCGTCCCACGAAAAAACGGGGCGGCCGTGCGCCGCCCCAAGGGGGGGTGTTAGCGACCAATGTACCGGTCGATCGAGGGTGTCCGATCGGCACGCTGCTCGTTATTTGCGTTTTCCCCGTATCTGTTCGATCACGTCCGCAGCAGCATAGATTGTCGGCTGCACGTTGAGTCCTGGGAATGTAGCCTGGTCGCCCGATCCCATCTGGATCACGACCGTGGTCTGTGCAGACTGGCTCGGACGCCAGCGTTCCAACACCTGATAGGGAACGTCACCGCCGCCAAAACCACCCGTCGTAGGGCCATTCGGCACGGCTGCATCGGCCACCCCTGGAGGGCTGCCCGCCTGACTGGCCGACCCCATCGAAGCGCTGGCGCCGGTCCCTGTTGAGAAGCTCGGGCCGGTTTTGTCGCGCAGGTCGGAGCCGCCGCCGGCAGCAAGGTCGCGCGTCTCAGCCTTGATGACGGCGAACCACTCCTTACCCGCATCCTGGGTGAGTTCCGCCGCCCGCAACATGGCGAATTTGGCGACATCATCGGGCTTTGCGCCTTTTGCGCCGGTGTAGACGATGGTCACCCTGCCGTCGGCGGCAACGGACGACTGATAACCAACTTCACTTGCCGCCTTCGCTGCCTTATACCCCTTTTGCGCAGCAGCCGGGGTGCAGATCAGCGCCGCTACTATCAGGACTGCATATTTCATCATGCCCTCCATCACGAAAGAAGATCGGTACGGTTTCGACCGTCCCGATCGCATAGCCTCAATACTGCAACAGGATGCCGAAGACGATTCGCCGATCGTTCAGGAAACTGAACCGATCATACAATTGTCCGCTCTGGTCGATTTGCACGCGCGCCTTGCTCTTCGTGTCGAGGATGTTGGCGACCGACGTGCGCAGCGTCAGGGGGCCGATCCTGTATCGAACCGAAGCGTCAAGGAACCCGGCCGCTGAATTGTAGACGGGGTTGCCCGTCACATAGTCGCGGTAGGTCGTGAGGTATTTCGAGCGCCAGTTATACGCCAGACGCATCTCGAGCGCGGAGTCCTGATAAATTCCAACGACGTTGAGGATGTGATCGGATTGTCCGAGAAGATCATCGACGCCGAACCGGAAGAAGGTCGTCTGGTCATCGACGTTACCGTCGCCATCACTGTCGACGCCGTTCGCAGGCGGTGTCGTCGACGAGTCGATATAGGTATAGTTTCCCTGGAAGCCGAGATGGCTCAGCACGCCCGGTAACTTGTCGAAGAACTGCTGGTAGCTGACCTCGATGCCTTTGACCTTGGCCTTGGCCTGATTCACCTGCCCGTTGTAGATGATATTGACGGTCTGCCCGTCAAGCGTCGTCGTTCCCAACGCCAGATCGCCATTCGTGACGATATTGGACAAGCTCTTGTAGAATCCGGCGACGGAGAAATATCCCCCGCGGAAATAGCGCTCGATCGAGAGATCGAAGCTGTCGGCCGTGGTTGGTCGCAGCAGCGGATTTCCGCGATTTACGCGGATGTCGCCTGCCGTGATGTTCTGCGCACCCCGATCAATGCCGAACAGCGGGTCATTCTCATCGGTGATCGGCGGGAAGTTCACGCGGTTCGTGGTCACGACATATTCCTGCGACGCGCGCAGATCCTGTACGTTCGGCCGGCTTAGCCCCTTGCTGTACGCGAACCGGACGAGTTGCTGCGAGTCGACATTCCAGCGCAGGTTGAAGGACGGAAGCCAGTTCTCGTTGGTCTGCTTGAAGCTGATCGGTACGGCCGCCTGAGCGCCGTACGCGATCGACTGGGGCAGGAAGTCCGCGGGATCGTCCCGGCTCTCCGCATCATCGGTTCTGGTCCGCTCAAGAACCCCGTCGCCATCGGTGTCGGCAAACGCCGGTGTCTGGGCATCGGCCACGAACGGCCGGAACGCCTGGAACCCGGTCGATCGCAATTTGGTGCGGACATATCGGACGCCGAAGTTTGCGGCGATCGACATGCCGTTGTCGAACTCGTGCTTGAGATCAAGGCGAGCGTACGCGTTCGCCGTCTGCTCCGTGATATTGGACGTGTCCTCGGGGCGGAATATGGGGACCCCGAATTTACTGCCGTCGTCCGTACCCCTGGGCACCCAGTTGTAATTGCCGTTGGCCAGCTGCGGCTCTGCGTTCAGATATTTGCGGAATGCGGAATAGTCGTTGAGAAGTGCGGAGTTCGCAAAGACGAAGGTCTGGTTCGGCCCTTCGACCACGCCGCCCCGGAAGAAGTTGGCGAAGCTGATGGCTTCTGCAGCCTTGGTGGGCTCCTGAAAGGTGCCGACCACGCCGTAACCGCCGCGACCATCCCATGCAGGCGAGATTGCACCCCAGTTCAGCGCCATTTCCGAGTTCGTCTGGCTCCGCTCGGAGTAGCGACCGCCGAATTTGACGCTGTCGAACCAGCCGGCAAGTCCGTCACTCCCCGACACGTCGTACGCGGTATCGGCACGGAAGGCGTAGAGATCGCCCTTGCCGACCTGGAACTGGTCGGCCGCGAATTGCCAGGTCGCGCCGTTCAGATCGCCGGACGATGTCGGCGACGCGAGCGGATTGGCATCGCTGTCACCGCTGAAGCGCGTATTGCCCGGATTGAAGCGATGGGCCGGGTTGACCGAAAAGGCGATCCGCGGGTTATCGAGATCGGGCGCAATCTGCCAGTCGAGATAGGTGTTGAAGCCGCCCCAGATCTGACGCTGCCGTGCGCTTGCCTTGGTATATTGCCCGTCGACCGTCACCAGGAGGCGTTCGGTCGGCTGCCACCGCAGATTGAGGCTGAAATCCTCGGTCTTGCTCTCTTCCGTCCTGCCGATGCCGAGCGATCCGACCGGCGATCCCACCGCGCCCGTCCAGGCATCGATCCGGTTGGTGACGAAGCCCGATTCCATCAGACCGCCGCGAATTGGGATCAGCGTCTCGCAGTCGCCAGGGTTCGAGGGGAAGCCGCCCGCGCCGCTGCACATGGCGACACCATCAGATCCGAAGCCCGGCTTGACCTTGAGATTGCTGATCCCTGCCGTCGTGCCCGTATCGTGCTCGGGGAACCACTCGAACGTCCGCTCGATGCTGTCCGTGTCCTCCTCAACCCGGATATACTTGGCCGTGAGTTGCAGCGTATCATTCTTCCACTGCAGCGCGCCGTAGTAGCTTCGACGATCACGATCGACGTCGTTCGTACGCAACTGAAATCCCGGCGTCGTACCAAGGATGCGTGACGGATCCACGCCCGTGAACTCGGACAGCTTCGCCGCGCCGGTCAGGCTTGTCTGCGGAACGTTGCCGGTCGCGTCGAGGACGCGCGGAAACGGCGAATTCTGCTGCCAGCCGTTGATACGCGAACTCAGCTTTGACCGCGAAACCGACGCTACCACGCCGAATTCACCGATCCCCGTCTTCCATCTGCTGCCGCCCGTGATGCTGCCCGACGGCGACGACTTTTTGCGAAGGTCGGTGTAGGTATTGTCCGCCGAGATTGCGAGAAACGGCTTCTGGCGATCGAATGGTTCCAGGGTGCGCAGGTTGATCGTGCCGCTGATGCCGCCCTCGATGAGATCGGCCGTCTGGTTCTTGTACACATCGACTGCGCCGATGAGCTCCGGCGGAATACTCGAGAAATCGAGCACGCGCCCGCCATTGGCGCTGAACGCGTCGCGGCCGTTAAACTCGGAGCGGACAAAGCCCAGACCGCGGATCAGGTTGCCCTGGCCTTCGGGTGAGGGGAAGTCGGGTGACGCGCCGCCGGTCGCGAACCGCGAGATCGTCACGCCCGGGACGCGCCCGAGCGCCTCTGCCACCGACAGATCGGGCAAGGTGGCGATGTCGGAGGCTGTGATCGAGTCGACGACCGTGTCGGCGTTGCGCTTGATGTCCTTCGCGCTTTCGAGTGCGGCGCGGATGCCCCTTACGACGATGTCCTCGGTCGTCGTCTCGTCGAGCTCGGTCGTCTGAGGCGCGGTCGCCGGGTCGGTATCCGGCAAACCGGATTTCGGCGGCGAGGTCTGCTCGTTTGCCGGTGACGAAACCGTCTGGGCCATGGCTGGTGACCCGATCAACGCTATCGAGAGCGCCGAAGTCGAAAGCAGAAAGCGCTTGGTCGAGCTTGATAACGCCGGAAAAACCGAATTTTGCATCACAGCATCCCCTCTTTGTCCGGTTTGTTCCGGGCTTCCTCCTCACCTGCGCCAGCTTCTGAGTGATCTGAGCTTTTGAGCTCTTCATCACGACCGGTCGTCAAATGTAAGAGTAATGCTACGTCCGCTTTCTGCGACAATCAAGACCTGAATATTGCGACAGAATGCTTGTCTTTTAATCACTTGCCGACGTTCGCGACCGCGCTTGCCTTCCCGAGCTCAGGCTTTAATCAGGCGTAAGGCGCCAATAGGCGCGGGGAACAGGAGGGGCAGCGGCGATGCCATATTGTGGTGCACCCGCAAGATACGTGGTGGGCGTTCGTGGCAGAACAGTCTGACATTAGCAGCATCTGCATTGTCGGCGGCGGCACCGCAGGATGGATGGCCGCGGCCGCCCTGGCGGCCAAGCTGGCGGGCCTCCCGATAGCGATCACTTTGGTCGAGTCGGACGAGATCGGCACCGTGGGCGTTGGCGAAGCGACGCTGCCGCATATTCGAGCATTCAACCTCGCGCTCGGCATCGACGAAGCGGAAATGATGCGGGCGACGGAGGCCACCTACAAACTGGGGATCGAGTTTTGCGACTGGGGCCGCCGCGGCGATCGATATATCCACCCGTTCGGGGATTTCGGGCCGACGACCAACGACGTGCCCTTCTATCAATACTGGCTGAAGCTGCGCCAATCGGGAGACCGGAGCCGGATCGACGAATATAGTTACCCGGTCATCGCCGCGGAGCAGGGCCGCTTTCGACGGCCCTCTGGTGACCTGGACGCCGTCGAGTCGACCTTTGGTTATGCCTATCAGTTCGACGCGGGGCTCTATGCGCGATTTCTCCGAGGCTTTGCCGAGAAAAGGGGGGTGTCGCGCACCGAGGGGAGGGTGGTCAGGGTCGTACAGGACGGTGAAACCGGCTTTGTGCGCGATGTCGTGCTGACGAACGGCACGACGCTATCCGCCGACCTGTTCATCGACTGCTCCGGATTTCGCGGACTGCTGATCGAGACCGCCCTGCAGAGCGGCTATGACGATTGGAGCGCATGGCTGCCGTGCAATCGGGCGATCGCGGTCCCGACGCAGAGCAATGGCGCGCTGCGCCCGTTCACCCGGGCGACCGCACGCACCGCCGGGTGGCAGTGGCGGATCCCGCTGCAACACCGTGTCGGCAACGGCCATGTCTATTGCAGCAGCTTCATTTCCGATGACGAGGCGCATGACCAGCTCGTTGCCGGGCTCGACGCACCGATGCAGGCTGAACCGCGCCGGCTGTCGTTCACGACGGGGCGGCGGCGCGAGTTCTGGAAAAAGAACGTCGTGGCGATCGGGCTGGCAGGCGGCTTCCTCGAGCCGCTCGAGTCGACGTCGATCAACCTGATCCAGGATGGCATCACCGAACTTCTCGCGGTCTTCCCGGACAAGGGATTCGCGGCGCGCGACATCGCGGAATATAACCGCCGCATAGGCCTTCACTATGAGCGCATCCGCGACTTCCTGCTGCTGCATTACGTCGCAACGCAACGCGACGACAGCGAGATGTGGCGGCATTTCCGCAACCTCCGCCTGCCCGACAGTCTATCCGAGCGGATCGACGCGTGGCGTACCCGCGGTCACCTGATCCAGTACGAGTTCGGCCTTTTCCTGTCGCCGAGCTGGGTCGCGGTGTTCCTGGGTCAGAATCTCGTTCCCGACCGGCATGATCCGCGCGTCGAGAGCATGAGCGTCGATGCTCTGACGGCAAGAGCAATGGACGTGCGCGCGAGGGTAGATGCTGCGGTACGGCGGACACCCGAGCACACCGCGTTTATCCGGGAAAGCGGAGGAGCGGCGCGTCTGGCCGTTGCCGGGGCTTGATCGACGGACCGGGGTCACCTGCTGCGTTTACCCACGGAAACGGTGTCAGTCACATCATGGTCTGCGGTGGAGGACTTGCCGCCTGGATGACGGTGGCGACGCTTGCGCGCCAGCTCCCGGACACGGTGCGGATCACGCTTGCAGAGATCGATAGGGATCACCGCTGCGCCGACCTTTTCTACGGCACCGTCTCCGGTCCAGGCAGCTATGCGTTCAACCTGGCGGCCGGTGTCACCGAGCCCGCTCTCGTACTCGGCAGTTCCGCCGCCTTTTCCTGGGGCAGCAAATATGTGCACTGGGCTGAAGGCGGGCGATCCTGGATCCAGTGCTTCAACCTGACGCTGCCGGTGATCGACGGCGTCCTGATGCACCAGTATCTGGTACAACAGGGCATGACGCGGCTCGACCCGTTTCTTCTCGGTGCCGTCGCCGGAAGCCGGGGCACGTTTGCGCATCCCCCGCGATCACCTGGTGCTGCCGGTCAGCAGCCGCTGGCGCGTGCGGAATATGGCTACCATTTCGACCCGGCAAGCCACGCCCGGTGTTTCGCCGCCGCCGTACCGCCCGGCCGCATCCACCATCTGAAGGGGGCGCTGACCCGGGTCGCGGTGGGCGACGGAGCGATCACCGGCATCGCACTCGATGGTGCCGACATGGTGACGGCCGACCTGTATCTCGATTGCAGCGGACCGTCGGCCGAACTTCTATCCCGGCTCGATCCCGCGTGGCTGGGCGGGCGCGCGCTGCAGATCTCCGCAGACGACGTGGCCGAGGCCCGGCTTGGCCCGCCGGTTCGCAGCGTTTCGTTTCACGACCAGGGCTGGGCGGCACAGACCCCGCTGCGTGGGTCGACGCGATCGCTGACGGTCTCCGATGCAACTGCGTCGTGCAACGCGAGAGGCGGGCTGAGCGCGTCTGCGACGCTCGGGCGGCGCCGTCGGGCCTGGGCGGGGAACTGTGTCGGTATCGGGCACGCGGCCGGCATCGTCGAGCCCCTCACACCGGCGCCCATGATGCTGCTCGAACGCGACATCGAACGGCTGATGACGCTGATCCCCGTTTCGACGGCGTCGATGACCGTCGAAGAACGCGAATATAACCGCAGGCATGGCGAGGATCACGATCATGCGATGCGCTTCACCCGCGCGCTTCTCGAAACGTCCGCCCTGCCGGACAGCGATTTCTGGCGCGCGGCACGCGACGCGCCGGACGCGGAACTCGAGCACAAGCTCGCGATGTTCGCCGAACGCGGGTTGCTCGTCTCCTACGATCTCGAGCCCTTTCATCCCGAGGACTGGCTGATCATGCACTTCGGTATCGGGCGACGTCCGCGACGCCATGATCGCCTGGCGGACCGCGCCGATGCCAAACGGGTCCGCCGCTATCTCGACGATGCGGCACAGCAAATCGCGACTGCCGCCGCCGCGTTGCCGTCGAACCACGTCTATATGACGCAGCTGGAACGCTATCTCCGCCAGGATCCACGAAAATGACGCAGGCCCCCCTAGGATCCATCGTCATCGTCGGCGGCGGCTCAGCCGGCTGGATGACCGCCGCCGCGCTTTCCAGCCTTGTCGAAAGCAAGGACGTGTCCATCACGGTCATCGAGTCCGATGCGATCGGCACCGTGGGTGTCGGAGAAGCCACCATTCCGGACATGCTAGTCTTCAACCAGATGCTCGGCATCAGCGAAGCCGAGTTCATGCGTGCCACCGAGGCGACGTTCAAACTCGGGATCGAGTTCGTCGACTGGGGTCACAAGGGCGACCGCTACATTCACCCCTTTGGCCAGCACGGTGTCGACATGGAGGGGATCGACTTCCACCAATATTGGCTGCGCTTGAACAGGGATGGCGGCACTGCGCCGATCGAGGACTACAGCCTCTCCGCGGTTGCCGCCGGCGCGGGTCGCTTCGCCTTGCCTGACCCGAACCCGCGATCGGTGTTCTCGCATCTTCGCTATGCCTATCACTTCGATGCGACGCTGTACGCGCGATATCTGCGGCGTTACGCCGAAAAGCGGGGCGTCAAGCGCATCGAGGGCGTGGTGAAAGAGGTTCACCGGACCGCGCAGGGCGACGGCATCGCCGCCGTGACGATGGACTCGGGTGCGAAGGTCAAGGGCGACTTCTTCTTCGACTGCACGGGATTTCGCGCGCTGCTGACCGGGCAGACGCTGGACATCGATTTCGTCGACTGGAGCGCGTGGCTGCCGTGCGACAGCGCGCTGGCGGTGCCGAGCGCACATGTCGGCCCCCCCCCGCCCTATACCCGGTCCACAGCGCGCCCCGCCGGTTGGCAGTGGCGGATCCCGACACAACGCCGCGTGGGCAATGGCCATATCTACAGTCGAAGCTTCATGGACGATGACGAAGCGGAGCGGGTCCTGCGCAAGGGGGTCGAGGGCGCGCTTCTCGCAGAGCCCCGCGCGATCCGTTTCAAGGCCGGGCACCGGCGGCAGTTCTGGCGCGGCAATTGTATCGCTATCGGGTTGGCGGCTGGTTTTCTGGAGCCGCTTGAGTCGACGTCGCTGTATCTGATCCAGGAAGGGATCAGCCGCTTCATATCGCTTTTCCCCAACGGGGATATTCCCGATATACTCAGAGTAGAATATAACCGCTACATGCAGAAGAAATTCGAGCAGGTGCGCGACTTTATCGTGCTGCACTATGTCGCGACGAACAGGGACGATACGCCGTTCTGGCACTATTGCCGGACCATGAGCGTGCCGGACAGCCTCCGGCACAAGATGGAATTGTTCCGCGAAACGGGGCGCATCTTCCGCTATGATGACGAGCTTTTTGCCCGCCCGAGCTGGGTGGCGGTGATGCTGGGCCAGGGAATCATGCCCGAACGGTGCGATCCGATCGTCGCGGCGCTGCCCGCGCGCGACGTGGCGAACAGCCTGCAATCCATGGCGTCGGCGATGAAGGACGCTGCATCGCGCATGCCGACACATGCGAGCTTCATCGCGTCCTACTGCGCCGCGACGGAGGGCTGAGCGATGGACGAACTTGCCATTCGCAGGATCGTTGTGGTCGGTGGCGGCACCGCCGGCTGGATGGCGGCGGCTGCCCTATCCCGCGTCCTGGGTCGCGCGGTCGAGATCGAGCTGATCGAATCAGAGGCGATCGGGACGGTCGGCGTCGGCGAAGCGACCATCCCGCACCTGCAATATTTCAATAGGCTGCTCGGGATCGACGAGGACGACTTCGTCCGCCGCACGGCCGCGACGTTCAAGCTGGGGATCGAGTTCGTCGATTGGGGTCGCATCGGCGACCGCTATTTTCATCCGTTTGGTACCTATGGTCAGGAAATGGAGGGTTTGCACTTCCATCATTTCTGGCTTCGTCAGGCCCAGCTCGGCGGGGCCCTCGAACTGGACCGATTCAGCATCGGCGCCGATGCCGCGCGGGCCCAGCGTTTTCAGCGTCCCGACCACAGCCGCGCCGGCTCGCCGCTCGGGACGATCAGTTACGCGTTCCAGTTCGACGCCTCGCTCTACGCCCGCTACCTGCGCGAGCGGGCCGAGGCCAGTGGCGTACGGCGCACCGAAGGGCGCATCGTCGATGTCGCCCTCGACAGCGGCAATGGTCATGTCCAGGCGGTGACACTGGAGGACGGCAGCCGCGTTGCGGGCGACCTGTTCATCGACTGTTCGGGCTTTCGCGGCCTCCTGATTAGCAAAGCGCTTGGCGCCGGCTTCGAGGACTGGAGCCATTGGCTGCCCTGCGATCGCGCGGTGGCGCGCGCCTGCCGCCGGACCACCGACCCGCTTCCGTACACCCGCGCCACCGCCAAGGCGGCGGGCTGGCAATGGCGCATCCCGCTCCAGTCCCGCACCGGCAACGGCTATGTCTACTGCTCCGATCACCTGAGCGATGATGAAGCGCTCGCTGGGCTTAACGCCGCGCTTGACGGTGATCCTCTGTCGGAACCGAACTTCCTGAAGTTCAAGGCCGGCGTCCGGCACAAGGCCTGGGACCGCAACGTCGTCGCGCTCGGTCTGGCGAACGGCTTTCTCGAACCGCTCGAATCGACGTCGATCCACCTGATCCAGTCGGCAATTGCGCGCCTGCTCACCAACTTTCCGGACCGTCGTTTCAACCAGCACGACATCGACTATTATAATCGCCGCACGCGTGTCGAATATGAGCAGGTGCGCGACTTCATCATCCTGCATTATGCCACCACGACCCGCGATGACTCCCCGCTGTGGCGGTACTGCCGAAGCATGGCGTTGCCCACGTCGCTCGAAGAGCGCATCGCGATATTTCGCGAGAATGGCCGACTATATCGCCACGACAATGAACTGTTCAGCGAGACGAGCTGGCTCGCGGTCATGCACGGGCAGGGGCTTGTTCCAAGGCGCTACCATCCGCTCGCCGATCTGCTGCCCGAAGGCGAACTTGACAAGCGCATGACGCACATCGCAAATGCGATGCGGCTGGCGGTCGACCGTATGCCCTCGCACCAGCAGTTCCTTGACCAGATCGGTCGCACTGCGGCCTGACGTCCGGCCGGCAGCGGTGACGCCGGGAAGGCTTATCGCGCGCCTAGTGCGTGGAGGAGATACTGCTTGATGCGATCCGTCCGCGATGGCGACGCCGCCCCGAGCACGCCGCGTGCTGCCTCGGGCAGGTGATCGGCCACCCGTTCGGCCGCGTCGTCGAACGCATAGTGATCAAACCATTTCCGCCATACCGCGCGTTCGCGCGGCGGTAGGTCGCGTACCGCCATCAGCGCATGGATCATCGCGGTAAACGGGCTCGTCGCCTCGTGCCCTTCGGCCCAATAATTAACCAATATGTTGAGCGGCTCGTACGAGCGCACATTATGCCACCACAGTGCCGGAATGAAGATCGCGTCGCCGGGCCCAAGGTCCGCGACCAGCGCATGGCGCATCGCCTCGGCAAAGCGCGGGTAGCGTTCCAGGTCGGGTTGATCGGGGTCGACCATGCTCGCCGGCTGCCCCGCCATCGTATGATCGAGCGGCCCAACATAGAGATTCTCGAGCTGCTCGGGTGGGAACAGGAGGAAGCGGCGACGGCCCGCGACGACGCACGCCAGGTTCGCCGATCCGTCGTAATGCGTCGAAATCCGCGTCGCGTTGCCGATCCACACCCGCGCCTTCGCGCCAGGCAGCGTCAGGTCGAGCGGGTTTGCCTCGCTCCAGCCGGGCAGGAGCTGTCCTGTCGGCGCAGACCCAGCATAGAGGACGGGCGCCGCGGGATCGTTTTCAAACCGAAGCAATTCCGACAGCAGCAACTGCAACGGAACCATCTGACGGTTGAAGTTGAAGCCCTGGACGGCATCGTCGTAGAAGAAGCGGCCTTGTATCTCCGGCCGCCCCGCCATCACCTGAACGGGGACACCACCGTCGAACTTCTCCATGTATTGCGCTGCGCTCCGGGCACCGCCGCTTGCTGCCGCAACCGACGGCCAGGTGGAGACTTGAGCACGCAGGACTACCGGTTCACCACGGTTGAGGATTTCGGCTTCGAACGTTGCTGAGTCCACCCGCGCACGCTCGGCAAGCGGGCGCGCCCAGTCCAGATTGCTCACCCCTCGTCATCCTTTCATCCCGCCCCGCCAATAAGTTTGGCGCTGCGCTACCCAGGTTTCTCCGGATATAACTGGCTGCGAAGCTGGTGGCGACCGCGTATTCTACCTTCGAACGCCCGCTCGAGGGGGAGCAATGGCCGAGCACCGAGAAACCCGACGCCCTAGATCAGGCCGCGGCCCTCAATTTTCACGACCGGAACGAAGCCGTCGCCGCGGTCGGCGGGCATTGCGAAATGCAGGCCGTGCGGGTCGCGGCGGTGCGCTATGCGGTCGCCGCCGAGCAACGTTACGCGCTCGACGACGCCGTCGGCGAAGCGGTGGCGTGCGAGCGCCTCGATCGTCACGTCGCCGCGTGGCCAGCCGAGGAACAGCGCATAGAGCGCGCCCTTGTTCGTGGTGAAGCGCACGTCGCGCGGCGTGAACACCCCCGACGACTGCTCGTTCTGCATGCCCGTCTGCAGCTTGGTCGGGCCTTCGCCGTAGATCCGCCATGGGCGCGAGCCGAAAATCGCCTCGTCGTTGATCGCGATCCAGCGGCTCATCCCGTCGAGGATCTTTTCCTCCTCGCCGTCGATCGAGCCGTCGCCGGGCTGCGGGATCGAGAGCAGCAGATTGCCGTTCTTGGACACCACGTCGGCAAGCCGCTGGATGACCTGCTCGGCGGTCTTGTAGCTTTTGTCGTTCAGGCGCGCGACATTGTAGAACCAGTCGCCGATACATGTATCGGTCTGCCACGGCTCGTCCCACAGATGGTCGGTGAAGCCGCGTTCGACGTCCTGCACCAGGCCAAACCGGGCATAGGGCTTCAACTGCTTGGCGGTCAGCACGACATCGATCTTGCCGTGCCAGGCGATCGACCGATTATAGTAGTCCGCCGCCGCCTGGAGCCCGATCGGGCCGAACGGCAGCTCGTAATCGTCGAAATAGCAGAAGTCCGGCTTGTACTTGTCGATCAGGTCGGTCTGCCGCAGCAGCCATTTCGCGGCATAGGACGGGTCGTTCGGCGGCGGGGTCTCGATCCACTGGCCGTCATGCGCATCGTGCCAGGCGTTCATCGCGGCTATCGTGTCGATGCCGTTCGGCAGGACCGCGTGCGCGCCCGTATAGAGCTGTTGCGGATCGAGCCCGTCCCACCAGGTGCCGTGGCCATCGGCGGCCCGGAGCGTGAACGCGTCGTAACGCTGTCCCTTGCGCGGCCCGATCGGATCATAGCCATAGGCGGTCTGATACCAGTGCCAGCTATGCGCCGCATGGTTCGAGACGCCGAACTTCAGCCCGGCCTTGCGCGCGGCCTTCTCCCAGATGCCGACGACGTCGCGCTTCGGCCCGACGCGCAGCGAATTCCAGGCGTGATAGCGACTGTCGTAGCAGTCGAGATTGTCGTGATGATTGGCGAGCGAGACGAAATATTTCGCCCCCGCCTTGGCATAGCGGGCGATCAGCGCGTCTGGATCCCAGCGCGCTGCGGTCCAGCGGTTCATCACCTCCATCATCCCCGATCGGGTCGGATGGCCATAGGTCTTGAGGTGATGTTCGTACGCTGGATGGCCCTGCAGGTACATGAAGCGCCCATACCAGTCGCCTTGCTCGGGTACCGATTGCGGGCCCCAATGCGACCACAGGCCAAGCTTGGCATCACGAAACCACTCGGGGTAGCGATAGTGATCGACCAGCGACTGCCACGTCGGCTGCACCGGGCCCCGCGCCAGCCCCATCGGGCTCTGCGCGAGCGCATGGGTTGCGGGTCCGAGTGCAGCTATACCGGCGAGCACCGACCGACGGCTGAGGTCGCTGCTCACGGGGTTGCGACGGATCTGACGGGCACGCCGTCAAAGCGCGCGTGCGCTGCCGTCGGTAACCCGGTCAGGAGCCGTGCGGCGACGCGGCTACCGATCACTTCGGTGCCACGATCTGGACCAGGGACCCGGCGTCCTGCCCGGTCGGCAGCTTGCCCGACGCGGTCAGGCGCCGGCTCTTGTCGTCCCAGCGGAGGGTCGCCTTGCGTCCGCCCTTGGTCCGATAGTCATTGGTCACGCCATTGTCGTCGTAGAGCGCGAAACTGGCATCCGCGCCGGGATAGACGCGAATGGCCTCAAGCGACTGCGCCGTCGCGGTGCTCGGGACCTGGACGCCCATCGGGATGATCGACCCGGCGCGCACGAACAGCGGGATCCTGTCGATCGCTGCGTTCGCGGTGACGGTCTGCCCACCGGTAAAGCGCTGGTTGGTCCAGTAATCATACCAGTCCGCCCCGGCTGGCAGATAGACCTGGCGGCTGGTTTTGCCCTGTTCGGTGACGGGGGCAACCAGGAAGGCGGGGCCGAACATATACTCATCGCCCATGTCGGCGACGTTGGGATCGTTCGGGAAATCCATGAACAGCGCGCGCATCATCGGCGCATTGCTCTCATAGGTGTGGCGCCCGAGCGAATAGATATAGGGCATCAGCGAATAGCGCAGCTTCAGGAAGTTCGCGAGAACGGGCTCGGCCGCTGTGCCATATTCCCAGAGCGCAGTGGCGGGGCGCTGGCCGTGGATCCGCAAGGTCGGCGTGAACACGCTATAGGCGAACCAGCGCGTGAACAGCTCGGGATAATCCGCATAGTCGGGCGCCATCGCGGTCGCGCCCGCCGGATCGAGCAGCACCGGACGGGTCGCCTTGGGCCCGTTCGGCCACTGCCAGCCGCCGATGTCGCTGCCCCAATAGGCCATGCCGCTCGCGGTGAAGCCGAGCCCGGCGGGCACCTGCCGGTGCAGCGCCTCCCAGGTCGACTTGATGTCCGACGACCAGAACAGCCCGCCATTGCGCTGGGCGCCCAGATAGGCGGCGCGCGACAGGATCAGGTTGCGCATCGTGGGGCGATCCCGTGCCGACCCGTCCGCGACGCTCATCGTGTGGAGCAGCGGGAAGACGTTGTGATAACGGTCGCCCGAGCCGATCGAATAGAAGCTGCCGTCGGGCACCAGATCGGGCTCGGTCTCGTCGAGCCAGAACCAGTCGAAGCCCTGGCTGGCGATATTGTCGCGGATTCGCTCCCAGAACCAGTTGCGCGCATCGGGGTTGGTGCTGTCGAGCAAGGCGCCTGCACGATCGGACCGGATCGGCAGTCCGTCGACGGCGTTGCCATCCTTGTCCTTCAGCAGCCAGGACTTGCTCGACAGCAGATTAAAGTAGCGCGATTCCTTTTCGAACCGCGGCCACACGCTAATGATCGAATGCATCCCCATCGCCTTGAGCTTGTCGTTCATGCCCTTGGGGTCGGGGAAATAGGTGCGGTCGATGTCGAGCTGACCCATGCGCGACCAGTAGAACCAGTCGAGCACCATGATGTCGAGCGGCAGGCCGCGGCTGCGATACCCGTCAGCGATGCCGAGCAGTTCCTTCTCTGTCTCGTACCGCGCCTTGCTTTGGATAAGCCCGAACGCGGCCTTTGGCGGCAGCGGGGTCGTCCCGGTCAGCGTGGCGTAGCCGGCATAGATCTCGTCGGTGGTCGCGCCCGTGATGACGAAGAACGAGACGCGCTCGCCGACTTCCGACTGCCAGTGCGTCGCACTGTGGAGGCCGGGGGACACGACGGTCGAGGATGGATTGTCCCAGACGATGCCATAGCCCTTGTTGGTGACCATGAACGGCACGCAGACCGTCTCACCTGCGGGCGCATCGTAATTGTGGCGGCAGTCGATCGTGCGGCCGCGCAGGTCGAGCTTGCCTTCCTGGTTCTGGCCCAGCCCGTAATAATGCTCGTCGGCGGGGGAGGCGAAGCTTGCACCGACGCGGAACGTCTTTTCGCCGTTGACGGTATGCGGCCCCATCTCCCACCCGGTCATCTGCGTCAGCATCGTGCCGTCGGGCTTGCGGATCGTCACCGACACCGGCGGCAGCGATGGCGCGAAATAGCGTTCCATCTGCGTGGGGGCCTTGGGCCAGGGCTTGGCATCGACCGAAAGCGACAGCGCGGCGGACGTGAAGATATCGGCGCCTGCATCGTTGCGGTGCGTCCAGCCTGCGGCATTGGGCTTGGCGTTGGGACCGTCGCCCGGGGGGGCGTCGACCTGCCCGCGGTCGGTCGCGATCGTCACGCGGACGATGTTGGGGGCATAGGCCTCGATCGAAACCAGGCTGCCGTTGCGATCGACCGTCGCGATCGGCGCTGCGAACCCGCTCGTCGCAATCGTCGCCAGCGAAACCCCAACGGCAAATCGCGCGATCAGGCGCGACCAGCTCGGCGATACCGTGCTTCGGGAATCGTCGGACGGCTGCGTGACGACACAGGCTGGGGCGATATGCATCGAAATCCTCTCCGCGGGTCTGTGCCCGTTGTGGTACCGCAAACTTCGCCAAAGCGGCAAATTTGTCGTATAATTGCAGGTCCGGGCTATAGATCAACCGAATTCTCCGCCAAAAATATGACTTGTCAGACAATTCGTCGATTGATACCGATACCACACTTCGACCGCAGAGCGCTTCATGGCTCAAAATGCGGCACAAATTTCGAGCGGTGGTCCGTTCGGTATCCTGGGGAGATGGTGTTTGAACCGCGTAAAATTCCGTTCGGCTTGTGTGCTCAAGGCTCTGGCAAGCGGGGCATCTGCCCTCGCAATTGTCTCGGCATTCACGGTAGCCGCGAGCGCCCAGCAGGCGCCCGCTATCGTCCCCGACACGGCCGAAGAGGTTGCCCCGTCACCGATCGATCAGGGTGCGCAGGCGGGAACCGTCGCACCGAGCGGGGACGTTGCGAATGCGAATGCGGATGCGGACATCGTGGTCACCGGGGTCCGCGCCAGCCTTCGGAGCGCACAGGCGCGCAAGCGCAACGCCAGCCAGATCATCGATTCGATCGTCGCAGAAGACATCGGCAAGCTGCCCGACAACAACGTATCCGAGGCGCTGCAGCGGATCAGCGGCATCCAGATCGAGCGCAACCAGGGCGAGGGCAGCCGGATCGCGATCCGCGGCCTGACCCAGGTCCGTACCGAGCTGAACGGTCGCGACTATTTCACCGCGGGCGACGGCCGCACGATCAGCCTTGAGGATATCCCCTCCGAACTGCTCGCCGGGATCGACGTCTACAAGAACCCTGCCGCCGACGTGATCGAGGGCGGTCTGGGCGGCACGGTCAACCTGCGCACGCGGATGCCGTTCGACTTTTCGAAGCCGACGATCAGCGGCAGCGCGCGTGTCACGCATCACGATCTGGCGGACAAGACCAAGACCTCGTTCTCGGGTCTGATCACCGACACCTACCAGACCGGTTTGGGCGAGATCGGCTTCCTGCTCAACGGATCGCTCCAGCGCGGCGCCTATCGCACCGATGCCTTGTCGATCGAGCCCTATCAGCTGCGCACCGGCATCGTCGATCGGACCGGCAATGGCAGCACGGCTGATGCCGCCGACGCGGTGATCGTGCCCAACGGCGTCGGCCAGTTCAACAATGTCGGCGATCGCCGCCGCATCGGCATTTCCGCGGCCGTCCAGTGGAAGCCTGCCGACAATCTCGAAGTCTACGGCCAGTTCGACTATGCCAACTACAAATTCAACCAGGTCGGCTATCTCGTCTACCCGTTCGGCCGCGGCGGTGCGCCCATCACGCCGGGGCCGGCGAGCAGCTTCTCGTTCGACGAGAATGGCGAGTTCCAGAGCGGCACGTTCCAGAACGTGTTCGTCGAGGGCAATACCTATCGCAGCGATCGCCGTTCGAAGACCGCATCCTATTCCGGCGGGCTCAAGTTCAATCCGTCGAGCCAGCTCACGCTGACCACGGATGTCAGCTATGTCGACAGCCGCACGAAGACCGAGTTCTTCGCGCTCGGCGTCGGCAGCGACCAGCCCAACACGCTCAGCGTCGACATTACCGGCAAACTGCCCGTGATCGGCGTGACCGGGGCAGGGTCGCCCAGCTTCCTCACCGATCCGGCGAACTTCTCCTATCTCTACATCCTCGATTCCAGCAGCCGCAGCCACAACGACCAATGGTCGGTACGGCAGGACGTCGAATATGAGACGGATGGCGGCTTCTTCACGTCGATCAAGGCGGGTGTGCGGTACACCAAGCTGAACGCGGTCGTCGAAAATCCGGTGTTCGGCTATGTCGACCTGTTCGATACGCCACGCGTGCCGCGTACACCGCTCTCGGCGATCCCCGGCTATTACAACCCCGTGCCGGTGAAGAACTTCTTCCGCGGCGATGCGGCCGGGCTCGGCAGCTTCCTGATCCCGCCGTTCGACGTGATCCGCGGCGATCTGAACGCGGTACGCCAGACCTTCGCCTCCTATTATCCCAATGGCCAGGTCGCCGTTCCGGAATATCTGCCGACCGGTCGCAACGACGTCTCGGAACAGACGATCGGCGGCTATTGGGTCGCGCGGTTCAAGTCCGAGACCATTCTGCCGTTTGACGGCAATCTCGGTGTGCGCATCGTGAATACCAAGACCAACGTCGCCGGTTTCCAGACGCCGTCGGGCGGCCCGACCATTCCGATCGACCAGACCAACAGCTACACCTCGGTCCTGCCGAGCCTGAACATCCGCTTCCCGATCACCGAGACGCTGCAGCTGCGTCTGGCCGCGTCGAAGGGCCTGACGCGACCGGATTACAATCTGCTCAACTCGGTCCTGACGTTCGATCCCGTCAGCCGGCGGGGCTCGTCGGGCAATCCCGATCTGAAGCCGCTGCGCGCCGATCAGCTCGACGTCTCGTTCGAATGGTATTTCAACAAGACCAGCTCGGTCTACGCGGCCGCATTCTACAAGGCGGTCAACGGCTTCATCGCGCGCGTGGACGATCCGGTGGTGATCGACGGCACGCAATATCAGATCAATCGGCCGGTCAACGGCGCGAACGGCAAGATCAAGGGGTTCGAAGTCGGCTATCAGCAGTTCTTCGATTTCCTGCCGGGGCCGCTGTCGGGCTTTGGGGTGCAGGCCAACTACACCTATGTAGACTCCAAGGCGCCCAATCCGAGCGCCGGTGCGATCCCCGGCGCGCCGATCTCGGTGCCGCTCGAGGGGCTGTCGAAGAACAGCTACAATCTGGTCGGCATCTACGAGAAATACGGCCTGTCGGCGCGCGTCGCGTATAACTGGCGCGACGATTACGTCCGCACCACGTCGGCCAGCGGGACGGGCAATCTGCCGATCTACGACCGGGCGTTCGGCCAGCTCGACGCCTCGATCAGCTACGACGTCACGCCCAACATCACCGCGTCGGTGGATGCCACCAACCTGCTCAACACGCGGCGTGAGACGTTCTTCGGGTTGGACAGCCGGCCGCGCGACTATTCGGTCGTCGATCGCCGTTTCGGCGCGACGCTCCGCGTAAACTACTGACCGGCCGAAGCCCGGGGGGCTCGAAAGACTCCCGGGCTTCAGGTGCGATCCCGTGTGCTGTCGCGACCCGAACCTGTAGCACAGCACCGCGATCGGCGACGTGGGGTTGCAATGCCCTCACCAAGGCGCCCACCAGTGTCCGACTGATGCGAACGCCAGCATTGACGGTGCAACGAACGGGGCCCGCCCGGCAGCGATGGATAGGAAGCCAGAGATGACGGATGCGCACGAGACTGGTCGGCTGAACCGGCGGCATTTCCTGGGAAGCGGAACCGCGATCGGCGTGGCGCTGGCCACGGACGGTGTCGCGCAGGCTGCACCGGTGCGGGCGCCAGCGATCGGCGCATTGCCGATGCCGGCGACCCGCGACGATCTGCCGCTGCGCCCGCCGGTCGAGGATCCCAGCCGGCTGCTGCTCGATCGCAGCTGGCGCTTCCATATCGGCGATATCCCGATGCCGGAAATCCGCGGCCATGGCTGGTCCTACAACAGCGCCAAGGCGGGGCAGGCGCAGGGTGCGGCGGCGATGCAATATGACGATTCGGACTGGCCCGAGGTCGATCTGCCGCACGATTGGGCATCGACGATGCCGTTCGAAGAAGGTGCCGATGTCTCGCAGGGCTATCGCCGGCGCGGCTTCGGCTGGTACCGGCGCACGCTGCGGCTCGATCCGGCGGACCGGGGGCGGTATCTGGAGCTGCAGTTCGGGGGGATCGCGACGAATGCGACGATCTGGTTCAATGGATCGATCGTCGCGCACAACTGGAGCGGCTATAATTCTGTCTATATCGATATCACGGATCTGGCGCGGTATGGCGATGATCTGAACAGCATCGTCGTGCGGGTCGATGCGCAGACGATGGAGGGATGGTGGTACGAAGGTGCCGGGCTGTACCGCCATGTCTGGCTGGCGAAACGCGATGCGACCTACATCGCGACCGACGGCATCCACGCCGATCCGCGCCGCGCCGCCGATGGCAGTTGGAGCGTCCCCGTCACCGCGACGCTCGGCAATATCGGCAAGATCCCGGCCGAGGCGAGCATCGAGGTCTCGCTGATCGATCTCGACGGCCGCACGATCGCGACGCAGACCGCTTTGGCGCACCTGCCGTCTTTGAAGCCCGGCACGGCCACGCTGACCATCCCGGTCCCCGCGCCGCGGCTATGGTCGATCGACACGCCGACGCTCTACACGCTGCGGACGCGACTGATGCGCGGCGGCAAGGCCGTCGACGAACGCACGTTGCGGATCGGGTTTCGCACGCTGCGCTTCGACGCCGCGACGGGCTTCCATCTCAACGACCGTCCGCTCAAGATCAAGGGCACGTGCAACCACCAGGATCACGCCGGTGTCGGCGTCGCGGTGCCCGATGCGCTGTGGGACTGGCGATTGCGACGTCTGAAGGACTTGGGATGCAACGCGATCCGCTTCGCGCACAGCGCGATCGCGACCGAGGTGCTCGACGCATGCGACCGGCTCGGCTTCCTGGTGATGAGCGAGAACCGCAACTTCAACACCAGCCCCGATTACATCGACCAGCTCGAATGGCTGGTCCGGCGCGATCGCAACCGGCCGAGCGTGTTCATGTGGTCGGTGTTCAACGAGGAGCCGATGCAGGGGACGCCCGCCGGGTATGAGATGGTCCGCCGCATGTCGGTCGCGGTGAAGGCGCTCGACGACAGCCGACCGGTCACCGCGGCGATGAACAGCGGGATGTTCGCCCCGGTCAATGTCAGCCAGGCGGTCGACGTGGTCGGCTTCAACTATCAGCGCGACCAGTATGATCGGTTCCACGCCGCCAACCCGACGCTGCCGCTGACGAGTTCGGAGGACACCAGCAGTTTCATGACACGCGGTGCGTGGGAGACCGACCGCGCCGCGCACGTGATGGCGTCATATGACGAGGAACCGGCGGACTGGGGCAGTACCCACCGCGAGGGCTGGAAATCGGTTGCCGAGCGGCCGTTCGTCGCGGGGACGTTCGTGTGGACCGGGTTCGACTATCACGGTGAGCCAACCCCGTTCGAATGGCCGTCCGCGGGCAGCTATTTCGGGATCATGGACCTGTGCGGCTTTCCCAAGATGGCGTTCTATCTGCACCGCGCACAGTGGATCGACGACGTGCCGCTGCTCGATCTGATGCCGCACTGGAATTGGCCCGGGCGCGAGGGGCAGGCGGTCAAGGTGATGGCGCTGACCAATGTCGAGTCCGTGCGGCTGATGCTTAATGGCGGTCTGATCGGCGAGCAGAAGGTCGATCGCTACACGATGCCGAGCTGGCAGGTGCCCTATGCGCCGGGCCGGCTCGAGGCGATCGGCTATCGCGGCGGACGCGAGGTCGCGCGCAGCGTGGTCGAGACGACCGGCGCGGCGGTGGCGCTGCGGATCACGCCCGACCGGCGTGCGATGGCGGCGGATGGCGAGGACGTGCAGCCCTATACGATCGACGCGGTCGATGCGCGCGGACGGCATGTCCCGACCGCCAATCTCGACGTCACCTTCGCGTTGAGCGGGGGCGCGATCATCGGCCTCGGCAATGGCGATCCGGTCAGCCACGAAGCCGAACAGGGCAATCGTCGGCGCCTGTTCAACGGCCTGGCGCAGGTGATCGTTCGCGCGGGCGGCGGCGGCGCGGGCACCGTCAAGCTCTCGGCCAGCGCGGCGGGATTGCGCCCGGCCATCAGCATTGTGCGTCGCCTCGCCACGCCGGCTCGTCCGTTCGTCGCGCCCGACCGCATGACGCTGACGGTGCAGGACTGGCGGCAGTCGCCTGCCGCCACCGTCAGGCCGTCGCCCGGCATCGTGCTGGCGGACAACGACATGAACAGCTGGCTGTATGTCCGCGCCGGCGAGATCCAGCCGCCGCAGGGCATTGGCCGCTGGACCGTGCTGCGTGCCAAGCTCACCCCGCACCGCGGCACGCGCGAACGCGGCGGGACGATCGTGTTCAAGGATCTGGTCGGTCGCGGCGAAATCTGGATCGATGGCAAGCGCGCCGCGACGAAGCCCGATTTCGCCGCCGCCACGCTGCGCGTCGCCTTCCCGCCAGGTCCCGGCGAGCGGATCGTCACCCTCCTGCTCGAAAGCGACGGCACGGTCGCATCGGGCCTGGGCGGGCTCGTCTTCGTCGAGGACTGATCCGGCCCGACTTTCCCGTTTCCCGTTCGAGGTACTGCATCATGATCTTCCGCCCCTCCCGCACACTCGCCGGCCTGACCCTCGCCGCCACGCTGTTCGCCGGCACCGCGCACGCGCAGACCGCGACCGAGGTACCCAGGCTGGTGACCCGCGACGGGCATCACGCGCTGATGGTCGATGGCGCGCCGTGGCTGATGCTCGGCGCGCAGGTCAATAATTCGAGCAATTATCCGGCGATGCTGCCCAAGGTCTGGCCGACGATCCACGCGATGCACGCCAACACGGTCGAGGTGCCGATCGCGTGGGAGCAGATTGAGCGAACCGAAGGGCAATTCGACTTTTCCTTCCTCAACCAGCTGCTCGCCGAGGCGCGGCAGAACAAGGTTCGCCTCGTCCTGCTGTGGTTCGCGACGTGGAAGAATACCTCGCCCAACTACGCCCCCGCCTGGGTCAAGCTCGACAACGCGCGGTTCCCGCGGATGACCAACGCCAAGGGCGAGACGCATTATGCGCTGTCGCCGCTCCATCGGTCGACGCTGGAGGCGGACAAGCGCGCCTTCGTCAGGCTGATGCAGCATCTGAAGGCCGCCGATCCGCAGAACACCGTCATCATTGTCCAGCCCGAGAACGAGGCCGGTACCTATGGCAGCGTCCGCGATTTCTCGCCGGTCGCGCAGAAGCTGTTCGACGGTCCGGTCCCGGCGGCGTTGCTCAAAAAATTCCGCAAGCCCGCGGGCAGCTGGAAACAGGTGTTCGGTGCCGATGCCGACGAGTATTTCCACGCCTGGTCGATCGCCCGCTACATCGAGGAGATCGCGGCGGCGGGCAAGGCGGTGAAGCCGGTGCCGATGTACGTCAACGCCGCGCTCGCCTCCGCTTTTGGACGGCAGGCGGCGACCACCTATTCGAGCGGCGGACCGATCCATCACGTGATCGACGTGTACAAGGCCGCGGCGCCGTCGCTCGATCTGGTCGCGCCGGATATCTATGCGCGCGATCATGCTGCGTATCTCGAATATCTGAAGCTCTACGGCCGTGCCGACAACGCCCTGCTGATCCCGGAGACGGGCAATGCGCCCGAGTTCGCACGGTATTTCTATCCGGTGGTCGGCAGGGGCGGGCTTGGTTTCGCGCCGTTCGGGATGGACGATAGCGGCTATTACAACTTCCCGCTCGGTGCGAAGACGCTGGATGCGCCGACGATGGAACTGTTTGCGCGGAACTACCGCGTGTTCGAGCCGATGATGCGGGAATGGGCCCGGCTGGCCTTTGCCGGCAAGACCTGGGGCGTGGCCGAGCCGACCGACCCCAAGGCCGAACACAGGCAGGTCATGGACCTCGGCAAGTACCGCGCCACCGCGACGTTCGGCCAGTATCAGTTCGGCACCGACAAGCCGACCGGCAACCCGCAACCGACCGGCGGTCTTGCTATCGCCGAGATCGGCCCCGACGAATATCTCGTGACCGGATTCGATACGCGCGTCTCATTCGCGCTGGCGGATGCGAACAGCGGGCGTTCGATGCTCTACGATCGGGTCGAGGAGGGGCATTACGACGCGCAGGGACACTGGGTGTTCGACCGCGTGCTGAACGGCGATCAGACCGACTACGGGATCAACTTCACCGATCGTGTGCAGGTGCTCCACGTCAAGCTTGGCAGCTACAAGGGCAATCCGGTCATCCCGGTCGGCAATCCGAATTAGGAAGCACAGCGGTTGCCAGACCCGGCATGTTCGATGACCGGCCACGAGAGCCGTCATCTTATTGGAACCATGTCATAATCGTTGGATCGAAAGCTATCGTCGGCCAGATCGGTTGTTCAACATCCTGTTAACTGGCGACCATTGAGAACAGCCCAAATGGAGGGCTGTTTTATCATGATTTACCGTAAGATGACGAGCAGGGTTCTGGGGATTGCGGTCGGCATGATCGCGGCGTCCGGCGGGGCGACATCGGCACATGCACAAACCGCCAGCGGCACGATCGGCGTGTCCCTGAACATCCTCGCGGCCTGTGCCGTGAATGGCGGCAACAGCGCCGCGACCATGGGGCGGATCGGGACGATCGCCTTTGCCGATCAGTCGGGCGTCTTCGGCAACGCCGATGCGACGATGGTCGCGCAAGGCAGCACGAATGCGGTCACGGTGTTGTGCACACCGGGCCTCGCGCCGAAGGTCACGGTCGGGGCGGGCGCGAACGACGCGGGCAATGTCCGTCAGCTGGCCTATCTGGGGCAGACCGTCGCGTATCGGCTGTATACGGACGCGTCGCGGCAGGACGAAATCACCATCGGCAGGCAGATCAGCCTCGGCACCGCGGCCACCTCGGCGTTGACGCTGCCGATCTATGCCCGTGCGTCGAGCAATGGCCTGGCGCTGCCGGCGGGCACCTATACCGATACGGTACAGGTGACGCTCAGCTGGTAGCGGCGGTGCGCGCCGTCCGGGCTTTCCTCGCGGTGTCGGCGATTGCAGGCTGTGCGTCGGGGAGCATGGCCGAGACCAGCCGCACGTTCAGGGTCGGCGCGGTCATCGCCAATGGTTGCGCGATCAGCGCCGACACCGGGGGCAGTTGGGGATCGATCGACCTCGGGTCGGTGAACGGGGTCGATGGGGGAGCCGCGCAAGGCAGCCTGGTCACCGCGGTTGCCGCCGGATTGCAGATCGACTGCACTCCGGGAATGAGCGTCATCCTCACGGCGGACAATGGCAGTCAGCCGTCCAACGGGGTGCGCCAGCTCGTCCACGCGACCCGGCCTGCCGATCGCGTTCCCTATCAGCTGTTCGCGAACGGCAGTCAGACGCCCTGGACGTCGCAGGCGATCGCGCTGGCGTTCCCGGTCGGGACGTCGCGGCTGTCCATTCCCGTCCAGGCCCGTGCCGTCGTCCAGCGCGGCGTGGCGGCGGGGCGATATTCCGATGTGGTTCGCATCACCGTCACCTGGTGATGCAGCAAGGACAAGTCATGAAGATCCTGCGTATGTTGACCGCCATCGTCTCGCCGCTTCTCCTGCTGCCAGGCACAAGTCGCGCCGCGGCGGTCATCATCTGGCCGGTCGATCCGAAAATTGCCGCCACCGAGCGCGCGACCGCGTTGTGGATCGAGAACAAGGGCAACGAGCCGATCACGATGCAGGTCCGGACTTTGCGCTGGTCGCAGGGTCCGCAGGGCGATCTGTACGATGATCAGGACGAGGTCGTTGCCAGCCCGCCGATCGCAGTCATCCCGGCGGGACAACGGCAGATGATCCGTGTGCTGCGGCGCGAGCGGCCTGCCGCCGCGGCGAACGACCAGTCCGGCCCGGGGGAGCGCAGCTACCGCTTGTTGATCGACGAAATCCCCACCGCCAACGCGCCGAATGCGAGCCGGCTGCCGGCGGCCGAGCTTGCGGTGCAGATGCGCTATTCGGTGCCCCTCTTCACCTATGCGGGGTCCGTCAACGCGGCCAGGCCGGAGCTGACCGCGACGGTGGAACGGAGCGGCAGCAGTCGGATGCTGGCGATCCGCAATACCGGCATGCTGCATGCGCGCCTCGTCGATATCCGGACGGCGGACGACAAGAAGACCAGTCTTGCTTCGGGGCTCGCGGGCTATGTCCTGGCGGGTCAGACGATGCGCTGGCCGGTGCCGGAGGGTGTCCCGGACATCAGTCCGCTGATGGCAAACGTCAATGGCGCCGATCAGCGCATTGCCGCGCGTTGATCCGTCCGATACGCCATGATCCGCGGTTCGCTCCTGTTGACGACCATGCTGGTCTGCCTGCCACAAATGGCACGCGCGGGTGACCCGGTGCAGCAGCTCTTCGTCGAGCTGGTCGTGAACGGCCGTGCTACGGGTGACCTGGTGCCGCTGCGGATCGTCGGCACACGCATGCTCGTGCCGGCCGAGGCGCTCAGCCGAAATGGCGTGACGCTCGAGGGGGAGGGCGGCGGGACGGAGCGCGACGTCGCGTCGCTGCCGCACACCCGCGCCCGCTATGACGCCGCGCTCCAGACGCTCCATCTCGAAACCGCGCCCGACTATCTGCCGACCACCCGGATTGCCGCGGGTGGAAGACCCCGCGCCGCCACGCTCGCCAGCTGGGGCGCGATGGTCAACTGCCAGTTTTACGCGCAGCGCGCCGACGGCGGCTCCCTTGCCTCCTTATGGTCCGAACAGCGGGTCTTCGGGCCGATCGCGACGCTGTCCAATTCCGGCGTGCTGCGGGTCGGGTCCGGCATCGGCGGTTATCTGCGCTACGATACGCATGCGAAAATCATCAACGAGGATCGCGCGCTGACCGTCACGGCGGGTGACCTGATCACGCGGTCCTTGCCCTGGAGCACGCCCGTCCGGCTGGGTGGCCTGCAGCTCACGCGCGATTTCAATACGCGGCCGGACCTGTTGACGATGCCGCTGCCGAGCTTTGCGGGCAAGGCGGCCGTGCCGTCGGCGGTGGACCTGTTCGTCGACGGCTATCGGCAGCAGGGCGCAGACGTCGCGCCCGGTCGGTTCGTGCTTCAGGATGTCCCGGTGATCAACGGCGCGGGTGAGGCCGTGATCGTCACGACGGACGCCGTGGGCCGGCAGATCGCGACCACGATCCCCTTCTACGTCTCGTCGACGCTGCTACGCGCCGGGCTCACCGATTTTGCAGCCGAAGCCGGCGCCATCCGCCAAGGCTATGGCATCCGCAACTTCGATTACGGCACGCTCGCCGCCAATGGCTCGATCCGACGCGGCATGACGTCGTTCCTGACGCTCGAGGCGCATGCCGAGGCGACCGCCCGGCTTCGGCAGATCGGGGGCGGGCTCGTGGTGGCGCCGTGGCGATTTGGCACCGTCGCGCTGTCGGTCAGTGCGTCGCGCTTGGGTCAGGCCGCGGGCCATCGCTGGTCGCTCGGCTACAGCTATACCGCGCGTCACTTCAGCATTGCCGCGCAATATGACGATCGCAGCAGGGGCTTTCGCGAGCTCGCCAGCTTCGACTTAGCAAATCCCGCGGCTCGCCGGCGGACCTATCGCGCGATCGCCAACGTCAATCTGGCGCGGCTGGGCACATTGGGGGCTGCGTATATTTCGGGGCGGACCTTGGGATCGGTCGACGAACTCACGCTACGTTCGCGCCTGCTGTCCTTGTCCTATGGTCGTCCGGTCGGATCGCGCGCGAACCTGTTCGTGACCGCGGATCGCGATTTCGAACGGGGCGCGACCAGCGCCCAGCTGCGCCTGTTCATCCCGTTCGGACGCAATGCGGCCAGTGGCGGGATCAGCCGTTCGGCCGGGCGCAATCTCTATCAGGTCGGTTATACCCGGGCGACGCCGACCGATGGCGGCCTTGGAATCGATGCCGGGATAGCAGCGGCAAGCCGGGGGCCTGCATCGGGGCAGGTGACCGGGACATGGCGCGCGCCCTTCATCGAAGTGCAGGCCGGGGGCGCGACGGCCCAGGCGCGCAGCTCGGCCTGGATTGGCGCATCGGGTTCAATCGTGGCGATGGACGGCGGCCTGTTCGTCGCCAACCAGGCGAGCGATGCCTTTGCGGTCGTCGAGACTGGCGTGGCAGGCGTTGGCGTCAGTTACGAAAACCAGCCGGTCGGCGTGACGAACCGCAAGGGCCATCTCTTCGTGCCCAATGTCGTGCCCTATCTTCCCGTCCGCTTCGCGATCGATACGCTGTCGCTGTCGGAGAACCATGTCGCATCCGCGGTGGAGCAGCGGGTTGCCATGCGACAGGGCAGTGGCGCCGTCGTGCGTCTGAACGTTCGCATGACGCGCAACATCCTCGCGGTGCTCGTCGACAGCACCGGGGCAGCGCTCAAGCCGGGCGGTCGCGTCCGGCGCGAGGGACATCCCGACGTCGCCATCGGCTGGGACGGCATCGCGTATCTGGAGGATGTCGGCGAACAGGTGTCGCTCTCCGCGCTGACGTCGGACGGAACGGTGTGCCAGGCGACGTTCGGCGTCTCCGCAGACGTCGCGGCGCTGTCACGGGTAGGACCGGTCTCGTGCCGGTGATGGCGTCGCTGCGGCTGTTCTTCGCACTGGTGGTCCTGAGCATCGTCACGGGCCCCGCATTCGCCGCCTGCACGACATCGTCCGGGGCACTCACCTTCTCGCCGGTGTCGTCGTACGACGTGCGAGGGGGCACGGTGCCGCAGGTTGCCGGATCCGCCGGTCTTTCCTGCACGGGTTCGGTGCTGACCCTGATCGGCGGCAATTCGGCGCGCGCGACCATCACCAGCCTCAACCAGTTTCGCCTGGTCAAAGGCGCCGACGCGATCGCCTATCAGGTATCCGCCGATGCCAGCGGCAACACGCCGTTCACGCAGGGATCGACGGTCAACTATATGAGCGGCAGCCTGCTGGCGCTGCAGGGCGGTGGAAGCAGTTTCACCACGCCGTTGTTCGCGCGTTTGACGGCGGCTCCCAATGTGGCCGCCGGGACGTATAGCGACACACTGACGGTGCAATGGGACTATAGCGTCTGCAACGGGGTGAATGTGCTCGGTGTCGTCTGTACGGGCTATGATAGCGGGAAGGTCGTCATAACGCTTCAGGTGACGCTGGTGGTCGGCAACGACTGCAAGATCACCGCGCCCGACCTGTCCTTCGGCAGTGCGGCGCTCGTTACGCAGTTCGGCCCGGTGACCTCGGCCGTCCAGATCGATTGTACCCGCGACGCCGTCTACCGGATCGGCTTCACACCCGGCGGTGCTGGCACGGGCTCGGCGTGGCGGCAGATGACCAGCGGCGCGGGCGCGACGTTGCAGTATCAGATCTATCATGCGGATGGCGTCACCGTCTGGAACGAAGCCAACCCGCTTACCGGCGCAAGCCCCGGAACGGGCAGCCTGACCCCCGTCAGAACCTATTCCTATGTCGCCAGGATCAATCAGGCGCAGGTCACGCCGGCGGCGGGAAGCTATCAGGACGCCGTCAGTGTCGTCGTGACATTCTGATCGATCAGCCACTGACCTTTGGCGGCAATCCTGCGATCGCGGCATCCTGCATCACGCGGGGCGGATGATGTCGCCGACACGAACGTCCGACAGCCCGAGCCATTGCGCCATCCGCTCCAACTCGATGTGGAGCCGCGGCAGCGTGTCGCCGGGCGCCCCCGGTTCGAGCGTTATGCGTTTTGCCAGCAGCACGCCCGCTTGCCGGTCCGCCTTGAGATCGACCCGCGCGACCAACGCCTCGTCCATCAGGAAGGGCAGCACATAATAGCCGTGGGTGCGTTGCGCCTGCGGCACATAGATCTCGATACGATACCGGAAGCCGAACAGGCGTTCGGTGCGGCCGCGTTCCCAGATCAGCGGATCGAAGGGCGCCAGCAAGGCCGCCCCGCGCACCCGGCGGGGCACCGCGGCGTCGCGGTGGAGCCAGACCTTCTGGCTCCACCCGTCCACGCGGACCGGCACCAACACCTGATCCTCGGCCAGATCGGCAATGGCATGATCCGCCTCGACGGGCTTCAGCCGGAAATAATCACGCAGCTCGGCAGCGGTCGCGATGCCGAGCGCGCGGGCGCTCCGCTCGATCAGCGCCCGCTGCGCCTCGGCAACGCTCGGTGTGGGCAGAGCCAGTACAGCAGGGGGCAGCACCCGCTCGGGCAGGTCATAGACCCGCGCGAAACTGCCCCGCCGTGTCGCCGTGGTGATCCGGCCCGACCAGAACAGCCATTCCAGCGCGTGTTTGACGTCGCTCCATTCCCACCAGCCGCTGCGGCTCGTGCCGCTTTCGAAGTCGGCGGCGGTCAGGGGGCCCTCGGCTGCGATGCGCGCCAGCACGGCGTCGGCTTCGCTGCGATGCTCTGTCGCAAAGCGGCGAAGCGCGGCGTAGCCAATCTCGCCTCGCTCAGCGCGGGCCATCCGCCATCGCAGCAGCGGATGAAGCTCGAGCGGCAGCAGCGACGCCTCATGCGCCCAATATTCGAAGAAGCGGCGATGCGGCTTCGGGCCCCAGGCGGCGCGCTCGAGCAGCGCCCGGTCGTAGCTGCCAAGCCGGGAAAACAGTGGCAGGTAATGCGCGCGGGCCAGCACGTTGACGCTGTCGATCTGGAGAAGGCCCGTCCGATCGGCGACCTTGCGGACATGCGCCGCCGTGACCCGAGGAGGCGGCGGTCGGTCGAACCCCTGGGCTGCAAGGGCAATGCGGCGCGCATCGGCCTGCGATATGATCATGTGGTTATGATGGTCGCAAATGACAGCGACGGTCAATGTCACCGCGGTTGTCCCCGCCGGGCTACAGCGTAGTCCGTGTGATCCGGAAGACGCGGGGCGTACAGGCAATCGCGGAACGCCGCGAGCGCCTTTGTCGCTACTGGTCGGCGACCTTGATCTCGGTAATTTCTGCGTTTGAAAGACCCGGTTTTTCAGCGCGGAGATAGTGGAGCAATTCGCCGATCTCCCGCGCATCGAACCGGAGGTCGAGATCGTCCATATGGATGGCGACGGAACGCTGCCGCGCCTCCGACAGACCAGCGACGATATCGACGCACGCCTCCAGCGTTCCGCGGCCGACTTCCGTTGGTGTCGCGCCGGCGGACGATGCGTCAGCGAAGATCCGGGCCGGCTCGCTCAAGGGGTAGGTAGTCATGACTGTCGCGTCCGTCGTCTACGGGGCAGGACATCGCCCGCCGGGGTGAGCCGGCGGGCGATCGTTTCAGGCGTCTTCGGCGTCGATGTTGACGCTCGTCTCGGCGAGCTTCGTCATATATTCGTCGCCACCGTAAATGTCCTTGGTGGCCGCATTCAGCGCCTTGTGATCATCCTTGAGACCCAGCGCCTTGGCATAGGCCGCGGCCGTGCCGAAACCGGCGATCCCGTAATGCGTCATCCGCTGATATTGGGCGATGATCATGACATCGAGCAACGGACCCTTTGCCGGACCCTCTTCGACGACATGCTTGGTGGCTTCGGCAACCAGCCCTTCCATGCCCTTGCAATGCTCCTTGGAAACCTTCTCGTCGTTCGACGCGATCAGTTCCTTGAGGAGATCGGTATGCTTCTCGATATCCGCCTGCGACTTGGTCAGCATGTCCTTCAGCGCGGCATCGCTGGCCTTCGACGTGATCTTCTTAAGGACCTTCTTCATCTGGTCGTTCGCCGACCACAGGTCCTTCAGCTCGTCGGTGTAGATGTCTTTCAGATCTTCGGGTGCAGACATGGGATACTCCTTGCTGGTGCACGGGCCAGAAATGCCCGGTGGCGTGATTGACGTTGAATAGGGGGCGTGCCGTCCAGGCGTCAGCCCGCGCCGGGCTTCGCCTGTTCGTTCTCGTAGCGCGCATCGGTGCCCACTTTGCCCGTTGCCTCGGCCTCGGCGATACCGGACGTCTCGACGACCTTGATCGTGCCATGCTCGGCCGCGATCGAGTGCGGGGTCCGATCGGCATCCGGGTCCGCCGCGATCGTCGTGCCGCCGCCACCGCTCGAGCCGGCAGCCGCGTTCCCCGCGCTGCCTCCGCCTTTGCCCGCCTGACCGCCACCATGATAGGCGATGTCCGTCTGGCCGCCCTGCGACGCGGGGCTGGTATCGGCGTCGGTCTTGCCTTCGTGCGGGTTGGGATAGGCGCCGCCCGCGCTCTCACCGCCGTCGCTGCGACCATGAACGCGGCCGTCGGTATCGCTGCGAGGCGACTCCGAGACGCCATCCGGTGCGCCCTTGCTCGCGGGATTGCCCGGGACGGGGGTATGAACCTTGTCGCTCATGAAAACTCCTCGTGACGGTCGTGGATAGGAAGCGGCCACCCCGATCGGCATGCCGAGCGGACCGGGGTGGGGCAGGGTTACGGCCGCAGCACGACCTTGATGACACCGTCCTGCTTGTCGCGGAACTTCTGGTACATTTCGGGCGCATCCTCGAGGCTTGCAGGGTGAGTCACGACAAAGCTCGGGTCGATGTCGCCGGCTTCGATGCGCGCCAGCAAGGGCTTGGTGTAGGCCTGGACATGCGTCTGGCCGGTCTTGATCGTCAGCCCCTTGTTCATCATCGCGCCGATAGGGATCTTGTCGCCCATCCCGACATAGACGCCGGGGATCGAGACCGTGCCACCCATCCGGCAGCTCATGATGGCCTCGCGCAGGACATGCACACGGTCGGTGGCGAGGAACGTCGCCGCCTTCACCTTGTCGATCACTGCATCCATTGCGCCATGACCCGAAGCCTCTGCACCGACGGCATCGATGCAGCTGTCCGGACCGCGGCCCTTGGTGCGGAACTGGAGTTCGTCATAGACGCTGTCGACCTCGGCGAAGTTGATCGTCTCCGCACCGCCGGCCTCGGCCATCGCCAGGCGCTCGGGCACCTCGTCGATCGCGATCACACGGCCTGCGCCGAGCATCAGCGCCGATCGGATCGCGAACTGGCCGACCGGACCGCAGCCCCAGATCGCCACGGTGTCGCCCTCTTCGATGTTCGCATTCTCGGCGGCCATATAGCCCGTCGGGAAGATGTCGGAGAGGAACAGCGCCTGATCGTCGGTGACGTTGTCCGGCACCTTGATCGGGCCGATATCGGCCATCGGCACGCGCAGATACTCTGCCTGGCCACCGCAATATCCGCCAAGCATGTGGCTGAAGCCGAACAAACCGGCAGGCGAATGCCCCATCGCCTTGATCGCCATTTCGGCATTCGGGTTGGTCCGCTCGCACGCCGAGAACAGCCCCTTGCGGCAGAAGAAGCAATCGCCGCAGCTGATCGTGAACGGCACGACGACGCGGTCGCCGATCTTCAGGTTGGTAATCTCGGAGCCCAGTGCGACGACGACGCCCATATTCTCATGGCCGAGAATGTCCCCGGCCTGCATCGTCGGCTGATAGCCGTCGAGCAGATGAAGATCGGACCCGCAGATCGCGCAAGACGACACCTTGATGATCGCGTCACGCGGATGCTTGATCTCGGGATCCGCGACAGTATCGACCCGAACATCGCCTTTTCCATGCCAAACCAGTGCGCGCATCAGAAAGTCTCCGTCTTTTAAGTGGCGTGCCGTACTTTCAAAAGTACCATTTGCCGTCAGAACTCATCAGTCATCGGGCGATCTCGACGGAGCGTAGTCGGCAGAAACAACAACGAGATCGCCGGGTGGCGTCATCGCATCATGTGTTCTACCGTCAAGCCACGCGTCAGGCCCCGGATATTGATGGAGACATAGCGATTTGGATGTCCTCATCGTTCCTGACGATCTTGACTATTCGTCGAGAATATTTCGTATTGATCCTCATCAGTGTGACTAAACGCCTGGGATCATTGGTAAATTGCCGGAAATGACCGTCAGGTTGGGCTCCTCGCCGGCGAAAAATCACGCCTTGAACAGTTTCACGGAGGCCGCGCGCCCCGCCATGCTTGCCGTCGTCGGGGCCAATTCGGACAGCGGACCGTTGGGATGTCAGCAACCTTCGCCGACACTCACCGGCGCACCTGCGGGGCGCTGGCAGGCCGGCTGGCAAACGCGACTTCGATTCGGGAATTAGATATGCAGATCAAGGCCATCCTCTTCGACATCGACGGCACGCTGGTCGATACCAATGACATGCATGTCCTCGCCTGGGAGGAGGCCTTTGCAGGTGTCGGGGCGTCCTTCGACCGGCAGGTGATCCACGATCAGATCGGCAAGGGGACCGACATGCTCGTGCCGACCCTGTTGCCCGGTGCCGACGCGGAGGAGCAGGAGAAACTCGGCGATACGCACGGCGAGATCTTCAAGGCAAAATATCTCGAGACTGCCAAGCCGTTCGCTCGCGCGCATGATCTGCTGGCGCACGCGCATAGCCTGGGGCAGCAGGTCGTGCTCGCCTCGTCGGCGTCGGGATCGGAGCTCGATCATTACATCGCGCTGCTCGAGGCGCGCGATCTGATCGGCGCAACGACGAGCAGCGACGACGTCGAGCGCACCAAACCCGCCCCGGACATTTTCGCCACCGCGCTGAAGGCGCTGCCGGGGATCGATCCTGCAGAGGTGATCGTCGTCGGCGATACGCCTTATGATATTGAGGCGGCCGCCAAGTGCGGGATCGCCGCGGTTGCGGTCCGATCGGGCAAGTTCAGCGACGAGCAACTGAACGGCGCGGGTGCGGTCGCGATCTATGACGATGTCGCGGCCTTGCTTGCCGATTACGCCCAGTCGCCACTGGGGCGCTGATCGCCATGGTCCTCACACTGAAACCCCTTCGCGATCAGGTCATCGTCGTTACGGGCGCGACCAGCGGCAACGGCCTCGCAATCGTCGAGGCCGCCGTGCAACGCGGTGCGGCCGTCGTCGCGACCGCGCGGAACGACGCCGCGCTCGAGGCCCTCCGCGCCCGTCTGTCGGCCGATGGCGGACGCATTGCGGTCTGCGTCGCCGACGTCAGCGACATGGCCGCGGTCGAGCGTGTCGCCGCCGTTGCGCTCACGGCGTTCGGCGGCTTCGACAGCTGGGTGAACAATGCCGCGACAGGCACGTACGGCACGCTCGATCAGGTGCCGGTCGCCGATCACCGGCAGGTGTTCGACGTCAATTATTTTGGCGTGCTGCACGGATCGCTGGTCGCGGCCCGCCATCTGCGCGAGCGAGGCGGCGCGATCGTCAACATCGGCTCGATCCTCAGCGACCGCGCGATCGTCGAGCAGGGGCCCTATGGCGCGACCAAGCATGCGGTGCAGGCGCTGACGGACACGTTGCGGATGGAGCTCGAGCAGGAGGGGGCCGGCATCTCGGTCACGCTGATCAAGCCCGGCGCGATCGACACGCCATTTCCCGAACATGCGCGCAATTTCATGGATCAGCCACCGCGCCTGCCACCGCCGCTCTACACCCCCTCCGTCGTCGCCGACGCGGTGCTGTTCGCTTGCGAGACGCCGCGGCGGACGCTGTATGCTGGCGGTGGCGGGCGGCTGGCCTCGCTTCTCTCGCGCTCCGCACCGCGGGTGAGCGACCGGATCATGGAACTGGTCGGCACGTTCGCGCAGCAGAAGCCCGGGGATCCCGGTGATCCGGCACGCCGCGACAATCTCTATGATCCGCGGGCTGATGCGCTGCGCGGGACCCAGCATGTCCACGCGCGCACATCGAGCAGCGTGCTGCAGGTGCAAAAGCTTCACCCCGCGGTTGTGATGCTGGGTGTTGTCGGCGCTGGTATCGTCGTCGCGCTCGGCCGACCAAAGGGTGGACGCCGGTAATATCAGGCACGGAAAGGGTAGGGAGCGTGCGCGGCGTCGACACGTGACCATCCTTCCGCGCCATTTTGAAGTCTATATCAACCGGACGCCGGCTGCGCGGAACTGCGCTTCAGCCACGTCGACTGTCGTTCCATCACCTGCCGGCATCGCGATCGCTCGCGTGTAGTCCGTCAGGATAGACGCTTCGAAGCCCTCGCGCCGCGCATCGAGTGCCGACCAGGCGACGCAGAAATCATAGGCCAGCCCAACGAACACGCACCGCCGGACCTGCTTGTCCCGCAGATACCCGGCCAGCCCCGTTCTCGTCGTCTTGTCGTTCTCGAAAAAGGCCGAATAGGAATCAATTTCCGAATTATACCCCTTACGAACGATGACGTGAGCGCGGCGGATGGTGCCCTGCACGTCGGGATGGAACTCGGAACCAGCGGTTCCCTGGACGCAGTGATCGGGCCATAGGACCTGCTCGCCATATGGCATCGGCACGGTATCGAACGGCTGCCGACCGGGGTGGCCGCTCGCGAAGGACTGGTGTCCCGCAGGATGCCAGTCCTGCGTTACGACGACATGCCGGAACCGCGGAGCGAGCCGTTCGATCCCGGCCATGATCTCGTTCCCGCCCGCAACCGCCAGCCGGCCGCCCGGGCAGAAGTCGATCTGCGGGTCGACGACGATGAGCGCGTCCGACCCCGTGATCGCTGCGTCGCCGGTGAACTGCTCGATATCCAACGTCATCTCCTGCAAAGCCGACAGGTCGCGTTAAAGGCGGCCGATGACAAGAATGATCCTATTGCCGAGCGCCTATTTGCGAACACTGGTCGACGGCTGGGCCAGGTCCGGGAAGCGATCGAGGATCGCGCTGGTCACGCCGTTGGTCCAGCCGAACCCGTCCTGGACCGGATATTCGCCGCCCCCGCCCGGTATGCGCTGTTCGATATTATACTTTTCGAGCATCTTGCCGGTGTCGGCATAGGCCGCGCCGACCGTCCCGAGCCAGCGTCTGGCGATGTCCTTGGCCAGCGCCGGTTCGCCGTTTCGCTCGAGCCCTGCGATCGCGACCCATTGCAGCGGTGCCCAGCCATTGGGTTCGTCCCATTGCTGCCCGGTGTTGAGCGTCGTCGTGCGCAGGCCGCCCTCGGCGACCAATGATTTGCGCACCGTCGCGGCGACGGCCTTCGCCTGCGCCGGCGACGCAAGCCCGACGAACAGCGGGTGCAGCATCGCGGCATTGATGCTGGTCGTTGGCTTGCGCGACGACAGGTCCCAGTCGGCGTAGCGCGCGGTCGTCGCCTGCCAGAGATAGCGGTCGATCGCCGTCTTGCGCTTGGTCGCCAGGGTCGTGAATTCGGTCACGCAGGGGGTGTCGCCCGCGGTCTGGCAGCGTGCGGCGATACGGCGTTCCATCGCCCAGATCAGGCTGTTGAGATCGACGGGCACGATGTCGGTGGTGTGGATTGTGGCGAGCAACCGGGGATCGCGGAGCCAGCGTGAGCTGAAATCCCATCCGCTCTCCGCGCCCGCACGCAGGTTGCGCTGCGTATCGGCGGCGGCGCGGGGTGCCGCCCTGGCCGCGGTCTCGACGTCCTCGGCATAGGATTCGTCGCGCGGCGTATCGCGGTCGTCATAATAGCGGTTGAGCACGCTGCCGTCGGGCATCCGCACGACGCGGAGACAGGCCGGGTTGCCGTCGAGGCAGGTCGCGCCCTTCATCCAGAAGGCGTGCTCGGCGCGCAACGCCGCCAGCCGACGCTTCGCGACACCGGGGTCGGTGTTGGTCGAGAGATCGAGCATCAGCGCGTAATAAGGCGGCTGCGAACGGCTGAGATAATAGGTCCGCGTCCCGTTCGGGATGTGCCCGTAACGCTCGATCAGGCTGGTGAAATCGTCGAGCATCGATTCGACGAGCGGCTGCTTGCCGTCGACCTTCAGCCCGAGCATCGTGAAATAGCTGTCCCAGTAATAGATTTCGCGGAAGCGCCCGCCCGGTACGACATAGGGCGCCGGCAGCGGCAGGGCGGAGCTGCCTGCGACGGGGGCGACCGGCTGACGGACGAGTTGCGGCCACAAGGCCCGGACATGCGACCTCAGATCGCCCGAGCCCCGGTCGTTCTCGCCGGGCACCACGAAATTGGCGAGCACGAACGCCTTCAGCGCCGGGCCGGCGGGTCTGGTCCGCGCATAGTCCGCCATGATCGCCGCGGCCGCGCGCTTGGGGACGGCATCGACGAACGTCTTGCCGTCCGCGAAGACGTGACCCTGCTGCACGGCCTGGAACAGCGGGCCATAGATATCGGCGGGCGACTGGGCCTTCGCGGCGGATGCAGTCGGTCGGGACGGAGCGGTCTGGGCAGGCGCCATCGCGGCGACCGAGGCCAGGGCGGCAAAACGGCAAAGGGTTTTCATGAAGATCGCAACCATTTCGCCAGGGTGATCGATCCCCCGACGGGGCGGGATCGATCACCCTTGGCTGTGTCAGAACTTGAACGCGGCGGCGAACCGGATCGAGCGACCCACGATCGGTCTTGCGAGGATCGTGCCGCTGCCCTGCGATCCGAGCGTGCGCGGATTGCCTTCGGTCAGCCCGATCTCGTCGGTCAGATTGTCACCGATCACCTGGAACTGCACCTGCCGGTTCAGATCGAGCGTGATCCCTGCGTCGAGCTTGTAAAAGCTCGGCAGCACCTGCGCGTTCTGGACGTCGGAGAAGCGGTCGCCGATATAGCCGATCGTCGCATAGACTCCCGCCTTCGCATCGCCGCCGAGCTCGAGATCATAGGCGGGGGTCACGCGCCACTGCCATTTCGGCTGGCGCTGAACCCGATTGCCGGTGAGATCGGTCCGGCCGCCATCGGTGAAGAAGTCGCGGTAGCTGGCGTCGAGATAGGTCGCCGACCCGCTGAGCGTGAAGCCGCCGAACGGCCGCAACTGCCCCTCGAACTCGACGCCGGTCGCCTTGGCGCCGCCGACCGACGCGATCGGGGCGCCGCTGGTGATGACCGTCGTCGCAAGGCCGTCGAACGTGTTGTGGAACAGCGTCGCGTACAGGTTGGCGATGCCGGTCGAGACCTTCACGCCGCCCTCATAGCTGTCGACCTGCGGTGCGACGTCGATGCCGTCGCGCAGATTGTCGAAGAACGGGAAGCTGTTGCCGCGGCTGTAGCGGACGAACGCGCCGACCTGCCGGGTCAGGTCGTAATTGACGCCGCCGGTCCACGACCAGGCATCGCCGCGATAGCGGATCGTGCGGAAGGTGCCGTTCAGCTGCGCATCGCCATTGTCGTAGAGCGTCAGCGGATTGCCGTCCGCACCCGCCGCCGGGACCGTCGCTGCAAGGTTTTCGAGCGTGCCGTCGACCGAGTGATGCTGCCACCGGACGCCGCCGTCGATCCGCAGCTGGTCGGTAATCTGCAGTTCGTCGACCGCATAGCCCGCGACGTCCTCGCCGGTGTAGCGCGCGTTGACCTTGAACGTCGATCCGCCCGAGAAGCCGTCCCGCGTGACGATCCGGCCATCCGCGAATGTCAGATTCAGTCGGCGGGCGTTTGGCTCGGCGGTGAGCAGCATGCTGTTGCCGAGATTCCATCGGTCACGCGACTTGTACCGCGTGTAGTAGACGCCGCCGGTCAGCGTGTTGCTGCCCGATTTCCACTCGAGCGCGAAATCGTTGACGAAGGCCTGGATGTGCTTCTCGACGCTCCAGAGGCCGGCCTCGACGACCGCCTGGTTGGGCGAGGCCGCCGCACCGCCGGTCGCGAAGGTGAGCGACCCGATCGTCCCGCCCCGGCCGGCGGCATAGGCGGCGGCGGTGACCGGCGCGGCGCCGCCGGGGACGAGACCGATCGTGTTCGCATCGCCCTCCATCCAGCTGCCGCGATCGCGAACCGTGATCCCGCTGCCGAGTTCGTAATCGAAATTGCCGCCCAGATTGTAGATCTTCGCGCTGCGGCCATCCGCCAGATCGACCCGGCTGCCGTCGTTGCGCACGCCGATCCGCGTGTCGCGCCCAACGAGCGTTCCGGTGCCTGCATCAAAGCCGGGATATTCGCGGATCTTGTCGCCGTCCTGGACGACCGGGATGGGCAGCAGCCACTGGCCGCGATCGTCGAGATAGCGACCGAAGAGCAGGATCGAGCCCTTGTCGAAGTCATGGCGGATATTGCCGGTGATCTGACCACCGCGCTCCGCCTCGAACTGCGCGTCGCGGATCCCGCGCGAGGTCGAGTAATAGCCGCCGAGCATATAGGTTGTGCTGTCGTCGATCGGCCCCGAGACGTAGCTGTCGACGCGGAACTCGCCGAAATCGGTGCCGCTGAGTTTCAGCAATCCGGCCGGCGTCTGCTTGCCCTCGCGCTGGACGAGGTTGACGGTCAGGCCGGGCTGACCGTTCGAGAACAGCGCGCCGGTGCCGCCGCGCACCGCTTCGACGCGCTGGATCGTCTCGTCGATACGGATCAGCTGCGTGTTTTCGAGGAACGACAGCGTCGGCGGCGGGAAGAAGGGCACGCCCTGCGTCTGGAAGGTGACATATTCCGCATCGCCACCAGATGGATAGCCGCGCACGAAGATGTTCGCGCCGGTCTTGCCGCCCGAGCTTTCGGTGCTGACCCCCGGCACCGCGCGGAGGACCTCGGCGGTGCTGGCAGTGCCGAGCCGCTGCGCCATGCTGCTGTCGATCGTGGTGACCGCGAACGCGGCGTCCTGGCGCCGGGTGCCTGCGCCCGCGGTGCCGATGACGATGATATCGGGGGCGGTTTCCTCGGGCACCTGCGTCGCAGCCGGATCGGCTGCCGCCTGCGCCGGGGCGACCTGAACCGCCGCTGGCGTGGCTTCGGCCGCCTGAGCATGCGTGTCGATGATCAGATAGGCCCCGCCCGGCGTCAGCCGGTGGCCGAGACCGGAGCCTTTCAGGATCGTCGTCAGCGCCGCGCCGACGTCCATCCGGCCGGCCACCGCGCGCGCGGTCTTGCCGCGGACGAGGGTGGGGGAGAACAGGATCTGCCTGCCACTCTGGCGCGAGAAGGCGAGCAACGCGGTGCTCATGTCCTGCCGCGCGATGCGGATGCCGATAGCGGCCTGCGCGGTGACGCCGATCGGGATCCCACCTGCGCCGAGCGCCAATGCGGTCAACATCACGCCGCGTATCAGCACGGCCCTGCCTGTGGATGTCATGCAACCCTCCCTGTTCCTGCGATCCCTCTGCCGGGGTCGATCTGACAGTAAAGACGCGGGACGTTGGAAAACCCGAACCGGGTTTTGCCCTCGGGTCGATTATTTTTTCGAGGCGATCGTGATGCTGCCGTTCGGGTGCCGATCGACGCTGACGGGAAAGCCCAGTTCGAGCGCGTCGAGGAACGGCTGGACCTCGCCCGTCCGGAACGCGCCGCTGATCCGGACCCGGCCCGCCGCGGCGTCGACGATCGCGATCTGCTGGACGCTGTAGCGATTTATCTCGGCGACGGCCTGACTTAATGCCTCGTCCTCGAACACGAGCCGGCCTTCGCTCCAGCTTGCCAGCCGCTGAGCGCTGCCGGGCATGTGGCGAACCGACACGCCGCTGGCCGATGCGGTGAGGACGTCGTCCGGCACCATGGCGACGGGCTTGCCGGGCGCGCCCTTGCCGGCGACGCTGACGAGCCCTTCGAGCAGCGCGACGCGCACCGCACTGGTTTCGAGCCGCACGTCGAACGCGGTGCCGTGCGCGGTGACCGCCTGCGCGCCGGCAGTGACGACGAACGGCCGGGTCTGATGCTTCGCGACCTCGAACAAGGCCTGTCCGCGTTCCAACACCAATCGACGCTCGGTGCGCGTATAGGCCATCCGGACCCGCGTGTCGGTATCGAGAGTCAGCCGCGACCCGTCGGACAGCGTGACCATGAGGCGCTGACGTGTCGCCGTCCGGTACACGGGTGTTTCGGCGACCTGCACGGCAGGCGTATCATCGGCGAAGCGCCACAGCGCCAGCGGCGCGACCACCGTGGCACAGGCGGCCGCGGCCAGCATCCACGGCGCGACTCGTCGCGGCTCGCGGCGCAGCGCGGCACGCGCCACGGCCGCGTGCCGCAATGCCAGCAGGTCGGGATGGTCCGCCAGCGCTGCAGTCGCAGCCCGTGCTTGGGCTATCACCGCCCAGGCTGCAGCGTGATCCGTTCGCGCATGCCAGTCGTCGAACCGCGCACGCATTGCAGCGCTCGGGTCGCGGTCCAGCCGTTCGGCCCATGCCGCGGCTTCGATCATCACGGGATCGCTCACCGATGCCAGTCCTTCAGGCGTTCCGCGACATGCGCGAGCGCGCGTGCCTGGTGCTTCTCGGCGGCACGCGTCGAGATCGCCATGGCATGCGCGACATCGGCCATCTTCAATCCCTCCAGCATCCTGAGCACGAACACGTCGCGTGTCCGTTCGGGCAGTTCGGCAAGCGCACGCCGCAACGCGTCCGCGATGTACTTACTCGCCAAGACGCGGTCGGGCGCGAAATCCGAACCTTCAAGCGAGAGATCGTCGATTGGATCCGACAATCCCGCGCCCCGCGCCTGATTGCGCCGGGCCTGATCCTTCAGGACATTGGCCGCAGTGACGAAGATGAAGCTGTCATGCTGGCGAATGCCGTTCGGGTCTTCCAGCCGACTTAGCCTCAGGAAAACCTCCTGGACCAGGTCGGGGACGTCGTGCGGCGCGGACACACGCCGCGTGAAGTACCGGCTCAGCGGCCGGGTATAGGTCTCGACCAGCGTGCGAAGGATCGTTGTCCTTTCGCCAAGGCCGGACACTCGCTCCCCCTCCATAGCCATGACCGGTTTCTAATAGCCGGGTCTGTTACGTCAATGTGTCTCGCTGCTCGGTATTTGACGCGGTCAATCTTACGGCACTCAAAATCTATATCGATGCAGGCGAACGCGCAGTGTTTTAGAAGCCGTGAACACCGTTTTCTGGGTCGCTCGACGAGGCGTAGCTTGTCAGCGTTGCTTCTTTGTCGTCGTCGCGGTGAAATCAGGATCCTTCTTGGCGACCCAATCCACGAATTTGCGGACGGTGGGATCGGCGAGCAGCGCGTCGACATTCATGCCGTGGCGTTGCAGTTCGGAATTGGTGAAATTCGCCATCAAGGTCTGCTGGCAGATCGGATGCATCGGCACGACATCGCGACCGCCCCGGCTCTTGGGCACGGGATGATGCCAGACAATGGTCTTGCCGAGCGCGCGGCCGCAGAGCCAGCACGGCGCGACCGGTGCCGGGCCTTCCTCGTCTTCGCGATCGGGCTCCTCATACGGGGCATGTTTCGAATGTTTGCGGGCCATGTCGCTGCGTAATCTCTCAGTGGATGTTTGCACGCCGTAGCGGCGGGCCCGGCACCATTACACCTGCGACACGCAGGATGACCACAGGAACGGATGTCGGGATTGGGTGGGGTCGGTCCCGGGCCAGACGCTGCGCTTCGCACGGAGCGAACCCGTACGCGCGTTAAGACAGAGATCGTCGAGCGGCAGATCGGCCTTGCGCAGCGCCTGAGAAACCGTTCGTTTAAACTTCGTGGCTAAGACGACGCGATGCCGACGTCCTCCCCAGCGCCCCTGACGGCACCATCCGATTTCGGGCATAATGCGCTGGGGCGTGCCGTCAGGGGGTGTCGACGGCATCTGGTCTTCGCGGGTCTGTTCTCCGGATTGGTGAACATCCTGTACCTCGTGCCGTCGATCTTCATGCTGCAGGTGTATGACCGGGTCGTGCCCACGCGGGGCGGGACGACGCTGCTGCTGCTGACGCTGATCCTGGTGCTGGCGCTGGTCGTGTTCGCGATCCTCGACGCGGTGCGCATGCGGTTGCTGCTGCGCGCCAGCATGCGGCTGGAGCGTCAGGCGGCACCGGGGATCCTGCTGCGGATCCTTGGCACCGATGGCGCGACGACCGGCCAGCGCAGCCAGGCGATGCGCGATTTCGACACGGTGCGCGGGACGCTGACCGGGCCGACGATCATCGCGCTGTTCGATGCGCCCTGGGCGCCGATCTATATCGGCATCGCGTTCCTGCTCCATGTCTGGATCGGCGTGCTGGCGCTCGTGAGCGCGCTGCTGCTCGGCGGGATCGCGATCCTCAGCGACCGGGTGACCGCGGGGACCGCGCGCGACACGCAGGCCCGCGCGGTTCTCGCGACGCGCGAACAGGATGTGTCGATCCATGGGTCGGAGGTCGCGCGCGTGATGGGGATGCGCAATGCGCTGATCACCCGGCATCTGCTCGAGCGCGCCGAACTCGTCCGCCGTCAGGCCGCGCTCGCCGGGACCTCGGGGCAGTTTCTCGCGATCACCAAGTTCCTTCGCCTGCTGCTCCAGTCCCTCGCGCTCGCGCTCGGCGCGCTGCTGGCGATCCGGCAGGATATTTCGGGCGGTGCGATCTTTGCGGCGTCGCTGCTGCTGGGGCGGGCACTTCAGCCGGTCGAGCAGATCCTCGGGGCGATGAAGCCGCTCGCTGCCGCGCGCAATGCCTATCGCGATCTCGATGCCTTCTGCCGGATGCCGGGACCCGCGATCGACGCGACGACGCTGCCCGCGCCGACCGGCCGGATCGACGTCCGCGGTATCACGGTGCGCGCGGAAGGCAGCGACCGCGCTTTGCTGTCGGACATAAGTTTCGCGGTCGCGCCCGGCGAGATCGTCGCGCTGGTCGGCCCGAGCGGTGCGGGCAAGTCGACGCTTCTGCGCGTGCTGTCGGGTGCGCTGTCGCCGGACGCTGGCGAGGTGCGGATCGACGGTGCGAGGCTCGCGGACTGGAACCGCGAACAGCTTGGCCGGCACGTCGGCTACATGCCGCAATCCCCGTCGCTGTTCCCGACCACGGTGCACACCAACATCTCGCGGTTCCAGTCGGTGCTGGCGGGTGAGAGCGAGCAGCTCGACGCCGCAGTGGTCGAGGCGGCACAGGCGGCGGGTGCGCATGAGGTGATCCTCGGCCTGCCCAATGGCTATGCGACGATGCTGAGCATGGCGGACGGGTCGGGGCTGTCGGCGGGGCAGAACCAGTCGGTCGCGCTGGCGCGCGCGCTGTTCGGTACGCCGACGATCCTGTTCCTTGACGAGCCCAACGCGCATCTCGACAGCGATGGTGAGGCGCGGCTGGTGACGACGCTTTCGACCCTCCGCGCGCGTAGCGCGACGGTGATCGTGTCGACGCATCGGACCGGGCTTCTGCAGGCGGTCGACAAGATCATGGTGCTGCGCAACGGCACGATCCAGCTGTTCGACGACCGCGCCAAGGTGTTGCGCCCGCCCAGCGCGGGACCCATCGCCGCAACCGGAGGCGCACGATGATTCCCGCCGAGCTGGCCAGCCCGGTTCCCGCCGCCGGTGGCGCAAGCCTCGCGGATCGCCTCCGCCTCGACGACTCCCCGCGGCATGCGATCCTGATCGGCGGGCTGGTCGCGATCCTGTTCTTCGTCGTGGGGCTCGGTTGGGCGGCGTTCGCGCGGCTCGATGCCGCGGCGGCAGGCGAGGGGCAGGTGGTCGTCGCGGGCAATCGCCAGACCGTCCAGCACCGCGAGGGCGGGATCGTCGCGGCGATGGCGGTGCGCGACGGCCAGCACGTCCGTGCAGGCGACGTCCTGTTCCGGCTCGAAGGCGCCGAAGTCACCGCGAGCGAGCGTGCGCTGGCCGCCAGCGTCATCGACCTCCAGGCGCAACGGGCCCGGCTCGAAGCGGACGTTCGCGGCGGCGAAGTCGTCTGGCCCGCGGACTTCGCGTCCGCACAGGGCGACGACCTCCGTCTCGTCGAGCGGGCGAAGTCGCTCCAGCTTGCGCAGCGGGCGGCACGCTCGGCCGCGCTTGCCGCCAATGGCGCGGTTCTTCGCCAGCAGGAGGCGACCGTCGCGCAGCAGACGACCGGCTTTAACGCGCAGGCTCAGGCGACCGCCCGCCAGCGCGCCTCGCTCCGGCAACAGCTCGACAGCACGCGGGCGCTTGCCGACCAGGGCTATGTGTCGCGCAACACGGTCCGTGCGATCGAACGCTCGATCCAGCAGCTCGAAGGGACCGACGCCGACTATGTCTCACGCTCGGCGGCCGCGCGCGAACAAATCGGCCAGACCCGCGCGGAAGGCGTTCAGACCCGCCGCAAATATGTCGAGGAGAGTGCGACTTTGCTGCGCGACACGCAGTTCCAGCTGAACGAGGTCTTGCCCAAGCTGGCTGCGGCGCGCGAACAGCTGGCGCGCACGATCATCCGCGCGCCGGTGGCGGGCCGCGTGGTGGGGCTGCGCGTATTCTCCGTGGGGGGCGTGATCCAGCCGGGGCAGGCGATCCTCGACATCGTTCCCGACGCTGCCCCTTTGGTGGTCCGTGCGAACTTCTCGCCGGGCGATATCGACGGGGTGTTTGCCGGGCGGGAGGCGGAGGTGAAGTTCCTGTCGCTGCACGAACGCGACCTGCCGATCCTGCTCGGCACGGTTCGTACGGTTTCTGCGGATTCGCTTCGCGACGAGCAGACCGGTCGCAGCTATTTCAGCGCGGAGGTCACCGTGCCGCGTGCTCAGATCGCCAAGATCGAGGCTGTGCGCGGTCGCGATACGGGGATCCGCGCTGGCGTACCGGTCACCGTCCTCGTCAAGCTGCGGTCGCGGACCGCACTCGACTATCTGCTCGATCCGTTGACCGAGGCCTTTTCACGGTCGCTTCATGAACGCTGAGAGGATCTGCCTCGCCGTCGCCATGCTGCTGCTGCCGGCCATGCCCGCGCTCGCGCAGACGGCACAGGAGGCAGCTACCGCAGCGCCCGAAACGCTGGGGCAGGCGATTGCCGACGCCTATCGCAGCAACCCCTCGCTCGAGGGCCAGCGCGCCCAGCTTCGCGCGCTCGACGAGCAGATCGTCCAGGCGGGGGCCGCGTACCGGCTGACTGCGGGCATCAACATGACGCTGCAATATCAGTCGCAGGACCAGCGCGGGCTGCTTGGCGGTTTCGATACGGCGCGGGGGCGGACCCTGGGGGCGTCGCTGACCGCATCGCAGATCCTGCTGAACGGCGGGCGGACCGCGGCGCAGGTGTCGGCGGCCGAGGCAACCGTGCTTGCCGGCCGTGAACGCCTGCGCGAGGCGGAGAACGCGATCCTGCTCGAAGTCGTTGATGCCTATGTCTCGGTGCGGCGCGACCAGGCGCTGGTGGCGATCCAGCAGCGCTCGCTCGACTCCTATGGGCGACAGGTGACCCAGGCGATCGCGCGCGAACGGGGTGGCGACCTGACCCGTACCGACATCGCGCAGGCCGAGGCGCAGCGCGAGATCATCCGCGCGCAGCTGGCGCAGGCGACGGTCAACCTCCAGGCAAGCCGTGGGCGGTTCGCGGCGGTCGTCGGGCGTAATCCGGGCACGCTGCTCGTGCCGCCGACGCTGCCCGGCCTGCCGCGCTCGCTCGATGCCGCGTTCGCCGTGGTGGAGAAGGAGAGCCCGAGCCTGTGGCAGGCGATCCTCGCCACCAAGGCGGGGGACGCGCGGATCGCGGCGCAGCGCGCCGAACGTGCGCCGATCGTCGCGCTGTCGGGAAGCTATGGCTATGGAAGCCCCTATTCCTACCGCCTGCGCGATGCTGGTGCACAGGCGACCGGCGGGGTCACGGTGACGATGCCGCTGTTGACCGGCGGCGTGATCGGCTCGCGCGTCCGCGCCGCGGTCGCCGAACGCCAGCAGCTCGGGTTCGAGGTCGAGACGGCGCGGCGCGCCGCACTCGCCAATGCCCAGAACGCCTGGAACCAGGCGGTGGCGGGTGGCGAACAGATGGCGGCGGGGCAGCGCGCGACCGAGGCGGCGGAGTCGGCGCTCACCGGGGTTCAGCGCGGCTTCGCGGAAGGATTTCGCTCGAACTTCGAGGTGCTGGATTCGGAACAGCGCCTGCTGACCGCGCAACTCGTGTTCGTCAACACGACCTATGGAGCCTATGCCGCCGAGGCGCGGCTTTTGGCCACGCTCGGGCGACTGCAGGCGGCGGCGATCGATCAGGCGGTACCGGCCTATGATCCGGCGCGGAATACGCGGGTGGTGCGGGCCAAGACATTCGGGCCGTTCGATCCGATACTTGCGCCGATCGACCGCGCGCAGAAGCCCGCCGGCACCGCCCCGGCTGCACCGATGATCGCGCCCGCCACCGACGCACGAATCAGGCCGGCGGCCGTCCAAGCCTTGCCAGGGCCGATCGGCAATGTGCTGCCGATCGCGCCGGTTCCGGTGATTGCGGGCCCGGTCGCGGCCGATCTGAGCGATACGGTGGTCACGAGCGGAAGATGATCCGATCCGGCGTACTCGCGTCGGCTACCGCTCGATCAGTGTTCCGTAGAGTTTCTCATAGGCCCCGATGATCGTGTCGTGATCATAGTCGCGGCGGACGCGTTCGCGCATGGTTTCGCCCATTGCCGATCGCATTGCGCGATCGCCCGCGATCGCGAGGATGCCCGCCGCGGTCGCTGCGGGATTGACCAGCGGGGTGACGATGCCGCCATGGCCTGAGTCCGCCCCGCCGCGTCCCTCGATCATCTCGCGGCAACTTCCGACGTCGGGCGCGACCACGGGGATCCCGCAGGCCCCGCCTTCCAGGATCACCAGCGGTTGCGCTTCGGACAGGCTGGTGAGCACCAGCAGGTCGATCCTGGCCATCCAGTCCTCGATCCGCACGCGCCCCGCGAAGTGGAAGACCGGGGACAGGCCCAGATCCTCGACCAGCCGCGAGCATTCCGCAGCATATTCCGGGTCCTCGTCCTCGGGGCCGAGCACGACGAAGCGGATGTCGGGGCGTTCGGCATTCGCGATCGCGGCGGCGCGGATGAACGTCTTCACGTCCTTGATCGGGACCACGCGGCCGAGCAGCGCGACCAGCGGGTGTGCCGGATCGCGCTGGTCGGGAAGTGCGGCGAACCGCTTCGAATCGATCCCGTTGGGGATGACGCGGACCCGGTCGGCGGCCGCACCCAGCCGGCGCTGGACCGCCGTATTCTCGCCGTACAGCGCAACGATCGGATCGCAGCTGTCATAGCAGGCGGTCGCATAGCTGGTGAAGGCACGGACCCAGAGGTCGCGCAGGTCGCGTACGCTGCGTTCGAGCTCGAGCCCGGTGTCGACCTGATCGCCGATCCAGTCCGCCATCATCACCTCGATCTGGCGTTCGAGCAGGTAGATGCCGTGTTCGGTGATGAACGCCGGGCGCCCGGTCTCGCGCGCGGCGCGGGCGGCGAGCAGACCTGCGAAGCCGGTCGAGATCGTGTGATAGGCCTTGGCGCGCGGCAGGGGCGCCGTCAGCACCGCGAGCAACCCGCCGAGCAGCACGCGCATCGCCCAGAAATAATGATGGAACGAGGCCTTGGGCAGCATCGCCTGATAATGGCGCCTGAGCCGTGCGAAGACGGCCGGGTGCGACAGGATGTCACCGGGGGTAAGCGGTCGCGCGATGCCGCCGATCACGTCGATCAGCGTCGCCAGCCGCTCCGCGCCACCGGTTGCAACGAACGCGACCAGCGCGTCGGCTATCGGTACCGCGATCCGGTCCGGGATCGCGCGCGGCATCGCCGGCGCGGGCGCCAGACCGATTTCGACGACCGCGACGACGTTGGGCGGCGGGGCGAGCTGGAACGCGAGCAGCCCTGCACCCGGCTTGATCGCGGCGATCACAAACCTGACGTCGGGCAGATGCGTGATCAGATCCTGCAGCCAGCCGGATACGCCGCCGATCACATAGGGATAGGCGCCCTCGACGATCAGGCAGATGTCGGCGTCCGGCATGTCGAGCGGCGCGTGCCGGGACGTTTCGGCCAAGGCGGACAGCGGGATCATGCCACCGCGCCCGTCAGCCACCAGTTCGCCAGCGTCGTCGCGCCGCGGTCGTTCGCGCCGGTCGGACTATCGGCCCGGTCCACCGACGCCTGAATCGCGGTCGCCATCCAGTCGATCGCGTCATAATCGCCCGCGGCCCAGAACGCCTCGATCATCAACGCATCGCGCGTGTCCGCATGCCGGTTGTCCCCCCCGTCCGATCCCGCGGCAGCCATCGTCGCAACCGCGTCCTCGCGCAGGTGGAGGCGCTGTGAGTCGGACAGCAGCACGTCCGAACGCGCGTGATCCCCGAGCAGCCGCGCCAGATTCGTCACGGCGTCCGGATCGCCGCCATCGGCAACGCGGGCTGACAGCCGCGCACGGGCGAGCACCAGATTTTCCGCGACGCGCGCCGACGCGGCCGCCGCAAGCGCGCGGATCGTCTGGTCGCTATCGGTCAGCGCCAGCGCGATGAGCGGCGACAGCGCGGGCTCGAAGGACCGCACCACGGTCTCCAGTGCCCGCCGCCGCTCGGCGACCGCGCCGTGACGCATGATCGTGACCAGCGAGCTCAGCGTATCGGGGGTGGCGTGATGAACCCGCCCGTCGAGCATGCGGGCCACCGCGAGACGCGCGCCGCGCTGTGCGGAACGCCCGGCAACAGGGCCGAACATCTCGTCGTCGGTCCGGTGTGCGGCAGGTCTGACGAAGCGAGCAAGGGGCAGGGCAACAAGCAGGCCAAGCGGGCCCGTCACACCCAGCATCGCCGCCGCAAAACCGGCCGCCGCACCGCTGCGGAGCCACAAAGTGAGCCCAATCCCGCTAGCCACGACATGGACTGCGAGCGCCCAGCCGGCCGCAAGTTCGAAAAGCCAGCACGCCGTCAGGACGACCATCTCCAGCAGCGCGAGCGCAGCGAGGCGGTGGATCACGCGACCAGCCCGGCGGCTCTGACCGGCCGCTGGGTTGCGTGAAGCGTATCGGCGAGCAGCGGCGTCAGCCAGGCGGCGATCTCGGTCATTTCGGCGGTACGGCTCGCGTTCAGCGTCTCGAACGGCAGCGCATGTAGGACCAGGCACCCGACAAGTTCGCCGGTCTTCAGATCGGGCAGCGCGATCGCGGCGACGCCGATACCGTCGAGCAGGCTACGATCGCTGCGCTTCGCGACGTGCAGGATCCCGTGGGGCCGTGCCATCCGCTCCATCAACGTCGCTGGCAGGGTGTCGCGCCGTCCCGCGGTAACCGGCCCGCGGATCCATGCGCGGGCCTCGTCACCGGTCATGCGGTAGCAGGTGAAGTCGGGGGTTCGTGCGGCAAGCGCGATCAGTTCGCTGATTGCGCCACGTCGTTCAGCCAGGTCCTGCGAACAGAGTCGCGCGGCCGTCTCAATCGCATGGCCGACGGTATGCGCCTCGGTCGCGATCTGCACCTGCAACAGCCGGTTGGTCCGCGACAGCGCCGCAAACGCCTCGGTCAGCCGCGCCAGGTTCCGCGCCGCAACCCCGCCGCGCTTTTCCAGCCGATCGTGCCGTGCGGTCCGCATGATCGTCACCTCGCCGATGACTCCGGCAGCGACGAACCACATCAATGGCTGGAGCGACAGATGGAACAGGTGGTCGAGATAGTCGCGCGCGCCCGTGTCGTCGTGGACATGCGCGAGCCATAGCCCCGACGCGATTCCCGCCGCGAGGACGCCGGGGCCGGTGCCATAGGCGAGCGCCATGACCAGCACCGGCAGCCAATAGGGGTTGGGCTGGACGCGCGTGAACCCGGTTTCGCCCGTCAGCCACCAGTCGAACGCAGCCAGCACGGCGAAGGTGAGGGTGATCTCCAGCGCGATGCGCACGGGGCGTCGCCACCGGGTCTGCCATTTTGGCGCAGCGTCGTCGTGCGTCACTGCGTATCCCCGAGGCTGCGTGTCAGCAGCGCGCGCGCATAGAGCTGGCGACCTGCAAACCCCTGCCGCGCGATCGACGTGATGCCGCCGCTGCCCTCGACCCGCCACGCGACCGCGATCGGGGCGGCGAGGCCGAGGCTGGCGGTGGGGCCATCACCGCCGAACCGATCGACAGTCCAGCCCGCGAGCGCGGTCATCTGCACCGCGCCGACCGCGCCACTGGCGAGGCCTTGGATGGTGTGGTTCTCGCGGGTGGCCAGCGGGATGACGGCAAGGCGGTCTGCGCCAAGCTGCATACGCTGAACATATTCCGCGTCGAAGCGGTAGGTCAGCCCGAGCGCCGGGAACTGGCGGCGAATGAGATAATCCACCCCGGCGCTCGCGACGATGGTGTCGCTTGCACCGCTACCGGTTGCGAGGCCGTACCGGTAGGCGCCGAAATCTCCTTGCGCGACCACGCCCGGCGTCAGGCGGTAGGTGACGCCGATCAGCGCGCGCGAGAGATATCCTCCCGCCAGCACCTGCGCCGGGGTCGAATAGTCCGGCATGTGGCGGCTCAAGGTCGCGCGGAACTGAGCGTCGGCGGCCCCTGCCGTAATCCTGGCACCGCCACCCGTCACCGCATCGTCGAGCGCGGCGGAGGCGAAGAGCTGGATGCGGACCGCGCCGTCGAACGCTGCGGCCAGCGAGGCGTCGACGACGGTGTCGCCGGATCGCACGGTCGGCGCGGCGGTGGCGACGTTGCTGACGAGATGGCGAACGCCGCCTCCCACGTCGAGCGTGCCGCCGACCGCTGCGTCGATCCGCGCGGCGAACTCTGTCTGCGCGAGGTCGCTGCCGTCACGCGCGGTGACGCCGATGCTGGCGGCCCCCGCCGCGGCGGCGATCGTACGCCGTGCGGTCAGGTCGTCTGCCTTGAGCACGCGGTACTCGCGCGCCGCGCCGCGGACGTCGCCCTGCGCGAGACGCGTGTCGGCGAGCAGACGGGCGGCGCGTCGGTCGGCCGGATAGCGCTGTGCAAGGCTCGTCGCCGCGCGCAGGGCCGATCCCGGATAGCCGGCGGCCACGTCCGCCTCGATTGCGGCCAGTGCGGCGTCGGATGCGCTGTCGTCGGTAGCCTCGAGCAGCGCGCCGTCCGCGGGCGGAGAGAAGGCGAGCGCGACGACTGGGCCCGTCTGCCGCCAGCGCATCGTCCAGCCCGCCGCGGGACGGAGGACCAGGCTGTCGTCGTTCCAGCGCAGATCGCCGATAGCGTCGCCCGCCGCCTCACGGAACGCGGCAAGCCGTGCGGGCGCGATCGGTCGATCGAACCGCGCGACCAGTTCGCCGTCACGATCCTCGATCCGGACGACGGCGTCGTCGGGCCAAGCGAGCCGGGACTCGGACGTGACGATCCGGCCATCCGCGAAAACGGTCCGGGGTACGACCAGCACCGGCGCATCCGCGAGGCAGAGAAACAGGCTGATCATTGCACCAGCACCGTCCGCGCCCGGCCCGGCTGGCCCTGCGTGATCAGCAGCCGGGCGTGCAGCGCGGCAAGCGATCGGTCCTGCGGCGTTTCGGATCGCAGCGTCTCGACCAATCTTACCGCCTCGTCCCGCCGACCGAGCTTCTCGAGCACTTCCGCGCGCGCCCTGCTGTCGGCAGGCGTCTGGGCGAGCGCGCGTTCGAGCCAGGGGCGTGCCCCACGCGCCCCACCGATCCGCGCCTGCACGTCGGCCATCAAGCGCAGCGCGGACAGATCGGTCGGGGTGGTCGCGAGATGCGCGTCGAGCCATTGTACCGCGGCCTTCGCATCGCCCGCGTTCCACGCCACCCAGGCGAGGTCGAGCTGATCACGCGGCCCGGCGATCCCGCCAGCGACGCGGCGTTTCGTGATCGCCGCCGCCTGTGCCGGATCGATCCGCGCGGGCGCCGCAGCGGACACGGCGCGGACCTGATCGGGGGATAGCGCGCGGCCGTCGAGCAACGCGGTCAGCACCGTCCGACCGGCGGCGTCGTTGCCCGCCGTGCGCGCCAGCGACAGTCGGATCAGCATCACGTCGGTCTCGTCCGCGAGCGGATGCCGGGACAGGAACGCCAGCGCAGCGCCCGGTTGATCGCGTTCGGCATAGCAGGCCAGCCAGCTGCGCTGCCGGGTCGCGCTGCCTTGCACGCTCTGCTGTTTCAGCCAGGCGAGATCGTCGGATCCGGGGCGCGGACCCATTAGGTACAGCAGGCGCTGCGCTGCCGGCGCAGTCGGTGCCAGCCCGGCCGCCGCACGCCGCAGCACCGCCGTCGCATCCCCGCGATACCCGGCCGCGACTAGGCGTTCCGCAATCTGCTCGAGCGGCGCACCGGATCCGGCCGCATGCGCCAGCAATTCGCTGCGCAGCCCGGCGCGGTCGCCGGCCTCGGTCAGGATTGCCTCGCGTGCCGCCTGACGCTGCTCGACCGGAAGATAGCCGGCTGCCCGCAAGCCTGCGGCGGTGTCTTTCGAACGCGCAGCCACCCGGATGGCGAGCCATGGGTCCGCGGCGCGCCAGTTCGCGGTCGTCGCGGTGTCAAGCAGCGCGATAAGGTCGCGCCGTCCGGCCTTGTCGGCACGACGCGCGAGATCGAGCGCCAGCGCGGTATCGGGCGGCGGGATGACGTGGTTCGCCGCGGCCACGATCACCAAGTCGGGCCGATCGATCGCATAGGCCGCCGCGACGATATCCGCAGCGGGCAGGGCGCCTCGCTTCTCCACCGCCCGCGCGACCAGCGCGGCAGCGTTCGCGGCGCGTCCGGTCCGGTGAAGAAGATCGATGCGGAGGCGCCACGTTGCTGCGGTCGCACCATCGGGCCGGGCCGCCAGATAATCGAGCGCAACCGCCGGTCGCTTCGCAGCGACCAGATCATAGGCGACCTGCAGCGTGGACACCGGCTGGCCCTCTGCGATCAGCCGCGTCGTGAGCGCGGCGAGCGTCGCTGCGTCCGCGGTCGCGATCTGCGCCGTGATCGACGGATGCGCAGGCGGCAGCACCGGTGATGCTGGCGCGGGCATCGAACTGCGCGCAGTCGAAAACGGCACCGGCTGCGCCCGACGAACGGCGGGGAGGATTTCACGCTCCTTCGGCAACAGCATCAACCCGCCCGCGAGCAGACCGATCCCGGTCAGCGCGGGCAGCAGGAGCGCAAGCCGTGCGCGGTCGCGGTCGATCCTCACCCCGCCGGCTCCGGCATGAGCTGGTCGAGCGCCAGGGTCGCGACATAGGGGCTGAACCCCGCCGCACGCTCTCGCGCATACAGCGCCGCGACCTGTTTCGTATCCGCCGGATCCCAGTAATCCAGCGTCATCAGCGCCAGCGCCGGGTTCCGCGCCTGTGCGGTGCGCAGGCGACCCGCTTGCCAGGCCCAGTCCGAATCGCTCAGCAACTCATAGTGTTTGGCCGCAAAATTCCACCGCGACGCCATCGCCTCGCCGAGCAGATAGTCGATCTTCGGCGCGACGTCGGGCAGCAGCGCATAGCCGCGGTTGAGCATGATGCGGATCTTGGGGAAGCGGGCGCGCACGGCGGCGATCAGCGATACGCCTGCCGCTACCATGCCCTTGTTGGCCACCGGATCCTGCTGTTCCATCGCCTCGGCATTATCCATCGTATCGATGAAGATTCCGTCATAGCCGAGCGCGAGGATCGCGGGGACGAGCCGGTCGACCACCGCTGCCCGCCACGCCGGATGACGCAGGTCGGCGAGCCGCGCGTCGGGCCAGTTGGGGTTGGCGGCCTTGAGCGCGCCGGCCTTGTCCAGCCCGGCGAAATAGGGTCGGTTGCGTTCGACTTCCCCGAAGCTGACATAGCCGAGCAGCGTGCTGCCCGGACCGCGAAGCGGCGCGATCGGCCGCGCATGATGCGGCTCGAGGACCAGCAGCGCGCAGCCGCGTGCCAGCACGGGATCAGTCGCGGCACCGTAATCGACGCCCCAGCGCACCGCAGCGTTCGCGGACGGTCCGGGCGCAGCGTCCGACTGGTGGCGGCCGCCCAATGCCCAGCCGGCCGCGCCGAGCGCGAGCAGCCTCTGGACTACCCCGCGGCGGCGCATATCCGTAAATCCCGTCACAACAGACGTCCTCCATGCCCCACGACGGAGGGATTGTTGCCGACGAACAGCAGATAGGTGAGGTTGACCGTGGCTTCAGCGACCAGCGCGAGGCCGACTGACGCCCCGACGACGGCGCCGGCCATATAGCCCCAGCCGAACGCGGCGAACCCCGTGTCCCATTGGAGAAGTGTCGCAAGTCCGCTGCCAATCGCGAAAGCGGTCCAGGTCACGAGGATCCGCCCGAACAGGTCATAATAGGCGAGCACGACCGTGGCCGCGATCACCACGAGGTGGAAGACGGTGCCGAGCGCGGTCTGGCGAAACGCGAAGACCGCGCGTGCGTCCGCGCCGATCAGCTCGAACAGCGGCACCGCGAACACCCAGGCGAGCGCCGCGACGAGCGCCTGTACCAGCAGCATGATCCGCAGCCCGTCGAACATTGTCCGCGCGAGGTCGCTGCGCGCCTCCTCGATACGCTGCAGCGTCGAGGTGCCGGTACACCGGACGATCATGTCGCCGAATGCGCGATCGAACCGCGTCTCGGCGACGATCAGCAACAGCGTCAGGCCCGGCACCATCGTCAGCAGCCCCAGAAAACTGCCCTGATCGTTGATCGGGTTCAGGCGGAGCAGTCCGATCGCGCGAATGCTCTGCGGCCCCGTCCACAGGAGCCATTTGTCGACCCAGATCGCCGCGACTCCGGCAATGCCCGCCGCGGCAACGATAAGTGCGAGGCGTGGCGCCATCGCGTCCCGCGTCGGCAGGACGGGCGATGCGGAGAAATGTCGGCGGATCACCGCCATGATCGCGGCGAGCGTCAAGCCGACGCCCCCGGCAATGACCGCGAGAACGGTGGAGACGTCGGGCCTTGGCAGTAGCGCCAAGAGCAGCATCGCGACGCCGATGCCGAGCAGATAGGCGAGGGGTATCGCTCGGTACCGGCGCAGCGCGGTAAGCAGGGGCGCGGCGATCCAGACCTGCGTCAGCCAGGCAAGGATCAGCGTCGCAAGCGCGGCCTCGCCAATTGGAAGTCCGGCAAGGATCCCGAACACGATCGCCCCGATCGCCAGCGCGATCCCGCCGCCGGCCGCGAGCGCGACCAGCATGATGCCCGATACGCCGCTTGCGTCCCGCGCGAAGATCCGATCTGCGGCCATCCGTGTCGCGAGAATGCCGACCGGCGCCGCGGCGAGCGCCGACAGGCTGAACGCATAGACGAGGATCGTCTGGACGGTCCGCGCGCCGCGTGCGGCGAGATGCGTGCCCAACCAGTGGGTGAGCAACGCCATCGCGACCGCGGTGATCAACCACGGTCCCGCGCTGATCACCGCACCGAATGCAGCAGCGCCGACGATCCCGCCGACACCGCCCTCGCGCGCGGTTTTCGCTAACTGGAAGCCTATGCCCGCCATAACTTCGCCGGCCTATGGCGCAGCTTACATGAAGAAATCGTTCGCGGTCAGCACATGTTGACCGGCCAGCGCGATCGAAAAATCGGCGCCCGCACCGCTGTCGATATTGCCCTCGACCACGGTGAATTCCTTCCCGCCGATCATCTGGTAGCTGTAGCGCAACTGCCCCGGCGCGGTGAAGCGCGCGCTCGTGCCGATGAAGCTGAACGCCTGATCGCCGCGCGCGAACAGCGACGTGTTGGCGTCGATCATCGACAGGTCGATCTTGTCCTGCCCGACGGTGAAGTCGGTGATCACGTCACGCGACGCCGATGCGAGGCTGTCGCCCCTGGCCTCGAACCGGAAGATGTCCGCGCCGGCACCGCCGGTCATCATGTCCAAGTCGTCGCCACCGATCAGGATGTCGTTGCCGTCGCCGCCGCTCAGGATATCCCTGCCATTGCCGCCGATCAGCGTGTCGTTGCCCGCGCCGCCGTTGAGCGTGTCGTTGCCGAGCCCGCCAATGAGCCGGTCGTTGCCGCCAAGCCCGTTGAGCACGTCATTGCCCCAGCTGCCGTCGAGCACGTCCTGCTCGCCGGTGCCGTTGATCGTCTCGGAGAAAATCGTCCCGGTCTTCGTGATGCCGACCACGTCCGTCACGCCGATCGTCAGCGTCTGCGTATCGATCGCGCCGCGTGCGTCGGTCGCGACCACCGTCACGCCGTATATATTGTCCCGATTGGCATCGGTGGGCGCCTCGAAATCAGGGCCGGTGACGAACTTGAGCACACCCGTCGTCGCGTCGATCAAGAAATTCGCGCCGTCGCCGCCCGCACCGATCGAATATTTGATCGAATCGCCCCAGACGCTGTTCGCGTCGGTCGCGGTGATCGTCGTCAGTGCCGTGCCGTTCTCAGCGATCGACAGCGATCCCGTCGTGCCGCCCGCGAACGACGTCAGCACCGGATCGACATTGGCCTGATGACCGATCTTCACATCGTGAACGCCGATCGCGCCGAGGTCGATGGTCAGGATCTCGCCGATCTGGCTCGCGATCGTCCCGCCGCTCACCGTCGTCCAGTCGGTACCGGGCGCCTTCAGATCGACGGTGACCTTGCCCTCGCCCTCGACCGTGAACGCCAGGTCGCGTCCGTCGCCGCTCAGTGTCGTCAGCGTCGCGCGCATCGGCAGCGCGGTGATGTGGGTCACGTCGTCCGCCACCGCGCCCATCGTGATCGCATAGGTCCCGCCCGCCTTGGGCAGGAACACGGTGTCCGCGTCATAGGCGTACCAGTTGGCGACACCCTTGATCACTTGGCCGCTGCTCTGGCCGTCGACGTCGAGCGAGAAGCTGCCCGTCGTCGCGCCGACCGTCGCCGTGATCGTGTTGCCGACGACGGTCGAGGTGATCGTCGCATTCTGGAACGCGCTGACCCGGCCTGCCAGATCGGCAAGCGTCACGAACTCCACCCCCGCCGCCGCGGCCTGCGCGATGAAGGTGGTGAACATCTGCTTGGTGTACGGGCTGGTCGCGCCGTCGCTCGACCACATGGTCGGGCCGTAATCATGCCACGGCCATACCACGACCGGCGCATCGCCACCGGCGGTCAGCGCGGCGAATTCCTTGGCCCAGATGGCGGTGGCTTCGGCAACGGTCTTCTTCTGGAACTCGATCAGCGAGAAGTCGAACGACGTGTTCGGCGCGATATAAACCTTGTCGTCCGTGGCGTTCTGCGGCGTCATGTACCCGACCGCGTTGGGATAACCCGCACCGACGCCCGAATAGCCGCCGCTGAGATAGGTCACGTATTTCAGGATTTCCTGGCTCGTCGCGATCTGCTCAGGCGCACCCGGCACCGCGGCACCGCCGACCGTCACGGTCTTGCCGAGATACGCGCTCAGCTGCTTTTCCAGCTCGGCACGCGACTGGCCGAACTCGAACGCGATCTGCGCATCGGTCAGCAGATTGGTGTTCTCGGGATGCGTGTAGCTGTGCGAGCCGACCTCGTTGCCGGCATCGAGCAGTGCCTTGTAAACGGGCAGCGAGACCGCCCAGTCGGTCGACTGACCGTTCGCCGCATCGTTGCCGACATTGACGTAATAGCTGCCGACGAAATTATAGTCGGTCTTCCATTCGGTGAGAATCGGCAGCAGCTTGTCATAAATGCCGGGCGCGGTCCCCGCCGGATTGACCTCGTCGCGCTCCTGGCTCTGGTCCATGTCGACGCGCGACGCGAACAGGCCGCTCTGCCGCGTCATCTGCAATCCGACGGACAGCCCGTTGCCATGGACCGAATAATCGATCGCCTTCTGGAGCAGATTGTCGTCGGCCATCACCGCTTCGCTCGAGAACAGCACGTTGCGCCCGCCGGTCTGCGTCGCGATCGCCGCCGCATAGGTCTGGCCGTTGACCGTCTCGGTCGCGATCGTCGTGCCGGTTCCGCTGACGCTGGCGAACGCGTTCCAGCCGATGCCGGTATATTCCCGAATGACCTGCCCGTCGGCATAGCCGTCGAGCACCAGCTGTGATGCATCGCTCGCCTTCACGGTCACGTCTGCAGGGAAGCCGCCGGTCACGCGCGTCGCGTCGAACAAGAGCTTCATCCGCGAATAGGAGTCACCGGCCAGCGCGGCATTGTCCGCGCCGTTGGTCATGAACTCGCCCGCCGCGACCAGGCCGATGCCGAATTGCGTGGTCGCCTGTTCCAGCGTCTGCGCGATCTGGTCGGCCTTGCCCGCCTCGACGTTGCGGAACGACGGGAAGACGATCGTGTCGTATTTCGCGAGCGTCGCCAGGTTGGTGAGATCGCCCTCGGTCAGGATGTCGAACGGCACGCCCGCCTGCATCGCCTGGCTCTGTGCCGCCATGAACAGCTGCGAATACGCGGTCTTGCTGAAATAGGCGTTGGCGGTCGTATCGGACCACACGATCGCGATGCGGTGGGAGGGATCGGCGACGACGCCGGTGTCATTGAACACGGTGAACGCGGGGTTCGAATAGCTGCCGGGCAGGAACGCGGTGTCGTTGACGTCGTAGATCGTGTCGATCGCGTTCGGATTGCCGATCGCAGCCTTGGGGACCTTGAATTCGACGGTGGTGCGATCCGCCGACCACGCCGCCTGCAGGCCGCTGGCGATCAGCGTCTGCCCCGCCGCACCGCTATACAGCGAGACCGTGCCGTCGGCGGCGAAATTGACGTTGAATTCGGCACCGCCTGCGAACCCGAACACCTGATAGCCGGTGGCCGTGTTGCGATCGGTGTTGAGCCACGCGGTGGTGTTTGCGCCGATCGCGGTCGGCGCGGTCATCGCAAAGGCAAAATCCGCGCCGTCGCTGCGGGCATAGATAGCATAGCCGGCACCGAGGCCACGGTCGATCCGGTCGCCTGCGGTCCAGTCGTTCAGCGTGCCATCAACGGTCACCGGAGTTGCGTTCGCCATTCTTTGTCCCCGCTTCGGTCTCGGGCTTCATGCGAGCGCCAGGCTGCTCGTCATCAAGCTCGAGCGTCAACTAGCGAAGACCGTCGGTATTTCGAACAACACAGATGAATGGTTAACGCCGAACTTGTATCACCATGGTACGCGATTACTGGTGGTATGCCCGGTCGCCAGGGCGGAGCGGTAATGCGGGCGAACCGGAAGAATGGCAAAGCGGTGTCAATGGTAACGAACATTGATCAGGTGCGCCTATCGGGTCGGGTTAACCCAGTTTAGTCGAGGTGAATTCAATTCGCTGCATGCGAATGACTGGCCACGCCTTGTTGGCCTTGTCCTTGGCCGGCGCGTAGCGATAATGCTTTATCATCGACGAACACGCGCCGGTATCGAATGGCGCAGAGCCGCTCGACGTTATAACCGAACAGCGTCGGATCGCGCCGTCTTCCCCGACCAGATAGGCCAGGGTGACAGCAACGGACTTCTGCCCCGCCGGCAGCTTCGCCACTTCCAGCACGATGTCTGCCGGCACCTTGGGTGTAGGGGTAGAAGCATCGAAGAAGAGCTCCATGTGCCACCGAACCCGCATTCGGTAGACACCGTACATGGGCGACCCGGTCTCGTCCGTAGCCGGCGCATATTTACCCCGCAGCACCCCGGCGGCACACGCCTTCAGGTCCAGATCCTTGGATCCGCTGGTCGAGACAACGCCGCACGTCTGAGGTTTTCCAGTCGGATCGATCAGGATCTCGACCACCGTGTAGCCGCTCTTGCCCGTACCGACTGCGCGCGAGACGTAATCGTCGGACGTGAGCATCTCACTCGCGTTGCGGACGATCACGGGCGTCAGCGTGCCCTGTCCCCCGAGAACGAGCATTACCAGCCAGAACATTCGCCTCTCCCCGTTGCGGATAGTGCTTCTTGGTAGCTGGAACCCCAGGCTGGTGACGCTCGTCTCGCGGGTAGGGTCGCCCACCAGACCCGATGCCCGCAGGTGATATTCTTCCCGGCATCGCACCCAATGGCGATCAGGGTTCTGGCAGCTGAAGCATAATCATCTGACCCTGCCGCGAGCCCGGGGCTCCGCCGGACGAACCGATCGCATTCAAAGGGGTGCCCGTCAGGCGCGGGCGGCATGGTGCGGCGTCCCGTAGCGGCGGAAGACATGGCTCTGTGCGACCCGAGACCGGCGGCTACAGACGCCCCGCTATTGGCGTTTAGGCCCAACGGCACGTCATGGAGCCGGATGACCGTGCGCCATCATGACGTCGAGCTTGCTCTTGGGCATATTGATCAAGAGCCCGTCCTTGTTCTTTGCAAAGGACGGAAAGTCCACCTCCACGCTCCCGATCGCACTCGACACCACTGCAAAGCCTTTACCGACGGCCTCGATCTTGCCGACGAGGAGTCCCTTTGCGTCATGAACTTCCAGCCCCTGAATGATGTCCTTGGGTCCGGCCGGGACCGGCCGCATCGTCAATCGATTGGCGTCGGTAACGCTGACTGCGAAATCCCGGAAATTTTGCTGACGGTTGAATTCCCCCGTACCGCTGTCGTTCGCCCCGACCCCCTGCGCCGAAGGAAATTGTTGTCCCTGGGCTCCGGTTGCCGATGCGAGAACGGATGCGATCATGCCAAGAAAAAGCCCCCGCATTTCATCCTCCCATTATCTTATGTCATCAGTTTATCCTTATTTCATACCGCGGACAATACATCGAGTCAGCTTGGTAGTAATATGCGTCAGGTAATTAAATACAAAACAACTGGCAAATTAACCTGGCAATCAACCATCGAAATAGAGTTGGGATGGCGAAGTATCTGATCTGGCAACCGAACCGGGAATTGCCGAGACGTTCTGGCAGCTGCCGACTTTTGACTTAGCGCCGGTGGCGGGAGAAGAACGCCCACATTGCCTCATTGTCGACGACCGACCAGCTATGCTGCCCGCCGCGCGTCACACGCGCCGCGACGCTCGTGCCGTGCTGACAGCGGGCATAGCCCTGTTCGTAAACCGTCGCGCCGAGGTTGCGGGCATAGGGATCCGAGCAGCCGTTCAGCACGGCCCAGCGTTGCAGCGCGGCGGCCTGTGAATATTGCCAATAGGGCGCGCCGCCGCCGGTGATGGGGTTGGTGGTGTCGGCATCGCCGGCGAAGGCGAGGAGGGGCAGCGGCGCTGTCGAGCGACACGTCGCGGGATCGGCGCGTGACACATCGGATGCGAGGGAGCGTCCGGCACGCAGTCCGACCACCGGCGCGATCGCGGCGAAACGTCGTGCGGCGACGCAGCCCAGCCAGGACGTCATCCGTCCACCACCCGACAAGCCGGTCGCGTACACCCGCGCGCCGTCGACGCAACCGGTTGCGACAAGCCGGTCGATCAGCCCCGACAGATACCGGACATCGTCGCGTGCATCGCGTGCGGGGATGCTGCCCGTGACGGTCGGGACGCCGGGGATGTTCCAGACAAAGCCGCGATCCGCGGCGATACCACCATTGGGCGCTGCGACGATGAAGCCGTGGCGATCCGCCGTCTCGGCGAGGTGGCTGTCGCGCAGCATCTCCGCCCCCGTGCCGGTGCTGCCGTGGAGCAGGATCACGAGCGGTACGGGCCCGGTCATGCCCGCCGCGGGAAGGTGAAGCATCGCGCGTTCAGGCAGGGCCTCGATGCTGCCAGGACGGCACTCGGCGCGCGCGACACCCGCAATGAAGCAGAGGCCGAAGGTAATAAGCAGACGAAAAACCACCATGTGTCCAATCTCCGACATCAGCCGTTCGCGCTGAAAAGTCCCTGTAATAGCAAGGGACGCGTGCCCGACGCGCATCACCTCCTGCGTCGTCGGTGGATCGAAACCCCAGCGCTAGGATTGCGGCAGGTTGGCGAGGCGGCGCTCCACGCCGTTCCAGAACCGCTCGAGCCGATCGAGCGCGTGTCGCTTGATACGGTTGACCTCGTCGTCGGACATGACCTGTACCCCGGTTGCCTGAAGGCTGCCGAAATCCTCCAACATGCGATGCGCCGTAGCCTGACAGGCCCTGACCGGATCAGCGTCGCTGGCGAGCAGCAAGGCATACAGGTTTTCCAGCACGAAGCCCTGTGCGGCCAGTGCGCCGGCCACGGCTTCGGCAAATTCATCGTTCACTGGGTATCTCCGTCCGCCGTGCCGCGGTGTGTAGCGAAGCGCTTGGCGTTCGGAAACGGCGCAGATCGAGTGTGTTGCAGCGATGACGTCGTCGTCACGACCGCCGCGGCGGAATGTGGGAAGTGGAGAAGGGCAGGGGGCTCCTGAACTCGGGCGTTCCGGTGACATCGCGCCGCTAATCATCACCCCCGCAGCTGACCAGCATCCGGCAGAGTGGCTCGACCGTGCGCACGACCCGCGCCACGGGTTCGTCGCAACCCCGCGCTACCCAGTCGCGCGCCACCGCGAGCAGCCCGTGCATGGCGCCGGCACGGCACAGCGGCTCGATCGAGCCGGGAACGTGGGTCGGCACCAGCGTGCCGGCGATCAGGTCGGCGAAGCTGGCCATCGAGCGTTCGAACAGTTCGTCGACCTGCGGGTCGATGCCGGACAATTCCGACAGGAAGACGCGCGCGCTGGCCGGCTCGTCGCTTAGCAGATCGTAATATGCGGTCAGCAGCGCGATCAGCCGATCCCCCGGCGTGCCTCCCGCCGCATCGGCGGCCGCGGCGACCCGCTGCGTCACGAACTGCGTGACCTCGCCGAACGTCGCGAGAAGCAGCGCGTCGCTATTGGCGAAGGCTTCGTAGAAGTAGCGCGGGGTCAGCCCGGCCGCGCGGCAGACCGCGGTCACCGTCGTATGACGATAGCCCTGCTCGCCATAGAGCGCGATCGCGGCGCGGATCAGCCGGCTGCGCCGCTCGACGCGGCGCTCGCTCGCCGATGCACCGCCATAGCGCCGTCCGTCCTGGCTTGCCGCCCCTGATTTCAAGTGATAACTCCTGTTTCCAGATAACGGCGATTGCTGTCGCATCCTTCTATCGGAGCACTCTGGCATGGCAATTGAGACTGCGTCCATCCCCTCCGGCTCGGGCACCGCGGAAGAGCTCGACATCGTGATCGTCGGTGCGGGTCTGTCGGGGATCGACGCGGGCTATCGCTTCCAGACCGAATGCCCGGCCAAGAGCTACGCGATCCTCGAGGCGCGCGATGCGATCGGCGGCACCTGGGACCTGTTCCGCTATCCCGGCATCCGCTCGGATTCGGACATGTATACGCTCGGCTTCCCCTTCCGCCCCTGGCCGAGCGACCAGGCGATCGCCGGCGGCGACGCGATCCGCGACTATATCGCCGCCACGGCGCGTGAATTCGGGATCGATGCACATATCCGCTTCGGCCGTCTTGTCGTTCGCGCCGCCTGGTCGTCCGCCGATGCGCGCTGGACGGTCGAGATCGAGCGGGATGGTGCCGCGTCGGAGCGGATCGTCTGCCGGTTCCTGTACATGGGCAGCGGCTATTATGATTATGACGCCGGCTTCACGCCGCCCTTCGAGGGTGTCGAGGACTACGCGGGGCAGCTCGTCCATCCGCAGCACTGGCCCGCCGACCTCGATTGGACCGGCAAGCGCGTGGTGGTGATCGGCAGCGGTGCGACCGCGGTGACGCTGGTGCCGTCGCTCGCCGAAAAGGCCGCGCACGTCACGATGCTGCAGCGCTCGCCGACCTATATCGTCTCGCGCCCGTCACAGGACGGCTTTGCGCGGTGGACGCACCGGGTGCTGCCCAAAAGCATTGCCGACAGCGCGACCAAATGGAAGAGCGTCGGACTCGGCATCGCCACCTACGCCTATGCGCGCAAGCGCCCCGATCACATGAAGGCGCTGATCCTGAAGGGCGTCCGCGCGCAGTTGCCCGAGAATTACGAGGTCGAGCGCGATTTCGAACCGCGCTACGATCCGTGGGACCAGCGTATCTGCCTCGTCCCCGATGCCGACCTGTTCGAGGCGATGCGCGGCGGCAAGGCGGAGATCGTGACCGATCACGTCGCCCGCTTCACACCGACCGGCATCGCGCTGCGATCGGGCCGCGAACTGCGCGCCGACATCGTCGTCACCGCCACGGGCCTCGTCCTGCGCCTGCTGGGCGGCGTCGAGCTCGTCGTCGACGGGCAGGTCGTGAACCCCGCCGACCGGCTGATCTACAAGGGTATGATGGTGAGCGACGTGCCGAACCTGGCGCTCGCCTTCGGCTATACCAATGCATCCTGGACGCTGAAATGCGATCTGTCGGCCCGCTACGCCTGCCGCCTGCTGCGCCACATGGACGCGAACGGCTATGATAGGTGCACGCCCACGCACGACGATCCGTCGGTGACACCCGAGCCGATGCTCGGCTTCACCTCGGGCTATGTCCAGCGCGCCAACGCCATCCTGCCACATCAGGGGTCCAAGGCGCCGTGGAAGGTGCACCAGAACTATGCGCTGGATCTTGCCGCGCTCAAATTCGGCAAACTGGAGGACGGAACGATGCGGTTCGACAAGGTGCGCGGTGCCGCCACTCCGGTGCCAGTCGAAACATCGCGCTCCGCCGTTTCGATCGGCGCGGTGACGGCCGCGGCGGCGATCGCAGCAGTCGGCGGTCTGGCGCTGTTCGCGAAGTTGAGCCAGCGGCGGACCGAGCGAATGATACCCGCCGACGGCGCCTTCATCGACGTCGATGGCCGCCGGATGCACTATCTCGACCGCGGCACCGGACCGACAATCGTGATGATCCATGGCCTTGCCGGGCAGATGCGCAACTTCAGCTATGCGCTGCTCGACCGCCTCGCGACCGAGTACCGCGTGATCCTGATCGACCGGCCCGGCTCCGGCTATTCGGCGCCCGGGGAAACGGCGAATATCCGCGCGCAAGCCGCCCAGATCGCGCGCTTCATCGCGGCGCTGGAGCTCGAGAAGCCGCTGGTTGTCGGCCATTCGCTTGGCGGCGCGGTGGCGCTCGCGCTGGCGATCGACCACCCGGAAGCGGTCGGTGGCTTGGCGCTGATCGCGCCGCTCACCCAGCCGCAGGACAGCGCGCCGAGCGCGTTCGCGGCGCTCGCGATCGTCTCTCCCGCCGCGCGCAAGGCGGTGGCCTGGACGCTCGCCGCACCCGCCGCCATCCTGGCGGGCGAGAAGGGCGCAGCCGCGGCGTTCGCGCCCGAGGCCGTGCCCGCCGATTTCGCGACGCGCGGCGGCGGCGCGCTGGTGTCGCGGCCGGCAAATTTCGAGGCAGCCTCTGCCGATCTCGTCGCTGCCAATGACGACCTGCCCGACATGGTCGCGCGCTATCACGGCCTCTGGCTCCCGATCGCGATCCTCTACGGCCGCGACGACCAGATTCTCGATCCCGAGGTACATGGCGCCCGCTTCGCCGACATGGTCCCCCACGCCGAGCTGACGCTGATCGACGGCGGCCACATGATCCCGGTGACGCGGCCCGACGAGACTGCTGCGTGGATCAGGACTCAGGCCGATCGTCTCGGCTGATCGAACCAGTCGAGGACTCGCCTCGACCTCAGAACAGACCGTCGCAGTCGTCCGCCTCCTCTGACAGCGCAGCGACCTCGGCTTCGGGCTGGTCCTGGGATGGCGAAAAGCGGGCGTGCACCTGGCGTTCGCGTGCCATCGTGTAGAAAGCGTTTATCGCGTGAAAAAGCTGCTCGCCGGTGGTCGAGATACTCTGGCTCGCTTCGACCAGCGGCATTGCCAGTGCATCGAGTTTCGCATTGATGCGCGCCAGCGGCTCGGCAAAGGCGGTTTCACAGTCCAGCGTGCTGGTCATCGCCGCGACGATGTCGTGGATCGCCCCCGCATCACGGTCGAGGCCGGACATGCCCTGACGCGTGAGCAACGCCCCCGCGCGAATGACCGCGAGCGCCTCGGGCAGCGACCCTGCCGTCGCTTCGTCGCCATCGTGGGGCGAGCCGATCGCGTCGGCGGCGTCGCTCAACTGTTCGAAGGCGCTGGCGATCGATGCCGAGACAGCCTCCAGGGTGTTGACGGCACAGCGGATCTCGGTCGCGATACGGGCCAGCCCGTCGCCCTCGCGGCCCATGCGGAACGAGCGCAGATCGGAATTCCACGCCATGATCCGCACGCCGCTCGTGACCCGGTGGATCGTCGTCAGCCGGTCGCCCAGGCGTCTGACGGTGGCGGAGGCTTCGGATCCCAATTGCGTCGACCGCATGTCGGCGTCGCGCAACTGCGCGGTGACCGCATCGACATCGGCGACGCTTTGCTCGAGCAGCTGCAGGAATGCGCCATCGCTCGTCCGCTCGACGCCGCTCGATTCATGCGGTGCCACCATCGTCGCGACCTGCGTTGCGATCGCGCGGAAATTGCCGCCCAACAGACGCGATTCCTTCTGGAGATCCGCGGCCGCGTCGGCGACCTGTGCCGCGAGCATCGCCATCACCTGGCCTTCGAGCGCGCTGGCGGCAGCCGGATCGCCCGCGCGATTGAGCTCGTCGACCGCCGTACCGAGCAGGCTGCAGGCCTGCGCGACATGTTCGAGCCGCTGCCGGGTGATGTCGCCGATCTGCAATGCGCCGTGCGCCGCGGACAGCTTGCTGCGAATGTCCCGGGCAATCGTCGCGATCGTCTCGGCACGCCGCGCGGCCTCGATCTGGTTCTGCTGGAGTCCGATCGCGTCCGCGGCGAGTTTGTCGGGAACATGCGGGCACAGGCGCGCGCATTCGGACGCCAGCACGCGATTCACCTCGACGACGCAGGGAACCGTCGATGCGAGCTGCCCGACCTCCTTGCTGATCTCGTGGATCTCGCGTTCGCTGACGTCCAGTTCGGCGACCATCGCGTCGGCGAACTCGGCAAAACCGTGCGCACCGGCGGCCGCGACTTTCAGATACTGCCCGCAGATCTTCAGCAGATCGAGCGTCCGGTCGACCCGCCCGATTTCCGTCTGCACCGTTCCGCTCGCCTGCTGAAGGATGTCGAGCGAATGCTGCCGCGTCTTCTGTCGCGCGGGCAGGCTGGCGAGCTGGTCGGCATTGGCCTGCATCGTCGCGACCGCGCGGTCGGCGGCATCCCGGTCGAGCGCATTGGTGACGCTTTCGAGGCTGCCGATCAGGTTTCCGACCGTGTCATAGGCGCGTTCCAGCGAACGCCCGGCATCGACGAAGCGCTGGTCGAGCCCGCTCGCCACGCTCTCGAGCTCGGTTGCCAGCACGCTCCAGGCCGGCATTTCGTCGCCGTCCCGATCGGACTCGACAGCCCTGTGTTCGACCCATGTCATCGTCCTAGCCCCTATTGTGCCGTTGCGTGCAAGACGTCGCGGGCGATGTGATGCAACGGGACGACCCGATCGACGCCGCCCAGCGCGATCGCTTCCTTGGGCATGCCGAAGACGATCGACGTCGCCTCGTCCTGCGCGAAGGTGCGGCCGCCCGCCTGTTTCATCTCGAGCATCCCGCGCGCGCCATCGTCGCCCATGCCCGTCATGATGACGCCGATCGCGTTCGTCCCCGCAGCGGTCGCCGCCGAGCGGAACAGGACGTCGACCGATGGCCGGTGACGCGAGACCAGCGGCCCGTCGCGGACCGCGACGAAATAGCGGGTCCCGCGCCGCTCGATCATCATGTGCTTGCCGCCGGGCGCGATCAGGACGGTGCCCGGCAGGACGGGATCGCCGTCCTCGGCTTCCTTGACGGTCACGACGCACAGCGTGTTCAGCCGATTGGCAAAAGCGCGCGTGAAGTTTTCCGGCATGTGCTGAACCACGACGACACCGGGCGTGGTCGCGGGCAGCGCCGTGAGGACTTCGCGTAGGGCCTCGGTTCCCCCGGTCGATGCGCCGAGGCATACCACGCGCTCGGTCGCGCGGTTCATCACGCGACCGCTCGGGGGCGGCAGGACGGCGTCCGCGGTGAGCTTCTGCTCGAGCCGGCCCGGCCGGCTGCCATTGGACGACCGGAGCGAGACCCGCACGCGCGCCGCCGCCTTGATCACGTCGCGGATCTGGAGATTGTGATCGGCGAGATGCTCGGCGAGACCGGCACGGGGCTTCACGATGACGTCGACCGCGCCCGCCTCCAATGCCTGCAGCATCGCGTCGGAGCCCTTTTCCGTGACCGACGAGCACATCACCACGGGAAGCGGGCATTGTGCCATCAGCTTCTTCAGGAAGGTGATCCCGTCCATGCGCGGCATCTCGACATCGAGCATCATCACGTCGGGCACTTCGTCCTGGATGCGGCGGGCTGCGCTGAACGGGTCGGCGGCAGTGCCCATGACGGTGATCTCTGGATCCTCCTCTAGGATCGCCGCAAGGGCATGCCGCGCGACCGCGGAGTCGTCGACGATGAGCACACGGATCTTTCCGGAGATGGCCATGGATCAGCTCCGCTGGAAAACGGTGTGGGCGACGGGCACGAGCGGGAGGTCGTGCCCCGTGATCGATTCCGAATGCCCCAGAAACAGGTAGCCACCCGGCGCGAGCCTGCTGACGAGCTTCGAGACGACCTCATGCTGGGTCTGCTTGTCGAAATAGATGAGGACGTTGCGGCAGAAGATCAGGTGCATCGGCTCGCCGACCGGATAGACCTCGTCCATCAGGTTCAGCCGGGCGAACGCGATCGCCCGGCGCAACTCGGGTATCACGCGGACTTCGCGGCGCGCCGGATCACGCGATTCCATCAGATATTTGCGCCGCAGCGCCGCCGGAACGGGCTCTGCGAGATCGGCGGGGTAGATGCCGCGCCGGGCGATCTCGAGCACCTCGGTGTCCAGATCGGTCGCCAATATGCTGTAGGCGATGCCGCGGCGCGTGGCGGCAAACTGGTCGAGCAGCATCGCGATCGTGTAGGGCTCGGGCCCGGTCGAGCAGGCGACGCTCCAGGCACGGATCGTCCGCAGATAGGTCGCTTCCAGGCCGGGGAGGGCGACGTCGCGCAGAAAGTCGAAATGGACCGGTTCGCGGAAGAAGTCCGTCTTGTTGGTCGTCACCGCGTTGATTAGGTGGATGCCCTCCTGATCGAGATTATTGTCCGTCAGGACATGGCGACAATAGGCCTCGAGCGTATCGAACCCCAGCGCGCGTTGCCGACGCCGCAACCGCCCTTCGAGCATCGTCCGCTTGCTCGCCGGCATCCGGATCCCGGCATAGTCGAAGATATAGTCGGCGAGCTTCGCGAACTCGCGCGGGCCGATCTGGTCCGAGGCGCTCGGCGTAGATTTGACGATCGGGGAGATGACGGACACGGGAGCCAGCTCCAGAAATGACGAGGGACCGGTCGAGGCGGCACCATGAGGATTGGGTGTCAGGGGTCGCGACGCGACCCCGTCATGCGGCGCTGGCGTGCAGGGCGTTGACCTCGGCGCTGGAGAAGATCTGCGCGACATCGACCAGCACGACGAAACCCTCGGTCCGCTTGACCACCCCCGCAATATAGCGCGACGGCCAGCGGACGCCGATATCGGGCGCCGCGCCGATCTGGCCGCGGTCGAAGGTGCTGACCTCCAGCACCCGGTCGACGACGAGGCCTAGGACCAGGTTGCGCCCATCGACGGGGACATCGATCACGAGGATCCGCGTGCTCGGCGTCGGCGCGACCGGCGGCAGGCCGAGGCGGCGTCGCAGGTCGATCGTCGTTACGCCCTCGCCGCGCAGATCGGTCAGCCCCAGCAGATAATCGGGGCCGTTCGGAATGTGGAAGGTCTCGCTCCAGTCGAGAATCTCGCGGACCAGCGTGACGGGCACCGCAAAGGTCTCGGCACCCAGCCCGAAGGTCACGGCCTGCAGCTCTCCGGCGACGCTCATGCCGCGCACCCAGCACAGGCTGCGGAGCGGGGGCGTGCCGCACCACCTGGCCGGGACCCGCGGGACCGATCAGTGGCCGTCGCCGAGCATCGTTCGATTGACCCGTACATGTCGGTCCTTCCAGCGTCAGAGGAGTGCCGGCGCGAGCACGGCGGGGGTGGCGCGGCCACCGAGCAGCGGGTCGAAGATCCGCGCGATATTGACGAGGACGATGACGCCCTGCGGCGTACGCACCAGTTCGCGGATGAAATCGCGACGCCAGCGCAGGCCGACCGTAGGCGGGGTCTCGCTGGCATCGTGGTGCAAGGTCGCGACCTCGTGCACCTTGTCGGTGCGGATGCCGATCTGCGTCGGGACACCGTCGACGTCGAGCTCGACCACCACGATCCGGCTGTCCATCGTCGATTCCGCCGAGGGCAGGCCGAACGCCAGGCGCAGGTCGGCGATCGGGATGATCTTGCCCCGAAAGTTCGCGACGCTCGCGACCAGCCGGTCCGCACCCGGCACGACCGTTTCGGGCAGCAGGTCCAGGATCTCCCGGACAAGGACCGCCTCGACCGCGAACTTCTCGGCTTGCAGATCGAACGTCAGCACCTCGAGCCGGCCGTCTTCGTCCCACTGGGTTTCCGTCGTGTCTTCCATGGTCATGCAACGGCGCGAAGCCGCTCCTCCTGATGCTGGCCCAGCGCGACGAGCTGGACGACGTCGAGAATCAGCGCGACGCCGCCATCGCCGAGGATTGTCGCGCCGGCGAAGGTCGGGACGTTGCAGTGCACCGCCGACATCGGCTTGATCACGGTCTGGTGGCTGCCGATGATCTGATCGACCACCAGCCCGACCCGCTCGGTGCCGGTCGCGATGATGACGATCTTCTGGTGGACGCTGGGCTTCGTCCCCGTCGCGAACATCTCGCGCAGCCGGACGAACGGAACGAGCCGATCGCGCAGCGTGATGAAGCTCCGCCCGCGCGAACGCAGGTCTTCCTCGAGGCTGAGTTCGATGCATTCCTCGACCACGGCGAGCGGAATGACGTAGCGACCGTCGCCGACCCGGATCAGCAGCCCGTCGATGATCGCGAGGGTCAGCGGGATGCGCAGCGACATCGCCGATCCCTGGCCCGATACGCTCGCCACCTCGATCGTGCCGCGCAGGCTCTCGATCGTGCGTTTGACCACGTCCATCCCGACGCCGCGACCCGACAGGCTGGTGATCTGCGGTGCGGTCGAGAAGCCGGGATGGAAGATCATCTGGAGCAACTCCTGGTCGCTCACGATCTGTCCCGGCTGGAGCAGGCCGTGCGCCTCGGCCTTGGCGCGCACGCGCTCGCGGTCGATCCCGTGGCCGTCGTCGCGGATCGTGATGACGACCTCGCCACCCTCCTGACGCGCGGACAGCCGAACCTGCCCGACCTCGGGCTTCCCTGCGGCAAGGCGCCGCTCGGGCGGTTCGATCCCGTGATCGCAGGCGTTGCGGATCAGGTGGATCAGCGGATCGGCGAGCCGTTCGATCACCGTCTTGTCGACCTCGGTCGTCTCGCCGTCGGTCGACAGCTCGATCGTCTTGCCGGTATCGCGCGCGATGTCGTGGACGAGGCGGCGGAAGCGGCCGAACAGCGTGGCGACGGGCACCATGCGGAGCACCATCACCGTGTCTCGCAATTCGCTCGCCAGCCGCTCGATCTCCTCGGAGATGGAGCGAAGCGCGACGTCCGTCGCGTTGCTGCCGCTGCTATGCGCGAGCTGCGACAGCCGGCTCTGGACGATGACGAGTTCGCCCACCCGGTCCATCAGCAGGTCGAGGCGTTCGGCTGGTACCCGAACGCTTTCGCCGGTCTTGGGCGCGCCCCGGCCGTTCTGGGTGGTGGCCGGGTCGCGATCCTGCACCGGTGGCATCGTGTCGACCCGTGCGGGCGGGAGCGCAGACGGCGTCGTGCCCGCGTCGGACGGCGGCGCGGCGTCATCCACAGCGTCGCACGACGTGTCGCCGATCGCCTTGATCTGAAGGTCCAGGTCGTCGAGCACGAAGATGAAGACGTCCTCGAGGTCATCCCGCGACACCGCGCCGCGCACTTCGATATCCCAGCCGATATGGCATTCGGTCGGCACCAGCTCGGCAAGCGGCGGCACCTGGTCGGTCCGCGCGACGATCCGGCAGTCGCCGAGCGTGCGCAATTCATCGAGCAGCGCGAGCGGGTTGATGCCATTCTGCATCGCTTCGGGGGGCAGGCGGAGCGACAGCTGCCACCCCTGCAAAACGGGCGGCGCCTCCGGCGTCGGCGCGGGTGCGCCGTCCAGCGCCGCCTGCAGCTTTGCCAGGATCGCGTCACCCTCCGCCTTGCGGTCAGTCGCGTCGCCCTCGATCAGCGCGCGCATGTGATCCTGCGCGGACAGAATGACCGCGATCAGCTGTGGCGTGGCGGGGGTCAGGTTCTTGCGGACGCGGTCGAAGGCGGTCTCGCAGTGATGCGTGAAGCTGGCCAGCGCGTCGAAGCCGAACATCGCGCCCGAGCCCTTGAGCGTGTGCAGCCCGCGGAACACTGCGTCGATCAGCTCGTGATCGTTCAGCCGGTGACCGAGATCGAGCAAGCCCTGCTCGACCTGTTCGAGCACTTCGCCCGCCTCGACGCGGAATGCGGCGACGGGGTCGTTCTGGCTCACCGTCCGAGGACCTTGCGCACGACCCGGACCAGCTGTTCAGGAACGAACGGCTTGACCAGCCAGCCGGTCGCGCCGGCGGCCTTGGCCTGCTGCTTCATCGCATCCTCGGATTCGGTGGTGAGGAACAGGATCGGGGTACCGCATTGCGCGGGGTTCTTGCGCAGCGCGCGGATCATCGACAGCCCGTCCATGTTGGGCATGTTGAGATCGGTGATGATCATGTCGAAGCGGCTGCCGCTGGCCTTGCTCAGGCCCTGCGCGCCGTCGGCGGCCTCGCTGACGGTGTAGCCAGCCCCGGTCAGCGCCATGCGGATGGCGACGCGTATGCTGGTGGAATCATCGACGATAAGGATGGATGCGCTCATCGCGGCAAATCTCCGTGAAACCAGAAATTCTGATCGGCTGATGGGATATCGGTGAGGAAGCCCGCGCGCTCGAGCAGCGCCGCCAGCGCGTCGTGCACCGGCATTGCAAGGCGCAGGGACTTGCCGTCGCGTTCGGCCTGACGGCGCGCCGCGCAGACGAGCTGCAAAAGGCTGACATCGGCTTCGGCAACGGCGGAGAGATCGAGTTCGATCGCGTCATGCTGCTCGAGCTGTGACGCGAGGTCCGCGGCGAAGGGCACCACCGAGCTGGTCGTGACGGTGGCCGGTACAAGGATGATTTGCGCCATGCGTTCCCCCATTCTCTCCGACCGGCAGCTTCGCGCGGCCGGGTCCGCTGGTTCATTATAGACGGCGGCCAAGAGGTCCGTTCCGGACCCATCGCTTATTTTCGATCAGGTCGTCATTAACGCCGCAAGGCGATCGCGCCCGACGGCGCGATCGCCTCACCACAGCGTCAGCGGTTGCGTCTGATTACCGGCTAGGCCGCCCGTTGAAGCAATCCGCGCTCAGGCCGCCTGCGCGCCGAAAGCATCGTCGTCGGCGTCGGTGCCACCCTTGATCAGATCGAGCGCGAAGCCGTTCACGCGGGCCTGCTGGTCGGCGATAGAATTGGGCTTTGGCCGCTTGGCCTTGGCGCTTGGCCGTGCGGCGATCGGGCTGCGCGCGCTCACCTTGCGCTGCACCGCCGGGGCCGGCCGGCGATGGCCAAGGTCCGCCCCGCCGCCGGTCCGGAAATAGGCGATGCTGGCCTGGAGTTCCTCGGCCTGCGAGGCGAGCTCCTCCGACGTCGCGGTGATCTGTTCGGACGCACCGGCATTCTGCTGACTGATCAGGTCGAGCTGCTGGATCGCTTCGTTGATCTGTGCCGCGCCGATGTCCTGTTCACGGCATGCCGCGCTGATCTCGGCGACGAGTTCGGCGGTGCGGCTGATGTCGGGCACCAGCTTGGTCAGCATGTCGCCGGCTTCGGTCGCCGCGGCGACGGTCTGCGAGGACACCGATCCGATCTCTGCCGCTGCGACCTGACTGCGTTCCGCGAGCTTGCGGACTTCCGAGGCGACGACGGCAAAACCTCGGCCATGTTCACCGGCGCGCGCCGCCTCGACCGCGGCGTTCAGTGCTAGCAGATCGGTCTGCCGGGCGATCTCCTGGACGATACCGATCTTCTCGGCGATCGTCCGCATCGCGTTGACCGCGCGCTGGACCGCGATCCCGCTGAGTTCGGCGTCCTTCGCCGACTGGCGGGCGATCTTTTCGGTCTGCGCGGCATTGTCCGCGCTCTGCTTGATGTTGGCGGCAATCTCTTCCATCGCCGAAGACGCTTCTTCGGCAGCCGCCGCCTGCTCGGTCGCGCCTTGCGAGACCTGCTCGGAACTGGCCGACAGCTCCTGGCTTCCGGCCGAGACGTTGTCGGCGGCGCCGCTGGCCTTGCCGACGACGTTGCGCAATTGCTCGATCATCCGCACCAGCGCCTGGCCGAGGACATCCTTGTCGGACATGGGCTGGTGCGACACCGCCAGATCGCCATCGGCAATCTTGTCGGCCAGATCGGCACTCACCCGCAGATTGTCGACCATCCGCACGATCGCCTGTCCAAGCGTATCCTGATCGGACAATGGCTGATGTGCAAAGCTCAGATCACCGTCGGCGATCTTGTCGGCGAGACTGGCGCTTACCCGCAGATTGTCGACCAGCGCGTTGATCGAATCCTTCATGCGGCGGTGGTCGCCCTGGCAGGGGATCTCGACCATCTCGCGCAGGTCGCCGACGCTGGCGAGGTTCAGGACGCGATTGCCCTCCTCGATCGGCAGCAGCGTCGCGTCGAGCATCGCGTTGATCCCGCAGACCAGTCCGGCGAAATCGCCAACGAAGCGCGTCTCGTCACCGCGCTGGCCGAGCTCGCCCGCGGTCGATGCCTTGATCAGCCGTTCCACCTCGCCGATGATGTCGCGCAGGTTGCGCCGCAGCGTCTCGACGGTGTCGTTGATGAACGCCTTCTTGCCGGGAAAGGCTTCGAGCGGCGCGTCGAAATTGCCTTCGCCAAACGCCTTGATGCAGGCCATCGCCTTCTTTTTTACGGCGATATGGTTGGCGACCATGGTATTGACGCCGCGCGCCATGGTGCCGAAGTCGCCCTTGAACCGGTCGGCCGCGACGATGACGTCGATGTCGCCCTTGTCGTGCTCGGAGGACATGTGGTTCAGTTCGCTGATCAGGCCCTGCAGATTTGCGCGCAGCGTCTCGATCGTCTCGTTGATGAACGCCTTCTTGCCCGGGAAACGCTCTAGCGGGGCGGCGAAATTACCCTCGCTGAATTCCCTGACGCAGGCCATCGCGGATCTTTTGACCGCGATGTGGCTGCCGACCAGAAGGTTGAGCCGCTTGGCCATGACCGCGAACGTCCCGTGAAACTCGTCGATCGGCAGGATGGCGTCGATATCGCCCTTGTCATGCGCAGCGCTCCAGTCGTCGATCCGGGCGCTCAACTGGCCAACCGGGCGCAGCGCGCGATCGAGCATCTGGTTGATCGCGCAAAGCACCGTCTGGGTCTGGCCGTTGGCGAGCGAAGTATTCGCCCGTTGCGAAAAGTCACCATCGGCAAACATGCTCTCGAGGCGCGCCAATTCGGACGTGAGGACGTCTGACGAGACGCCGCCGAGGATCTTTGCCAACATCAACGGATTCCTTTGTGCTGCATCATGTGAATCGATAGCTCAAACAAACTGGCGGCGATTTGCCGTCGTCTAAATCTCACACGTCACGCCGATCTGGCCGCCAGCCGCGGAATCGGGGGACCGCCCATCAAGGTCAGCTTGATTATAGAGCGGTCAGGGCAGGGACGGTTTGGAGCGCGCGACAATTTTCGAGATTGCGATCCGGTGCGCCAAGAGGCTGCCACCCGCACGTCGATGCGTGCCGGATCATGGACGTGGTCTGCGCCTGTAAATCCTGACCGGTTCTGCTAGTGGACGGCGATGCTCAAAATACGAACCAAGCGCCAGGGGATGGTGACGGCGCGCGCGCTCGATCGGCTTGCGGCCGTCGAGGACTCGGTGAATGCTCTCGGCGACGAGGATCTGCTCGACCTCGCGGACATTTTCGCTGCGGGCGAGGCGACCCCGCTGCGCGAGATGGCGCAGGCCGAGATGCGCCGCCGCGCGCTCAGCCTGTGAAGCGATTCCCGTCGCGCTTCCGGCGCCTCGATGGCGCGCTCGCCGATCTCGCCGTCGAGGAACCGATGTTGCTCATCGAGCTCGACGGCTTCCTCACCGGGCTGCTGATCTCCCCGGAGGCGATCGCGCCGGGCGAGTGGATGACGGTGATCTGGGGAAGCGAGTCCGATGGCACGCCGCCCTTCGAGGATCCGCTCGACGTGCAATGGTTCGCCGATGCGGTGGCGGCGCGACGTGATGAGATCGCGCGCGACCTTGCCCGCGGCAAGCTTCAACCGATCTTCGACGTCGATGAGCGCGATGGTGAAGTTCTGTGGGAATATTGGATCGACGGCCTGACCGATGCGGTCGCGTTGCGCCCCGCGGCCTGGGATGCGCTGGCCGACGACCCCGCAAGGGCGGCCCCGTGGTCGCAGCTGGCAACGCTGATCGCGGTCGCGGGCAATGAGAGCGACCTCGACAGCGTTGAGATCAACGCGCTTCAGGACCGGGCGCCGGCCGAACTGACCGACGCCGTTCAGCGCTTGTACGCAGCGCAGGTGAGCGTCGCCGGCCCGTCGTCACCCGACGCATCGGCGACGACGGCATCGAAAGTCGGCCGCAACGATCCGTGCCCTTGCGGGTCGGGGAAAAAGCACAAGCGCTGCTGTGGCTGATCGGGGACGAGGGCGGCACGATGTGTGCCGGCCCCGCGTCCCCTCGGTCACCTCAGGCGCTCTGCCGCATTACGCGAGCTCGATCTTCCCGTTCATGCCGGGCCAGTCCGAATAGCCGACGGCGCCGCCGCCATACCAATATTGCTTCGGCGCCTCGGCCAGCGGCGCGCCGGTGCGCAGCCGGTCGACGAGATCGGGATTGGCGAGGAAGGGGCGACCGAAGCTGAACAGGTCGGCATTGCCTTCTGCCAGCGTCTTTTCGGCAAGCTCCAGCGTATACTGGTTGTTGGCGATATACGCGCCCGAGAAGCGTTTGCGCAGCGCCTGGAAGTCGACGCCGTCCGGCACGTCGCGCGTCTGCTGGGTCACGCCTTCGATATCGTGGATGTACAGCAGCCCGATCTCCGACAGGGCATCGACGAACGTGTCGAAGGTCCGCCCGACCTGGCTGTCGAGCGGGGTCTTGCCCGGCTCGGTCGTCGCGGGCGAGATGCGGATCCCGACGCGGTTTGCGCCCCAGACATCGACGACGGCGCGAACGACGTCGAGCGGGAAGCGCAACCGGTTCTCGATCGTGCCGCCATAGACGTCGCTGCGCTGGTTGGTGCTGTCGCGGATGAACTGTTCGAGCAGATAGTTGTTCGCGGCATGGACCTCGACGCCGTCAAACCCCGCGGCCTTCGCCTGTTCGGCAGCGCGGCGGTAATCCTCGACGATCGCGGGGATCTCGTCCGTCTCCAGCGCGCGCGGGGTGACGAAATCCTTCATCCCGTCGTTCGTGAAGGCCTGGCCCTCCGCCTTGATCGCGGACGGCGCGACGGGGAGCGCGCCGTCGTGGAGATCGGGATGCGAGATGCGGCCGGTGTGCCACAGCTGCAGGAAGATCGCCCCGCCACGCCGATGGACGGCCTCGACGATCGGCGTCCATGCGGCGACCTGCGCGTCCGACCAGATGCCGGGCGTCATCGCATAGCCGCGCGCCTGCGACGAGATGTTGGTCGCTTCGCTGATGATGAGGCCGGCATCGGCACGCTGCGCATAATAGTCGGCAACAAAGTCGGGCGGTACACCCTCGTCGCTCGAGCGGCTGCGCGTCAGCGGCGCCATGACGATACGGTTCTGCAGTCGCAGTTCGCCGATCGTGACGGGCTGCAGGACGGGGCTGTCGGTCTGGTCGGACATGATCTGATCTTCCGTTGGCGTGGGGGAAAAGGGGGGCAGGAAGCTGTAACGCGCGAGCAGCCGCTAGATCCCGGCACGGCGGTAAGGGGAAGTGTCATCGCGACAGAACAGGACGACCTTCCGTATCCGGTTATGAGACACGGGCGCGGGTGTCGATGCTCGACCCCAACGGGATTTAGGCGATCACGGGCGGCTGTTGCTTCGGGGTCATCCGAAATCGCGTCACGAAGGCGCTCGAGGCCGCAAACGGTTCGCAACGCGGCGGGTGGGGCAGCACAGCGCCGGTCGGCGACCGCCCGACCGGCGCGTGTCGCGCTTCCCCTAAAGGGCCACCCTATAGCAGCTTGTCGAGGGTGATCGGCAGATCGCGGACGCGCTTGCCGGTGGCGTTGTAGACCGCGTTGGCGACCGCCGCCGCGACGCCGGTGATGCCGATCTCGCCGATCCCGTGCGCACCCATCGGTGTGTGGGGATCGGCGATATCGGTCCAGATGACGTCGATTTCCGGAACGTCGAGGTGCACGGGGATGTGGTATTCGGCGAGGCTGGGGTTCATGACCCGGCCGTTGCGCTCGTCGAACTGCGTCTCCTCCATCAGCGCCATGCCGAGCCCCATGATGATCCCGCCGCGGAACTGGCTCTTTGCCGTCTTGGGGTTGAGGATGCGCCCGCAGTCGAACGATCCGAGGATGCGGCTGACCCGTGTCTCACCGGTAATCGCATTGACCCGCACCTCGCAGAAGATCGCGCTGTGCGAGTGCATCGACCAGTGCATCAGTTCGAGCGGTTGCGACGCCGCCGCGGTGACGGTGACGCTGTCGCGCTGCGCACGCGTCAGGATCGAGGCGTAGCTTTCACGCTGCGACGGGTCGTCGATCTTCGCCAGCCCGGCATCCTCGCTGCCAACCGTATCCGCCGACAGCCCCGCGAGGGGCGAGTCGTTGCCGGCCAGCTTGAGCAGCTCGGCGACCAGTGCGTTATGCGCCGCGATGACGGCCGCGCCGATCGCCGCGGTCTGCTGCGATCCCCCCGCCATGATCGCGCCCGGGATCGAAGAGTCGCCATAGCCGACCTGGACCTGATCGAGCGACAGACCCAGTCGTTCCGCGCCGACGATCGCGGTGGTGGTCGAGGTCCCCATGCCCATTTCCGCCGCCGCGACCTCGATCAGCGCGCGCACGGCGTCGCCGTCCCGCGTGAGGGTGATGCGCGCCTGTGCGCCGGGCATCCGGTAATAGGGATAGGTCCCTGTCGCGCAGCCCATGCCGATCTGCCATTCGCCATCGCGGCGCGTGGCCGGTTCGACACTGCGATCCGCCCAGCCGAAATGATCCGCACCGTTGCGCCACGCCTCGACGATATGGCGCGAGGAGAAGGCGAGGCCCGACGTCGGGTCCTTCTCCGGCTCGTTGCGGATTCGCAGCTCGACCGGGTCGATGCCCAGATCGACCGCGAGTTCGTCGACCGCGCATTCCAGCGCGAAGGTACCGACCGCCTCGCCCGGTGCGCGCATGAAGGTGTTGGCCAGCATGTTCATCCGCGCGATATCGACCTGCAGGCTGATATTGGGGCAGGCATAGGCGGCGCGCGTGCCGAGGATGAACGGCTCGGGCATGTTGTTGTGCGGCGTCATGATCGACAGCCCGGTGTGGACCAGCGCATCGAAGCGGCCCTCCGCGGTCGCGCCGATCGCCACCCGCTGCTCGGTGAGGGATCGCCCGCCGACGACGCGGTACACGCCCTCGCGCGACAGCGTGATCCGCACCGGGCGGCCTGCCAGCTTCGCCGCGGCGGCACCGATGATCTGGTGATCCCACAACCCCTTGCAGCCAAAACCGCCGCCGACATAGGGCGAGGTCAACCGGACGTTGTCGGGCTTTAGATCGAAGACCTCGCCGATCGTCTGCGCCTGGGCGGTGACCATCTGGCTCGCGTCGTGGATCACCAGCGCGCCGTCGATCCATGCGATCGTCGCGGCATGCGGTTCGATCGGGTTGTGGTTGTGGCGCGGGGTGCGATAGATCTGATCGACGACATGCGGCGCCGTGGCGAGCGCGGCGTCGGCATCGCCGATCCGGTTGTGCAGCGGCTGGCCCATGAACAGGCCCGGTTCGCGACCGTTCGCCTTCGCGCCCTCGAGGCTGGTCGTCGACGGCTCCGCGGCATAGGTGAAGCCGAGCAGCGAGGCGGCATGGTCGGCCTGTTCCTGAGTCTCGGCGAGGACGCAGGCGATCGGCTGCCCGTTCCAGTGGATGCGGTCGTCCTGCAGGATCGGCAGGTCGGCGGGGCCCACCGCGGTCGGGGACGAGCCGAACACGCCCGGCGTGTTCATCCGTGGCGCGTTGAGGTGGGTCATCACCAGGACGACACCCGGCGCGGCTTCCGCGGCCGCGCTGTCGATCGCCGTGATCCGGCCGCGCGGGATCGTCGCATAGGCGAGTGCCGCATAGGCCAAGTCGTCGAAGCGGAACTCCGCGGCGAAGCCTGCCTCGCCCTTGACCTTCAGCGCGCCGTCGCGCCGCGATACCGGCGTACCGATCAGCCCGTGCTTGTGTGCGATCAGCGGATCGGGCCGGCCGCCGGGAATCCAGCTGTCGGGTGCCAGCGGAACGAGCTTCTCCATCGCGCCCTGCATCAGGCCCTGCGCCGCCTGCTTTGCGCTATCGATGATGCTCATGCCACGTCTCCCTTCGCCAGCTCGGCCAGCACCGCGGCCAGCGTTCGCGTCGCCAGTTCGGGCTTGAACGCATTGTCGCGAAGCGGCCGCGCATCGGCGAACTCCGCGGCTGCGGCCGCCCGGAAGGCGGCCTCGTTGGGCAGCTCGCCGCGCAGCGCGGCCTCTGCCTTGGTCGCGCGCCATGGCTTGTGCGCGACGCCGCCGAACGCGATCCGGACGTCGGCGATCCGGTCGCCGTCCATCTCGATCGCCGCCGCGACCGAGATCAGCGCGAAGGCGTAGCTCGCCCGGTCGCGCACCTTGCGATAGGTCGAGCGCGCCGCGACACCGAGCGGCGGCAGTTCGATCGCCGTGATCAGCTCGCCTGCCGCCAGCACGGTGTCGAGGTCGGGCCGATCGCCGGGCAGGCGGTGCAGCTCGCCAAAGGGCAGCGTCCGCGCGCCGTCGCGTCCCTCGATATGCACGACTGCGTCGAGCGCGGTCAGCGCAATGCACATGTCGGAGGGATGCGTCGCGACGCAGGCATCGGATGCGCCGAGAATCGCGTGGATGCGGTTGAACCCTTCGCGGGCATCGCACCCCGTACCGGGCACGCGCTTGTTGCAGTGCGATCCGTCGGTGTCATAGAAATAGGTACAGCGCGTACGCTGCAGCAGGTTGCCGCCGACCGTCGCCATGTTGCGGATCTGCGCAGACGCCCCCGCCAGGATCGCGCGCGACAGCATGGGATAGCGCGTTCGCACGCCGTGATGCTCGGCGACCGCGGTGTTGGTAGCGGCCGCGCCGATCAGCAGTCCGCCCTCTGCCGTCTCGGTGACCGCAGCGGACAGGCGGGTCACGTCGACCAATGTCTCGTGGCGGGCGACGGTCTCACGCATCAGGTCGACGATATTGGTGCCGCCGCCGAGAAAGGCCGCGGTTTCGCCCGCACCCAGTCGTACGGCATCGTTCACGGTATCGGCACGCAGGTAAGTGAAAGGCGTCATGCCGCCATCTCCGCGCTCGTCTCGGCTGTCGCCTGTGGCGCCATCGTCGCCTGGATCGCATCGATGATGCCGTTATGCGCGCCGCAACGGCACAGATTGCCGCTCATTCGTTCCTGGATCTCGTCGCGGGTCAGGACCACGTCGGCGGCGAGGTCGGCGCTGACATGGCTTGGCACGCCGCGGCGCACCTCCGCGGCCATGCCGATCGCTGAGCAGATCTGCCCGGGTGTGCAATAGCCGCACTGGAACCCGTCATGCTCGATGAACGCCGCCTGCAACGGGTGAAGCGCCGCGGTCTCGGCCAGGCCCTCGATCGTCGTGATCTCACGTCCGTCATACTGGACCGCCAGCGCGAGGCAGGACAGGATCCGCTCGCCATCGACCAGCACCGTGCAGGCCCCGCACGCGCCCTGATTACAGCCTTTCTTGGTGCCGGTCAGGTGGAGCGTCTCCCGGAGGTGGTCGAGCAGCGATACACGGGGATCCGCCGGTCCCGGGACGGCGTTTCCATTGACAACGAACGACATGGCGATCTCTCCTGTGGCGCACCGCGCCTAGGGGCAGCGTACACCAGTTTATGTGTCGTGCTGATGTCTTTCAGGGCTCGGGGTGCAGCGCAAATCTAAAAAGATCAAACAGCGTGCTCGTCCATGCGGTGCGGCGGCGGCCAAGAGAGGCGCCGCTCGATAACCTTGGTCGAGATCGGCCGCCACGTCATCGTGGCGCAGTGCCGCGAGCATCCCCGATCTCCAGCCAATAGCCATCGGGATCCTGCGCATAGATCTGGCGGACGCCGTCGAACCGGAGCTGCATCGTGTGCGGTGTGCCCGCAAGGTCGGTCCAGACGCGTCCGTGCCGGTCGAGCCAGGCAATGACGGTGGCGAGATCGTCGACGTGCAGCGCCAGATGCTCGTTCCGGTTCGAGGGTTTCGGCGTCGTACGGCCGTCGAGGATGTGGAGCGCGAGGCCGTTGCCCAGATCGAGCCAGCGGCGGTTCTTGAGCGGCGTCGGGATGATCCGCAGGCCGAACGCCTCATGATAGAAGGCCGCGCTGCGGTCGATGTCCGCTGCCTGGATCGCGACATGCTCGGCGGTCGCCGCTGGCGCCGCTGTCGTTTGCAACGCTGCAAGCGCGAGTAGAATGGATGGCACGATCATGAGGCCCGATCCCTGAAATATGTGTTCAGCGCGTTCGTGACGATGAAGGCCCGGACCCATGCGGCGCGCCGTCGGCACCGTCGTCAAAGAAAGAACCGGGTGCGCCGCACGTGACGTGCAGCGCACCCGGAGATCGGGTCGACATCGGCAGGGGGGGGCGCGCCGATATCGACCAGAACCATGAAGTCCTCAGAACTGGAAATTGACCGCGAGCGCGTAGGTACGGCCGAAATAGGATGTGTAGAGCGGATCCTGACGCACCGTGTCGACGGTCAGGCGGTTGGTTTCGTCAGTGATGTTAGATACTTCGGCGATCAACTTGATATGCTCGTTGAGATTGTACGAGGCCGAGGCGTCGACGAAGATCGAACTCGCATTGGCGGTCGAATCCGCGTCGACCGAGCCGCTGGGGACGGCGGTCAGGAAGGCCGCGCGATAGTTGACCGTCGAGCGGATGCTGAACTTGTCGTCTTCGTAATAGAGCGTCCCGCTTGCCGTTTCGGGCGACAGCCCGACCAGCGGCGCGGTCCGGGACAATGTCGGCGAGATGACGTAGTTGATGTTCGACCGGACCCGCGTGAAGTTGCCGAGTGCGCCGAAATTGCGCAGCACGCCGGGCAGGAAGGTGAAGGGCAGCTGGACGTTGACCTCGAACCCGCGCAGTGGCCCGCCCTCCGTGTTGTTGCTCCGCTGGACGGTGAACACGTCGGTCGGGCGCAACTGCGTTCCGTTGAGCAGCGTCAGCGGCAGGCCGATATCCTGGAACGCGACCGCCTGGCTGGTCGTCTGGATGTAGCTCTCGATATTCTTGTAGAAATACGCGACCGAGATCAGCGAGCCCTTGGCGAAATACCATTCGAGCGCCGCGTCGAACGTGTTGGCACGGATCGGCTCGAGGAAGGGATTGCTGAAGGTTGCGGTCTGGATGACGAGGTTCGCGGAGCCTGCGGGGATCAGCTGGCCATAGGCTGGCCGTGACATGACGCGGGCGACCGAGGCGCGCGCGATCAGCTCGGGCGTGATGTCGAGCGCGAGGTTCGCCGACGGCAGCCAGTCGTCATAGCTGCGGCCGACCTCCGATATCACGAACCGCGAGGGATAGAGCGACCCGGCAGGCGCGGCCGAGGTGATCGGGCCGTAGGTGTCGAGCTTGGTATGGACGTATCGTACGCCCGCATCGCCGCGCAGTGCGAAGGGCAGCGAGTTGGCGGTGTTGAACTTCACCATCGCATAGCCCGAGGCATATTTCTCATCGACGCCGCCATACGTGCCCTTGGCGCATTCGAGGCTGCAATAGACATAATTGTCGAGCCCGACCGCGTCGCGGAACTTCTCGGGATCGATCGAGACGAAATCCTGCAACAGCCCGTCCAGGTTGCTGCCGATGCCAGTCGTCACGGTGGTGAGGCTGGCGAGCGTCACGCCCGACGGGAGCGCGAGTGGCGTGTTGGTGGCGAGCTGCCGTTCCCGCGCGGTATATTTGTTGGTGCGATACTGGCCGCCGATCTGCAGCGTGAAGTCGGGGGCGGCCTCCCATTCGCCGTTGAGTTCGAAGGTCTTGCTCGTGATCGTGTTACGACGGATGAAGTTCGACAGCTGACCGCGCTGGTCGCCGTTGGCGAGCGGCGGGCCATATTGGAAGAGCGCGGGATTGGTCGTGTCGATTCCGTAGCCGATCTTCGGAATGTCGGGATTGTCGCGGAAGTCGATCGAGAAGTCGCGCGTGTCGTTGGCATCGATTGCGACCTGTAGGCGGTCGACGTCGAGCCGCGACTGGTTGATGCCGGCCAGACCATAGACCCGGACGGTGTCGGAGAAGCGGTGGTCGAGGTTCAGATTGACCTGGCGGTAGGTCGAGGTGAACTTCTCCTGCTGCATCTCCGACCGCAGATCGACGCCGTCGAACAGCCCGTGGATCAGCGACCCATTGTCATCGACCTCGATCTCGCGGACCGACGTCAGCGGCTGGCCGTTGTTCGAGATCGCGCGCCCGAACGAGCGTGCATCGAAATAGGTGTCGAGCCGATCCACCTTGAACCGCGAATACAGCCCGTCGAGCGAGATGTCGGTATTGTCGCCAGGCTTCCATTGCAGCGTCAGGGTGCCCGCGAGACGCTGCTGCTCCTGGTCGCTTTTCGCGGGTCGCGGCAGGCGGGGGAGATAGACGCCGCCGCCCGGACGACCGTTCACCCCGGTCCGGCTCATGACATAATCATAGGCCGCCGCCGTGCTCGTGCGCGGATTTCCAGTGCTGCAATTATTGGCGTCCGCGCCGATCGGCGTACCGTTCGGCTGGGCGTAGCCGGCGGTCGGACTGTTCGTCGCGGCCCCGCGAAAGCTGTAGCCGACCGGGGTGCAGAAGGGGAAGATCACGCCGGCATTCGCGGTGCCCGCAGGCTGCGCCTGGCCATAGACCGTGGTCGGCACGACATCGGCGGCCGAATAGGCATATTCGGCGATATGTCGCTTCGAATAGGCGATGCTGCCGAGGATGCCGAACGTGTCGCCGAACTGCTTGGAGACCAGCGCGGACAGGCGCGGATCGGCCTTCTTGCTGATGTCGTTGTAGATACCGCGCGCAGTGCCGGTGAGCACGAAGCTCTTCTTCTGGTCGAACGGCTTGGGCGCGCGCAGGTCGACCGTCGCACCCAGCGAACCTTCCTCGACATCGGCCGACAGCGTCTTGCGGACCGACAGTGCCGAGAAGATTTCGGTCGGGAAGGTCACGAAGTCGAACGAACGGCCGGTCGCGACGCCGCCGCGAATGTCGGTGCCGCTGACCTGCGACACGCCTTCCATTCCGTTGATGCGCACGCGCGTGAACTGCGCGCCGAGGCCGCGGACCGAGATATTGCGGCCCTCGCCGCCGTCACCGCGCGAGAGCGCGACGCCGGGGATGCGCTGCATAGACTCGGCGAGGTTGGAGTCGGGGAACTTGCCGATATCCTCTGCGACGATGCTGTCGATCGCGGCGGTCTCGTTACGCTTCTGGTTCAGTGCGTTGTTCAGCGAGGCGCGGAACCCGGTCACGACGATATCGGCGTTTTCCGGCTCGGACGTCTGGGTTGGGTCGACAGGATCGGGTGAACTCGTCTGGCTGTCGGCTGGTTGCGGCACCTGGCTGCCCGCGGTTCGCTGGGCCATGGCCGGCGCGGCGACCAACAGACCAATGACGCTCGTCGAGATAAGCAGCATGCGCTTATCGAAGCTCTTGTGGCTCAAGGACCCTCTCCCGATAGGCCGGTCGCGCTGAGTCGGCGCGGCCCGACATTTTGCCGCCCCAGTTTTCTAGGGTCGGCGTAGGTCGTCAGGTATCAGGGCCACAGAAATATGACAATATGGAATCATTTGGTCAGACAATTAGTTTGACCAATATTTTGAGGCGCATCCGTAGCCGCGATTTGACAGCATGCACCTCTAGACGCCGGGGCGGGTCAGACCGAGCGACGGGCCAGGGCACGGCGGCGCTGGACGGTCGCGGCCCGCGCGCGTTCGACCGCTTCGGTCTCGGTGACGTCGAGCAGGTGGTCGATCACACGCGCAAGGTGATCGCGCATCGCGTTGCGCGCGTCGACCGGCGAGCGCGCCTCCAGCGCGGTCAGGATCCGGCCGTGCTCGGCCATGCGGTTCTCCGTGCCGAGGCTTCCCGCCTTCGCCAAGACCTCGCGCGCGAGCGGCGAGCGGAAGCGCATGTCCCAGAAGTCGGCCACCGCGGAGATGATCACCGCATTGCCGGTCGCCTCGGCGATCGCGATGTGGAACCGGCGATCCGCGTCCTCTGCCGCGATCGTGTCGTCCTGATCCATCTGCGCCAGCAGACCGCGTAGCTCGACCAGCTGCTCCTCCGTGATCTCGGTCGCGGCGACCGCGGCGACTTCGCCTTCGAGCAGGCGACGCGCCTCGGTGATCTCGAACGCGCCGATATCGAGTTCCTGCTCCGAGTCGTTCGATGACGATGCCAGCACGAACACGCCCGAGCCCTTGCGGGCCTCGACCATGCCCTTCATCTCGAGTGCGATCATCGCCTCGCGGATCGTCGGGCGACTGACCTGAAACCGCTCCGTCAGATCGCGTTCGGCGGGCAGGCGACCGCCGACCTGGAATACCCCGTCCGCGATGTCCGTCATGATCGCCTGCACGATCTTGCGGTAGAGTTTACCGCCGCCTTCAGCGTCCTGCATTGCATTCCTCGTTCGATAGACGGCAGCCTGAACGTCGGCGCCGTCCCCTACATCGCGCGGACACCGGCATCGTCAAGTCCGGTAAGCCCCGAACCAGCGGAAACATCGATAAAATGCCTTACAATCTGTTTGCATGTGGCCCGACCACAAATTAGGGTCGGTTTTGGAGAGACGTACGGCAGCGACATGTCGGCGGTGAAACGATGCGAGACGACCGGACCTGTCCGGATAGGGCTGCCCAGCCCGTGCTCGCAGAAAAGAGAAAAGGGGAGGCGAATGGTTCGAGCACTCGCAATTCTGACCTTGGCGGCCGCACCGTTGCTGCTGCTGCCGTCGGTCGACGCGGCCCCTGCGTCTCAATCCTCCACAGATCAGGCAAAAGCACCGTGGCGCGACGTGACCCCGCGCGCGGGGCTGGCCGGCTGGCGCGCGACCGGCGGCAACGCGACCTACGCGTTCGAGAATGGCGAGCTGATCGGGCGCGCCGAGCCCGGCAAGACCAATAGCTGGCTCGTGTCCGAGGCGCAGTATGGCGACTTCATCGTCGAGTTCGATGCGAAGACCGACCCTGCGCTCAATTCGGGGATGATGATCCGCGGACAGAGCCGGCCCGATTATCGCAGCGGCGTCGTGCACGGCTATCAGGTCGAGATCGATCCGTCGGCCCGTGCGTGGAGCGCGGGCATGTATGACGAACAGCGCCGGCAATGGCTGTATACGCTCGGCCGCAACGCGCCCGCGCGGCAGACCTTCCGCTCGGGCGACTGGAACCACTACCGTGTCGAGGCGATCGGCACGCGGTTGCGCAGCTGGATCAACGGCGTGCCCGCGACCGATACCGTCGACGATGTCGATGCGCGCGGGTTCATCGCGTTCCAGGTCCATGCGATCCCCGACGCGGACGCCGCGCGGCATCCCGAGGTGCGGTTCCGCAACGTCCGCGTGATCACCGATGCGCCGGCGCGCTACGCGATGCCCGCGACCGCGCTGCCGCAGCAGGGCTGGCTGAGCAATAAGCTGTCCGCAGAGGAGCAGCGCGAAGGCTGGAAACTGCTGTGGGACGGCAAGACCGGTGCCGGCTGGCGCGGCGCGAAGGGGACAGTGTTTCCAACGACGGGCTGGACGATGGCGGGGGGCGTGCTGCGCGTAGACGGCGGCGGCGGCGACATCGTCACGACGCGCGAATATCGCGATTTCGAGCTCTCGGTCGATTTCAAGCTGGCACCCGGCGCGAACAGCGGGATCAAGTATTTCGTCGATGCCGGCCTGCTGAAGCGCAAGGGCGAGGCGCTCGGGCTGGAATATCAGCTGCTCGACGATGCGCGGCATCCCGATGCGAAGATGGGTCGCGACGGCAACCGGACGCTCGGCTCGCTCTACGATCTGATCGCGGCGAAGAACCTGTCCGACCCGGCAAGCCCGGGCAAGCGGATCAATCCGCCGGGCGAATGGAACCGGGCGGTGATCGTGGTGCGCGGCGCGCGTGTCGAGCACTGGCTGAACGGCTTCAAGATGGTCGAATATGACCGCGGGTCGCCGGCGTTCCGCGCGCTGGTGGCACAAAGCAAATATGCCGGGATCGCCGGGTTCGGCGACGCCGTGCAGGGGCCGATCCTGCTGCAGGATCATGGCGACCGGGTCGAGTTCCGGTCGATCAAGCTGCGTACACTCTAAGGGGGATCAAGCGATGGACCGTCGGACGCTGATAAAGGGCGCGGGCGCGACGCTCGGCATGGCGATGACCGCGCGCAGCTATGCACGGATCAAGGGCGCGAACGACCGGCTCAGCGTCGCGATCGTCGGCGTGAACAGCCGCGGCCAGGCGCATATGAGCGCGTTCACCAAGGTCCCGAACGTCGAGGTCACGCATTTCTGCGACGTCGACTCGGCGGTGCTGGCCAAGCGCGCGGCGGCCTTTGCCGCGAAGGGCCATGCCGCGCCGCGGACCGAAGGCGATTATCGAAAGCTGCTCGACAACAAGGCGATCGACATCATCACCGTCGCGACGCCCGATCACTGGCACGCCAAGCTGGCGGTCGACGGGATGAAGTCGGGCCATCACGTCTATTGCGAGAAGCCGATCGGCATCGCGCCCGCCGAGGGCGAGGCGATGATCGCCGCGCAGAAGAACACCGGGCGCCAGCTGCAGGTCGGCAACCAGCAGCGGTCGAGCCCCGAGACGCGGCAGCTGCTCGCGCTGGTCCAGGCGGGCGAGCTGGGCGACGTGTACGAGGCGCAGACCTGGTACGCCAATAATCGCGGATCGATCGGCAAGGGGCAGCAGGTCGCACCGCCCGCGACGCTCGACTGGGACATGTGGCAGGGCCCGCGCCCGCGTGCGGCGTACCGGTCGAACCTGGTGCCGTATAACTGGCACTGGTTCTGGCAATATGGAACGGGCGAGCTGTGCAACAACGCAATGCACGAACTCGATATCGCGCGCTGGCTGATGGGCCTGACCTATCCGACGAAGGTCGAGGCGAAGGGGGCCAAGCGCTTCCACGCGGGCGACGACTGGGAGATGTACGACTCGCTGTCGCTCGACCTGAATTACGACAAGGACCGCGTGATCCGCTGGAACGGGCAGAGCTGCAACGCGATGCAGACTTATGGCCGCGGCCGCGGCGTGCTGCTGCTCGGGACAAAGGGGTCGGCGGTGGTCGATCGCAACGGGTTCGAACTCTATGATCTGGCGGGCAAGTCGATCCGGCAGGTAATGGCCAAGGCGACGTCGGAGACGACCGGCACGGTCGGCGAGGGGGTGCTCGACGTCTATCACGCGAACAATTTCGTCGATGTGATCCGCGGCAAGGCCACCACGCTCAACTCGCCGATCACCGAGGGGCATATCAGCACGACTCTCTGCCATCTGGGCAACATGGCCTATCGCACCAACAGCGTGCTGACCGTCGATCCCGCGACCGGCAGGCCGAGCAGTGCCGAGGCGATGAAGCTGTGGTCGGTCGCCTATGAACCTGGCTGGGAGGTCAAGGCCTGACGTGGGTATCGCCGCGCGGGTCGAGCGCTTCGTCGCGATGGGGACGCGGATCGAGCTTCACGTCTTCGGTTCAGGGTCTGCGGATGTGATGGTCGCGGCGCGGCGCGCGATCGAAAGCGTCGACGACGCGCTGACGATCCACCGGCCGTCGCCGACGACCGCGCTCAACGACGAACTGCTCGCTGGGCACGGCGTCGCGATCGACGATCCGGTATTGATCGACGCGCTGGTCGCGATCGACGAGGCGCATGCGCTGACCCTAGGCCTGTTCGATCCGGCCGCCGATCGGCGGTTCGCCGGGGCGGGCTGGGGCGATCTCGTGTTCGACCGCAGCACCGCGCGGATCGCCGCGACCCGGCCGCTCGCGCTCGATTTCGGCGGATTCGGCAAGGGCTTCGCACTCGACCGCGCGAGCGCCGCGCTGCGCAAGGCGGGCGTCGTCTGCGCGTGCCTGTCCGCGGGTGAAAGCTCGATCGCGGTGATCGGGGAGCATCCGCTGGGCGGCGGGTGGCCGTTCGCGATCCCCGATCCGTCGTGCACTGACGCGGTGCTGGTCGAGGTCGAGCTAGTCGACGAGGCGCTCTCGATCTCGACGACGGTCGGCGCCGGCACGCAGGCGCCCGAGCGCGCGGCGATGATCCGCCCCACCGATGGCGGGATCGTGACCGCGGCGCGCTGTACCGTGGCGATCGATCGCAGCGGCGGCATAGCGGAGGCGATGAGCACCGCGCTGCTCGTCGCCGATGCGGCACGCGCGCGACGCCTGCTCGACGCGGCGCCGGCGCGGCGGTTCCTGTACGATCTTTCCAAGGCGGCGGCGCCGACCGACGACACAGCAAGGATGCAAGCGGCATGACCGACAAGGATTTCGACCTCTCGCGGCGATCGTTCATCGATCGCGTGCTGACGGCGACGGCGGGCGCGGGGATGGCGGCCGCCGCACCCTGGGCGGTGTCCGCAGCCTCCGCCGCGGCGGGCGCCGAGCCGGTCAAGTCGAACCCGGTGCGGCTGGGCGTGATCGGCACGGGCGACCGCGGCCGCGCGCTGATCCAGAACATCGCCAAGTCGCGCAACTGCACGGTCGTCGCGATCTGCGACAGCTATGCGCCGAACCTCGTCAAGGCGCAGCAATGGGCGCCGACCGCGCGGCGCTTTGCCGATCACCGCGCGATGCTCGATGCGCGCGGGATCGACGCGGTGGTCATCGCGACGCCGCTCGACACGCATGCGAAGCTCTGCTTCGACGCGTTCGACGCCGGGCTGCACGTCTGGTGCGAAAAGGCGATGGCGCGGACGATCGCCGATTGCGGCGCGATGATCACGCACGCCAAGGCGGCGGGCAAGATCCTTCAGATCGGGCATCAGCGGATGTTCCACCCGACCTACCTCAACGCACTGAAGCGCGCGCGCGCGGGCGAGATCGGCACGCTGACACAGATCCGCGCGAGCTGGCACCGCAACAATGCCTGGCGCCGCGCGGTGCCTGCCGATGCGAACGACCGGCAGATCAACTGGCGGCTGTACCGCGACCGGTCGGCAGGGCTGATGACCGAGCTCGCGACGCATCAGCTTCAGGTCGGTAACTGGTTTCTCGACGCGGTGCCGACGCGGGTGATCGGGTCGGGCAGCATCTGTTTCTGGAAGGACGGCCGCGAGGTCTATGACCATGTCGCGCTGATCTACGAATATAGCGGCGGGCGGAAACTGATCTACACCTCGCTGCTCAACAATGCGCGTTATGGCTGCGAGGAGCAGATCCAGGGCAGCAAGGGGACGATCGAGCCCGAGCTGGGACGCATCTATCAGGAAGTGCCTGCCAAGGTTCTGGCGTTGCAGCGGATGCACAAGGACGTCGCGCGCGGCCACAAGCGCACGGTGCCGATCGGCGGCGCGACCTGGTTCCCCGAGCTGCCCGTGACGACACCCGGCGAGTCGCTTGGCTGGGGCGAATATGACGAGACGATGCTGCAGTTCGAGGGCTTTGGCGAGGCGGTGCGCGCGGGCAAGCCGCTGCCCGGCCTGTTGCGCCAGGCCTATCAGGCGAGCGTCGCGTCGCTGCTCGGCGAGCAGGCGATGGACAGCAACCAAGCAATGACCTGGCCGACGAACCTGGTCGCGATCTGAAAGGGGATAGAGCTGTGAGCGACACCAACCGCCGGGGACTTCTCGGGCTCGGACTGACCGCCGGACTGGCCGCGGGCTTCGCTGCCGACGCGTTCGCGCAATCCGCCACGCGCGGCGACGCGCCGACCGAGGGGGCGGTGGCCAAGCCCGCGCCCGAAGCCAAATACCGCGTGCCGTTCGCGGTGATCGGGATGGACCACAACCATATCTATGGCATCACCGACGCGGTGATCCGCGGCGGCGGCGTGCTGACCGCCTTCTACGCGACCGATCCCAAGCAGATCGCGATGTTCCGCAAACGCTATGGCGACATCAAGCTGGCACGGTCCGAGCAGGAGATCCTCGACGACCGCGCGATCAAGCTGGTGTGCAGCGCAGCGATCCCCGTGCTGCGCGCGCCGCTGGGCATCCGCGTGATGCGCGCCGGCAAGGATTATCTGAGCGACAAGGCCGCGGTCGTGACGCTCAAGCAGCTCGCCGATGTCCGCCGCGCGATCCGCGAGACGGGACGCAAGTTCGCGATCATGTATTCCGAGCGGCTCGAGGTGCCCGCCGCGGTGATGGCGGGGCAGCTCGTCCATGACGGCGCGATCGGGCGCGTGATCCAGACGATCAACCTCGCGCCGCACCGCCTGTCCGCACCGAGCCGTCCCGACTGGTTCTGGGACCCGGCGCGCAACGGCGGCATTCTGACCGATGTCGGCAGCCACCAGGCGGACCAGTTCGTCTATCTGACGGGCAGCAAGCGCGCGCAGGTGCTCGCGTCGCAGACGGGCAATTTCGGCAATCCCGCGCATCCCAAGTTCGAGGATTTCGGCGACATGATGCTGAGCGGCGATGGCGGTGCGGGCTATGTCCGCGTCGACTGGTTCACGCCCGACGGCCTGTCGACCTGGGGCGACGGCCGCCTCTTCATCCTCGGCACCGAGGGCTATATCGAGCTCCGCAAATACGTCGACATCGCGGGACGTCCGGGCGGCAACCACCTGCTGATCGCGGACAAGAAGGGCACGCGCTATCTCGATTGCTCGAAGGTGCCGCTGCCGTTCGGACCGCAGTTCGTGACCGACCTGGTCGAACGCACGTCGGTCGCGCAGGATCAGGAGGGCGCGCTGCTCGCCGCCGAACTCGTGCTGACCGCGGAGGCGCGTGCGACTCCGGCGAAGCGATGACGGCGCGCCGCGGCGCGGCGGCCTGCACAGTGCTGCGCGCGATCGGCATCGGCGTGGCGCTTGCGGCGGCCGCACCAGCCGCACCGGGGCCGGGTCGCGATCCCCTGCCGCTCAGCGACTATGTCGATCCCCTGATCGGTACCGGGGACGACGACGAGGGCGACACGATCCCGGGGCCGACGCTGCCCGCGGGGTCGATCCACCCCAGCCCGAACACGATCACCGCGGCGACCAGCAATGCAGGCTATGACCGCGCCGCACCGCTGAGCGGGTTCGCGCAGCTGCATACGCAGGGGTCGGGCGGGGTGCCGAGCTATGGCACGTTCCTCGTCTCGCCGCAGACGGGGCCGCTCGCGACGACCGAGGCGGAGCATCTCTCGCCCAAGCGCGACGAACGCGCGCGGGCGGACGGCTACCGCGTGACGCTCGCGCGCTATGACACCGACGTCGAGATCGCGCCCGCGCACCATGCTGCGCTGTACCGCTTCACCTTTCCGGACAGCGGCGACGCGCATCTGCTGTTCGACGTGACGCGCAAGATCATGGGCGAGCTCGGCACCGCGGGATCCGAGGTGACGCTATTTCCCGAGCAGGGCAAGATCGTCGGCCGCGTCCGCACCCGGCATTACTGGTCGCCCGCGGAGGTCGATATTTGGTTCGTCGCCAGGGTCGACGCGAAGCCGACCGCCTGGGGAGTCGAACGCGCCAACGTCCGCACCCCCGGCGCGACGCGCGCGAGCGCGCCCGCCGACCAGCCGCTGCGCGCCTGGTGGACGTTCGGCAGCGCGGGTCGCGAGCCCGTGACGATGAAGATCGCGGTTTCCTTCGCCAGCGCGGCGCGCGCCGAAGCGCTGCTCGCACAGGACCTGCCCGGCTGGGACATGGCCGCGGTTCGCAGCGCGGCGGGCAAGGCGTGGAACGACGCGCTCGGGCGGATCACGATTGACGGGGCCGGCCCGGCGGACCGGCGGCGCTTCTACACCGCGCTCTACCACAGCGTCATCCAGCCACGCGACCGGACGCAGGACCAAGCGGACAGCGAGCGCGCGTCGCCGCTCTATGACGATCACTATACGCTGTGGGACACGTATCACACGCTCTTCCCGCTGATGTCGCTGATCCGGCCCAAGGCCTATGCGGGCGTGATCGGATCGTTCGTGCGGACGTGGGAACGCTATGGCGCGGCGGATACCGCGTTCATCGCCGGGCGCAATTTCCATGTCGGCCAAGCGGGCGACGAGGTCGACAATGTGCTCGGCGAGGGGTTCCTGCGCGGTGTCCCCGGCGTCGACTGGAAGAAGGCGGCGGACGTCGTCCTGTTCAACGCGTTCGAGCGGCGCCGGCCGCGCTATCTGGTCGACGGCTATTTCGCGGTCGACGATCGCAGCCCCGAGGGGACGCCGCAGCGGTCACGCTCGGGGTCGGCGACGATGGGCATGGCGCTCAACGACTATTACGCGGCGAAGGTCGCGGCAGGCACGGGGCATGCGGCCGAAGCCGCGCTGCTCGAGACGCGCGCGCGGAACTGGCGCAACGTCTGGGATCCGCGCGCGGCGAGCGACGGCTATACCGGGTTCGTGGGGCCACGCTTTGCCGACGGACGTTTCCAGCCGAACGATCCCAAGCGCGGCTGGGACGGCAAGACGCACGACAATTTCGGCTTTTACGAGGGGACGGGCTGGATCTACTCCTATGCCGCGGTCCACGACGTTCCGGGCATGGTCGCGATCATGGGCGGGCGCGCGGCGTTCACGCGGCGGTTGCAGCATGCGTTCGATGCGGGGCTGATCGACTTCACCAACGAGCCGTCCTTCTCGACGCCCTGGCTGTTCAGCGAGGTCGGCCGGCCCGATCTGGCGAGCAAATATGCCGATATCGTCTTCCGGCGGTTTACCGCGGACGCCTATCCCGGCGACGAAGACAGCGGCGCGATGAGTTCGCATTACGTGTTCAACCGCCTCGGTCTGTTCCCGAAGCTCGGCAGCGACCTCTATTATCTTCACGCGCCACACCAGCCGCGGAGCCGGATCACGCTCGAGAGCGGTCGGACGTTCACCATAGTCGCGCGCGGACAGGGGACGGGGACGCGCTATATCCGCGCGGCGCAGCTCAACGGGCGACCGCTCGACACGCCGTTCGTGTCGCAGGCCGCGATCCTGCAGGGCGGGACGCTCGAGCTCGATCTGGGTTGCACGCCGAACGACTGGGGTCGCGCGGCGTCGTCGCTGCCCTGAGACCCGATCGGCGTCAGCGCCAATGTGCGCCGGGTTCGCCGGGAACCACGGTCTTTGGTGCCGCGCTCAGCCGGCGGATCAGGTCGGTCTCCGCCTTGCGATACGGCGTGCCGTCGGTGCGGAAGACCTCGTGGAACCAGATCGTCGGCTCCTCCAGCACATAGGGCTTCTTCCAGCTGTCCAAGGGCAGCCGCGTCTGCGTCTTTCCATCGACGAACCCCCAGTTCATCATCGCGACATTGTAGCGCTTGGCGATCGGCAGCGAGCCGTCGAACGTCGATCCGTTGCCGCGCGCCATATATTCGGTGCACAGGATCGGCCGGTTGTACGGCAGCAGCTGACGCACGCGCGCCTCGAACGTCTCTGGCCAGCTGTAGTCGTGTAAGCTGATGACGTCGGACTGGCCGAGCTGGAGCGTCTCCATCGGCGACAGCTTGCCACCGGTCGGGGTCCAGTCGTCATGCTGCCACACGCCCGACGTCAGCGGCTGTGACGGGTCGGCATCGCGCGCCCAGTCGAACGCCTGCGCCAGAAGCGCGCGGACGAGCGGTTCCTTGCCCTCCTGGCCCTTATACTGATCGGCGCCATTGTCGGGTTCGTTCCAGACGTCCCAGCCCAGGATGCGATCGTCTTTCGCGAACGCCCCGACGATCCCCTGCACATAGGCCTTGTACGCGGGGTAGCGGCTCCGGTCGCGCAACCCCGGCAGGCCCGGACCCTGCACCCAGCCCGAATTGTGGACGCCGGGAATCGGCGGATGCTGTGGCCCGAGCTTCGGATCGGGATCCCAGCAGCTGTCGAACAGCACGAACAGCGGGCGGATGCCGTGCGCCTGCGCGATCGTCAGGAACGCGTCGATGCGGCGCTTGAAGCCTTCGGGATCCTGGACCCAGAGCTGGTCGTGGAGGAACACGCGCATCGTGTTCATCCCGATCCCTTGGGCGAGGCCGAGTTCGTGATCGATCCGCTTGGGATCCCAGGTCGCCGCCTGCCACATTTCGAGCTGGTTGATCGCGGAGGCGGGGGTGTAGTTCGCGCCCACCAGCCAGGGCTGCCTCGCGTACCAGGCCCTGGCCTGCGCCTCGGTCCAGCGCGGGCGGGCATCGGCGGTGCCGACGCCTAGCACACTCGTCGTCGCCGCGAGCGCGGCCAGCAATAGCTTGCCCATGTCTTCCTCCCCTGTCGGTCATTCTCGTTGCAGATCAGGTACGTCAGGCCGAATTGAACGTGGGCCAGGCCGGTCCATTGCGAGAACAGCGAGGCAATTGCTTCTTCGTCGCACATAATTATAGGATTAGTAATAGGCGTCGCGCGGATCAGCGTCGGCTGCGAACGGGAGCCCGGTTCTGGAAAAGCGTTTGATTTCGCCCGATCGGGTGATCGCAACGGGTTCGCCATTCGCCCTCAGCCACCTCAGGCGCGGTCGATGAGCTATACCGTCGCTGGCGACTGGGGCACGAGCAACCTGCGGCTCTACCGGATCGAGGACGGTGCGGTCGTCGATCGCGCGGCGGGGCCCGGTATCGGGGACCTTGGCGACCAGACGCCCAAGCAGGTGCTGCGCACCGCGCTCGCACGCTGGCGCGTGATATCGGATCCGCGCGCGATCCATCTCTGCGGCATGGTGGGGTCGCGTAACGGCTGGATCGAGATTCCCTATGTCGACTGTCCTGCGGATCCGGCGATCTGGGCGGCGGGATCGGCGCGTGCGATGGTCGACCGGATCCCCGTCACGATCGGCGCGGGGCTTGCCTGCACGCGCGGGGCTGGCGCACCCGATGTGATGCGCGGCGAGGAAACGCAGATCTTCGGTGCGATGGCGCTTGTGCCCGGTCTTGCGGCCGGACGTCATCTGATCGCGCTGCCCGGTACGCACAGCAAATGGGCGACCGTCGAGGATGGCCGGGTGACCGGGTTCCAGACGTTCGTGACGGGCGAGCTGTTCGCGCTGCTGCGGCGGCATTCGACGTTGACGCGTGCGGCGGCGGATGATGGCGCGCCCGAGGATGAAGCCATCGGTTTCGGTGCGGGCCTCGACCGCATCTCGGAGGGCGGGCATCTGCTCGGCGCGCTGTTCGAGACGCGGGCAGCGCAACTGCGCACGGGCGCCAGCGGCCGCTGGGCGCTGGGGTTCCTGTCCGGGCTGGTCATCGGTGCCGAGATCGCCGAGATCCTGCCCGCGGCCACTGGCACCATCACACTGATCGGTGATCCGGCGCTCGCCGACCGCTACAACCGGGTGCTCGCGGCGCGCGGCCTCGGCGCTACCGTTCATACCGGCGAAGCCTGTGCGCTTGCCGGCCTTGCCTTGCTGGAGACACCATGACCGTCGATGATCTGCTCGCATCGGGCACTGCGCCCATCGTCGCCATCCTGCGCGGTGTGGCACCCGACGAGGTGCTGGCGATCGGCGAGGCTCTGGTCGACGCCGGCATCCGCCTGATCGAGGTGCCGTTCAACTCGCCAGACCCGGCGACGAGCATCCGCATGCTGCAGCAAGCGTTCGGCGATCGGGCCGCGATCGGCGGGGGGACGGTGCTCGACATCGCTGCGGTCGAGGCGCTGGCCGCGACCGGCGGTACGATCATGGTGACGCCCAACACGAACCCCGCCGTCATCGCCCGCGGCGTCGAACTCGGGCTCGAGCCCATGCCCGGGTTCGCCACGCCGACCGAGGCGTTCCAGGCGATCGCCGCGGGTGCACGACGCCTGAAGCTGTTCCCCGCGGTCGCGTTCGGGCCCGCCTATCTGAAGGCGGTGCGCGAGATCCTGCCGAAGACTGTCCGCGTCTGGGCGGTCGGCGGCACCGGGGCGGACAATCTCGCCGATTGGCTGGCGGCGGGTGCCGAGGGGATCGGCGTCGGTGGCGCGCTCTACAAGCCGGGCGACACCGCCGCCGTCGTCGGCACCCGCGCCCGCGCTCTCGTCGCAGCGTGGCAGGCGGCGCGGTCCGTGTAACGCGGGGCTTGGGTAGCGCGGTCGTCCGCAATCCTAGGCCAGGATGGTCCGATCGATATCGGCGATCCGGCGGACGCCCGTCAGCGCCATCGCGACGCGCATCTCGCGTTCGATCAGCGTCAACAGCAGGTCGACCCCGGCCTCGCCCCGCGCGGCCAGCGCATAGACCCAGGCGCGGCCGAGCAGCACGCCCTCCGCGCCGAGTGCAAGCATCCGCACGACGTCTAGCCCCGACCGTACGCCGGAGTCCGCCAGCACCGTGACCTGGCCGCGGACCGCGTCCGCGATCGCCGGCAGTGCGCGTGCAGTCGACAGCACGCCGTCGAGCTGCCGGCCGCCATGGTTCGAGACGATAATGCCGTCCGCGCCGATCTTCACCGCCTCGCGCGCATCCTCGACGTCGAGGATCCCCTTGATGATCAGCGGCCCATCCCAGGCCGAGCGGATCCATTCGAGATCGGCCCAGCCGATCGACGGATCGAAGTTCGCACCGAGCCAGCCCATATAGTCGTTGAGCCCGCTGTTGCTGCCGAGCACGGGTTCGAGGTTGCCGAGCTTGTGCGGCCGCCCGCGCAACCCGACGTCCCACGCCCAGCCGGGCCGGCCCATCGCCTGCAGGACGCGCTTCAGGGGCGCACCCGCGCCGGACATGCCGGAATGCGCGTCGCGGTACCGCGCGCCCGGGACCGGCATGTCGACGGTGAAGACGAGCGCTTCCGCGCCGATCCGTTTCGCCGTGGCGATCAGGTCGCGCATGAACGCCCGGTCGCGGATGACGTAGAGCTGGAACCACAACGCGCCCGTGCCGCTCGCCTGCTTCACCTCCGACAAGGGACAGATCGAAACCGTCGACAGGCAGAAGGGCACGCCCGCGTTGGTCGCGGCACGGGCTGCCTGGGTTTCGCCGCGCCGATGATACATGCCGCTGATCCCGACCGGGCCGAGCGCAACGGGCAGCGCCATCGTCCGCCCGAACAGCGACGTCGTCAGATCGATGTCGGCGACGTCGCGCAGCACGCGCTGGCGCAGCGCAATGTCGGCAAGGTCGTCGACATTGCGCCGCAGCGTCTGCTCCGCATAGGCACCGCCATCCGCATAATCGAACAGGAAGCGCGGCAGCCGCCGTCGGGCGGCCTCGCGAAAGTCGTGCGTCGAGGCGATGATCATGACGCCATCAGTATCGCACTTCCGCCGATACCGCATAAAGTTCGAGCGATGCGGGCTTCATCTCGATCGAATAGCCCGGCTGCGTCGGCGGCATATAGGCGGCATCGCGGATGACGCAGGGATCGACGAAATGCTCGTGCAGATGATCGACATATTCAATCACCCGACCCTCGCGCGTGCCCGAAAAGCACAGATAGTCGATCATCGACAGGTGCTGGACATATTCGCACAGCCCCACGCCACCGGCATGCGGACAGACCGGCAGGTCGTGCTTGGCCGCCATCAGCAGGACCGCGAGCACCTCGTTGACGCCGCCGAGACGGCACGCGTCGATCTGCACGACGTCGATCGCGCCCGCGTCCATGAACTGTTTGAACAGGATGCGGTTCTGGCACATCTCGCCGGTCGCGACCTTGACCGAACCGATCCCGCGGCGGATCTTGGCATGGCCAAGCACGTCGTCGGGGCTGGTCGGCTCCTCGATGAACCACGGGTTCGCGAAGGCGAGCGCGTTGACCCATTCGATCGCCTGGTCGACCTCCCAGATCTGGTTGGCGTCGATCATCAGCTTGGCGTGCGGACCGATCGCCTCGCGCGCGATCCGCAGCCGGCGGATATCGTCGTCCAGATCGCGCCCGACCTTCAGCTTGATATGATCGAACCCGGCATCGACCGCCTCGCGCGCCAGCCGGTAGAGCTTCTCGTCCGAATAGCCGAGCCAGCCCGCCGACGTCGTGTAGCAGGGAAAGCCCTCGGCCTTGAGCGTCGCGACGCGCTCCGCCTTGCCCTCGGCCCGCTTGGTCAGCAGCGCGAGCGCCTCGTCGGGCGTGATGCAGTCGGTGATGTAGCGGAAGTCGATCGTGCGGACGAGTTCCTCGGGCGTCATGTCCGCGACCAGCTGCCAGACCGGCTTGCCGACGCTTTTCGCCCACAGATCCCACACCGCGTTGACGACGGCGCCGGTCGCCAGGTGGATCGCGCCCTTGTCGGGGCCGATCCAGCGCAACTGGCTGTCATTGGTGACGTGGCGCCAGAACCGCCCGGCATCCGCCGCGATCCAGTCGAGGTCGAGCCCGATCACCCGCTCGCGCAGTGCGCCGATCGCGGCGACGCAGATCTCGTTGCCGCGCCCGATCGTGAAGGTCAGGCCGTGTCCTTCGAGCCCGGCCGTGTCCGTTTCCAGCACGACATAGGCGGCCGAGTAATCGGGGTCGGGATTCATCGCGTCCGAGCCGTCGAGCGAAAGGCTGGTCGGGAAGCGGACGTCGCGAATGCGCAGCCCGGTGATCGTCGTCATGCGCGCGCTTCCACGACGCGCTGGGTCTGCTCGCCAAGGCCGTCGATGCCAAGCCGCATGACATTGCCCACCGCCAGATATTTGGGCGGCTTCTGGCCGAGGCCGACGCCGGGGGGCGTGCCGGTCGAGATCACGTCGCCCGACTGGAGGCTCATGAAGCGGCTGAGATAGGACACGATCTCGGCCACCCCGAACACCATCGTCGCGGTCGTGCCGTCCTGATACTTGTGACCATCGACCTCGAGCCACAGACGCAGCGCCTGCGGATCGGGCACCTCGTCGGCCGTGACCAGCCACGGGCCGATCGGGCCGAACGTGTCGCAGCCCTTGCCCTTGTCCCAGGTGCCGCCGCGCTCGAGCTGGTATTCGCGCTCGCTGACGTCGTTGATGACGCAATAGCCGGCGACGTGCGCCATCGCGTCGGCTTCATCGATATAGCGCCCGGGCTTGCCGATCACGACGCCGAGTTCGACTTCCCAGTCGAGCTTGGTCGAGCCGCGGGGCATTTCGACCGCGTCGTCGGGGCCGCAGATCGCGCTGGTCCATTTGTTGAAAATGACCGGCTCCTTGGGCACATCCATCCCGCTTTCGGCGGCGTGATCGCTGTAATTGAGGCCGATGCAGATGAACTTGCCGACCGCGCCGACGCAGGCGCCGTAGCGCGGCGTGCCGTCGACCAGCGGCAACGTCGCCGGGTCGATCACGGCCAGCGTCGCGATCCCCTCGGGCGTCAGCGTGTCGCCGGCAATGTCGCCCACGACCCCCGACAGATCGCGGATCGCACCATCGGCATCGAGCATGCCGGGCTTTTCATGGCCGATCGGGCCGTAGCGTAACAGTTTCATGGAGCGAACGTCCTCTGGTTCTAGGTCGTGGGGAAGGGGGTGGTTAGTTGACCCAGCCGCCGTCGATGACATGGGTCGTGCCGGTGGTGAATGCACTCTCGTCGGACGCAAGGTACAACGCGAGCGCTGCGATCTCCTCGGGGCGGCCAAGGCGGCCGACGGGCTGGCGCGCGACGAAGGCGGCGGTCGCCTCTTCGAGCGGAATACCGGCCGCGCTCGCCTGCTCGGCGACACGCTGGCGCAGCGACGGGGAGTCGATCGTGCCCGGGCAGATCGCGTTGCAGCGGACGCCGCGCAGGACATAATCCGCCGCGATCGCCTTGGTCAGCCCGATCACCGCGGCCTTGGTCGTGCCATAGGCGAAGCGATTGGGAATGCCCTTCACGCTCGATGCGATCGACGCGAGGTTGACGATCGATCCGCTGCCCTGCGCGAGCATGCCCGGCAGGAAGGCCCGGCACAGCCGGTACATCGACGTGACGTTCAGGGACATCGAAAAGGCAAAGGCGTCCTCGTCGCAGGCCAGGATATCGCCCGCATGGACATAGCCTGCACCGTTGACGAGGATGTCGATGTCGCCGATCTGCGCCGGCAGCGCCGCGACCGCTTCTGCATCGGTGACGTCGAGCATGATGGGCGTGACGCCCGGGACCGTCGCGAGCAGTTCGCCGTTCAGGTCGGCGGCGTAGACCGTCGCGCCCTGTGCGACGAACGCCTCCGCGATCGATCGGCCGATGCCCTGTGCCGCAGCGGTCACCAGCGCGCGTTTACCGTTCAGTCTCAATGGATCGTCCTCATGGTAGGGGAAAGGGGGGCGTCGGTCGCGCCGCGCGCGAACAGTGCGACGACCGCGAAACAGATCAGCGGCAATGCCATCGCGACGTGCAGGCCACCCGCTGCGCCGGCGATCAGGCCCATCACCGGGGGCACCAGCGCCCCACCGATGATCGCCATGATGATCAGCGAGGAGCCGATCGTCGCGCGCGGTCCGAGATCGCGGACGCCGAGCGCGAAGATCGTCGGGAACATGATCGACATGAAGAAGCTGGTCAGGCCGAGCGCACCGACCGCGATCCCGCCGCCCGACAGCATCGCGACCGCGCAGAGCGCGATGTTGGCGACCGCGCACCCGAACAGCAACCGGGTCGCCGGCAGCCGGTGCATCAGCGCCGCGCCGATGAACCGCCCCGCCATGAACAACACAAGGCTGAGCGACAACAGATAGGCGGCCGAACGCTCGGGCGTGGCGGGCAGGCTGTCCTTCACGAAATCGACGAAGAAGCTCCAGATGCCGACCTGTGCGCCGACATAGAAAAACTGTGCGACGACCGCGCGCCACAGCCCCGGCGCGTGCAGGACCGTGAACAGCCCGTCATGCGCGCTGTCGTCGGTCTTGGTGTCGAGCGCGGGAAGGCGGACCAGTGCGATGGCGACGCCGACCAGCACAACGATGATCGCCAGCAGCAGATAGGGCACCTGCACCATGCGCGCCTCGGCGACGCGATAGGCAACCAGCTGCGCCTGCGGCATCGTCGTCAGCGTCGCCGCGTCATGCTCGACGCCTGAGAAGATAAACAGACCGCCGATCGTCGGGGCAAGCACCGCGCCGAAGCCGTTGAACGCCTGGGCGAGGTTCAGACGCTGCGAGGCGCGCGCCGGGTCGCCGAACGCGACGATATAGGGGTTGGCGGCAGTTTCCAGGAAGGCAGCACCCGAAGCCAGCACGAACAGCGCGCCGAGAAAGGCGGCATATTCGCGGACTTCGGCGGCGGGCCAGAACAGCAGTGCGCCGATCGCGTACAGCGCCAGTCCGGTCAATATGCCTGCGCGGTATCCGAAGCGGCGCATGACCAGACCCGCGGGCAGCGCCATCACGAAATAGCCGACATAGAAGACGAACTGGATCAGGCCGGCCTGCGCGCGGTTGAGGTCGAGCGCCTTCTGAAACTGGCGAATCAGGATGTCGTTGAAGTTGTTGGCAAGCGCCCAAAGGAAGAACAGGCTGGTGACGAGGATGAAGCCCGTCCGAAATCCCGGCCGGATGAAGCGCCCGGTGCTCGTCGCGGTGTCAGCTATGTCGCCCATGTGGCTCGAGCCCTTCGCAGCGTGTGCCATGACATCCTCTCATCGTCGCCTCTGGTGCGATTGCCGCCATCATAGGCCTTGAGAGAGGTTTGCATATATAAAAAATCATGTCACAGGTGAGCAACAAGTGAAGGGATGCAAAAGCCCGATGGTGAAGAGGATCGATGCGCACCAGCATTTCTGGCGCTATCGCACGGCGGAGTATGACTGGATCCAGCCCGGCAGTGCGCTTGCGCGCGACCGGCTCCCGGTCGACGTCCGGCCCGCGCTGGAGGCCGCCGCGTTCGACGGCTGCATCGCGGTGCAGGCCTGCCACAGCGCGGCGGAGACCGACTGGCTGCTCGCGCTCGCGGACGCGACTCCTTGGATCATGGGTGTCGTCGGCTGGGTCGACCTGACTGCGCCCGACGTCGCAGCCCGGCTCGACCGTCACGCATCGCGGTCGCTTGTGGGCATACGGCACATCGCGCAGGACGAACCCGATCCGCGCTATCTGCTGCGCGAGGATGTCCTGCGCGGCGTGCGGACGATCCTGGCGCGCGGTCTCGCCTATGACATACTCGTCCGCGGGCCGGCACAACTGGGATGCGTTCCCGACATGCTCGCAGCGGCCGGGCCGGGGGCGCTGGTGCTCGATCATGGCGGCAAGCCCGACATCGCGGGTGGCGAATGGGGCCCCTGGGCCCGGACGATCGCAGCCATCGCCGCCTTTCCAGGCGTCACCTGCAAACTATCGGGGCTGGTGACCGAGGCCGATCACGCCGCCTGGTCGCCGACCGACATCGCGCGGTATCTCGACCATCTGCTCGCCTGCTTCGGACCGGACCGGCTGATCTTCGGATCCGACTGGCCGGTGTGCCTGCTTGCCGCCGAGCATGCGGCGGTGGTCGACCTGGTCGAAACCTTCGTCGCGCGCGCCTGCCCGGGGCATCGCGATGCGATCTTTGGCGGCACGGCGGCGTGCGTCTACCGCTTATCAACTATCGAGGATGGACTATCATGAAGCTCGGACTCGACGGTAAACTGGTGATCGTCACCGGCGGTGGCGCCGGGATCGGCGGCGCGATCTCGACCCTGCTAGCGGAGGAGGGGGCGATCCCCGCGATCCTCGGGCGCAGCGCGCTCGACCCTGCGTTCGAGGCGAATATCCGTACGCTTCAGCCCGCAACGATGTTCATCCGTACCGAGATGACCGACGACGCCGCCTGCGCCTCGGCAGTCGCACAGATCGTCGCGGCGGGGCACGGCATCCACGGCCTGGTCAACAATGCGGGCGCCAATGACGGGATCGGGCTGGACGCGGGAACGGCGGCCTTCCTCGCGTCGCTGGTCGCCAATGTCGGCCATTATTACGGCATGGCGCATCATTGCCTGCCGCATCTGAAGGCCAGCCGCGGCGCGATCGTCAACATCTCGTCGAAGACCGCGCTGACCGGGCAGGGGCAGACCAGCGGCTATGTCGCCGCCAAGGCCGCACAGCTTGGCCTGACGCGCGAATGGGCGGCGGCGCTGGTCGGCGACGGCGTCCGCGTCAACGCGGTGCTCCCCGCCGAAGTGATGACGCCGCTCTACCGCGCGTGGATCGACACGTTCGACGATCCGCAGGCCAAGCTCGACGAGATTGCGGGCAACATCCCGCTCGGCCGCCGGTTGACGACCGATCGCGAGATTGCCGATACCGTGGTGTTCCTGCTGTCGGCGCGGTCTTCGCACACGACCGGGCAGTGGATCATCCCCGATGGCGGCTACACGCATCTCGACCGTACGCTGACCTGACCGGTCAGCCCTGCTCGTCGAGCGCGAAGATCCGTTCGGCGGGCAGCCATTTCTCGCCTGGCTGCGCGCTCGGCAACGGACGCTGGAGGCGCGACATCGCGGCTTCCCACGCGACCACGGCGGGATCGGACGCGTCGGCCGCGGCCTTCGCCTCGGGGTCGAAGCCGGGACCGGTCCGCATCATCATCACCAGCCGGTCATCGCGCTGATAGATGTCCATCGCCTCGATCCCCGCCGCCCGGATCGAGGCGAGCACGGCAGGCGGCACCGCACGGTGGCGATCGCGATACGCCGCGATCAGCGCGGCATCGTCGTGAAGGTCGAGGAAGAGGCAGTGCCACATGGTATCGTGTTCCAGTTCGAAAGGGGTAGGCGGCGCGCTTGCAGCGATCAGCCGTCGGATGCCGCGTCCGGCGCGCCATGGTCGACGACCCGCTGATACAGCCCGTCGCGGACTTCGGGGGACAGTTGCTCGGCGATCGTCGCGGCGGCGTGGCGCAGCACCGCCTGCGACGCGTCCAGCGTCACGCGCGCGCCCGGGCCATCGACGAACGGCACGGTCAACGCCGCCCGCGCGGACCCCATCACCAGAATGGGCACCGACATGTCGGTGATCGCATTCAGGACCGGACTTGGGGTGGTGTGCAGACCCTTCGCCGCGATCGCGTCCAGCTCCGCCGCCAGCGCGGCCGTGTCGAAATCCGCACCGGCCAGACGCACGTCGTCGAGCATGGCCTGGCGCACGTCCGCCGACTGGAACGCGAGCAGGACGCGTCCCGACGCCGAGCGATGCAGCGGTCGGCGATAGCCAACCCGGATGGCAAAGCCCGACAGGCTGGGGGCCTCGACGCCGACGATCACGACCATCTCGGCACCCGACGCCACCGCCATGTGACAGCTTTGCCCGGTCCGCCGCGCGACCTCGCTCATCACCGGGAGCGCGATCCCGACGAGGTTGCGGACCGGTGGCTGGCTCATGCCGAGCGCGAACAGCCGGTTGGTCAGGCGGTAACCGTCATCGCCCCGCGCGATATAGCGGTGTTCCTCGAGCACCTGCAGCATGCGGAAGATCTCACTGACCGACCGGCCGAGCGCGGTCGAGATATCCGACATGTTGAGCGGCGCGGTGGCGGCGGCCAGCAGCTCGAGGATCTCAAGCCCCTTTTTGAGCGCGGGCGCCTGATAGCGCGATTTCGTCGTCATGGCTCCCCCGGTGCGCTTTTTGCGGCTTCTACGATCACCCACGCCAAGAACATAGCGGCTCCGTCGCAGGCTAGTAATTCAGGCCCCGCTATGGCGTGCGATCAGACGCATGGCATGCCGTGACAGACCTGCTAAGGCGGCGGCATGTCGAAAAATCTCAGCACTTCCGGTACCATCGACGTCGATGGCACCACCTATGACTGGCGCCTCGAGAGCGAGCCGCAATGGTCGGACGACGACGGGTGGAAGGGGATGGTCCTTTCGCTGCTCGAAAAGGACTGCCAGCGTGAGGCGATGCTCGAATTTCCCGCCCCCAAGCGCCTGCTGAAGGGGTTGCCGCGCGGACGGCTTCAGATCGACGATCCGACCATTTCGCGCGGTATCCGGGCGGCGTTGGGCGCAGGCTGGGAGCCGATGTCGCGCGGCAAGCCCGTGGTGTTCGTTGTCGACGCCGAGGGCAATTAAGCGCGCCTCCGCGCTAGCCCTTCGGTGGGGGCGACACCTGATCCAGGACATAGCGCGTGAAGCGGGGGAGCGGGCAGGGGTCGCCGCAGCCGGGGACCGGGATCGCGACGGTTTCGGGCGGAGTCTGCGCCGATAGCGGGATGCGGTAGCGCATCTGGTCGAGCCCCTGCGCGACATAGCGGACCCGCACGACGCTCTTGCCGGTCGTGCCACGACGCCACAGTTCGAACACCAGTCCGCCGCCGGGGGCGGCTTCGCCGGCGCCGTAATCGGGCAGCGTCCAGTCGAGACCGAGCAGCCCGGCGAGCATCGTTACCGTGCCGTCATGGCCGCTGACGACGACGATCTTCTCCGCGTCGCCGATCGGGTCGGCCAGCGTGGTCGCGCCAGCGCCGCGCTGGAGCGTCGCGAGCAGCCGCATCGCGAGATAGCTGCTCGTCTGGCGGCCGACTTCCGTGGTGCGCGTGCGCAGGTCGATGCCGGCCCCATGGACGGCGAGCGCCTTGCCGATCGTCGCTGCGTCGATCCCGCTCCAGCCGGGGAAGGCGAGCCCGTCTGCATAGGCCATGACGAGGCTCTCGGCGATCCCGGCAACCTGCAGACTGGGCGAGGTGAGGTCGGGCTTGCCCGTCGCGTCGACGCGCATCGTGATCGGGGTATCGCCCAGCCGGCGCTGGACCCGGGTGCGCTCGGTCGACGAGCACGCGATACGGCGGCATTGCAGCATCAGCGCCTCGAACCGATCGCGGCCGGGGGTCTGGCGCGCGTCCCACGCCGCCAGATCGCCGTCGACCCGCGCGGAGATCGCCGCGAGCATCCGCGGGGCATCGAGCGGCGCGAGCGGGGTCTGCGGCGCCTCGAACAGCGGATCGGGCTCTGCCGCGGACTGGTGGATCGGCGCCGCGCATCCCGGCGTCAGGCCGGCGGCGAGCGCGGTCGCGGTCGCCTCGGTGCGCTGCGTGTGGTTCGCCCAGTAATAGACCGCGCAGTCGCCCGCGCCGAGCAGCCCCAGCTGCCGGTACTGCGCCGCGTACCAGCCGCCGAGCATCGTCACGAGCGTCGCGCCATTCGCGGTCAGGTGTCCCGCCGGCACCGCGAAGCGCGGCCAGGCGCGGCGGCTGTAGCGGCCGAGGTCCTCCGGGCTCGACATCGCGCTTCGGACGCCGTGGCGCATGACGATGACGACGCGTTCAAGTTTGTCCTCTCGCGACGGCGGCGTTTGAGCCGGCGCGAGGGACGAGGCGACAAGCGCAAGGCCGGCCGCCAGCGAGGCGATCCGCATCAGAACTTCGCCCTGACGCCGGCCATGAACGTCCGCCCGTAATCGGTATAGCCCGCAAATTGGTTGTCGCGGACATATTGCCACTGGACGCCGCCGGCCATGTTGATCCCCTGCACGACGAAGGTCACGTTCGGCGTCACCTTGTACGACATGTCGAAATCGAGGCTGCCGAACGCGCTGTCGTTGTTGGCGGCGAGCCCCGCGCCGCCGACGTCGCGCAGCACGTTGCCGCGCCAGCTGTAGCTGACGCGCGCGCCGACGCGCTCCTTTTCGTAGAAGGCGGTCAGGTTGAAGCTGTCCTTGGCGACGTCGACCAGCGCATCGCGGAAAATGCCGCCGGTCGCCAGTGCATAGGTGCCGCCGGTCTTGGTGTGCGTGTAGTTGGCCTGCGCGCCGAGGCCATCGAACGGCGCGGGGAGCATCTTGAACAGCTGCTGATACGCGATCTCGACGCCGGCGACATAGGCGTCGCCGCCGTTCTTGGGCGCGGTCAGCCGATAGGTCTGGCCGTCGAGGACGAAGTCGCGCGTCTGCTGGAACACGAAGGTCGTGATGTCCTTGTAGAACACGCCGCCGACCAGCGCGCTGCCCGGCGCGAAATACCATTCGACCGTGCCGTCATATTGCCACGCCTCGAAGGGTTTCAGCTCGGGATTGCCGCCGACCGCGGTGAGGACGGCCGGGCTCGAATTGATCGTCAGCCGCGGCGCCAGATCGGCGAGCGAGGGCCGGGTGATGACCTTCGACGCGGCGAAGCGCATCTGCAGATCGGATGAGACCTCCGCGACCAGATTGAGCGAGGGCAGGATATTGTCATAGGTCTTGTCGTAGCTGACGGGCAGCGCGACCTTGCCGTCATCGGCATAGCCAGACGAGGTCTGGCGAGTCCGGGCATAGCGCACACCGATATCGCCGCGCACTGCGACCCCGCCGATTGGGAACGCGAAATCGGCCATGCTATAGCCTGCGACGATCTCCTCGCCGATCGCATAACTGTTCCGCAGATCGCCGCGCGCAAGCGGTGCGGCGAGCAGCGCCTCCTTGCCGGTGGCGGCGGCGAGGAACTTGGCGGGATCGGGCATTGCCCAGCTGGTCGGCAGGGTGCCGGTCGCGCCCTTCAGAAAATCATCGACCGGGAACGGGACGAAATAGCTCGCGTCGAAATATTTGCCGGCGATGCCGCTGGTGAAGTTGATGTCGCGACGATCATAGGCGCGTGTTCTTTTCTGGTATTTCACCCCCGCACGCAGTGCGCTGACCACGCCGGTCAGGTCGCGCGTGACGTCGAGCTTCGCGGCGCGTTCGCGGTCCTTCGAGTCGTTGACGCGGTATTCGATGCGCCGTCCGGGCAGCAGCGCCGGGTTCGACAGGTCGGCGTTCAGCAGCGTGACGTTGGGCAGCCGGTCGCCCGCCTTGCCGAAATCGAACGTCGTCGGGCCCACCGTACCAAGCAGCCGCGTGCGGTAGATCGGTTCGGGCGTATTCGAATAGGCCTGGCCGATGCTGCCGTCCGCGGCGATCGTCCAGCCGCCCGCCTGCCAGCGGGCATTGGTGCCGACCAGCCAGTTCTTGTACTGGAGCACCGACGTCTCGCGGCCGATCTGCGTGGTCGAGGCGGTCGTCGTCGCGCCGGTCAGCACGCCGTTCTCGATCGCCGCGCTGCCCGGCACGATCCCGCGCGGCAGGTTGGAGCCATCCGCCGCCGAATAGGTCAGCTCGTCATAGGCGACGTTCAGCCGGCTCCAGAGCCCGTCGACGTTCAGCTCGAACCGGTCGTCGGGCTTCCACTGCACCGCGCCGTTGATGCCGATCCGGTCGCGGTTCTCGCGCTCGAGCGTCGGGCGGATCGCGGTGGGGATCAGGATCGTTTCGCTGTCGAGCGAGCCATTGCCGTCGGTGTCGATCTTGCCGTCCGCCCAGCCGACGCCGGTGATCCGGTCCTGCCGCGTGGTGCGCTCGTCATAGACGCCCGCGATCAGCGCGCCGAATGTGCCGTCCGGGCTCGCCCAGCTCGCCATGCCCGACAATCGCGGATCGACCGCGTCGGCGAGGCGCGGCGAACTGGCCGTGGCGGAAAGCGACAGCACGGGCTTTTTCAGGTCGAGCGGCCGGAAGGTGCGCAGGTTGATTGTGCCGCCGATGCCGCCTTCGTCGAGGCTCGCGCGCGGGCTCTTGATCACCTCGACCGCGGACATGAGTTCGGACGGCAGCGTGTCGAACCGGAACTGGCGCCCGCTCTGGCCGCTGTCGCGAACATTCTCGTTCACCGCGACCGAGCGATCGTTGAGCGTCACCACCTGGAAATTGGCGCCGAGCCCGCGGATCCGGACGAACACGCCTTCGCCGCGATCGCGGACGATCGAGACGCCGGGCACGCGCTGGAGCGCTTCGGCGATGTTCTGCGCGGGAAACTTGCCGATATCCTCGGCCTTGACGACGTCGATGACGTTGGTCGCCTTGCGCTTCTGCGCCAGCGCGCCGGTCAGGCTGCTCGCATAGCCCGTCACGACGATCTCGCGGGTCTCGTCGTCCGGCGTGGTCGCTGCGGTCTGCGGCGCTGCGGTCTCGACCGTCGCGGCAACGATCAGCGCGCCATTGGGCTGCTGGCGGACCATCAGCCCGGTGCCGGCGATCAGCCGCTCGACCGCGGCGTGCGGTGCCATCGTGCCGTCGATCGCGGGTGCGGTCCGACCGGCAACCGCAGCGGGCGTGAACAGGATGTCGATGCCGCTTTGGCGGGCGAGCGCTTCGAGCGACCGGCCGAGCGACTGGGCACCCAGATGCACGCGTACCATCTTGGCCTGCGCGATCGCCGCGGCGGGTGCAAAGGCGGTCGACAGCGCGGCGCAGGCTGCGCCCATCACGAACGAACGGCGCAGGCGCCGGCGGTTGGTCGTCACGGTGTTCATCCCCCCAAGGAAGGCGGCGATACTGCCGCACCTCCTCGACGGGCGAGCCGCGATCTACCCCACCCCGCTGACGCGAATTTTTATCCGCCGAGCAGGACGGCACCGTCCATCGTTCGCAACCGCAAACCGAGCAGCGTCGCGAGCGCACGCCCCAGCGCGCCATTGTCGCCCATCCGGTACATGCCGCTCACCTGCAGTCCGGCGGCCGCGGGATCGGCGATCACCAGCCGCGTCGTGCTGTACCGGTTCGCCTCCTCGGCAACCGTCGCGAGCGTATCGTCGTGGAACGCGGCACGACCGCTGGTCCAGGCCCGTGTTGCCGCGAGGTCGGGACGATCGATCACATCGTTTCGTAACCGCGCTCCGTCGGTCAGGAGCTGCGCAACGCCAGTCGACGTCGTGGCAGCGATCGTCGCCCGCCCCTCGATCGCGGTAAAGGCCACCCCGTCGCGCGCGTCGCAGCGCAGGTCGAACCGGCCCGCGCCGGCGGTCATCGCGCGGTCGGCCGCGGTGATCGTGAACGGGGTCGCGGATGGCGCGACCGTCAGGTCGATGCGACCTTGCGTCAGCCAGAGCCGCCGCCGCCGCTCGGTCGCGACCACATGAAGCCGGGTGACCGCGTCGAGCAGCAGGGCCGAGCCGTCGGGCAGCACGATTCGTCGCTGCTCGCCGATCCCTGTCCGATACGGCGTCGCGGCATAGGCTGCCTGGAACACACCGGTTCCCGCGACCGCGGTGACCGCGAGTGCCGCGACCCCGCCCAGCGCGCGGCGGCGCGTCACCACCGGTGCGCGCGACGGTGCGGTTCCCGGGACCATGTCCCAAAGGTCGGTCGCGCGCTCGAACCGTTCGGCATGTTCGGGGTTCGCGGTCAGCCACTGTCGGAAGACCGCCGAGTCCTGTGCGCTGACGTCGTCCGCGTTGAGCCGCGCGATCCATTCCGCCGCGGTGCGTTCGGGCGCCGCCTTGTCCGAAAACATCCGGTCTAGGGATTTGCGGCCATGCATTGCGTGCTCACCAATCCTCCGTCCAATCGACCAGGAAGGTCATCGCCTTGGCCATGTGCTTTTCGACCGCACTCTGGCTGATTCCCAGACGTGCAGCAATCTCGCGATATTTATACCCGTCGAGCCGCTGCATCAGGAAGATCTCGCGGGTCCGCGGGCTGAGACGATCGAGACCCTCGCGCACCCGGTCGAGCCGCGCCTTCGCGATCAGCACTTCGTCCTGGATCGGCGAACAGTCGCGCAGCCATTCGATCGTCCCCGCGTCTTCGCTCGCACCGCGAACCGCCTCGCGCCGGAACGCATCGCGCCCGCGATTGACCGCCGCATGGACGAGGAACGCCTCGCCGTTGCGCGGCGCCGCGGGCAGCGTCGCCAGGCTGACATAGGCGTCGTGGAGCAGATCCTCGCCATCCGCCCGGCGCGTCAGCCGTTCGACCTGCGCGCGCAGACGCGTCCAGCCCGCCCAGAGGCGACCGGGCCCCGTATCGACCACGCTGAGCTCGGACGTCCCCATCGGCCCAGGCGGTATGCGCCCGCCGGTACAGTTTGATGACGTGTCGGGGACGGATCCGTGACATGCGACGATGCCGCGCCGGTGTCAGCCCGCGGGGCGGCCCGGCGCCTGCCATCCCCCGCCGAGCGCACGGAAGAGGTCGACCTGCGCACCCGCGATCCGCGCGTCGGCCGCGGCAAGCTCGGTATCGGTATCCGCCAGCGTCCGCTCGGCATCGAGGACGTCGAGAAAGTCGATCTGGCCTTCCCGCTGGCGCGCGCGGGTGATGCGCGCGGCGGTGGCGGCGTTGTCATGCGCGGACTGCAGCTGCGTTCGGCCATCGAGCTCGCGCGCATAGTTGGACAGCGCAGTCTCGGTCTCCTCGAGCGCGGTCAGCACGCTGCCGTCGAAGCTGGCGAGCGCACCGCGCGTATCGGCCTCGGCACCGGCGATGCGCGCGCGCGCCGCCGATTGATTGACCGACCAGTTGAGCAGCGGACCGAGCAACCAGCGGATCGGCCCGCCGGTGAACACGTCGCCGACGCTCAGCGCGGTCGAACCGATCGACCCGCCGAGCGCAATCTGCGGATAGAGCTGCGACGTCTGCACCCCGATCCGTGCCGTGGCGGCGGCGAGGCGGCGTTCGGCGGCGTGGACGTCGGGGCGCCGTGCGAGCAGACTCGCGCCATCGCCGATCGGGATCGGCCGGTCGAGACGCGGCGTGGTCGTGCGCGCGCCGGCGCTGGCGGGCAGATCCTGCGGGGTGCGGCCGGTGAGGGTGGCGAGGCGGAAGAGCGCGGCCTGACGTTCGGCTTCGATCTGCGGGATGTTCGCGGCGCGCTGATCGCGCAGCGCAGCGATCCGGACCTGATCGAGACGCGCGGCGCGACCCGCGTCGACCCGCTTGCCGGTCAGCGTCTTCGATTTCTCGAGCAGGTCGACGATCCGCCGGGCGACCGCGAGGCGTTCGGCGGACGAGGCGGCGTCTACATAGGCGCGCGTGGTGGCGGCGACGATCGAGACCCGCACCGCATCGGCATCGGCCTGCGCCGCGCCGACGTCGCCGCGCGCGGCCTCGACGTTGCGGCGGACGCGGCCGGCCAGATCGACCTCGTAGCTGACGTCGAGCCCGACATCGTAGGTGGCGCGCTCTCGGTCGAAGCCGGGCAGGTTCTGGAGTTGCGAGGTGCGCGCGTAATTTCCGCTGCCGCTGGCGTTCACCTGCGGCTCGCGATCGGTCTTGGCGCCGCGCAACGACGCGCGCGCGCTGTCGAGCCGGGCGACCGCGACGCGCAGGTCGGTGTTCGCCGCGAGTGCATCCGCGACGAGGCCGTCGAGGACCGGGTCGCGGTACATCCGCCACCAGTCGTTATCGGGCGCGGTCGTGATCGTCGCCGTGCTGACGGTGACGAACGACGCGGTCGCCTTGGGCGGGGTGATCGGCGCGACGTAATCGGGGCCGGCGGCGCACGCGGCGAGCGTCAGCCCCGAGAGGCTCGCGAGAAGCAGGGACTTCATGAGGCTGGTCCTATTCGGCTGGCTGAAGCGTCGGCTGGGCAGCGGCTGGCTTGCGGCGTTCGAACCGCATCGCCAGCGCCCGAGCGACGACATAGAAGGTTGGGGTGAAGAGCAGCCCGAAGCCGGTCACGCCGATCATCCCGAAGAACACCGCGGTGCCGAGCGCCTGGCGCAGTTCGGCGCCGGCCCCATCGGCGATCACCAGCGGCACCGCGCCGAGAATGAATGCGAAGCTCGTCATCAGGATCGGCCGCAACCGGTCCTTCGCCGCGCGCACCGCCGCCTCGACCGGCGACAGCCCGTCCTGCTCCTCGGCCTGCTTGGCGAACTCGACCACGAGGATCGCGTTCTTGGCGGCGAGCGCGATCAGCACGACCAGCCCGATCTGCGTGAGGACGTTGTTGTCCATCCCCCGCAAATTCACCCCGGTCATCGCCGCGAGCAGGCACATCGGCACGATCAGGATGATCGCGAGCGGTAGCGTCAGGCTCTCATATTGCGCGGCGAGGACAAGGAAGACGAACAGCACGGCCATCCCGAAGACGAGCGCAGCGGTGCTGCCGGCCGCCTTTTGCTGATAGGCGATGCCGGTCCATTCATGCGCATAGCCCGCGGGCAGCGACGCATCGGCGAGCTTCTCCATCGCCACCAGCGACTGGCCCGAGGAATAGCCCTTCGCGGTGTCGCCATCGACCTCGACCGCGGGGAAGAGGTTGTAGCGGACGACGCGGTACGGGCCGGTCTTGTCGCGGAACGTCGACACCGAGCCGACCGGGACCATCTGGCCCGAATTGGAGCGCGTCTTGAGGTTGGCGATGTCCGCGGTGGTGTTGCGGAACGGAGCGTCGGCCTGCGCGGTGACGCGGTAGGTGCGGCCCAGCAGGTTGAAGTCGTTGACGAACGCCGAGCCGAGATAGACCTGCAACGCCTCGAACACGCGCTCGGGCGGAACGCCGAGGAGGTTGGCCTTGGCGCGGTCGACATCGGCGAAGATGCGCGGCGTGGCGGTGTCGAAGAAGGTGTAGACCTGCGCCAGGCCCTTGGTCTGGTTCGCCTTGCCGATCAGGTCGTAGCTCGTCTTGCCGAGGTCGCCATAGCCGTGGCCGCCTTGGTCCTGCACCATCAGGCGATAGCCGCCGGCCGAGCCGATGCCCTGGATCAGCGGTGGCGGGACGATCAGCAGGCGCGCTTCGGTGATGTCGCCGGTCGCCTTCTGCGACTCCGCCATGATGCTGGCGAGCGTGACGCCGAGCTTCTTGCGCTCGGCAAAGCTCTTGAGCGGGATATAGGCGGCGGCCGAGTTGGGGGCGAGAGTCTGCGACGGGCCGTCAAACCCGGCGAGCATGACCGCGCCCTTGACGCCGGCGAGCGGCAGGATGCGTTTCGCGACCTTCTGCATCACCGCATCGGTACGCTCGACCGACGAGCCGGGCGGAAGCTGGATGACGGTCAGGAAATAGCCCTGGTCCTGCGCTGGGACGAAGCCCGACGGGGTGACCATGAAGACGCCGACCGTGACCGCGATCAGCGCGGCATAGGCGACCATCATCCGCTTCGGCGCGGCGACGAGGCGCGCGGTGAGGCGGGCATAGCTTTCGCTCATCCGCTCGAACCCGCGGTTGAACGCATCGCCCGCGCGGCGCACCGTGCGGGTCAGGCGATTGCCCGAGCCGGCAGGGGCGGTGGGCTTGAGCAACATCGCGGCGAGCGCTGGCGACAGCGTCAGCGAGATGAGCAGCGAGATGATCGTCGCGGTCGAGATCGTGACCGCGAACTGGCGGTAGAACGCGCCCGACAGTCCGGTGAGGAACACCGTCGGGATGAACACCGCGCACAGCACGAGCACGATCGCGACGAGCGCACCCGACACCTCGTCCATCGACGTGCGCGCGGCCTCCAGCGGCGAGAGCCCGTGTTCGAGGTTGCGCTCGACATTCTCGACCACGACGATCGCGTCGTCGACGACGATCCCGATCGCGAGGACGAGGCCGAACAGCGACAGGTTGTTGAGGCTGTAGCCGAATGCGGCGAGCACCGCGAAGGTGCCGATCAGCGAGACCGGGATCGCCACGATCGGGATGATCGCCGCGCGCCATTTCTGGAGGAAGACGAGGATGACCAGTACCACGAGGATCATCGCCTCGAACAGCGTATGCTTCACCGCGTCGATCGACTGCGCGATGAACTCGGTCGGATTGTAGATGACCTTGTATTCCAGGCCCTTGGGAAAGCGCTTCGACATGGCTTCCATCTCGGCGGTGACGGCCTGCGCGGCGCCGAGCGCGTTCGAGCCGGGACGCTGGAAGACCGCGGCGATGACGGTGGGCTTGCCGCTGAGATAGGTGTTGGCGCCGTAATCCTGCGCACCGAGCTCGACGCGCGCCACGTCCGAGACGCGGACCTGGCGGCCCTGCGCATCGGTGCGGATGACGACGTCCGCGAACTGCTTGGGATCGGTCAGGCGGCCCTGCGTCTCGACATTGAGCTGGAAGGCACTGTTGCCCTTGTCGTACGGCGGCTGGCCGAGCGTGCCGGCGGCGACCTGGACGTTCTGTGCGCGCAGCGCCGCGACGATCTCGCCTGCGGTGAGGTCGAGCGCGGCCGCGCGTCCGGGGTCGATCCAGACGCGCATCGAATAATCGCGCGCGCCGAACAGCTGCACGTCGCCGACGCCGTCGATGCGGCTGAGGCGATCGCGGACCTGCGTCAGCGCGTAGTTGGAGATGTAGCCGCGATCGAGCGAGTTGTCGGGCGAGACGAGGTTCACGACCATCAGGAAGTCGGGCGAGGTCTTGCGCGTGACGACGCCCAATCGCTGGACGTCCTCGGGCAGGCGCGGGACCGCGACCGCGACGCGGTTCTGGACGAGCACCTGCGCGGCATCGAGGTCGGTGCCGATCTTGAAGGTGACGGTGATCGTCACCTTGCCGTCGCCGGTCGATTGCGACGACTGGTAGAGCATGTTGTCGACGCCGTTGATCTCCTGCTCGATCGGCGCGGCGACGGTTTCGGCGACCGTCTCGGCCGACGCGCCCGGATAGGTCGCGCTGACGGTGACGGTGGGGGGGACGATGTCGGGATATTGCGACACCGGCAGCGACATATAGGCGATCGCACCGACGATCGTGATGATCACCGCGATCACGCCCGCAAAGATCGGCCGGGTGATGAAGAAGCGCGAGAAGCGCATGGGAATTTCCTCGGTAGAGGGGGGCGCGACCTCGCGGACGAGACGCGCAACACCAGCCGTTCCCCGGCGGAGGCCGGGGTCCAGTTGGGCGAACCGCAATGATTACATCGAAAAGCTATGCCACCTGGGCCCCGGCCTTCGCCGGGGAACGGTGGTTATCTGGCGAGCGTGGCCTCACCCGAGATGGGCTGGACCGACGCCGGAGCAGGCGCACCGGTCGCGACCGCGATCCGGCCTGCCTTCGGCGCAACCGTGGCACCAGGCATGGCCATCTGGGTCCCCTGGATGATGACCCGGTCGTTCGGCCCGATCCCCGAGCGGACGATCCTGAGGCCATCGACTACCGGCCCGAGTTCGACCGGTTTCTGGCTCACGACGTTCTTCGCATCGATCGTCAGCAGCACTTTCCGCGCCTGATCGGTCTGCACCGCGTCGTCCGGCACCAGCAGAGCCTGCCGCGTCCCCGCACTCGCGAGGCGCATGTTGCCGAACATCCCCGGCGTCAGGAAATAGCCGGGGTTGGCGAGCACCGCTCGGCCGCGGATCGTGCCCGAGCGCTGGTCAAGACCGTTGTCGGTGAAGTCGAGCTTGCCCTTCCAGCGATGTTCCGTCTCGTCCTGCAACTGGATCTCGACCGCCGCCGGGGTCGCGCCGGGCTGCCGTGCGCGCTGCGTCTTGAGGTAGAGCGCCTCCGACCCGTCGAAATTGAAGTAGATCGGATCGAGCGCGTTGATCGTCGTCAGCACGGTGCCGCCGGTGCCTTCGCCGCCCGCGACCTGGTTGCCGGCATCGACGCGGCGATCGGAGATGCGCCCGCCGATCGGCGCGCGAACCTGCGTGAAGCCGACGTCGAGTGCGCGGGCACGTTCGCGCGCCTGCGCGGCGGCGAGTGCGGCGCTGGCGGCTTCGAGCTTGCCACGCAGCGCGTCGACCTCACCCGCCGAGACGGCTTCGTCCGCGACCAGCCGCTGCGCACGGCCGAGGTCGGTCCGCGCAAGCGACAAGGCGCTCTTGGCGCTCGCGACGTTGGCGTGCGCCTCGGCCAGCGCGGCGGCGAACGGGCGCGAGTCGATCGTGAAGAGCAGCTGTCCCTTGCGGACGATATCGCCGTCATGGAAGTGGACGCCGGTGACTTCGCCCGCGACACGCGGCCGGATCTCGACGCTGCGGCTCGGCGCGAACCGGCCGACATAATCGTCCCATTCGCTCACCTGCCGTACCAGCGGGGATGCGAACGTGACCGAGGCGGGCGGGGGCGCCGCCATCGCCGCATCGGGCTGATCGAGCAGCCGGACGCCGATCGCACCTATTAGCGCGACCGGCACGAGCAGCATCGCGCCGCGCTGCCAAACGGGTCTGCGTCGGGGGGCAAGGGCCTCCACCGGCGTGGCGTCGGCCGCCTTGATCGGGGTGAACACGGTCATGCCGCATCGCTCCGTGATCGATCGGCTGACGTGCATGTGAAGCTGGGATATGCCATGGGATTGCCCCCCGTTGTAATGGACATGCGTCACCGATCGTCGGTGCGCGCGGCATCGACAGTCCAGATGACAAGCGTGGACGATATCCGGTCGCCGGCATTACGCCGTAACCGGTCTGAAAACTGCGGAATTCTTGGCGTTCGACTAGGACAGTGTCGGCAACTTCGCTGGCCGGAAGACGATTGACGGACGACAATTTGACCGACCATCGGCCGGGACTGTTTGTCTACCGGCTGGTATATAAAGCGCCGCGGAAACCTGTCAACCAGATTAACATACCGGCTGGTAGTTTAATCGCGACGGCCGGGGATCGGCTATTGGTCGACAAACGCCCAGCGTAATGTTCTCGCCAGATTGCGTGCGCCCGACGTGACGACGGGCCGCATCAAGGCCGGCGACCCCGCCAGCCCATGCATTCGCCGCGCCCATGCGGGCAGCAGGTCGACCGCGGCCTGCATCACGATACGCTGGACGGGCAGGGCGAGCGGGTTCGCGGGCGTCTGCTCCAGCACGAACCGGGCAACCTCGCGCGTCCGGGCATCCGCGACGAGCTGCGGGCGCATGGTCTGCAGATAACGGTCCGTTCCCGCCCGATCCCGCGGCAGCGATGCGGCGCCGAGCAGTTCGCCGACCTCGGCGAACGCGGCATAATAGGCGTCCTGCTCGGCCATGCCGAGCCGGTGCTCGCCGAAACGCTGCCACGCGGCGAGGAAGCACCAGGCCTCCGAGACATGGACCCAGGCGAGCAGCGTGGGATCGTCCGCGCGGTAGGGCGTGCCGTTAGGGAGCGTACCGGCGATGTGCGCGTGCACCGCGCGGACACGCGCGATCACCGCCTCCGCATCGGTGCGCTCGCCATAGGTCGTGACCGCGATGAACCGGGCGGTGCGCCGGAGCCTGCCGAGCATGTCTGTGCGGAAATTCGAATGATCCCAGACGCCCGCCAGAACCGCCGGGTGCAGCATCTGCAGCAGTAGCGCCGCGACGCCGCCGACCATCATGCTGACCACGTCGCCGTGGACCCGGCCGATAACCGCATCGGGCGAAAACATCGCCGCAGTGCTGCGCTCGACCGGCGCCTCGCCCCGCGCCTGGTCGTTGAACAGTGCACGCACCTGCCCGACGATCCGGGCCTTGGCGCCGGAGCTGGCCCGCTCTCGCAGCAGAGTAGGAAGGTCTTTCATCATGGCATGAACGCGCGATCGCCAATTTCGCGCCTGACGACGGAGCGGCGACGGAATTGGCGGTCCGTGATTGCGCTGACGGGATCCGCGCGCGACAAGCACGCATTCGACAGGAGAATGTAATGCGTCTTGCCTTTGCCCTATTGCTGCTGCCCACCGTGCCGATCGTCCTCGCCGCCGCCCCGGCGCCGGTGGAGACCCAGCGCGTCGCGGCGCAGGATGCGGCACTGCTCGCATTCCTCGACAAGGCCTATGACGAACAGCTTGATCTCAGCCCAGAATCGCTGACCCAGCTCGGTCTGAAGACGCATTATGACCGGCTCGACGATTATACCGACGCCGCCGCGGTTCGCGCGCAGGCCCTGTCGGAGCGGCAGCTGAAGGCCATGCGGTCGCGGTTCCGCCCCGACGATCTGGGCGAGAGTGCGCGGGTCAGTTACCGGCTGTTCGAATATGAGGTCGACCGCGGGCGGCAATCGCTGCGGTTCCGCAAGCTGCGCTTCCCCGTCACGACCAATGGCAGCCCCGCGGGCGACATCCCGGTGTTGCTGATCAACAACCATAAGGTCGATACGCTCGCCGACGCGCAGGCCTATATCGCACGGCTGCGCGATACCGAGCGCGTCATGCGCGAGGTCAGCACGACGATGCGCGAGCAGGCGGCGGCGGGAATCATCCCCAACAAAGTCAATTTCGCACCCGCCCGCGCCGATGCACGCGCCGTGCTGGTCGGTGCCCCGTTCGACGCGGGCGCGGATTCGACGGTCATGGCCGATTTCCGCAAGAAGGTGACCGCGTTGGCAGTGCCCGCGGCGACCAAGGCGACGTTGCTGGAGGAGGCGCGCGCGGCGCTGACGGGGCCGTTCCGTGCCGGCTATGACCAGCTGTTCGCGACGCTCGACGCGATCGAGCCGCAATCGAAGGGCAATTTCGGGGCCTGGAATCTGCCCGATGGCGCGGCCTATTATGCCGACCGGCTGAAGATCTCGACCACGACCGCGCTGACCGCCGACCAGATCCACGATCTGGGCCTGAAACAGGTCGCCGCGATCCGGCAGGAGATGGAGGCGATCAAGCGCGAGGTCGGCTTCACCGGCACGCTCGAACAGTTCTTCGACAAGATCCGCACCTATCCCCAGTTCAAATATCCCAACACCAGCGCGGGGCGCGAACAGTATCTCGGCGACGCGCGCGGCGTGATCGCATCGGTAATGGCGGCGGCCCCCCGCTATTTCCGGACCCTGCCCAAGGCGCCGCTCGAGGTGCGCGCGGTCGAGAAATGGCGGGAGGGCACGGCGTCGACCGCTTTCTACAACCCGCCGTCGGCGGACGGATCGCGGCCCGGCATCTATTACGTCAACCTGGTCGACATGAACCAGACGCAGAAGGTCCAGGTCGCCGGCATCGCCGCGCATGAGGGCGCGCCGGGCCATCATTTCCAGATCGCGCGCCAGCAGGAATTGACCGGCATCCCGAAATTCCGCAAGTTCGGCGGCTATGGCGCCTATATCGAGGGCTGGGGGCTGTATTCGGAGCGGCTCGCGAACGAGATGGGGGTCTATAAGGATCCCTATGCGCGGTTCGGCATGCTGTCGCTCCAGGTGTGGCGCGCGATCCGGCTGGTGCTCGACACGGGCATCCATGCCAAGCGCTGGAACCGTGACCAGGCGATCGCCTATTTCAAGGCGAACAGCTCGGTGTCCGACAAGGACATCGCGCGCGAGGTGGACCGGTATTTCAACTGGCCGGGGCAGGCGACCAGCTACATGGTCGGCCAGCTCAAGATCGCCGAACTGCGCGCGCGCGCCGAACGCGAACTGGGGTCGCGGTTCGACATTCGCGATTTCCACGAAGCCGTGCTCGACCAGGGCGCGCTGCCGCTCGACGTGCTCGACGAACAGGTCGGTCGCTACATCGCCTCGCACCGGCAATAAGGGGCGCGACGATGCATCCGGACACGCCGCGCGAAGCGGACCGCCGCGCCCTTCTGAAGGGCGCGCTCGCACTGCCGGCGATCGGCTGGCCGGGCATGGCGCAGGCGGCCGTCGCCGCCGATCCGCTGACCGGGCCGGGGATATCGCTCGCACTGGCGCAGCGGCGGGCGGCACAGATCGCGCGGGTGCGCTACGCAATCTCGCTCGACGTCACCGCCGCCGACCGTGCGGTCGGGTCGGTCGTGATCCGGTTCGACCGGGTCAGGGACAGCGGCGACCTCGTCCTCGATTTCCGCGGAATGATGCTCACCGGGCTGGAGGCCAACGGTGTGGCGATCCCGGCCACTGCGCGACGCGATGGTCATCTCGTGCTGCCCGCGCGCGTGCTGAAGACCGGAGCCAACAGCGTGTTGGCGCGCTTCGAGACCCCGATCGCCAGCGCAGGCGCCGCGATCATTCGTTTCAAGGACCCGGCCGACGGGCGGACCTATCTCTACACATTGCTGGTGCCGTCGGACGCCAATCTGCTGTTTCCGTGCTTCGATCAGCCCGACCTGAAGGCGCGCATCCGCTGGGACGTCGTCGCGCCCGATGGCTGGACGGTGATCGCCAACGGGCCGGTCGCCGCGAAGACCCCGCAAGGCGCCGCGACCCGCTGGCGGTTCGCCGAGACCGCGCCGATCTCCACCTATCTCGCCGCCTTTGCCGCCGGGCCCTGGGTCGGCACGACGTCGGCCCCCGCCGGGGAGCAGCCGATCACGCTCTACGCCCGCCATTCGCGCGCCGCCGAGGTTGATGCCGAGACACAGCTTGCGACCAACCGCGCAGCGGTGCGCTGGCTCGCGGACTGGTTCGGCATCGCCTTTCCCTTCGCCAAGCTCGATCTGGTGCTCGCGCCGGCCTTTCCCTTCGGCGGCATGGAGCATGTCGGCGCGGTCTTCTACAACGAGGACCGCTTCGTCTTCCGCGAGCCGCCGACGCTGCCGCAGCGGCTGGCGCGCGACCAGACCATCTATCACGAGATCAGCCACCAGTGGTTCGGTGACCTCGTCACGATGCGCTGGTTCGACGATCTGTGGCTGAAGGAGGGGTTCTCGACCTTCATGGCCGCGCGGATCCAGGCGGACCTGCAGCCGGACAGCAACGCCTGGACGACGTTCCTTCTGTCGATCAAGACGCCGGCCTATCGCGCCGACGCGACCAGCGGCACGGCACCGCTCTGGCAATCGCTCGACAATCTCGACGCCGCCAAGAGCAATTACGGACCGATCGTCTACAACAAGGCGCCGGCGGTCATCAAGCAGCTGGCGTTCTTCGTCGGCGAGGACGGGTTCCGGCGCGGCCTGCACCTGTTCCTCACCCGGCATGGCTATGCCAATGCGACCTGGCAGGATCTGCTCGGCGCGGTGGGTGAGGCGTCGGGCATCGATCTGGCTGCGTTCGGTCGCAACTATGTCCTGCGCGCAGGGCTGCCGCGGATCGAGACCGCGCTGACGCTCGCGCAGGGGCGTATCGACGCGCTCGTTTTGAAGCAGCGACCGGAGAGCAGGCTGCCGGGTGATCCGGGTGGCGCCTGGCCGATGAAGGTGCGCGTCCGCCTCGGCTACCACGACCGCGAGGACATCGTGCTCGACGCACGCTTCGAGGGGGCGGTCGCGACCGTCGACAAGGCCGCCGGACTGCCCGCGCCCGACTATGTCTGGGCGAATGACGACGACCAGGGTTACGGCCTGTTCATGCCCGACGACCGGACCGTCGCGTGGATCGCGGCGCGGGTCGGCAGCGTGACGGACAGCCTGTTGCGCGCGATGCTGTGGAGCGCGCTCTGGGACGTCGTCCGCGACCGCCGGCTGCCGCCCGAACGCTATCTTGCGGTGCTGTTGCGCGCGCTTCCCGCCGAGCGCGACGAACAGATCTCGCGTGCGATCCTGTCGCGCGGGGCGGCGGCGCTCGACGTCTACCTCACCGAGGCGCGTGGCGCGGGGCTCCGGGCGGGCTGGGAGACCGCGCTGCTCGCGCGGATCGACGATGCGGCGATCGGCTATGGACTGCGCAAAGACGCGCTCGATCGACTGATCGCGACCGCGCGGACGCCGCTCGCGCTCGACCGCCTCCGCGCCCTGCTTGACGGCCGCGCGCGACTGGCCGGCGAGCCGATCCGCCAGCCGACGCGCTGGGCGATCGTCCGGCGGCTGATCACGATCGACGCGCCCGACGCGGGCACGCGCTTCACCGCCGAGCGCACGCGCGACACCTCGACGGAGGCCGCTAAGGATGCGTTCGTCGCCGAGGCTGCATCCCCGCGAGCCACGGTGAAGACCGCCTATTTCAAGCGCTATTTCGACGATGCCGCGCTCAACGAGGCATGGGCGAGCGAAAGCCTCGGCGCGTTCAATGCGGACGGGCAGGCGGCGCTGACGATCGGCTTCCTGCGACCGGCGCTCGATCGGCTGCTGTGGATCCGGCAGAATCGCCGCATCTTCTTCCTGCCCGCCTGGATCGACGCGTTCATCGGCGGGCAAGTGAGCCCGGAGGCGCTGCGGATCGTCGACGATTTTCTTGGCGAGCAGCGGTCGCTGCCGATCGACGTGCGCCGCAAGATCCTGCTGGCGCGCGACGAACTGGCGCGCACCGTCGCCATTCGAAAGACCTAGCCGCCGGGACGATATCGCCGGGCGACATGCCCCTTGAGCTCGTCGGGATGGAAATAGACGGGACGCAGTGTGCCGCCGGCGTAGCGCGCGGTCTGGTCGGCGAAGTGTGGGGACGTGATATCGCCGCTCTGGCCGCCGACCATCACCGCCGTCGCCTTCACGCGCGGTCCGAATTCGACGACCGCGACGAAGCTGTTGCCGCTGGTCCCGTAATAGCGCTTCGTCCCCGGCCAGCGCTTGGCGCCGAACGATGCGAGGCTGCCCCATTGCGCGGACGTGAAGGGGATGGGCGTCGATGCGCGCGCATCGTCGAAATGCGGCTGGATCGCGTCGTCGAGCCGCTGGAAGCGGTTGATCGCCTGCCACGGCGTTCGCCAGTCGCCAAAGTCGCGGGTCAGCTGATCGACCGCGGCCGACAGCGCGGCCAGCTTGGCCTCCGGCGTGACGCGCGTGGCGATGTAGTCGGGCACGTTCATCCGCTCAGCCTGTGCGAACCCGCCAACCTCGCGCCACAGCTGATCGCCCCAGAACACCGCAAGGCTGGTAGCCACCGAGCCATAGCCCCAGCGGTGATCCCAGCGATCGAGCAGCGCGATCGGCGCCGCGAGTTTCGCCCGCCGTGGATCGCTGGCAGGCAGCGTCCGCCAGGCGTCGACCAGACCGGGGAGAAGCCGCGCAAAGGCGGGGAGGTAGGGATCGTATGCCGCCGCACGCAGCGTCTCCGCGGTCCAGCCGCGTTTCCCGGTCAGCAACAGATCCGCATGGACGCCGCGCGCATTGCCGCCGACCTGATCCATGTAGCGAGGATAGTCCGCCGCCCGCGGACTATCGGGTCCGGCCGCGCTCCAGGGCCAGTCATTGGTGTTGTGCACCCAGCCGGTGCGTGGGTTCGCAACGCTCGGCAGCGTGGCGAGCCCGTGCAGCCCTCGCCAGTCGGTCGCCGGGTCACTGCCGTCGACGGGCCGGGTATAGTCGAACCGGTCACTTCTGATCGGCATGAACTGCGGCATCAGGAACGCGATCTCGCCCTTGGCGTCGGCGAACAGCGTGTCGTTTGACGAATTCGCCTTGCGCTGTGCAACCGCCATATAGCCTGCCAGGTCGGTCGCCTTGGTCCGCAGATAGCTTTGCTCGAGCGCAGGCACGGGCTTCCACATCAGCGCGGTCGCGATCCAGCGCCCCGCCTTGCTCGCGACGATCGGGCCGTGATGCGTGCGATAGGTCGTGAAGCGGCGCGTGCCCGACGTCCCGTCGGCGTTGCGGACGCGCAAGGTGACGACCTTCGTGGTGACCGGCCGCAGCGCCTTGCCGTAGCGATAGCGGTAGCCGGTGTCGCCGCGGACGACCCGTTCGGCAAAGTCATCGACATTGTCGACCGTCGACGAGGTGTGCATCCAGCCCGCAGACGGGTTGAACCCCTGATAGACGAAGAATTGGCCCCAGGTACTTGCGCCATAGGCGTTGAGCCCCTGGTCGCTCGTCATCTGCGCCTCGGAGCGGAAATAGAAGCTGGTGTGCGGGTTGATCAGCAGCAGCGCATGACCGTTCGCGGTCAGGCGCGGTGCGATCGCGATCCCGTTCGACCCCGACGGTTCGCGCGGCACCATGCCCAGCTCTTCGGGGCTGGGCGGCGTCGGCGTACCGTAGAAGGTCTTGAGGTCGCTCAGCGATATCCGCTCGATATCGCCGCCGATGCTGCCCTCGGTAAAGCTCAGGGCCATCCACGGCTCGAACCGGGTGAGGACCCTTGGCTTCCGCTGCGGATTGGTCGCCAAATAATAGTTCAGCCCGTCGGCCCAGGCCTGCATCAACGTCCGCAGCCAGCCGGGGCTTGCCGCATAGTCGCGCTGGAGTTCAGCTGGGTCTACGAACAGCCGCTGCCGCAAGTCGGCCCAGACCGCGTCCTCGCCGTCCGCCTCCGCGCTCCGGCCGAGCGCGGTCAGGTAATTCGCCTCGATCCGCGCAAAGTCATCCTCGGCCTGAGCGTAGATCAGCCCGAACACCGCATCCGCGTCGGACCGGCCGCGGACATGCGGGATCCCCCAATCGTCGCGGGAGATCGTCACGCGTGCCGCCTGCGCCGCCCACCGTGCCCGCTCGGTCGGTGGGGCACTGGGCGCCGTCGTCAGCATCGCCAACAGGATCACCGGCATGCGGGCGTGTCGAAGGATCATGGCCATCGCGGCAGCCTAAGCTGCAAACCGGGGAATGACCATGCGTCGCCCCCCGCCGTCACGACGGGGTCGACACGGTGCTCCGCGGTCAGGCGGCCTGGGCGGCCATACGCGCGGCGAGCTTCTCTTCCTCGGTCCACACCTTGCGCTCGCGTGGCGGCTTGGGCGCCTTGACCTGCTTGACCGGGCCACCGCCCAGCACCGGTGCACGCTTGGTCGAGTGACGCGCGACTTCGCAATGCCATTCGTGATCGTCATGCACGGTCAGCGTGCGCCCGATCTCGCGCTCGACGTCGTGGAGCCATGCGCGCTGTTCGGCGTCGCACAGCGTGACCGCGAAACCGCTGCGGCCCGCACGCCCGGTCCGGCCGATGCGGTGGACATAGCTTTCGGGCAGGCTCGGCAGGTCGTGGTTGAAGACGTGGGTCACCGTGTCAACGTCGATCCCGCGCGCCGCGATGTCGGTCGCGACGAGCACCTGGACGGTGCCGGCACGGAACGCGTCGAGCGCGCGCTCGCGCTGGCCTTGCGACTTGTTGCCGTGCAGCGCCTCGGCGGTGATCCCCGCTTCGCCGATGAACGCGCAGACGTCGTTGGCGATGTTCTTCTGGAGCGTGAACACGACCGCCTGACCGATGTCGGGCGTGCGCAGCAGCGCGAGCAGCGCGTCCTTCTTGTTCGCGGCGTCGAGGAACATCACCGATTGCTCGATCCGGTCGACCGTGGTCGAGGGCGGGGCGATCTCGACCTTCGCCGGATCGCGCAACAGGCTGTCGGCCAGCGTCGCGATCGACTTTGGCATCGTCGCCGAGAACAGCAAAGTGTGCCGGTCCGCGGGCAAGGTTGCGACGATCCGCTCGATCGGCTTGGCAAAGCCCATGTCGAGCATCTGGTCGGCCTCGTCGAGCACCAGCGCCTCGAGCGCCGACAGGTCGCAAAGCCCCTGTTCGACCAGATCGAGCAGACGGCCGGGCGCCGCGACGATGATGTCGACGCCCGCCTCGAGCGCCTTGACCTGGTGGAACTGACTGACGCCGCCGAAGATCGTCATCACGCTCGGCTTCAGGTGGCGGCCGAAGCTCTCGAACCCGGCGGCGATCTGCGACACGAGTTCGCGCGTCGGCGCGAGGACGAGGATGCGCGCGCCCCCCTTGGGGGCAGGGCGGGGATCGGCGGCGAGCCGGTGGAGCAGCGGCAGCGCGAACGCGGCGGTCTTGCCCGTGCCGGTCTGCGCCATGCCGAGCATGTCGCGGCCCTGCAGCAGCTGCGGGATCGACTGCGCCTGGATCGGCGTCGGGTGGGCATAGCCCTGTTCGGCGAGCGCCTCGAGCAGGAAGGGCGCCAGGGCGAGGTCGGCGAAGGTCGTGGTCATGGTAAAGCGGCGCCTCCGGCGCTGGGCAAGGCCGCGCCTGGTCGGGCTTAGCATTTCGGGAGCGCGCGCTGGTAGGTTTTATGCTGCACTGCGTCAACGCGGAATAGCGGCAGGGTGCAGGGGCATTAGCTTACCGGCGGCAGCGGGCGACCTTTGAGAACAAAATGCGCCACGGACCGCTCCGATCAGACGTCCTCGCGGTCTCCGGAAAGGCCCTAAGGGATTGGCCAAACCAAAACCGGCTTGACTCGCTAACCAATCATGGCGAGATACCGGTAACATCAGACTGCGTCAGACGGTTTCATGAGGGATAGGATGAGTGACCATGAAAGTGTCCGGCCAATGTCGCGGCCGCCAGATCGGCCGGCAGATGCCCCAGGCGGGCGTGCCGCTACGGCGCTTCCCCTGAGTCAGCTCGGGTAGCCCTGCGCGCCTACCGGCTGATCAAATACGCAAACAGCACCACGTTTTAGCCAAACCGGGACCCGCTTTCCGCGCCCCAGTACCGATTTCGTATGCCGCAACGAACGGCAACGACCCCACAGAGAGGACCCTGATCATGAAGGCATTTCGACAGCCGCGTTTGACGCGCGCAGCCTTGTTATGCGCTACCACCCTGGCCGTGTTGGCGCCGTCGATCGCGCTGGCGCAGACGGTGCCGCCGCCGCAGGAGCAGGTGCCGGACAATGGTCAGGATCCCGCCCCGGCAACGCCGCCCGCGCCGCAGACCGAGGACACGCAGGGCACGCCCAGCGAGGACATCGTCGTCACCGGCTACCGGTCGAGCCTCGCCAAGTCGACCGACGCCAAGCGCGCGTCGACCGGCTTCACCGATTCGATCTTTGCCGAGGATATCGGCAAGTTTCCCGACACCAACATCGCCGAATCCTTCAACCGCATTCCCGGCATCACGATCACCCGCGACGTGACGGGTGAGGGGACCAATGTCGCGATCCGCGGGCTCGGGTCGAATTTCACCAACGTGACGCTCAACGGCGCGACGATCGCGGTCGCGTCATCGGGTGCGACCGACGCGCAGGGCACGGACCGCTCGGTCGACCTGAGCTTCTTCCCGACCGAATTGTTCACCAAGCTGACCGTCAACAAGAGCTATACGGCCGACCTGCTCGAGGGCGGCGCGGCGGGCAATATCGATCTGCGCTCGGCACGTCCGCTCGACCGCGCGACCGGCTTCCTGAACTATAACGTCCAGGGCACGCGCCAGTCGCCCGAGGACCGGATCGGCGCGCGCGGCGCGCTGATCGGCAGCTGGCGGACCGACACGTTCGGAATCCTGGCCGGCGTGTCGGCACAAAGGCTGTTCACCGATACGCGCGGGTTCGAGACGATTGGCTATACCAATCCGGCGCTGACCGCGGCGCAGTGCGGCGCCGCGTCGGGCTGCAACACGACCGGTGGCGGCAACTGGACGATCCCGGCGGTGGTGCCGGCCGGCGCCGGCGCCGGGCTGGTCGCGGGGACGCCGATCGACCGGGCGTTCTTGCTCGCGAACAACCCCGGCGCGACGATCCAGCAGATCGACAATGCGCTGCTCCCGCGGCTCGGTCGCACGACCAGCATCCGCGGCCCGCGCGACCGGCTCAACGCGATCGTCAGTACCGAATGGCAGCCGACCGATGCGCTGCATTTCTACATCGACGGTTTGTACGGATACAAGAAGAACGAACTCACCCGCGAGAACATGGCCTGGATCGTCCGCAACGGCGCGATCATTCCGACCAACCTGACCTTCGACAATCCCGATTGCACGATCGGGTGCGTGGTGACCGGCGGGACATTTGCAAACGCGCAGTTCTTCAACGAATTCCGCCCCTATACCGAGACGACGAAGCTGGTCAGCATCAACCCGGGCGGCGAATGGGAGATCTCGCCGACGCTAAAGGCCTCGCTGCAGGGCAATTATGCGCGGTCGACCTTCCACCGCGAGAGCCCGACCGTGGGCCTCACCACCCCTCTCGGCGTCGGCAATACGGTCACCTACAGCAACACCGGCGGAATCCCGACGATCCAGAGCGGGCTCGACCTGAACGATCCCGCGAATTTCGGCTGGAACGCGGGCAGCCGGGTCGGCATCCAGGACGAGCGGCGTCTCAACAAGAGCAAGGGCGCGCGTGGCGATCTGACCTGGGGCGGCAAGGCGCTCAACCTGAAGATCGGCGGCGCATTCGACGACGTGTCGCGGCGGATCCGCGGGTTCGACAACAGCCAGGCGTGGCAGAATGCCGTTTGCGGCAACAATCCCAACGTGTTCGTCGCATCGCCCAACACCCAGCCGCCCTGCGAAGGCCTCAACGCGCCCGGCGCCGCGCCGGCGGGCTATCCGAGCTATCCCGGCTATGGCACGGGGGCGACCACCGGCCTGGCGGGGCCGGTCAGCTATGGCGGCTCGCTGGTTCCCAATGCGGCGGTGCCCGGCTATCTGAAGCCTGGTCCGGCAGGGTTCGTCACGGTCGACTGGCCGGCCTTTGCCGCCGCCACCAACTATGACAGCTTCCACGACGCGGCGCCCGAAACGGGGGCTGCCAACACCGGCGCCAGCGGCGGTGCGATCCGCGAGGTCGTAAAATCCGCCTTCGCCACGCTCAACGGCGCGCAGCAGATCGGCGACAACACGCTGCGGTTCAATGTCGGTGTACGCTACGTCAACACGATCCAGACGATCACGGGTCGCGTCTCGCTGCCGGATCCGCGCAACACGACCAGCACGGGCGCGAGCCTGCCCGACGGCAGCCGCTACGTGAATATCGTCAGCGAGGTGTCGACGCGCAACGTCTATTCGAAATGGCTGCCCGCCGCGACCTTCGCCTATGACCTTGGCGACCAGGCGGTGGTGCGCGTCGCCGGCTCGCGTACGATGACGCGTCCGGACCCCTCGGCCCAGCTGCCCGGCGTCAACTTCGGTGCGCCGTCGGCGGATCAGGCGAACATCGGCAACCCGGCGCTCAAGCCGTACATGTCGACCAACCTCGACCTCGGTTTCGAATATTATACCGGCCGCGAAGGCGTCGTCAGCTTCAACGCGTTCCGCAAGTCGATCGAGGGGTTCACCAACACCGCGATCAACACCGTGCCGTTCGCGGCGCTCGCGCAATACGGCATCACCTTCGACACGCTCAACGCCAACCAGCAGTTCGCGATCCAGTCGCGCGGCGGCCCCGGCGTCGCGCAGGTCCAGGTCACGTCGCAGGTCAACGTGCCCAACAAGCTGACGATCAACGGCCTCGAATTCCAGTGGGTCCAGCCGCTCGACTTCCTGACCCGGATGATCGGCGTCACGGGCTTCGGCTTCAATGCCAATGCGACGATCGTCGACCAGCGCAGCGATGGCCCGGCAACCGCGTTCGGCGTGTCGCCCTTCACCTACAACATCACCGGCTTCTACGAGAAGAACGGCGTGATGCTCCGGGTGGCGACGACCTCGCGTCAGGGCGCACAGAATAGCGGCGCGGCGCAGAACGGTATCCCGGCGGCGGCGCTGTTCGGGACGGACTATACGACCTACGACTTCTCGTCGTCGTTCGACCTCGACAAGATCTTCGGCCTGGCGGGCGCACCGCAGCTGACGGTCAACGTGTCGAACTTCACCGACGCGACGCTGCGGTCCTATTTCCAGTTCGAAAATGCGACGTTCACGCAGTATAAGCCTGGACGTCAGTTCCTGATCGGCCTGCGCGGCACCTTCTAGGACCGACGGTCGGGACGGTCGCCATCGCGCGATCGTCCCGGCGGCCGCTTAAGGACCCGACGACCAGTCTGTACGCCGCCCGCTCCGGACAAAGGATTCCCCCTCATGCGCATCCTCACCCTCGCTCTCATCGCGCTCGCCGGCACCAGCGTCGCGCAGGGCAGCCCGGCGCAGACCGCCGCTGCGCCGTCCGACGCATCGCCCCGGTTCAGCCGGTTCAGCTATGAGGGGCGGTCGCCCGGTGCGGCACCGTTGCAGCGCAACCAGTATCGCAACCCGATCCTGTCGGGCTATTATCCCGATCCGTCGGTCACGCGGGTCGGCGAGGACTATTATCTCGTCAATTCGTCGTTCGCGCATTTCCCCGGACTGCCGGTCTTCCATTCGCGCGACCTCGTGAACTGGACTCAGATCGGCAACGCGATCGACCGCCCCGATCAGCTCGACTTCACCGGCATGCGGACGTCGCAGGCGGTCTTCGCGCCCGACATCTCCTATCACGATGGCGTCTTCTACATCGTCAACACCTGCGTCGAGTGCAAAGGCAATTTCGTCATCACCGCACGCAATCCGGCCGGCCCCTGGTCCGCGCCGATCTGGCTGCCGTTCGAGGGCATCGACCCCTCGATCTTCTGGGAAGGCGACAAGGCCTATATCGTCAACAACCGCGCCCCCGCCGAACCGCCGCGCTATGACGGGCACCGCGCGATCTGGATCCAGGAATATGACTGGCGCAAGGGGCAGATGGTCGGCGAGAGCACGCAGCTCGTCAATGGCGGCGTCGACCTGTCGAAGAAGCCGGTCTGGATCGAAGGGCCGCACATCTTTCGCAAGGATGGGTGGTATTATCTGACCGCCGCGGAGGGCGGCACGAGCGTCAACCATTCTCAGGTCGTGCTCCGGTCGCGGACCTTGCGCGGCCGCTATGAGCCCTATGCCGGCAACCCCATACTGACGCAGCGTGATCTCGACCCCGCGAGGTCGCGGCCGATTACATCGGCGGGGCATGCCGAACTGGTCCAGACTCAGACGGGCGAGTGGTGGGCGACCTTCCTCGCGGTCCGGCCCTATTCAGGCGACTATTACAATATCGGTCGCGAGACGTTCCTGCTCCCCGTGACCTGGAAGGATGGCTGGCCGATCATCCTGCCCAAGGGGCAGCGCGTCCCCGAAGTCGCGGCGTCGCCCAGACTTCCTTCGCAGCGCCCGGGGCCAGTACCGACGGCCGGCGCCTTTTCCTATGTCGACGAGTTCGACGGCGATCGTCTGGCGATGCAATGGGTCGGTGTCCGCACCCCCAAGGCGCCGTTTTATCGCCTGACCGGGGGCGAGCTCGTACTCGGCCGGGGCGCGCCGATGGGCGATCTCGCGGGCGTTCCCGCCTTCGTCGGCCGGCGCCAGCAGCATCACGACACGACGATCTCGACCACGCTGCGCTTCTCGCCAAAGACCGGCGATCGTGCCGGCCTCGCCGCGATGCAGAGCGACAAAGCGCATCTCTTCTTTGGGCTGACGCGGATTGCGGAGAAGCCCGTCGTTGCCCTCTATACGACGCAGGAGGGCAAAGAGCAGCTCCTGGCCAGCGCGCCGGTCGATCCGGCAGGCCCGGTCACGCTGACGATCGACGCCACCGGGGGTACGATGCGCTTCAGCTACACGACCGGCGCAACGCCTCGCACGCTCGCATCAGATGTCGACGTCCGGTTCTTGAGCACGCGGATGGCGGGCGGTTTCGTCGGTACGCTCATTGGCCCCTATGCCTGGACCCGCTGATTTCGCGCGTTACCGCTACGAAGACAGTGTGGTTCTGGCCACGGCGGGCCAAATGCCGGAATAGGAAAAAGGCGCGGGCCGGCTGATTTGCCGGCCCGCGCCTGAAACTCAGGCCTTCTTGCGCGCGCGCTTCGGGCTTGCGGCTGCGGCGACGTCCTCTTCCTCGTCCGGGCTGTCCTCGCCCGCCTCGGTCAGCGCCTCACCGAGCGCACGCAGCTTGTCCTGCGACGTGTCAGCCTTTTCCGCGATCTTGGTCGTCGCGGCACCAAGCCGGTGCAGCAGCGCATGGACGCGGTCGGCGTCCGGCGTGTCCTTCTCAAGCTGCTTGCGCAGCGATGCCAGGTCGCGAAGAATGCCCTTGGCGCCGGGTGTCTCGATATCGGCGAGTGCGGCTTCCCAATCCTCGACCATGTCGGCGCCCTTGGCGGGCTTCGTCGCGTCGAGACCGCGATTGATTGCGTTCATCGTTCCTGCAAATTTGACGGCCATGTCTGCTCTCTCCTAGCCGGTAGCGGCGAGCATCAACGCGGTCGGGCGGCGCGAATGTCCCGCCATTCCTATCAACCTGCATCAACATGATCGCATTTTGTTCGCGGACCCGCCGCGCGCGTCAGCGCAACCAGTTGCGCAGCAGGGCGGTGACCTCGCCCGGCCGTTCGAGCGGGGCGAGATGGCCGCAGCCCCGCAATTCGTGAAACCGCGCGCCCTCGATCAGCGTGGCCAGCGCACGCGCATCGTCGGGCGTGCAGATTCGGTCGCGATCGCCCACCGCGACGAGCGTCGGCACGTGGATCGCGGCGATCGCATCGCTGATGTCGGGCCGTTCGAGCAGCGCACGTTGCTGGCGTTCGAAGACCGCCTTGCCGACCCGGTCCGCCATCGCCTGCACTGGGCCCGCCACGATCGCGGTCAGCCGCGGATCGGCATGCGGCGCGGTCGCGAGCAGCCCCTGGCCGTCGACCGTCCGCGGACGCATCGTCATCGACGCGCGCGTGCCGAACAGCGCGACACGCAGGACCCGGTCGGGCGCCTGCCGCACCATCTCCATCGCGACATAGCCCCCCAGGCTGACCCCCGACACCGCGAAGCGCGGCGGCGCCTTGGCGAGCACGCGCGCGGCCATCGCCGACAGCGTGTCGTCCTGCGACAGGTCATGAAACTCGGGCTCGGCGAGCGCGGCAAGATCCATGATCTGCCGTGCCCAGAGTCGCCCGTCACACCCCATGGCAGGCAGCAGCACGAGCGGGATCGGCGAACGGGTCATGCGGTGTCTCCGGTGGCGGGAAGCAAGGGGCGGATGGCGGGGGGCATCATCGGGCGGCCGGACCGATCAGGCGACGAACGGGAAGGCGAGCGCGATCATGCCCACCACCGTCATCACCGCGCAGACCAGGATCGCCGGCACCAGCGTGAACCGCTGATGATCCGCCAGATCGATCCCGACCAGGCTGACGAGCAGATAGGTCGACGGCACCAGCGGGCTGAGCAGATGGACCGGCTGGCCCATCAGCGACGCGCGCGCGATCGCCTCGGGTGCGACGCCGTAATGCGCGCCCGCCTCGGCGAGGATCGGCAGCATCCCGAAGTAGAAGGCGTCGTTCGAGATGAAGAAGGTGAAGGGCAGGCTGAGCGCTGCGGTGATCGGCGCCATATAGGGGCCCATCGCCGGCGGGATCACGCCGACCACCGCCTTGCTCATCGCCTCGACCATCCCGGTGCCGCCGAGAATCCCGGTGAAGATGCCCGCCGCGAAGATCAGCGACACGACCGCCAGCACATTGCCGGCATGCGCGGAGATGCGCTCCTTCTGGTCGGCGACGCCGGGATAGTTGACGATCATCGCGATCGCGAAGGCGAGCATCATCAGCACCGACAGCGGCAGGATGCCCCAGACCAGGAGCGTCAGCAGCGTGACAACGAGGGCGGCGTTGAACCAGATCAGCTTGGGCCGGCGCGCTTCGGGATATTGCGACACCGCCATGCCGGTGAACGTGTCGGTCGCGGTGATGCCCGCTTCGCCCATGCGCGCGCGCTCCTTGCGGCCGAAATACACCGCCAGCCCGACGAGGAAGGCGAGCCCTGCGATCATGCCGGGGATGAGCGGCAGGAACAGCGTCGCGGGATCGAGCTTCAGCGCGCTTGCCGCGCGTGCGGTTGGCCCGCCCCACGGCGTCAGGTTCATGATCCCGCTCGTCGTCATCAGCAGGCAGACGAGATACAGGCGGTTCATGTCATAGCGCTTGTACAGCGGCAGCAGCGCGGCGATCGTGATGATGTAGGTCGTCGAGCCGTCGCCATCGAGGCTGACGAGCGCGCACAGCACGACCGTGCCGATCAGGATCCGCATCGGGTCGCCGTGCACCATCCGGATCAGCCGTCCGACCAGCGGATCGAACAGGCCGGTGTCGGTCATCGTCGAGAAGAACAGGATCGCGAACAGCAGCATCACGCCGGTCGGCGCGAGGTTCTTGATACCGTCGATCATCATCGGGCCGAGACCCGCGGCCTCGCCGGCGAAGACGCCGAAGATCGAGGGGATCACGATCAGCGCGACCAGCGGCGTCATCTTCTTGGTCATGATCAACGTCATGAACGTGGCGACCATCAGGAAGCCAAGCAGGGCAAGGTTCATCGCATCGTCCTAGAAAAGGGCGTGAAAAAGGGGGGTGGGGGCAAAACCCCCGTCATCCTGACGAAAGTCAGGATCCAGGGTTACGGAGCGCCATCCTGCCTCGCTCTGGATCCTGACTTTCGTCAGGATGACGGAGCGAGAGATGCCGGAGACGGCGCGCCGCATCAGAACGTCACACCGACGCGCGCGCTGACCGTCTGGCCGCTGTCGTTGCCGACATAGTCGCCCGCACGATTGTCGGTGTTCCACTGGATCGCGTTGACCTGGAACCGGGTGAAGCTGTTGAGATACCAGTTCACCCCGACCGTCGCGGCCCAGCCGTCGCCGCCGGTCAGCAGGTCGCTGTAATCGAGGCTCTCGTACCGCGCGGTCAGTTCGATCGCGCCGACGCCGCCATCGAAGGTGGGTTTGAGCACCTTGGGCTGGCCGAAGCTGCCGAGCCGCGGGTTATAGGGTGGCAGGTCGCCGGTCAGGAACAGACCACCCGACACGCTCCACGCCTTGCTGACGAAGTCGGGCCGTCCACCGTCGAGCCGCGCATTGCGCTGGCCGGCTTCGCCCATCACCCACAAGGGCCCGCGATAGCCCCCGAGCTCGACGCCGTAACCCGTCGTCCCGGTGCCGCCCGTCAGCGGTCCGCTCGACACGCGCAGCGCGCCATTGAAGCGCCCGCCGATCACCGTGTTGCGGGTCAGCGTGCCCGCGACGGACGACAGCGATTCGTCGAACCCCCAGAGCCCGACATGAAGCACGCCGGTGTCGGACTTGATCGGATTCCAGTGCGCGCGGCCGAGCACGGTGCGGCTGTCGCCGACCGTCTGCGTGCCGTCGATCCGGTCGCCGGTGACGGTGACCGACGCGTGGCCGGTCTTCCAGAAGATCCGCGGCATGACGCCGATGCCGTAAAAGCCGCGCTGCGGAATGATCGCGGTGGCGACCGTCGTGCGCTCGAGGAACGGGGTCGAGTCCGACCCGGTCGATCCTTCGAAGCTGCGGTCGTTGAACAGATGGCCTGCGCGCACGTCGTAATCGAGACCGGGCGTGATACGGTTGCGCCAGCCGACGAACGCGGTGACGACGTCGACCTCGTTTTCTGAAAAGTCGCTTTCGAACTGATAGAAGAAATGCGTGCCGACGCCGCCTTCGAGACCGAGGCGCAGCGCGCGCATCCCCGTCGTCGTGATGTTGCGGCCGTCATATTTCGACCCGAAGCTCGAACTCACATCCGTCAGGATCCGGCCGCGCGGCTTGAAGGTATAGACGCCGTCCGCGGAGTGGAAGACCGGCAGGCCCGCGCCCCATTCGGTCGTCAGGCCCGATGGATTGTCGCGTGCCGCCACGGCCTGTGCGACGCTACGGTCGGCGGGGCCGGGGGGCGCGAGCTGCGGTGCGAACGGCACGGTCCGCCGGGGCTCGCCCGTCTGCGCGAGCTGCGGCTGCGGCGCGGCGGCGGTCGGCTGGACGGGGGCCGCGGGCGCAGCCGCCTGTGCGACGACCGCATTGGTCTCGAGCCGGTCGAGCCGGGACTTGAGCGTGGCGATCTCGGCCGCCTGCGCGCGGACCAGTGCGGCGAGGTCGGCGTCGCTGGGCGCCGGTGCCCCGGTCTGGGCGAGCGCGGGTGTCGCGATGATCAGCGCGACGAGAGCGCAGCCGGTACGAAATGGGGTCATCGGGAAGAGGCTCCGTTGGCAAGAAGGGCGGTCCAGTCGCGCAGGAAGCGCTGGCGCTTGAGATGATCGAGCGTGACGAGAAGCTGCGGTCCGACCCGGATCGGCCGGGCCTGCGCGGCGGGAAGGCGGCGCGCGGGGACGTCGGTGCGGACCGGCCAGAGGCTGCGCTTTGCGAGCAGCGACTGGCCTTCGCGCGACAGCAGGAAGTCGAGGAACAGCTTGGCCGCGGCGGGATGCGCGGCCTCGCGGGCGATGAACGCGATCCGCGACGTGACGATCGTATAGTCCTTGAGAAACGCCACGCCGATCCGCGGATCGGTGCTCGCGCGCTCGAGCGCATAGGAGCCGATGACGTTGTAGGCGATCGCCTGCCGGCCCTCGGCGACGCCGCGCAGCATCGGCTCGCTGGTCCGCGACAGGACCGGCTTGGTCGCCGCGATCGCCTCCAGCAACGACCGCGTGTCGCGCGTGATTGCCATGTCCTCCGACAGATAGAGATAGCCGACATTCGAGCGTGACGGATCGAAGGTCGTCACGCGCCCGGTCAGCGCGGTGCGCTGCGTCCGCAGCAGCGCCTCCAGCGCGGCATGCGTCCGCGGCACGCGCGCCGGCGGCAGCAGCCGCTTGTTGTAGACGATCCCGATCGGCTCGGCGGTGACGCCGAAGCCCATGTTTTTCCAGACCGAGACGGCGGGCAGCGCGGGTTTTTCGGGGCTGGCATAGCTTTGCGCGAAGCCGTCGTTGATCAGCTTGACCTGCAGATCCATCGCCGACGACCAGACCAGATCCGCGGACAGGCGCCGCGCGCGCGTCTCGGCGACGAAGCGGCGATACATTTCGGTCGACCCGAGATCGGCGTAGAGGACGGTGATGCCGGGATAGCGTTTGCGAAACGCGGCGACCACCGGCAGCAGCTCGGCGCGATCGGCATTGCCGTAGATCCTGACCTGCCGCTCGGCGCGTGCGCTTTCGATCAGCGTGTCATAGGAGCGGGGATAGCCCGCCGGACGCTGCGCCGACACCGCGGTCGCCGCGAACCCGGTCAGCGTGGCCAGCAATCCGATCGTGAGAACCATTCGTGCCATCGTCACCTCTCCTCGCCTTCCGTCTCTGTGTTCGGATAGGCAGTAGCGGTGGAATACGAATCGAAGCTGTCACCAACCTTTCACGCCCTTTTGAATCAACGAGGTAAGCCGATTTGCGCATTCTGTTGATCGAGGACGACGCCGCCCTCGCGCGCAGCATCGCGGCATTGCTGCGGGCGGGCGGCAATGCGGTCGATCATGTTGCGACCGGCGAGGAGGCGCTCGGCATCGTCGCGGGCGAGCCCTATGCGCTCGTCATCCTCGATGTCGGGCTGCCCGGGATCGACGGTTTCGCGGTGCTCGAGACGCTGCGGCGACGCGGCGAGCGCGTGCCCGTGTTGATGCTGACCGCACGCGATGCGCTGGACGACCGCGTGCGCGGGCTCGATCTGGGTGCCGACGACTATCTGCGCAAACCGTTCGACCCCGAAGAGCTCGAGGCGCGGGTCCGCGCGCTGGGGCGGCGACGCGGCGGCGATCCGCTCCCGGTGCTGAGCGTGGGGACGTTGACGATGAACCGCTCGACGGGCGATGCGGATATCGCCGGCCGGGTCCTCGATCTGCGCCGTCGCGAACGCGCGGTACTCGAGGCGCTGGCGATGCGCGCGGGCCGCGTCGTGCCGCGCGAGCTGCTGATCGGCGAGGTGTTCGGGTTCGACGAACCCGTCGGCGGCAACGCGATCGAGGTCCATGTTACGCGGTTGCGGACCAAGCTTGCCCCCGACGGACCAGGTATCCGCACCGTGCGCGGCGTTGGCTATATGCTCGATGCCGGCTGAGGCGCGTGCCCCCGCGCTGCGGACGCGCCTGCTGGTGGCGGTGCTCGGTCCGCTGCTCGCGGCGGCGATCCTGATCGGCGTGGTCGGCGCGACGCTGATCACCGATGTCGTCCGGCGCACCAGCGACCGCGTGCTCGGCGGCGCGCTCGGCGCGATCGCGGAGACCGTGCAGGTCGAGCGCGGCGAGGTCACGCTCGACCTTCCCGCCGCCGCGTTCGGGATGCTCGAGAACGCCGAACGCGACAATGTCTATTACCGCATCGCGGTCGGCGGGGACCTGCTCACCGGTTATGCCGACCTGCCCGCACCCGATCCCGCCGGGCTCGCGGTCGATGTGCCCGCCTACCGCTTTGCGCGTTATCGCGGTCAGCGGATCCGCATCGCCGAGGTCCGTCGCGACCTGCCGCGGATCAACCGGCCGGTGATCGTGCAGATCGCCGAGACGATCGACAATCGGTCAGCCCTGACCCGCCGTCTGATGATCGCGCTGCTCATCGGCGAGTGCGTCCTGGTCGGTGGTGCCGCGCTGCTGCTCCGCCCGGCGCTGGGGTGGAGTCTGCGCCCGCTGGCCCGGCTGCGCGGCGCGATCGAGGCGCGCGACAAGCGGGCGCGGCCCGACTTCTCGCCGCTCGACACGGGGCCGCTGCCGCGCGAGCTCCGCCCGCTTGCCGGCGCGTTCGACCGACTGCTCGCGCAGCTCGATACCGCGACGGTCGGCGTGCGCCGCTTCACCGCCGACGCGTCTCACCAGATGCGCACGCCGCTCTCGGTCCTCAAGGTTCAGGTGGCGCTCGCGCGGCGCGGTTCGGGCGCCGAACGGCACGAGGCGCTCGACGAGATCGGCGATGCCGTGACGCGGCTCGAACGGCTCGTCACCCAGTTGCTGGCGCTGGCACGGGCGGAGGAGGCGGGGGTGTCCGCCCCGCTCGAAACCGTCGACCTGCGGGAGGTGGCCGCTGCGGTCATCACCCGCCAGATCAACCAGGCGATCGAGGCGGGGATCGACCTCACGCTCGAAACCGACCCGGTCGAAACCTACCAGGTACCCGGCCACCGGACGCTGATCTTCGAAATCCTGTCGAACCTCGTCGACAACGGCATCCGCTATAACCGGCGCGGCGGCACGGTCACGGTCAGCCTCCAGACGTCGCAGGGGGAGACCGCGATCGCGGTGATCGACGACGGACCGGGCATCGCCGACAACCAGCGCGACGTGGCGTTCGACCGCTTCGTCCGTCTCGGCGCACCGGGCAGCCCGGAGGGCAGTGGCCTAGGGCTAGCGATCGTCCGCTCCGCCGTTGCGCGGTTGAACGCGACCGTCGGCTTCGGCGCAGCGGACCGCGGCACGACGATCGTCGTCCGTTTTCCCGGCACCGCCGCAAAGGGGTAACGCCGCGCCCGTCAGTCGCGCAGCTTGCCCGGCGCGAAGGATTTCGGCGCCACCGCCGGGGCCGCATCCCCGGCGCCGCGATCGAACAGATGGTCGAGCATCGCCGCCATCGCCCTGTGGCCGGTATCGGTCAGGCTGACATGCACGCGTCGGTGATCCGCGGGATCGACATGGCGGCGCAGCAGCTCGGCCTGTTGCAGCCGATCGATCCGCCGCATCGTCCCCGCTGCACTGCCCCCCGACATCAGCGTCAGATCCTTCACGCAGAGCGTCTCGCCGGTGGCGGCCGCAATGAACAGGTCGATCATCATGTCCCAGGCCGGATCGACCAGCAGGTCCTGCGGCAGGAACGCGCTCATCGTCGCGCGCAGCTGGCGAGCCTGGCGCGCGCGGGCGAGCAAGGCGGGTGCGATCGGTCGCGGGGCGCCAGCGCCGGGTGTGCGCAGGTTGCGGCGTGCGACATCGGTCATCGTTCGCGCAGCGCCTCCCGCGCCCGGTTGAGGGGTTTGACGAGATACTGGAGCACCGTCTTGCTGCCGGTATGGATATCGACCGTCGCAACCATGCCGGGGGTGATCGCAAACCGTGCGCCGGCCTTGTTCGTCAGCGAATCCGCCTTGGTCCGCACGAACACACGGTAATAGAGGATGTCGGGCTTCACCTCGTCGCGGATCGTGTCGGGCGAGATGCTGACCACGCTGCCCGTCAGGCCGCCATAGATCGAATAAACATAGGCGGTCACCTTGACGCTCGCGGACTGGCCGGGGCGGATGAAGGCGATGTCGCGCGGCTGGATCCGCGCCTCGATCAGCAGCCGGTCGTCGAGCGGGACGATCTCCATCAGCTTGCCATTGGGCGGCACGACGCCGCCGATCGTCGACACCTCGATATTCTTGACGACCCCGCGCACCGGCGAGCGCAGTGTGAGGCGCGAGAGCGTGTCGGACCGCCCCCGAACCACCGGTGCGAGCGAGTCGACCTGTTCGGTGACCTTGGCCAGATCCTGCCGCGCCTCGACCATATATTGCGACCGCAGATCGGCCTTTTTGAGCTCGAGCTCGGCCCGCTGGCGTTGCAGCCGCAACACCTCGACGTTGCTCGCCGCGCCGACCGCGATCAGCGATTCCCCGATCCGCACCTCGCGTCCGATCAGCGCCAGACTCTGGTCGATCAGCTGGATCGACGATTGCAGGCTGCGTCGCCGGGTGTCGTGGAGCCGCGTCTCGGCGGCCTTGAGCTCGGGATAGCGGTCGAGCTCGGACGCGAACGTCAGCGGCGTGCCGTTCGCCTCCGCCTGAAGGCGGGCGACGCTGGCCAGCGCGGCGCGGTATTTGGCGGCGGTTTCGTCGACGGTCGACCCCGCCTGCGTCGGATCAAGCTGTGCGAGCAGCTGACCCGGGGTGACGATATCGTCCTGGCGCACCGGAAGCTTGGTCAGGATCCCGCCCTCGAGCGACTGGATCACCTGTTCGCGGCTGGTCGGGACGACGCGCGCTTCGCCGGTCGCGACCTCGTCGAGTGCCGCGAACCACGCCCAGCCGAGTGCTGCCACGAACAGCGCGGCGAGGATCCAGACGAGCCGCGTCGCGGTCGCGAGCCGGGCGCTGCCTTCGCCGCCGAACAGATGGTCGTCGTCGATCGCCCGCGCGCTCATGCCGCGGCACTCCGCGTCCCGCGCATCTGCGCGAGGATCTGGTCCTTGGGGCCGTCGAGGACGATTGTGCCATTGTCGATCACGATGATCCGGTCGACGATCTCGAGCATCCGCATCCGGTGCGTTGCGACGATCAGCGTACGCGTACGGCTCCACGCCCCGAGCCGCGCGATGAAGTGTCGCTCCGTCCCCTCGTCCATCGCCGCGGTCGGCTCGTCGAGCAGCGCGACGCTCGGCTGACGAAGCAGCAGCCGCGCGAGCAGCAGCCCCTGGATCTGCCCACCCGACAGGCCTCTGCCCCCCTCCTGCACGACATGGCCGAGCCCGTCGCGCAGCCGGCGGACCATGGTGTCCGCGCCGACCATCGCGAGCATCTCGCTGATCTCCCTGTCCGACGCCATCGGCGCGCCGAGCGTCAAATTCTCGCGCAGCGTCCCGTGAAACAGCCGCGAGGTCTGCGTCAGCAGGCCGATGTCGCGGCGGACATCGGCGGGATCGACCTGATGCAGCGCGAGGCCGTCGAGCAGCACCTCCCCCGACACCGGCTGCAGCATCCCCGACAGGCCCTGGAGCAGCGTCGACTTGCCCGCGCCGTTGCGCCCCAGCAACGCGATCCGCTCGCCCGCCGCGATGTCGAGCGTCTGGACCGTCAGGGCAGGGGGGGCGTTGGGGTCGGCATAGGTGAAGACGGCGGACCGCAGCGCGAAGTCGCCCTGGACGACGGGCAGCGGGATGCGGTGATCCGCGTCGGCGGTGTCGACGGGCAGCGCCATGATCTGGTTTAGGCTCCCCATCGCCACCTTGGCATGCTGGAACCGGCTGAGCAGCTGCGTGACCTGGGCCATCGGCGCCATCATCCGCGAGCCGAGGATCGAGGTCGCGACCAGCACGCCGGTGGTGATGTCGCCCGCGATCACGAGCGGGGCGCCGACGAAGATGATCGCGGCATAGACGCCGTTCTGGACGCTCTGGGTCCACACCGACAGGCCGTTGGTCAGCCCGCGCAGCCGCAGCTGCGCCTCACCCGCGACCGCGGTATAGTGGTTCCACTGGTGGTGGAACCGGTCCTCCGCCTGCAGCGCCTTGATGTCCTCGATACCCTGTACCGATTCAACCAGCATCGCGTTGCGCAGCGAGGATTCGCGCATCGATTCGGTCGCGTACATCCGCAGCCGGCGTTGCGCGAGCAGCCCCGGCAGCAGCAGCAGGACCAGCGCCGCGAGCGGCACGAGCGCCAGCGCGCCGCCGACATACCAGAGCACGCCGAGGAACAGCAGGAAGAAGGGCATGTCCGCGACCGTCGCGACGGTCGTCGAGGTCAGCATGTCGCGCACCTGGTCGAGGTCGCGCAGCTGCGAGATGAACGTCCCGGTCGAGGTCGGGCGGGCGCGGTTGCGGACCCGCAGCGCGTGACCGAAGACCCGGTCCGAGATGCGCAGATCGGCCCGCTTGCCAAGCACATCGACGATGTTCGTGCGGAGCCGTCGCAACACGAAATCGAAGCCGATCGCGATCAGCACCCCGACGAACAGGATCGTCAGCGTCGGGATCGAGCCCGCCGGCACGACGCGGTCATAGACCTGCATCGAGAACAGGACCCCTGCGAGCCCCAGGCAGTTGGTCACGACCGACGCGACCATGACATGGCCATAGGAGGGGGCGTCGGCCATCAGGATGTCGCGCAGCCAGTGATCCTGGAACGGCCGGATATAGGCGTCGATACGCGTGTCGGGCGCCGAGCGCGACGGCCGTGGAATGACATAGCCAGTCGCGCCGGCGGTCAGCTGGTCGATCGGCAGGTGCGTCGCTCCACCCCGGTCGCCCGGCACGATCAGCCGGGCCTGGCCCTCCGCGTCGATCCCCTCGATCAGCGCGATCTCACCGTCGCGCAGCCGGACGATCAGCGGCAGCCGCCAGCTCGTCAGCCGCATCCCCGCGGCGGGCACGAACTGCACGCCGAGCCCGGTCGCGCGCGCGAGCGTGCGGACCCGTACCTCGTCGTCGGCGCCCAGCTCCCAATGGGCCGCGAGCCGCGCACGCTGTTCGGACAGCGGCAGGCGATAGTGGCGGGCAACGCGGCCAAGCAGGTCGAGCCACGCGTCGATGCCGCCGCCCGGTCCGCCCGCCGCCACCGCGATCGGCACCCGGTCGGAGGTCACAGCGTCACCCCGCGCACCGTCGCACCGGACAGCGCGAACGCGTCGCGCATCCGTCCCGACAGATACAGGCAATCCACCTGGAGGCTGCGCAGGGTCTGCGCGACGTTCACGGCCTCGAACCGGACCTGCTGGAATTCCTGTTCGGCGTTGAGCAAATCGACCAGCGTGCGTGTGCCCATTTCGAGATACTGAATCCGGTACAGCCGGCCGGTCTCACGCATGTTGGTCTGGCGCGACTGCAGCGTGGCGACGACCTGCGACAGGCTTTCGATCTGCTGGCGGGCCTCGGCCAGCCGCTGGCTGCTCTCGTTGCGGACCCGGCGCGTGGCCGCCTGCGCCGCCTCCAGCTCGAACGCCGCGCCGCGCGCACGCGCGCGCGTGACCCCGCCCGCGAAGATGTTGCTCGAGACGCGCAGGCCGACATTGTAGATGCTGCGATTGCCGAGCGGCGCGGTCACGTCGGTCGAGGCGTCGCCGCCGATCGACAGCGTCGGATAGCGGTCCGCGCGGCTGCGGCGCAGCGCGGCGGCGGCGCGGTCCGCCTGCGCCTCGGCGGCCATGACCAGCGGCACCGTCTCCCAGGCGGGCACCGGACCCGAACAGCTCCGCATCAGCCAGTCCGGAACGTCGGCGGACACCGCGGCGGGCGGGGCGTCGCGACCGAGCAGGAAGGCCAGATTGCTCGCCCAGCGGCGCTCCGCCGCCTCGACCGTCGCGAGGCTCGCCATCGCTGCCTCGACCCGCGCCTGCGCCTGCAGCGCATCCGATCGCGTCGCGGCACCAAAGGCGGTGCGCTTGCCGACAAGCTCGCTGATCTCGCGGATCCGGTCCGCCTGTTCGGCCGCGATGATCCGCTGGGCCGACGCGCGCTGATATTCGATCACGGCATAGGCTGTGTCGCGGATCAGCGTGTCGACCGCGAGCAGCATCTCGGCACGCCCGACCCGCGTCCCGGCGCGCGCGCCCGCGATCTCGCTCGACACCTTGCCGAAATCGAACAGCATCTGCGACGCGCCCAGTTGCGGTCGCGGCCGCAGGGTGCCCGATACGCGACTGTCAAACCCGCTGCCGATCCCGGCGCTGATGGTGGGAAGATAGCCCGCGCGTGCCGCTTTCACCTCCTCGCCGCGCGCCGCCAGCGCGCCCGCTGCCTCGGTCAACGACGGATGCCAGGCAACCGCTTCGCGTGCCGCGGTTTCGAGCGTCACCGGACCCGGCGTTGCGGGGCGAGGGGTGTCGACCGCTTGCCCGGCGTTGCACGGTACAGCCGCCAATAGGACGCCCGCGGCCAGCGATCGCATCGCGCTCATAGTGGAAGTGATCATTGCGTCCCTGTCCTCTGCTGGCACCAGCAAAGGACAGGGGTGCTTAACGAAACGTATAGAGTAAACAGTCTTTAAGTTGCTGAAATGGTTCTAGAAAAGACCAGTTTCGAATGCTTATACAACATGACTGGTGACAAGTCCGTTCTGATCCTGATCCGGGATAGTGGCGAGGTAATCGAACGGATCGACGACGGTGGCGATTTCCGTGACGACGATCGGATCAAACGAAACCGTATCGGGCTCTTCTCCAGTCAATGCTTGTGGTTCCTCTGCAAGATACTGTGACAGCACGTCCTCCAATTCGCCCTGACCCTCGAACAGATCATAGGTGGCGAGCCCGATCACCGGCCCGGCCGCCGCGAACGCGCCCGATTCGACGCTCTGTGCCGTCAGCGCGTCGAGCGGGATGACGTCGAGGTCCCCGGTCTCCACCAGCGCCGTCAGCTCCGCGAACCCGTTTGCGTCCGATGCGACCGACGCGAAGCCTGCCGCGGCGGCGGGTCCGTCGCCGGGAACGTCGATCGTCACGGTCAGCGTCGCGGTGGACAGCACGCCATTGGGCTGGACGAGCTGATAGGTGAAGCTGTCGGTGAGATCGACTGCGGAGAAGCCGAGCGTCGCGCTGGGCTGATAGGCATAGCCGCCGGTCTCATCGATTTGCAGCGTGCCATATCGGCCGGTCAGCGTGACCGGAGTGTCGCCGATCTCGGCAAACCCGCTGCCGCGATCAACGCGGATCGCCGCGAAGCTGGTATTGGTCGTGTCATTGTCGAGCAGATTGCCCGTCGCGGTCTCACGCGTCGCCAGCGTGTAATCGTTGAGGAACAAGGTGCTTGAGCCGAGCGAGACCGTGGTGCCGTAACTCCCGACGCTAAGCGGCGCGTTGCTGCTGACCTGGTAGGAATAGCTGCCGCTGGGCAGGTCGTCGAAGGTGAAGGTCGCGACGCCGCCGAGCCCCAGGTTCAACGCCGTATTGATGGTGCCGGTGCGAACGACGACTCCCTCGGCGTTCCGCACGCTGACGGTGTAGGCCGGCAGTACGGAGAGCAGCCCGCCCGTTCGCGCGGCGACGATCGTGATATCCGACACCGCGGCGGGGGCGACGGTGAAACTGCCGGTGCCCGTGCCGGTGACCTGCCCCGTCAGGATGGTCCCGGTCGACGGGAAGTCGAACGTCCGTGCGGGCGGCAGCGTCGTGACGACGTTCTGGAACGTCACGTCGGCAAACGCCTGGTCGGCGACCGCAAGCGGTGCGCCGGTGATGTCCGGGCTGCCGATCGCGATCGTCAACGTCGCGGTTTCACGCTCGCCATCGGTCGGGTCGACCAGCGTGTAGGTAAAGGTCTCGGTCCGCCCGATCGCGCCGGCATTCGCGACGGGGGTGTAGCTGTAGCTGCCGTCGGGGTTGATCCTCAGGCTGCCCCAGACGCCGGTCACGCTGCTCCCGTCCGGTCCGACGTCGGTCGTCACGCCGTTGACCGTGACGCTGGCGACGCGCGTTCCGGGGCCCGTGACGTCGATCTCGCCACCCGGGCCCGCGTCGGTGATGACGTTGCCGACCGCCGCGATGGGCGTTGCACCGGCAATATCGGTGAAGTCCGAATCTATCCCGGCAACCGACAGATCGCCGAGCAGCCCGACGCCCGTCGTCCCCTGGAAGGTCAGGAAGGCCCGGTACACGCCCGGCCCCAGCGTCTCGCTGGCGCTGAGATTGTCGTTGAGCAGGCCGATCTCGAGCAGTGAGGCCGGCCCGCTGCCGGTGACCGCGACCCACTGTGTCCCCACCAGCCGCTGCACGACCACCGCATAGTCGCTGGCGACGCCGATCGACACCGCCGCGTCATAGGTGAACCGTGCATCCAGGCTGTGGCCCTCCGCCACCGAGAAGCGGACGTTGCGGACCGCGAGCACCTCGGCGTCGAGGTCGACGAGGCCCAGCGAGACAAGGGCGAGATAGCGGGCACTCCCCAGATCGACCGGGGCCGTGGTCGGCAGGAGATCGAGGCCGGCGGCGTCGACATTGCCGAACGCGGCGATGTCGAACGGGGCGGCGATGCTGGCCGAGACCGAGACATTGCCCGTGGCATCGGCCTGGGTGACGCTCAGCGTCCCGCCCGCCGCCTGTGCCGGCGCCAGCGTGACCGTATAGCGGCCATCGGCATCGACGGTCGCGACACCGATCAGCGTGGCATCGGGACCGCGAACCTCGACCCGTGCGCCGACCTCGCCCGTCCCGGTCAGCGTCGTGCCGTCGTTGGTGATCGCCGAAATGATCGGCGGCGGCGGGGCGGTGATGTCGGGCGCCGCGACGGTCGCGACGGCCGAGACATTGCCCGTGGGATCGGCCTGGCTCGCCGACAGCGTCTCACCATTGACCGGCGCAGGGCTCAGCTGCGCGGTGTAGCTGCCATCCGCGGCCACCTGCGCGGTGCCCAAGATGACGGCACCGAGACGGATCGTCACGGTCGCACCCGGCTCGCCGATCCCGGTTGCCGTGCTGCCGTCCGGTGCGATCGTGACGACGGGCAGGGCGGGGGCGGTGTAATCGGGCGCTACCAGCGCGATTGGCGTCGAGACATTGCCCGCAGCGTCAGCCTGTGTCGCGGCCAGCGTCTGGCCATCGGTCTGCGCCGGCGTCAGCGTCACTGCATAGGCGCCGTTCGCGCCAACGATCGCGGTGCCCAGACTGGTCGTGTCGGCCGCGCGGATCGTGATCGTCGCGCCCGGCTCGCCCGTGCCCGTGACGACGCTTCCCGTCAGATCGAGCATTGCCGTGGGGGCGGCGGGGGCGGTCAGGTCGGGCGCGACCGCGGTGGCGGGCGGCGAGACATCGCCGTCCGCATCGGTCTGCGTGACACGGACCGTCTCGCCGTCGATCCGGGCGGGGGCGAGCGCGACACGGTAGCTTCCGTCCGGACCGGCGACGCCGGTGCCGATGATCGTCCCGACCGCGTCATAGACGATGATCGCGGCACTGGCATTCGCCGTCCCCGCCACCGCAGCGCCATCCGGGTCGACCGCGGCGCTCGGCGCATCGGGCGTGGTGTCCGCGACGAGGTCCGGTGCGATCGCGGTCACGATGGGCGAGCCGTTGCCGGCCGCGTCCCGCTGGCCGACCCCCAGCACTTCGCCGTTGGTCTGCGCCGGATCGAGCGGCACTATATAGGTGCCGTCGCCCGCGACGACGACCTGACCCACCACGCGGCCCAGCGGATCGCGGACGGTGACCGTTGCCCCCGCCTCGCCCGTGCCGGTGAGCGTGAGTCCATCGGGCGCGACGGTGGCCAGCGGCGCGGCCGGCGCGGTCAGGTCGGCGGCGGTCAGCGTGGTCGCGGGCGACGGATTGCCCGCGGCATCGGCCTGCGACACGCTGAGTGTCTGGCGGTCGATCTGCGGGGTCGCGAGCGTGACACTATAATCGCCTTGCGCGGTCACGATCGCGGTTCCCAGCAGCGTGCCGGCGGCATCGCGGACCGTCAGCGTCGCGCCGGGCTCGCCCGTGCCCATGACGACCGATCCGCTCGCGTCGAGCATCGCGAGCGGCTGAGGCGGCGCGGTGATGTCCGGGGCCGTCACGCCGGTCGACACGGAGACATTGCCCGCCGCGTCGGCCTGCGTCACGCCGAGCCTCTCGCCATTGGCCTGCGCCGGGCTCAGCGCCGCGGTATAGCTCCGATCCTCCGCGACGATCGCGGTACCGATCACTATGCCCGCCGCGTTGGTGACGCTGATCGTCGCACCAGGCGCGCCGGTACCGGTCGCGAGACTGCCGTCGCCGCTGATCGTCGCGGTGGGGGCGTCGGGCGCGGTGGTGTCGGGGGCCAGCAGACCCACCGGGGCCGAGACATTGCCTGCGAGGTCGGCCTGGACAACCGACAGCGCCTCGCCGTCGCGCTGCGGGGGGGTAAGCGCGACGGCATAGGCGCCGTCAACGGCGACGATGGCGGTCCCGAGCGTCGCTCCGCCGGGCGCAGTGACGGTAACAGTGGCGCCGACCTGGCCCGATCCGGTGACGACCGAACCGTCCACGTTGATCGTCGCGGTCGGCACGCCCGGCGCGGTGATGTCGGGGGCGATCGCGGTGGCGGGTGCGGATACATTGTCCGCCGCGTCGGTCAGCGTCACGCTCAGCGTCTCGCCATCCGCCTGGACGGGATCGAGCGCGACGCGGAAACCGCCATCGGCGGCGACGGTCGCGGTACCGATCGCGGTGCCGGATGGATCGCGCACGGTGACGATCGTACCGGCCTCGCCCGTGCCGACGAGCAGGCTGCCATCGCCCTCGACGGTCGCCGTCGGCGCTGCAGGGGCGGTGACATCGGGCACCGCGACCAGCGCAGGCGCCGAGACATTGCCCGCGGCGTCCGCCTGCGTCACCGCAAGCGTCCCGCCATCGCGCTGCGCAGGATCGAGGATTACCGCAAAGGCGCCGGTGGCGTTGGCTGTAGCGGTGCCGATCACGGTGCCGTCGGCATCGCGCACCGTGATCGCCGCGCCGGCGTCGCCCGTCCCGGTCAGCGCTGTGCCCGTCTGGTCGAGCGCCGCGCTGGGGGCGTCAGGCGCGGTCAGGTCGGGGGCGATCGCGGTCGCGGGGGGCGAGACATTGCCGTCCCCGTCGGTCTGGGTCACGCGGATCGTCTCGCCGTCACGCAGCGCAGGGACGAGCGCGATGCTATACTGTCCGTCGCCCGCGGCGAGACCCGTCGCGATCACCACGCCATTGGCGTCGAACAGCGTGACCGTCGCGCCCGCCACGGCGCTCCCCGTCACCGCGCTGCCGTCGATGGCGATCGTCGCGGTCGGTGCATCGGGGCCGAGATCGGCGACCAGATCGGGCGCGACGGCGGTCACCTCGGGCGAGGCATTGCCCGCGCCATCGACCTGCCGCACGCTCAGCGTTTCCCCGTCGGTCTGCGCCGGCGTCAGCGTGACGGTATAACTGCCATCGCCCGCGACGATGATCGTGCCGATCACCGCCCCGACCGGGCTGCGCACCGTCAGCGTCGCACCCGCTTCTCCGGTCCCGGTCAGGCTCGCACCATCGGCGGTGACGGTCGCAGTCGGCGCGGCCGGGGCGGTCTGGTCGGGTGCGATCAGCGCGGTGGCGGTCGAGACATTGCCCGCGGCATCCGCCTGCACGACCGAGATCAGCTGGCTGTCGATCTGCGGCGGGACGAGCACGACATCGTAATTGCCGCGCGCATCGACGATCGCCGCGCCGATCTCGGTATCGGTGGTGTCGCGGACCGAGATCCGGGCGCCGGGCTCGCCGGTGCCGCTCACGATCGTCCCTGTCGCATCGAGCGCGGCGGCCGGGGCCGCCGGCGCAGTCACGTCGGGGGCGATCAGCGACAGTGGGGACGCGGCATTGCCTGCGGCGTCCGTCTGGATCACCGCGAGCCGTTCGCCATTCGCCTGTGCCGGGTCGAGCAGCGCGCTATATTGCCCGTCGACCCCGACCTGCGCGATGCCGATCGTCGTGCCGGCAAGGTCGCGAACCACGATCTGCGCGCCAGGTTCGCCCGTCCCCGTCACCAGCGTACCGTCCGCGTTGATCGCGGCGACCGGCTGCGCCGGCGCGGTGAAGTCGGGCGCGATCGTGCTCGCCGTGCCCGACACATTGCCCGCGGCGTCGCTCTGGACCGCCTCGACCCGCTCACCATCGGTCTGCGCCGATCGCAACGTGATTTCATAGCGTCCGCCGGCGTCGACGCTTCCGCTTCCGAGCACAACGCCGTCCTCGCCGGTGATGGTGACGGTCGCACCCGGCTCGCCCGTGCCGGTCGCGATCGTGCCCGTGCCGTCGAGCGCGATCGTCGGTGCCGCCGGTGCGGTGAGGTCGGGCGCAACGACCCCGACCACGGGCGAGGCATTGCCCGCCGCATCCGCCTGACTGACGCCCAGCGTCTCGCCATTGGTCTGCGCCGGCGACAGCGGCACCGCAAAGCCGCCGTCCGTCCCGGCGGTCGCGGTGCCGATCACCACGCCATTGGCGTCGGTCACCGTCACGGTCGCGCCCGGCTCTCCGGTCCCACTGAGCAGCGTCCCGTCGCCGTTCACCGCAACGGCGGGGGTCACCGGCGCGGTGAGGTCGGGCGACGCGATCTGCACCGCAGCGGAGACATTACCCGCAGCGTCGGTCTGCGTAACGGCGAGGCTGCCGCCACTCGCCTGCGCGGGTGACAGCGGCGTCGTAAAGCCGCCGTCCGCCGCCACGACGACGCTGGCGATCACAATGCCCGCAGCATCACGCACCGTGACGGTCGCACCCGCTTCACCGCGCCCGGTGACGGTCGCACCACCAGCGTCTATCGCTGCCTCGGGCGCGCCGGGAGCTGTGGTATCAGGCGCTGTGATCTGCACGGCCGGGGAGACATTGCCCGCAACGTCGGTCTGCGTGACGGCAAGGCTGCCGCCATCGGCCATTGCGGGCGACANACCGCGCCCGGTGACGGTCGCACCACCGGCGTCGATCGCCGCCTCGGGCGCGCCGGGTGCGGTGGTATCGGGCGCAGCGACCTGCACGGCGGGGGAGACATTGCCCGCGGCGTCGGTCTGCGTGACGGCAAGGCTGCCGCCATTAGCTTGCGCCGGTGACAGTGGCGCAACGAAGCTGCCGTCCGCTGCCACGACGACGCTGGCGATCACATTGCCCGCAGCATCACGCACCGTGACGGTCGCGCCCGCTTCGCCCCGACCCGTGATCGTCGCGCCACCAGCATCAATCGCCACTTCGGGTGCGCCGGGTGCGGTGGTATCGGGCGCAGCGATCTGTACGGCGGGGGATACATTACCGGCAGCATCGGTCTGCGTGACGGCAAGATTTCCACCATTGGCCTGCGCTGGCGACAGCGGTGCCGTGAAGCCGCCGTCCGCCGCGACGACGACGCTGCCGATCACAATGCCCGCGGGATCGCGCACGATGACGGTCGCGCCGGCCTCGCCGAGCCCGGTGACGGCCGTGCCGTCACTTGCGATCGTGACGCTCGGAGCGGCGGGAGGTGTCGTGTCCGGCGGGGTGATGACAGGCGGGGTCGTCACAGGGGGGGGCGTGACGGGCGGGGTGGCCGGATCGGGTTGGGTCGCGGGGGTATCCGAGCCGCCGCCGCCGCCCAGTGCCGCCGCCGCGCCGCCTGCCGCGACCACCCCGCCCAGCAGGGCAGCGGGCAGCGCGAGCGAGGCGCCACCGCCGCCGCCCGCCGCCGCGACCAGATCCTCGGGATCCTCAAGCGGGACGAAGCGCGGCGTGCCCGGCGCGACGCGCGCCTGCCACATGGTGCCGCCGGGTTCGTTCAGGACGAGATCATGCGGTGCGACCCCGGCATCTTCAGGATGGAAATTGGCGACCTCGACATGGTCGCCATTGGTCAACCGGACGATGAGCGCATTGCCCTCACGCTCGAACCCCGCGACTTCGGAGCGGGCAAGATCGAGCCGGATGACGCTCGGCGCATCGAGGCTGACGGCGTCTCCCGATACGCGCGTGACAGCCCCGGTTGCCTTCGAGATGACGTGTACGTCCATGCTTCATCCTCCTGTGCGGGTCAGCAGCGCCGCGGCGCCGACGGCCCCAGCGGGCACGTCGACGACCTTCGAAACTGCTGACTTCTCGAGAGGGACAAAGCGCGGCGCGGTCGGGGGGCCGCAACCATTCCGCTATCGGAATCAATTCCGCGGCCAAGGTCATGGCACGGCAGCGCGCGGGCCAAAAAATAAGGCGCCGCCGGAGGATCCGGCAGCGCACGAGATAGGATCGGTTGATCGCGATCAGATGCGGCGGCGCGTCGCGGCGGTCGCGCCGGCCCCTGCGGCGGCGGCACCGATCAGCAGCGCGATCACGACCATGAACGACGTGCCCGCAGCGGCGCCGGCGGCGGTGTCGGTCGCCGACTTGGCGGTCGCGATCGTCTCGTCCTTGGTCTTGACGAACTGTGCCTTGGCGCGCGTTACCTGAGCCTGGGCTTCGGGACGGGCGATCTTGCGCTGCGCGGCGACGATGTCGACGATGCGGCTCTCGGCACGCGCGCCGTCCGGCCCGCCGCGGGCGAGTGCGGGAAGCTGCTTGGCGACTTCCTTCTGCGCCTGTTCCGACGTCATCTGCGCAGGATCCGACGGTGCGTCCGACAGATAGGCGGCCGCCTCTTCGCGGACGTCGCCCGTATCGACGCCGGCGACGTCGGCGACCTTGGGCGCAGCAGCCCCGATCCCGGTCCCGGCTGCGGTCGCGACCGAGCCGACGGTACGGAAGGCGCCGCCGATGATCCCGCCGACCGCCGAGGTCAGCAGGTACAGCGTCAGGATCAGCGTCACGCCCCAGACCACAAGGCCGTGAACGAGCCCGTCGAACCGGTCATGCACGCCGGCAACGCGCGCGGCGGCATAGCCGCCCGCACCAAGCGCGATGATCGTCGTGACGACCCAGTACAGCCCGGCACCGATGCCGAAGCCCGCAGCGCCCGGCGTGGTCCCCTCGACCGGATCGACCAGCGTCAGGCCGATGCCCGTGCCGAGGATGCCCAGCACGAGCTGGACCGCGATCGCGAGGACGACGCCCGCGAAGATCGCCCCCCAGGATATGCGGCTGGGCGTCTTCGCAAGACGCAGGTCGTCGGCCGGCAGAACGCCGGGTGTCGTGGTGATCGTCATAGATGCTCCTGTTGAATAGTGTTCGCGACGGCGTCAGTCGGCTCCGTCGCGGTCGATGGAATGGTCCGCTTCATGCGGCTCGGCCTGGGCCTGCTGCGCGCCGGCCTTGCTTTCGCGGCGGCCGCTGCGTTCGACACCGGGGTCGCCGATAATCTTGCCGATCGCCTCCTGGACAGAGCCTTTGGCCTGGCGTGCGCGTCCGGTCCTGCTGCCGGTCTTGCCGCCGGGTGTCGTGTCGTCGGTCATGCTGCGACCTCCTTGCTTGCCGCATCGGCTGGATGACGCGCAGGCAGCGAGTCCCCGTCAAAGCCGCGCGCGCGCGCCCAGGCTGCGGCGGCGTTGCGGCGGTTGACCCCGATCTTCGAATAGATCCGCGCGACGTGATTGCGCACCGTGTTGCCCGAGACGTCGAGCGTCCGCGCAATCGACTTGTCATCGAGCCCGCGACAGATCAGCGCCAGCACCTCGCGCTCGCGCGGAGTGAGCTCGTCGAGCCCGACGCCGACCGGATCGGCCTGCGGCGTCCGGATCCGCGCCAGCTTCTCCATGATCGACCGGCTGAGCCAGCTCGTATCCTGCATCACCGCCTCGATCGCATGGACCAGCTCGCGCTCGGATGCCTTGCGCGTGCTGATGTCGCGCATCGCCCACAGCATGCACGGTTCGCCGCCGAGCTGGATCGGTTCGCTCGAGACGATCCCGTCGATCACCTGACCCGATTTGAGCCGCAGGCGGAGCTCGCGGTCGCGGATCGGGCGGTCGGCGGCGATCTCGCCCTCGATCTCGTGCTGGATCGCACCGGTCTCCCACAGATCGACGACCCCAAGCGGCTGGTCGACGATGTCCGCCGCGGTATAGCCGGTCAGCTCGGTGAACGCCTCGTTGACGTCGCACAGCCGGTGGCCATCGCGCGTCCCGATCGCCAGCGCGACCGGCGCCAGCGAGAAGGTACGCGTGAACCGGTCCTCGCTGTGGCGCAGCGCGGTCTCCGCCTTGCGACGCGGTTCGAGGTCCGCGAAGGTGAACAGCATGCACGCCTGCTCGGCCAGATCGATCGGCTGGCCCGCGACGATCACCAGCTTGGTGCCGCCTTCGGGCAGGTCGAGTTCGGCCTCCATCTGCGGGATCGTCCGCCCCTCGCACAGCCGCTGCTTCGCGACGTCGCGCTTGTCGGCATGCGCGAGGATGTCGAGATCGTAGAGCGTGCGCGCAAGCACCCCGTCGCGCTCATGCCCGGTCATGTCGAGAAAACCCTGATTGACCTTCACGAACCTCAGATCGCACAGCCGGCATATCACCGCGGGTGCGGGGTTCGCGTTGAACGACTGCTCGAACCGGTCTTCCGCCTCGAACTGCGCCGAGACATCCTGGATGACGAGCACGAGGCATTCGGGCTCGTCCTGGTCGTCGGTCAGGACGAGGCTGCGGACCTGATGGACCCAGCGCGGGCTGTCCTCGCCGGCGACCGCCACCTCGACCACCACCTGCGAAAATGCCTCGCCCGACACGACGCGCTCGATCGGATAGTCATCGTCGCCCAACCGGTGGTTGTTGCGATAGCGCAGCTGGAACTTCGCCCGATAGGCGTCGACCGTCGCCCCCAGATCCTCGACCGCGTCGACCCCGTGCATCGCGAGCGCCGCAGCGTTCGCCCACAGGATCGACTGGTCCGGATCGATCAGGATCACGCCCTCGTCGAGCCCCGCGATGATCTGGCGCAGATGGCGCAGATCGGCGGAGTCGCGGAGCGACTTGAGGGCGGGGACGGCGGTCATCCGATCAGTCGCGCTGGCCGTGGACGAGCCAGGCCAGGCCATAGCCGATCGCGGCGGCGCCGAGTGCCCAGAGCAACGGTGCGTCCTCGGCGGATTCCTGCACGGTCCGCGCGCCCTGTCGCGCCAGCTGGCCGGCGCGGTCGGCGGCCTCGCGGGCGTCGCTGCCAAGCTTGTCGGCGAGCTCCGGGGCGCCATCGACCGCATCGGCCACCGCGGACTTCGCGCGGCCGTAGAGATTCTGTGCGCCGCCCGCGACCTGATCGACGACGCCGTCGACCTGCCAGTCACGGCTGCTGACGGTATCGCCGATCGTCTTCTCAACCTTGCCGCCGACATAGCGTGCGCCGCCCTGGAATTCGTCCTTGTTCATCGTCTTGTCCTTCTCGAAAGTGGGGAAACGTCAATTCGACTCAGGGCAGGACACGGCATGCCGCCGCGGCCTTGCCGACCTCGAGTGCGATCGCCGGGTCGCGCAGTTCGGAGGCGACACGGATCAGGTCGGACGGCGTCAGCGCCCCCGGCGTCGTGTCGTTCTGCCGATACGCCGCGGCCGCCTTGCCGAGCCGCTGGAGCTGCCCGAGCGACAGGCGCGACTGGAGCCGTTCGCCGACGCAATCCGCGCGCGGCGCGTCGAGCCCGTAGCGCTGCAACCCCGAGGATATGCGCGTCGCCGGTGCCGCACAGCCGACGACTCCCGTCATCAACACTAGCGAGGCGATCGTCGCAGACAGGCTCTTCATGATCGGGCTCCCGACATTCCAGGAGCGCAACTGCTTCCGGATCGGACGCATAAAGCGTGAAACGGGACGTAAGTTCCTGGTATTTATGCGCTAATCATGGGTACTCATATACTAGAGGATCGGCCGCCCGCGCCCGGTACAATCGCGCAAACCGGCGATGCAGCGTCACCGTGCTGGCATCGGTCGCCACGCTGGCGCGCCGCTCGTGCCAGTCGGCGCGCGCGTCAAAATAGGCGGCCTCTCCGGTCCCCCCGGTCTGCGGCGGCCGGTCGTCGTCCTGATCCGTCATCGTCCTGCTTTTCCCAATGGTCGTCGCCGCGACCTTAGGCCGTCAGCGGAGCCGCCGCTTGATCGGAAAGGACCAGTGCACTGGGTAGATATCCCAGTCGGCGCCGCATGCCTCCGGGGGGAGGGAGGACTCATACGCGGAGGAACCCACCAGGCCGGGCGATCATCCCGCCGGCTTGGCGTGCGCGGCGTCCTGGTGCGCGATATAGCTGTCGAGCGCGCTCGCGGCGTTGAGCATGTGCGCGCGCATCCGCCGCGCCGCCTCGTCGCCATCGCCCTCGGCGATCGCGCGCATCACTGCGTCATGCTCGGCGCGCGAGCTGGCGAGGCGGCGGTCCTGGCGCAGCTGCATCCGGCGGAAGGCGTTGAGCCGCGTCCGCACCGCGATCGCCTGGTCGGCAAGAAAGTCATTGTGCGCCGCGCGGTAGATCGCCTCGTGGAACTCACGGTTGAGCGCGTCGTAGGCGTCGACATCGGCCGCCACGACCGCCGCCTCGCTCGCCTCGTGGACCCGCAGCAGACGGCTGCGCTCGAGCGGCGTGATCCGGTAGGTGGCGAGCCGGACGCACACCGCCTCGAGCTCCGCCATCGTCTCGAACATGTCCATCACCTCCTCGGCGGTGACATGACGGACGATGACGCCGCGACGCGGGCGGACCTCGACCATCCCGCTGGTCGCGAGCTGGCGCAGCGCCTCGCGGACCGGGGTACGCGAGGCGCCGTAGCGGTCGGCGAGTTGCTGTTCGTCGAGCATCGTACCGGGCGCGAGCTCGCCCGACGAGATCGCATCGGTCAGCGCGTTGCGGATCCGGTCGGACAGCAGCCCCGTGTCTTCGCTCTCGATATCCGCCACGCTGTCAGCCCCCCACGATCGCGCGGACGATCAGATAGAGGATCGACGGCGCCACCAGGCATCCTAGCCCGGTATGGAAGGTCGCGGTCAAGGCACCATAGGGGACGAGCCGGCGGTCGGTCGCAGCAAGCCCGCCCGACACGCCGCTGACCGTCCCCATCAGCCCGCCGAACACCATCGCACTGCGCGGGTTGTTGAGCCCGATCAGCCCTGCGACCAACGGCGTGCCGACCATCACCATCACCGCCTTGAACACGCCCGTCGCGATCGACAGCGCGATCACGGGCGAGCTTGCCCCGATCGCGGCCCCGGTGACCGGACCTACGATATAGGTCACCGCGCCCGCGCCGATCGTCGTCATCGACACCGCATCGGTATAGCCGAACGACGCCGCGACCAGCGCGCCGACGATGAACGGCAGGATCGTGCCGAGCAGCAGCGCGACGACGCCGATCAGCCCCGCCTTCTTGGCCTGTTCGACATCGACCTCGCACGCGGTCGCGACGATCGCAAAGTCGCGCAGCATCGCGCCGCCCATCAGCCCGATCCCCGCGAGCATCGGCAGATCGGCGAGCCCCTTGTGCCCGCCCGTCGCGATCCCGCCCCAGAAGGCGAGCGCGAGGCCGATCAGGATCGCGATCGCCGAGCCATGGACCCGGCCCATCGTCAGCTTGGCGGACAGGATGTTCGACAGCCACATGACGATGCCGACGACCGCGAACGCGGTGAGCAGTGCATTGGCGGTCAGGACCTTGGTGATCATTTCCATGCGTTCGGTCCTCAGCGCGGGGTGATCGGGGCGGGGGATCCGGCGGCGATCGTTATCTCGGCTTTACGCGTCTCGCGTGCCTCAATCTCGTCCATCGTCTCGGGCGTGCCCGAGAGCCGGCTGATGATCGCGACCGCGCTGAAGCACAGCAGCAGCGCGCCGACGCCCGCGATCAGCACGATCGGGCCGCCCTCGACCGCGGCGACGACATCCTGCTGCGCCGCCATCGCGACGACGATCGGGATATAGAGCGCGCCCCAGAATCCGATCCCGCGCGATACGCCCTCATTGTAGCGGCCGCGGGTCTTCAGCCACATCCGCGCGGCGATCAGCAGGATCATCGCGATGCCGACTCCGCCGACATTGGCCTTCACGCCGAGCAGCACGCCGAGGCCTTCGCCGAGCAATTGCCCGATCAGCGTACAGATCGCGAGCAGCGCGACTCCGGCGATCATGCGCCGCGTCCGGCGTCTGTGGCGGCAACGGGTAGGGACTCGCTCATGGCATATCCTCTCAATGTATTCGATCTGGCGTCTTATACGTCGTTAAGTATGCACAGGGTTGCGTTTGGAGCAATAGCGAATACAAGAGAGCCAGAATAAGCGTCAGGAGGCGATGCGGTGCGGCAATGGAATACGCGCAAGCAGATGCGCGAGGAGCGGATCGCGGCGGGCCGGGGCTTTGCCACCGGCAAGCTGGTCGATCCCGAAACGCTCGTCGACTTTCTCGAAGCGGTGCTCAGGCCCGGCGACCGGGTCTGTATCGAGGGCGACAACCAGAAACAGGCGGACGTGCTGGCCCGGGGGCTGGCCGCGATGGATCCCGAACGGATCCACGATCTGCACATGGTGCAATCGGGCGTCGTGCTGCCCGAGCATCTCGACGTCTTCGACAGCGGCATCGCGAAGCGGCTCGATTTCTCCTATTCCGGCCCGCAATCGGCGCGGATCGCGAAGATGCTGTTCGGCGGCAAGATCAAGCTCGGCGCGATCCACACCTATCTCGAACTGTTCGCGCGCTATTTCGTCGACCTGACGCCGCAGGTCGCGCTGATCGCCGCGGTCAGCGCGGATCGTCACGGGAATCTGTATACCGGCCCCAATACCGAGGACACGCCGACCGTGGTCGAGGCGACGAGCTTCGGCAGCGGCCTCGTGATCGCGCAGGTCGGCGAGATCGTCGATACGCTGCCGCGCGTCGACATCCCCGGCGACCAGGTCCATTTCGTGCTCGATGCGGGCAAGCCCTTCTATGTCGAGCCGCTGTTCACGCGCGATCCGGCCGCCATGACCGAGACTCAGATCCTGACCGCGATGCTGGCGATCAAGGGGCTGTATCAGCCTTACGGCGTGCGCCGGTTGAACCACGGCATCGGCTTCAACACCGCGGCGATCGAGCTGCTGCTGCCGACCTATGGCGAGAAGCTCGGGCTGAAGGGCAAGATCTGCACGCACTGGGCGCTCAACCCGCATCCGACGCTGATCCCCGCGATCGAGGCGGGCTGGGTCGAGCAGGTCCATTGCTTCGGCTCCGAAGTCGGCATGGAGGATTATCTCGCCGCGCGGCCCGACATCTTCTTCACCGGACCCGACGGCTCGCTCCGCTCGAACCGCGCCTTCAGCCAGACCGCAGGGCTGTATGCCTGCGACATGTTCATCGGCTCGACGCTGCAGATCGATCTTGCCGGGCACAGCTCGACGATCACCGCGAACCGCATCGCCGGCTTTGGCGGCGCGCCCAATATGGGATCGGACGCACGCGGCCGGCGCCATCCGAGCGCTCCCTGGTTGCAGGCCGGCGCGGAGGCGGATCCCGACACCGCGGCACCCTTGCGCCGCGGCCGGAAGCTCGTCGTGCAGATCGGCGAGACGTTCGGCGAGGGCAATGCGCCGCTGTTCGTCGAGAAGCTCGGCGCGCTCGAACTCGCGGAGAAGCTCGATCTCGATCTCGCACCGATCATGGTCTATGCCGACGACACGACGCACATCGTCACCGAGGAGGGCATCGCCAACCTGCTGCTCTGCCGCAATGCGGACGAGCGCGAACAGGCGATCCGCGGCGTGGCGGGCTTTACCGAGATTGGCCGCGGCCGCGACAGGGCGATGGTCGAGCGGCTGCGCGAGCGGAAGATCATCCAGCGGCCCGAGGATCTCGGCATCGACCCGCTCGACGCGAACCGCAACATGCTGGCCGCGCGTTCGATCAAGGACCTGATGCTCGCCTCGGGCGGGCTCTACCGGCCGCCGAGCCGGTTCCGGAACTGGTAGGGGATAGAAGCATGGAAATCCTGCATTTTGATATCGCCGCGCCCGTGCCCGCGGGCGGCACACGCGCGATGGCACTGGTCGGCGTGGTCGCGTCGGGCAATCTGGAAGTGCTGGTCGAGCGCGGTGCCGCGGCCGATCGGTGCGCGATCGAGATCAGCACCGCGGCGCACGGCTTTCGCGATCTGTGGGACGCGGTGGTCGCCGATTTCGTCGGCCGGCGCGCCGCCGGCGGCCTGCGGATCGCGATCAACGATGGCGGCGCGCGCCCCGACACGGTGTCGCTGCGCCTCGCCCAGGCCGTCCGCATGATCGAGGAGCCCGAAGCATGAGCAACCTTCATCAGAGCTGGTACGAGGCAGGCGCGCGCGAGCGGATCGCGGCGCTGGTCGATACCGGCAGCTTCACCGAGTATGTCGGCCCAGAGCGGCGCGAGACCAGCCCGCATCTCGGCATCTTCGACCTGCCCGCGCAGTTTGACGACGGCATCGTCGTCGGCGCTGCGACGGTCGACGGCACGCCGATCCTGATCGCCGCGCAGGAGGGCCGCTTCATGGGCGGCGCATTCGGCGAGGTGCACGGCGCCAAGCTGACCGGGCTGCTCCGAGCCGCCAAGGCCCTTAACCGCGATGTCGTGATCGCGTTCGACACCGGCGGCGTCCGTCTGCAGGAGGCCAATGCCGGCGAGATCGCGATCGCCGAGATCATGCGCGCGGTCACCGAGGCGCGGATCGCCGGCGTGCGCGTCGTCGGCCTGATCGGCGGGCGCGCGGGCTGCTATGGCGGTGGCGGGCTGATCGCCGGCTGCTGTTCGACGCTGATCATATCCGAACAGGGGCGGATCAGCGTCACCGGCCCCGAGGTGATCGAGACCAACAAGGGCGTCGAGGAATTCGACTCCCGCGACCGCGCCCTGGTCTGGCGGACGATGGGTGGCAAGCACCGCACGCTGATCGGCGGCGCCGACCTGTTCGTCGACGACGATGCGGCGGCATTTCGCGCGGCGATGCTCGCGGCGCTCGGGCGACCAGCCAGGGCGGGTTCCGTCCGGAACGCCGCCCCCCTCCCGTTCGGGAGAGGGGAGCGACCCGGTCTCGATATCGACACGCTGGCGGCCGAACAGGACCGCCTCGAACGCCGCATCGCCCGGTTCGGCGACGCCGCCGACGCGACCGACATCTGGCGCACGCTCGGCATCGACGACCCGCAGGCGATCCCCGACATGCCTTCCGCCGCGTTCGCGACCCTAGCCGCCCAGTACCGGGAGAGCGCCGATGACGCCCGCTGAGATCCTCGATTCGCTGTTTCCGGCCGGCCATGCGGTCACCGCGGAGGGCGACCTGCTGTTCGGTCGCGGCACGTCGCCCGACGGACGGGGCGTGCATGTCATCGGCGCCACCGCCCGCGCGCCGATCGGCATCGACCAGGCGATCCGCCTGTCCGCCGCGGTGCTCGCGATCGCACGCAGCGACGACGACGCGCCGATCCTCTTTCTCGTCGACAGCGCGAGCCAGCGGATGAGCCGGCGCGACGAACTGCTCGGCCTCAGCGAATATCTCGCGCATCTCGCCAAGTCGCTGCTGCTCGCCGAGGCGCGCGGCCACCGCACGATCGGCCTGCTCTATGGCGGCGGCGCGGCCGGCGCGTTCATCGCCACCGCGCTCGCCTGCGACACGCTCGTCGCGCTGCCCGGCGCACATCCCGAAGTCATGGACCTCGCCTCGATGGCGCGCGTCACCAAGCTGTCGATCGATCTGCTCGAGGACAAGGCGAAGACGACCCCGGTCTTCGCCCCCGGCCTCGACAATCTGGTCAGCGTCGGCGGCGTCGCCGAGCTCTGGGATCCGCAGCGCAGCCTGGCGGATCAGCTCGCGGTGCTGCTCGCCACGCCGCGCGACCACGATGCGCGCGCGACGCTCGGGGCAGAGCGCCAGGGCCGGCCCAAGGCCGCGGCGATCGCGGACGAGGTGGATATGGCGGCGCGACGCTGATGCGGTTCGACCGACACCGGCTGGTCTGGATCGACCCGCAGCGCTGGCCCGCCATCCTCGCCGCGCACGGGCTCGCCAACGCCCCGGCGCTGCTGGCCGATTGGGCCAGGGACGACCGCCCGCTGATCGCGCGGCGGCCGGTCGTCGGCGAACTGCCGTGCCTGGTCCCGCTCGGGCTGCCGCTGCCGCCGTCGATCGGCAAGCAGCGGCTCGCTTTCGCCGTGCCCCCCGACGCGATCCGCGCCGACGCCCCGCCGCCGCTGCTGCGCGATGCGGCGGCGGCGGCACCCCCCGCCTGGCAGGACAGCATCGCCGCGCTCGTCACGCTGGACCCGGACACGCGCTGTTTCGGCAGCCTCGCCTGGGCGCATCTGACAGGGCTGGCCTATCTGTCGCCGGGTTCGGATCTCGACCTGCTCTGGACGGTGGCGGATCAGCGCACCGCGACCGCACGTGCCCGCGCGCTTCTGACCATCGGAGCGACCGCACCGATGCGGATCGACGGCGAATTGCTCACCCCACAAGGGCATGCGGTACAATGGCGCGAATGGGCGTCGGACGCACCCGAGCTTCTCGTCAAGGCGGCGCACGCGAACGGCGTCACCCCGCGCGCGTCGGTGTTCGCATGACCGCGCTTGTCGCGGCGACACCCGCGGTCGACACCGACGCGATCGGCCACGCCGCCGCCCTGTGCCTCAGGCGCGAGATCGCGACCTATCCCAAGCCCGGCCTCGTCAGCCCGGTGGATCCGGGCGCGCATGACGACATGGATGCGGCGATGATGAACCGCAGCGCCGACGCACTCGCCCCCTATCTCGCCGCTCTGGCCCAGGCGGGCGCCGCGGGCGCGGGGATGGACCGCCTGCGCGCGATCGGGATCGCGGCGGAGGCGGCGATGATGGTCGCGACGGGCGGCGTGAACACGCACCGCGGCGCGATCTTCGGCATGGGCCTGCTCTGCGCCGCTGCGGGGTTCCGCGCGCGCTATGGCATCGCCGCACCGCTCGGGACGATCGTCGCGCAGCACTGGGGCGCGGAGATCCTGCGCGGCCCCGTCGCGCTGCACAGCCATGGCACCACGGTCGCGCGCCGCCATGCCGCGGGCGGTGCACGCGCCGAGGCCGCCGCCGGCTTCCCCGCGCTCTACGCCACCGCGTTGCCCGCGCTCGCCACCGCGCGGCGCCTGCGGCGCGACGACCGGAACGCGCAGGCGGTGCAGGTCCTGATGGCGCTGATCGTCGGCGTCGCGGACACCAATCTCCTCTATCGCGGCGGCCCCGCGGGTCTCGCCTTCGCGCAAAACGAGGCCCGCGCCTTCCTCGCAGCCGGGGGCATCGCCGCGGCGGACTGGCGCGCGCGCGCGATCGCGGTTCATCACCGCTTCGTCGCCCGGCGGCTCAGTCCGGGGGGCTGTGCGGACCTGCTGGCGATGACGTTCTTCGTCGCGGCGCACGACGCGTGACGCTCGCGCTGCTCTGTTCGGGGCAGGGGCGGCAGGACCGCGCGATGTTCGACCTGTTCGTCGACGAGCCCGCCGCCGCGCCGATCCTCGCAGAGGCCGCCGCGATCCTCGGACAGGACGTCCATCACCTCGTCCGGACCGCCGCGGACGACCGGCTCCACGCGAACGCGACGAGCCAGATCCTGTGCGTCGCGCGCGGGCTGGCGGCGGCGGCGTGTCTCGAACCGATCGGTCCGGCGCTGGTCGCGGGCTATAGCGTCGGCGAGATGACCGCCTGGGGCATTGCCGGCCGGTGGTCGCTCGCCGCCACGCTGCGGCTCACCGCGGCGCGAGCGGCGGCGATGGACTCGGCCGGCGGCGCGGAGGATGGCCTCGGCTTCGTCCGCGGCCTGCCGCGCGCGGCGGTCGAGGCGCTCGTCGCTCGGTTCGACTGCGGTATCGCGATCGTCAATCCCGGTCTGCTCTTCGTGATCGGTGGCACCCGCGCGCAGGTCGCCGCCTGTTGCGACGCGGCACTGTCTCAGGGCGCAGCGACCGCTCGCCCGATCGCGGTCCGCGTCGCGTCGCACACCCGTCGCCTGTCCGCTGCGGTCGCCCCGTTCCAAGCCGCGCTGCTCGAAGCTCAGCCCACGCGGCCGATCCGGGGGCGCACGCTGATCGGAGCGACCGATGCCGCGATCGTCCGCGGCGCCGCCGGCATCGCAGGGCTCGCGGCCCAGCTCGACACGACGATCGACTGGGCCGCCACGCTCGAGGCCCTCGTCGAACGCGGCGTCGACCGTCTGCTCGAACTGGGCCCCGGCACCGCGCTCGCCGACATGGTCCGCGCCGCCTATCCCACGCTCGACGTCCGCGCAGTCGACGACTTCCGCAGCCCCGCCGGAATCACCGCCTGGATTGCCCGCTGAACGTCGGGAGAGACAAGGGGAGGGTGCCGTTCGATAGGGCGGGCGGTGATGCCAACCCTTTGTTAGCTATTGCTTTATATCGTCATAGGCCGGGCAAACGGACGCTTAGGCTCCCTATCTGCTCGATTGGGCACATAGGGCTAGGATATGATATGTCGATCTCGTTCTACATCATGGCGGATAAGCCGGAGAATGAACGCGAGCGCGAAAGGGCCATTGCGACAAGCAATCTCATCGCAAGTCCGCATGTCGGCAGATTCCGGCCGATCTTGGATGCTGTCCGCGATACCCTGAAGGCAAAGTCCGCAGCCATCACCATCGTCTATCAGGACTCGACCTATGTATTGTCGGCAGCGGGTTTCGAGGCCGGTGTATATAAGAGGTCAACGTCCTTCTGTGCGCATGCCATTCTATCCCCCGACGAACTGACAATCGTTCCGGACGCGGGCGCAGACGAGCGTTTCGCCGGTAACCCCTTCGTCGACACGATCGAGGGCATTCAGTTCTATATCGGTGCGCCGCTACGCGACGAAGACGGCACCGTACTCGGAGCCTTGTGCGTCTTCGATGAAAAACCCCGTGACTTCATCACGGACGACGACAGGGCGCGGATCATCGCGTTGAAGAAGGAAGCAGAGGCGATTGTCCACGCCATAAGCAAGCAGACCGACGTCGATCGCGAAGGCGATAAGGAAGTCCAGCCTTCGATGCAAAGCCAGCGACCGTGATGGCCACGTGTGCGCAACAACGTAGACTGCCCGGACGTGCCTCGAAATGAATATGTATCGCAAAATCGCGAGCGATATCTCGCCGGCGCTGATCGAACGTCGTTGCGCATCCCGGCATCTCGTCAACCTGGGGGCGCTTCTGATCACCCCTCTGGGCGAAATGATACCCGCGACCGTGACGGGCGTCTCCACGCGTGGTTTTCGGGTGAAAGCGGATTATGGCGTGACGATCGGCCGATCGGTCGGCCTCGCCATTCCGGGCCTGCCGAGATATGTCGGGTGGGTCGCCTGGTCCTATCTCGGCGAATTTGGGCTGGAGGGTGCCGAGGAAATTACCGAGGACGCCGTCGAGCATATTGTCGCACTCGGCACCCCTTCGGCGATTATGTAGTCCAGCACGCTGCCTGATCCTCGACGCCCTTACTCTGGGGTAAGATATCAGACGAAGATGACGCTGGACTGAAAGGCCGCCGACCGATGAAGGGCGGCGGCTCTATTTAGTATGAACTGTCATCGGGATCAGGCGTAAGTAGTACCCGTGACGACTTTACCGATGCGCCGGCGGAGACTGAAGCCGACGCCCCCGAAGCCGACGAGCATCATGAGCCACGTTGCCGGCTCTGGAACCGCGCCGATCGAAACGGTCGCATTTTCAGGTGCAAAATCTGTAATCTGGTTGACGTTACCCACACCGTTTCGGGGCCAGAGATTAAACCCATATTGCGTTGGCCCAAAGCCCGTGCTCGGCAACAAGGCGAGCGGAACCCGCGCTGTCAGCATGTTTCCCGCGATGGAAATACCAGCTGGGTCCAAGGCGTTTGGACCGACCGATCCGGTGCCGTTCTTCTGTATCACGATGGCCTGATTGAAGATCACATCGGGTTGACCGATCGAGGCAAAAGGTCTGGCGATGCCTGTACCGGTGTTGACGCCGAAAATGTACAGACCCGCCGTCTGCGGATCGATATTCCCGGCGAAAGTGGCGCCTAGCGTGAACAATTGCGACATACCGTCGTAACTGACCGAGAAGCCTGTGACGTCGAGATCTGCAAAACGCGGACCCGCAGTATATGACGGAATGAAGTCGTCGGTCGGATCCATGATTGATACAGCTGCAGCGGGTGTCGCACAAATTGCCGTAAATCCAAGCATTCCGACTATGATTGCCTTGTTTATCATGGGACTATCCTCGAAAGTCGGCAACCAGCGTCGCCATTCCTTCCTTATCATACTCCGGAATTCTCGACGATAATCCTAATGGCTTAAGACGCACTACTCCAATCGGATTATAGGAGACCTCCGTATATCCTTGGATACGTCGCTTATTTGATGCGAATTGCCCTGAGCAAGCGGCGGGAGTGGTCCAGCTTCCCCTACCGATCGGGAAAGGCGCAGGTGCTCCACTTCCCGACGGAAGTTTTCCAGCCCGATCGTGACGGATGCGGTGTCGCAACTGGCGGCGGTCGCCGCGCCTTATGATTTTACGGATGAAAAGCGCCATCGGACATGCATGATCGTGATCGATGACCAGAAATCGCATCGCGTTTGGCTAGGCAGCCGAAGGTGCGATCGGAAGCTCCGAACGTCTCAGCGAAGGAGACAAGGGTGCTCATCGACGGACCCGGCCTTGCCGCCACGCGCGACATAGAGGCGGCGTCCGCTTCTTCCGATCAACTGTTCGGTAGGTGCAGGTCGGCCCGTCGTCAGTCGCTCGACGCTCTCGAGCGGCTCCCCGATCGAGCCCGTCCTCGTCCGGATAAAACGCGGGTGGATCCTAGCCCAGTCCCCGCTTCATACGTGTTTGAGCTTGTGAGCGGCGTACCCGAGAACGAGAAACGCTGCGACGGAAGAGCCGGCCCAGCCCACCAGGATCATTACCATTGAAACACCCTCTGCTCCGCGGCGCGTTTCGCACCGTCGAAGCGCGCAATAAGTCCTGTTTTCTTATGGTTAACAAGACATGAAGAGTGACCCAACCGTCGTTTATTTGATGACGGGCTATGCTGGCCACCGGCCTACGTCGAGGCTCCCCGAGCTCCTTGATTGTCCCAATCTTCCTGCGCTCGCAGCTGGCGGGTAGTTGCAAACTGATTGAGAACCAAAACGGCACGATGGAGTTCAGGTGCGATCCTGATTCGCTGCCCGGATGCGTTCAATAAGAATGTAATCCCCACAAGATCGACTGCCCGAGCACGCGAAAGAGCAGGCAGGAGCCTCGCTAGCCTCCCTACGATGATAGGGCGAAACGCCGCCTAGCTGAACCAGTCCGTCACGCGCGGTTCGCCGCGACGCCTGCCAGAAGAGGAACGCCGCCACCGCGCGATTGTCCTCAACGCCGACGAGCGGGCACTGGGCGCGCGCGATCGTTGGTCACCGGGAGAGCCTCCGGATCCTGTCAGATCGCGCGAGACAAGGCGTTGCCGCGCATCAGGTGCGGCAACGGCCGGAAGGTTTGGGAATCGCCAGCAGCATGTTCGGATGGCCTTGCGGGGATATTGGGCGAGGGTAATTCGAAATACCCCCTGAGCCGCCCCCGGAACGCCTAATCTGCGACGGTTATGCGCGGCCGAAGTGTCGGGAATCCGCCGCTTCGTGCCAGCATGACTAAAGCGGCGTTGTGCGCGCGCAATGAGCAGCTTCTCTCGGCGCTCAATCAGATTGCGGCATCCGATTCCACTGTCAGGCGGCGGCATTGCAGGAAATCGCCGCTGCGGCCCTCGCGGCGCATGCGAGCGGCGCATGATCATCGACACCCTCAATCCTAAATGCAGGAGTGCTGCAGCTCGTGTACATAGCCTCGGATCTTGGGGGCGCGGGGAAGTGCTATGCGGGTTTTAATGCTAGTCGCGATGCCGCTGGCGCTGATCGGATGTAAGGAACGGCAGACCGCGCACGATGCAACGATGGCGATCGCAGAAGACGTATCAGAAGACGCCATCTCCCCGCTCAAGGACAAGGTTACGAACCTCGAGGAGCGGCTGGCTGCCCTTGAGGCCGACCTTCGGGCGGAAGAAACCTATTCGAAAGCGGTGCACGCCGCGCTCGACGAAGAACGCGAAAACCGCGTCAAGGACGTGAACGCGCTGCGGGACCACTACAACGACCACCTCAGCCGATTCCACGGCGCGCCGTGAACGGCCGGAGCGCTGGACCCGCCTCGATCAGATGGTCGGAGAGGGCGTTCTGACACTGAACGAGTCTACGCGCCAGAACCAGGAGCCCCCTTTGGACGCGATGCCCCGAACTCCGGCCCTTCCTCATCCAACTCAGTGCGGCACGCCGGTCGTGGTCATTCGATACACATCCCGGGTCTGCTGCGCGCCGTCAGCAGTAATCCCATCAAATTTGCGCCACGCTGCAGCCGAATTGCAGACGCGCGTGGCCATGAAGGAGCCCGTCGGCGTCATTGACCGGCAGATCTTCTTCTCTTTGGCTGGCGCCGCTACGGCCGTGGCAGGGGCTTCTGACGTTTGCGCCTTTACGCCAATGGGGGTGAGGATCAGCGCAACTGCAACGCGATATTTCATCGTTCGACTCCTGCAATTCGACCGAAACTATACGATCGACCTTCGTATGCAAGAGCGTCACTGGGACTGACGTTTTCTGACCTAGCTAGCGCGCTGCTCCGATCCAAACTCACCGCCTCCCTCAACAGGAGGCGAGCGATCTCGGTCACTCAGTATCGTCCTGCCGTGGATCAATACCCGGAACGATCTACCGCCACTGGTCGCTGATTCTTCTACGGGAGAATTGGCATGCTGCGTACCTTGCGTCCGGAAATTCTGAACGTTTCAGCGAACCAGGGGAGGGTGCTGATTGATGGGCCGGGCGTTGCTGTCACGCTCGACATCGAAGCGGCATCAGTCCTATCCGATCAGTTGCTCGCTGGGTGCACCTCGGCACGCCGGCAACAGCGTGACGCAATCGGTCAGGTGCCCCATTCAGATCCCTGCTCACCAGTATAGCTGGCAGCGGGTTCAGTCAGGCTGGCATGGGTCCTGACGGAAAGTAACCTAGGTTAATCTTAACCTTGTATGCTGAACGCGAGCTTGGCTCCCAAGAATTCGCTTTGTAACAAGCCGCCCCATGAACACGCCCTTTGGACACGACGCAGAAATCTTGCGCTCCGCGATCGCTTGGGCGCTTCACGTAGCCGACGTATCTAACAATCCGCTTGTGGCCTCTTTCTTAGCCGATGCACTTCACCATACCGAGAATGACGCCTACCGCTCTTGCGCGGCCACTGGCGCTATCTTGCCAGGGTTGAACGTGTTTGCAGTGTCTGCGGACAGTTCAGCTGGATCGAAAGTTCGGTAACCAGAGTGCGATTCAGGCACCATCTCGAGCAGTGCGGCACGCATTGCTTTGAGGGCGTTCCGTTTCCCAAATTTATCTTCGCGGGCCTTAGCGATCGTGCCGCGTTCGTCAGCCCCAGCGTTTGCCCTGGCAGTCGATCATAGTACGGAACGAACTTGCTAAGCTTCATATTGGTCAGACCGGGCCGCAAGCCCGATGTTACGCGCGGAGTTCGGCGTCTTCCTTGTCAGGGTAAAAGGCGTGGGGATCGCAGACTGGTCGCGGCGCCGGCCGAGCCTGGCGGGGAGGTGGGCGCTTTGGAGCATCGGAGACCGGGTCGGGCAGGGTAAGCACCCCGCTACCGTGCATCGTCTGAAAGACGCCGATCGCCTCGCCTTCCTTTATCCGCTTGCCGATCAGCGGCGCGCGCTCTGCGCTGACATAGCCCAGTTGGGTGCCGCGCTCGCTAAATTTGGCAACGGCGTTCTCGTCGTATGGGTTGCTCGGCTCGAAGCGTTGCTCGACCGCTACGCCAGGCGCGCACAGCATGCACTCCATGCGCCGGTTGCTCTTGCTCGTGTCCTCGTTCGGAAAGTCGATGCGATCAACGAAGGGCCGTCGCAGTAGTTCGGCGTAACGAACGCCTTTGATGGGGTATCTGGTAGGCGGGCGGTTTAAGACTGCGCACACAGCTATGCAAAAAGCAGTGAAACCTCTTGGGCTTGCTTTTTCGCACATGCGCCGATGAGATTTCGGCAAAGGATATGACGCGGTCGTGAACACAAAAAATGCCCGGCTCGGAAAGCCGGGCATTTTAAGCTTCAGCCGTTGTAAGGGTCACCATTGGCCTAGTAACGCATTGCTTTGCGCCCTGCAGGATGCGTCAATGACGCCAATAGTGATCCCCAAGCTGATGGCAAAGTTAACCCCGAATGGGCTTGCCGATTGGCCAGTAGCGCATTTGAACCCCCAGATTTGAAAGTGCTTATCTTTCGACAAGGGGATTTATGCATTGAATCTGTTTAGTAATTGCAACCCCATGCGGTTAAAGTGGATTAACTGAAAATTCTTGATGCCAATGCCGCCCGCGCATTGCTGACTGCGGTATATGCGTCGGATCGACGCAGCTTCCGCACAATGCCGTTGAATGAGGCCGTCACACTCTGGCACCGACCAATTTCGCTATCCTGCTGCGCGGCTTCCCAAAAAAACACGAGGGGCCAGCGCTCGGGGCAGTGATGTCAGAGACAGCGCAGGGTTAGGCGGACCGCTGGTATGTCTACGCGACCGTTGACGGTCTCGCTGAGCGCGGCTCTTATTGGATTTTCTGCATTGTCACTCCGTCGACGTTTCACCACTTAAACCCGACCCATGCGGTCCCTGGGTATCCGGACCATAGATCTGATCTGTGGCTGTGGACGACATAAGGAAGTCGACTTCGACCAGTTCGCGCCTGACCGTACGCTTAGGTGTCGGTCAACGGCTGTCGTCGCGCCGCATCAATCCCTCCGCAGCCGCAATCGCGCTGGATTCAAATGAAAACAGCCGCCAACCTCGAAAGGTTGACGGCTGCCTTCACACGGCCGGACACTGGGACCGGCTGTGAAATCGGCTTAGGCGAATGCGATCTTCGCCTGGCGACGACGAACGCGCATCGACGAGCCGATACCGCCGATACCGAACAGCATGATTGCCCAGGTACCAGCCTCGGGAACTGCTGCCGTCGGCTCAAAGGTCGCCGTGCCAGCATAGGAGCCGTTACCACGCGAGAGGCCGTTCACGACGATCTGGTTCGTCGCACCTTTTGCGATCGCCACGTTGTTGATCTCGAAAAACTCGGCCTTGCCGACAACAGTCTTCGATGCTGCGAAACCATTGATGAACACCGACAGGATGTCGAGATCGGTAGGGCTGAAGAACCGCGTCGTGCTCGTGCTGAGCGTACCGCTAGCCAGACCGGCCTGGTCGATGATGAAATTGAAAGTATCCGTGAATGTACCACGCTTGATGCCCGCCCGGCCGAAATCTGCCGAAACGGTACCATTCTTTATATCGCCGCTGACGGTGAACTCCGGGTCGTTCGGAGTGAAGTTAACTGCGTGAGCCGCTGGGGCCATCGCGAATGCAGATACGAATGCCATTGTCGAAAGAAGTAAGCGCTTCATGGTGGTCCCTTTTTACGTGTTCCTTGGAAAAAAAGTAAAGGGGGCCAGAGAGTTATGCAATTGCCTGAAAACGGCCACCACCCAAGCATTGTGTGGTTTCGGGACAATCGAGCATCGTGAGCGGAGTGCGATGAGCGTCATGAATTCGCGCGGCCGGATCGTTTGCATCCGGGGGCATTTTCCACGGTAGAAGCGTGCAATAGGCCCTGCTCAAACTTGGTTAACAAGACAAGAAGAATGACCTAAATCTTCAATAGTTGTTGACGGGCACACTGTTCTTCCAGCGACATTCAAACCCCCCCGAGTTACGAGGTTTTCCGAACTATCCCGTGCCTCGTTCCGCCCGGCGATGGCTGGCAGGTTGCGAACAAAAAAGGAGCAGTATAGCTCGGGCGCTACCCTGATCCGTTGTTTGGATGCGCCCAATGAGAATGCAAACGCCGCGAGTTCGACTGCCGAGCTCGGCAAAGAGCAAGGCAGGAGCCTCGCTAGCCTCTCTACGATGATAGGGCGTAACGCCGCCGATCTAAAGCGGTTCGTCACTCGCGGTTCGCCGCGACTTGCACCGCGGCGTGCGCTGCGGCGGGCATTGCCGAGATCATCGTCGCAAGGCCGCCCAGCATGATCATCGACACCCTCAAACCAGGTGCTTCCGCCGAAGCCGGAGCGGCTCCGCAAGCCGCAGAAATCCGGGCCGAATCATGACATCTGGGAGGCAGAAAATACCATTTGAAAAATACCCCCAAATATCCCGCACATTCAGCTCGCCGTATGGAACGTGTGAAAAGAAAGACCCCCACAAACCAAGCGGTTCTGCGCTTTCCTGACGATGTAAGGTAGTGATGATCGGAGAAATTGGTGGGCCCGGCAGGAATCGAACCCGCAACCTAGCCGTTATGAGCGGCCAGCTCTAACCGTTGAGCTACAGGCCCCACCGCCGCCTGCGTTAGCGCAAGCGTTTCCAAAGAAAAAGGGTGCCAAAGAAAAAGGGCGCTCCCGAAGGAGCGCCCTTTCCGACTCCAAAACGTTGTCGAGCGCAAGCGCCCGACACAGTCTTAGTTCATGTTGTCGGTCTTCTCGTCGGCAGCGTCGCGGACGTTGTCTGCTGCTGCGTTCATGTTGTCGGCTGCGTTCTCGAGCACGTCGGTTGCGACGGCGTTCGAGGTGTTGTCCGCCATGGCGTCCATGTTGTCAGCCTGCATTTCCATGTTGTCAGCCAGCATGTCCGCGTTGTTCTCAACTGCGGCGGCTTCTGGCGACTTGCTGCAGGCTGCGACGGACATCAGGCCGGCGGCAGCAGCGATCAGAACGATCTTCTTCATTCGAATGCTCCCAAGCATAGTTTCACTCGCGGCCGACCCGATTGCCGTCGCGAAGCCCCGTCAAATAGCGGCCCCCGACCGGCGGTCAATCCGCTAAATTCATCGCCCAGCAAGCTTTGCGACAGTCCGATGACGGGCGGGTTGCCGCAACTGGTCACTTTCTTGGCACGACCGAGCCGATTTCCTCGGGCGCATTGGCCACGATCGCGAGCATCGTCGTCCAGGCCGCGACGTTCTGGCGAAGCTGCTCGGGGTCGACCCGGTCGAGCGTATCGTCGGGCGTGTGATGCGTGTCGAAATAGCGCGTACCCGACTGGTTGAGGTCGATCGCCGCGACGCCGAGCGCCATGGTCGGGCCGACATCGGTGCCGTCACCGCCGACCCCTGCGCCGCGCGCGATGCCGAGCGGGGCGAGCGCGGAGGCGAGGCGATCGGCGACCGGCTTCGCGCTGTCGGGCAGGTTGGTCTCGAACCGCCAGACGCGGTCCGCGCCGAAATCGGATTCGCCCGCGGTGGCGTGCCGCTCGGTCTTGTGCGCCTCGGCATAGGCCTTGCCGCCAAAACCGCCGACCTCTTCGGCACCGAACCAGACGACGCGGATCGTCCGCCGCGGGCGCGGGCCGTCGAGGATCCGCTTGGCCGCCGCCGCGGTGATCGCCACGCCGCTCGCATCGTCGATCGCGCCCGTGCCGAGATCCCAGCTGTCGAGATGCCCGCCGACCAGCACGATCCCCGCCTTGGGATCGGTCCCCGGCACTTCGGCGATGACGTTCCCCGATTCGTGCGTGCCCGTCATCCGCGGGGTCAGGACGAGCGTCATCGTGATCGGTTTGCCGCGCGTCGCGATCCGTTCGATCAGCTCGGCATCGGGCACCGACAGCGCCGCCGACGGGATCGGCGTGACGCCCTCGGGGAAGTTGGTCGTGCCGGTATGCGGATTGCGGTGATGATCGGTGCCGATCGAGCGGATCACGATCGCGGCCGCGCCCTTGCTCGCCGCCATCGCCGGCCCCACGAACCGTGCGGGTCCGAACGCGCCATAGCTCGACCCGTCCTGCGTCGGCTCCATTGCGTTGCCGACATAGGCGATCTTGCCGGCAAGGCTCCCCGCAGGCGCCGCCGCCAGGTCGCCATAGGTCTTGAACACCACCACCTGCGCGGTCAGGCCTCCCACGGGCGTCGCACCCGAATTGCCGAGCGCGGTCAGCTTCAGCGCCTGCGGGAAGGGGGCGAGGATCGACCCCGTCTCGACGCCGCGCACCCAGACGGGCATCTGGTACGGCTCGATCCGCACGTTCTTGAACCCCAGCGCCTTCAGCTTCGTCACCGACCAGGCGCGCGCACGCGCCTCCGCCTCGGTCCCCGCCAGCCTGGGGCCGATCTCGGTCGTCATCCCCTCGACGATGTCATAGGCGACGTCGTCCTTGAGCGCGGCATCGCGGAGCGCTGCGACCTTCGCATCGACCGGGGCAGGGGCGGGTGGTGCGGTCCGCTGTGCCATGAGAGGAACGGACAGGGTGGAGGCGGCCAATACCGCGAGCGTGTGCTTCATCATCCGCGACAGCCTATGTCGCTGCTCCCCGTTTGCCAACGGCCCGCCGCATCGCTATCTGCGCACGTCAAATCCCGCCTCATTCAAGCATGGAGCTCGGCACCCACATGGCCGTCCAGTATACCTACGTCATGAAGGGTCTGACCAAGACCTTCCCCGGTGCCGCAAAGCCCGTTCTCAACAACATCCACCTCCAGTTCATTCCGTCCGCGAAGATCGCGATCATCGGCCCCAACGGGTCGGGCAAGTCGACGCTGATGAAGATCATGGCGGGCATGGATCCCGACTTCACCGGCGAGGCCTGGGCGGCCGAGGGCGTCAATGTCGGCTATCTCGCGCAGGAGCCTCAGCTCGATCCGACCAAGGACGTGATGGGCAACGTCAAGGACGGCGTCCGCCCCGTCGCCGACCTCGTCGACCGGTTCAACGCGATCTCCGCCGAGATGGGCGATCCGAAGGACGACACCGATTTCGACGCGCTGATGGAGGAGATGGGCGATCTCCAGGCCAAGATCGACGCGGTTGATGGCTGGGCGCTCGACAGCCAGCTCGAACAGGCGATGGAGGCCTTGCGCTGCCCGCCGGGCGATGCGTCGGTTGAAAATCTCTCGGGCGGCGAGAAGCGCCGCGTCGCGCTCTGCAAGCTGCTGCTCGAGAAGCCGCAGATCCTGCTGCTCGACGAGCCGACCAACCATCTCGACGCCGAGAGCGTGTCGTGGCTCGAGAATTACCTTAAGGAATATACCGGCAACGTCATCCTCGTGACGCATGACCGCTACTTCCTCGACAATGTCGTCAACTGGGTGCTCGAGCTCGATCGCGGCCGCTACTACACCTATGAGAGCAACTATTCGGGCTATCTGGAGAAGAAGGCGCAGCGCCTCAGCCAGGAAGAGCGCGAAGAGGCCGGCAAGCAGAAGGCGATCGCCGACGAGCTGGCGTGGATGCGCCAGACCCCCAAGGCGCGCCAGACCAAGTCGAAGGCCCGTATCCGCGCGTTCGACGAGCTGATGGAGAAGCAGGAGAATCGCGTCGCCGGCAAGGCCGCGATCCTGATCCAGCTGCCGTCGCGTCTCGGTGGCAAGGTGATCGAGGCGAAGGGTCTGACCAAGTCCTACGGCGACAAGCTGCTGTTCGACGGTCTCGACTTCACGCTGCCGCCGGGCGGCATCGTCGGCGTGATCGGCCCGAACGGCGCGGGCAAGTCGACGCTGTTCAAGCTGATCACCGGTCAGGAAACCCCGGACACGGGAACGATCGAGGTCGGCTCGACCGTCAAGCTCGGCTATGTTGACCAGAGCCGCGACGATCTCGATCCGAACAAGAATGTCTGGCAGGAAATCTCCGACGAGCTCGAGATCTTCCGCTTCGGCAAGCAGGAGATGGGCACGCGGGCGTATGTTGGCGCGTTCAACTTCCGCGGGCAGGATCAGCAGAAGAAGGTCGGCCAGCTGTCGGGCGGCGAGCGCAACCGCGTCCACATGGCCAAGATGCTCAAGGAGGGTGGCAACGTCCTCCTGCTCGACGAGCCGACCAACGATCTCGACGTCGAGACGCTGCGTGCGCTCGAGGAGGCGCTCGAGACGTTTGCAGGCTGCGCGGTGGTCATCAGCCATGACCGCTTCTTCCTCGATCGCCTCGCCACGCACATCCTCGCTTTCGAAGGCGACAGCCATGTCGAGTGGTTCGAGGGCAATTACGCGTCGTACGAGGAGGACAAGCGCCGCCGCCTCGGCGACGCCGCCGACCGCCCGACGCGTCTGGCGTACAAGAAGCTCACGCGCTGAGCGTCTGAGACCCGCCGCGGCCCATGTTTCCGGGCTGCGGCGCCCCCCCATCAACCCCGTCATCCTGACGAAAGTCAGGATCCAGGGTCACAGGCGGCCCGCTTGATTGCTCTGGATCCTGACCTTCGTCAGGATGACGAGGGTGGTGTAGGACCGAGCTGGTGCCTGCCACGCAAGCGCCATGTTGATCCCCTAACCGGGGTCGGTAGGAGACATATTGGTCCCCACGAACGGAGCAGGCGTGACAGTTATCGAACACTCCCCCGGTGGAGATGCCCCCCCGGGTGCGGGGGAGCTGCAATACCGGCTTCGCCAGCAATCGATACTGGCCGATTTCGGGATCGAGGCGCTGCGCGCGCGCGATCTCGAACCGATGCTCCAGCGCGCCACCGAATTGTGCGGCGAGGGGATGCGCTCGAAATACTGCAAGTTCCTCGAATATCGCCCCGAGCAGGACAGCCTGCTCGTGCGCGCGGGGATCGGCTGGGCGCCAGGCGTGGTCGGATCGGCCGAGATGCGCACCGATCTCGCTTCGCCCGCGGGCTTCGCGCTCGAGACCGGCCAGCCGGTCATCTCCAACCATCTCGAGAATGAGGAGCGGTTCCGTACGCCCGCCTTCATGGCCGAGCACCATATCCGTCGCGCGATCAACGTGCTGGTCGAGACGTCGGGGAAGCGCTTCGGCGTGCTCGAGGTCGACAGCCCCGACGAGGGCAAGTTCGAGCCCGCCGACCTCGCCTTCATGCAGGGGTTCGCCAACCTGATCGGCGTCGCGATCGAGCGGCAGCAGGCCGAACAGCGTTTGAGCGACGCGATGGAGCATCAGGAGCTGCTCACGCGCGAGGCGAGCCACCGCGTCAAGAACAGCCTCGCGCTCGTCTCGGCGATGCTCAACCTCCAGATGCAGGAGGATGACGACCCGCGCATTACCCGCCTGCTCGGCGACGCGCAGGCGCGCATCACCGCGATCGCACAGACACACGACCAGCTCTGGCGCGGCGAACAGGTCGGGATCGTCGCGCTCGACGACCTGGTCTGCGGAATCGCGACGGGGCTGGCCGAACAGGCGCCGCTGCACCGGATCGACTGCGACATCGACGCGATCCGGATCAGCGCCGATACCGCGATCCCGCTCGGCCTGCTCGTCACCGAGCTCGTCACCAACGCGATCAAATATGCGTACGGCGAGGGTGGCGGCGTCATCGCGGTGACGATTCGCAACGCCGACGGCCGGATCCTGCTGACCGTGTCCGACGACGGCGTCGGGCTGCCCGCCGATTTCGACCTCAAGGCCGCCTCGCGCAAAAGCCTCGGCATGCGGATGATCGGCAGCCTTGCCCGGCAGTTGCGCGGCACGATCGCGATCGAGAATGCCGCGCGCGGCACCTGTGCGGTCCTCGACATCCCCGACCCCAGGATCGTGCTCCCGGACTGATCGCTTGACGCGTGTATGATGTCCGTAGCACACCTCTCCCACAATGACGGGGTGGGGATGATGGACATGCTGATGATGCTAGCGGCCGCAGCGGCTGCGGTGACTGCGCCGCAGGGCGACAGGGTCAAGCCGATCGACCAGTGTTTCGCGATCTACCGCCCCGGCTCCCCAGCAGGCACGCAGGCCGCCGGAGCCGACCAGACCGTCATCGGCGCAACCCGCCAAATCATCCGCGCCATCCGCATCGACGGTCGCCCCGCCTGGGACATCGTCGTGCATCAGCGCGTGCCGATGGCGAATTTCGCGATGCGCGATCACTTCGTCTTGAACCGCGACGATCTGACGCCGATCACCTTCGACAACAGCCGGAGCGGGGTCGAGTATGTCGCGCTGCGCTACACCCCCGGTCGCATCGTCGGAACGAAGACCGACAAGGCCGTCGTCACGCCGATCGACGTCGCGGTGGCTGACCCCATCTGGGAGGGTAATCTCTGGGGCGTGACGTTCGGCGCGTTGCCGCTCGCGATGGGCAGGAGCTTCTCGCTGCCCTTCTACCAGTATGACGGCGGCATCGGCCGCTTCACGCTGACCGTTACCGGCAGCCAGAGCGTTGCGACACCGACCGGGCCCGTCGATGCCTGGAGCGTCGCGGTTCTCAAGGACGGCAAGCCCAGCGCCACCACGCTGATCGCGAAACGCGATGCTCGCGAACTGGGCAGCTTCGCCGCGCGGGGCGGGACGAAGCTCGGCGGCGACTGCACCGGTCTCGACTGAGCGACGGTGCGAGCGCTCAGCGGACCCGCTTGACGTAGATCCGACCGCCGTCACGGCGTTCGGTCTGGAAATTGGGCACCGCCTCGATCAGCTCGGACAGATGGTTGAAGCCATAGTTGCGCGCATCGAAGCTCGACCGGTTGCCCGCGCGTTGGCCCAGTTCTGTCAGGCTCTGATAGCCCTTCTCGTCGCGCTTGCCCGCGTTGTAGGCGTCGATCAGCAGCTTGATCAGGTCCGACCCGATCGGCTCGCCGCCGCGCGATCGGCGTGCGGCCGGCGCGGCGGGGGCAGGGGCCTTCTCGCCACCGATCGCGGGCGGCAGCGACAGCGGCATCGGCTCGGATTCGTCGTCGAGCGCGCTGACGTCGATGAAGCGCGTGCAGGCTTGGCGGAAACCCTCGGGCGTGCGGCTGGTGCCAAAGCCATAGACGGGCACGCCGTCCTGACGGATCCGCATCGCGAGCGGCATGAAGTCGCTGTCCGACGACATGATCCCGAACCCGTCGATCCGGCCGCGGAACAGCAGGTCCATCGCGTCGATCGTCATCTTCATGTCGGTCGCGTTCTTGCCCTTGGTCAGGTCGAACTGCTGCTGCGGCTCGATGCCGTGCTTGATCGACATGTCGCGCCACCCCTTGAGCGCAGGCTTGGACCAGTTGCCATAGACGCGTCGGACGTTGACCGTGCCGAGCTCGGCAAGAACGGTCAGCACCGGGTCGAGCGTCGCCGAGGAGGCGTTGTCGGCGTCGATGAGAAGGGCGACGTTGCGGGTTGTGGTATCGGCCATGCCGCCGGGATTAGCCGCGCCCGCGCCCCGCGTCCACGCTCCAAGCGCCGCCACCCGCCGCGGCGAGGTAGAGGAACACGAAACAATAGAGCACCGCCGCCTCGCCGCCATTGGCGATCGGGAAGGGCCCCTGCGGTGCGTGCGCGAGGAAATAGGCCGCCGCCGACATGCCCGACAGCAGGAACGCCACCGGCCGCGTGAACAGCCCGACGATCAGCAACGCGCCGCCCACGACCTCGATTGTGCCCGCGACGTAGAGCAACGGAGTCATCGCCATCGGGAAGGGCGGCAGCCCGAAGAACTTGGAAATGCCGTGGCTGAAGAATACCAGCGCAACGACGATGCGCATCACGCTGAGCAGGCGGGGGGACCAGGTGGCGGGTATCGGCATGGGATCTTCCTGAACGTCGTTGCGGTCCCGCTACGTCCTATGCGCGCGTGCCTGCGTCAACGCGCCGGATGGAAACGGATCGTTCAGCGATGGGAGATCAGGGATAGGCGATCGCGATCACCTCATATTCGCGCTCGCCCGCGGGCAGGTCGACGCGGCGGACATCACCGATCGTGGCACCCCGCAGAGCCCGTGCGAACGGCGAATTCCAGCCGATCCGCCCATTGCCCGCATCGGTCTCGTCATCGCCGACCAGCGTGAGCACGCGTTCGACATCCTCCTCGTCCGCCACCGTCACGCACGCGCCGAACCAGACGCGGCTGCGATCCTCCTGTGCGGCGGGATCGACCACCTTGGCCGCCTTCATCCGCCGCGACAGCCAGCCGAGCCGCCGGTCGATCTCGCGCAGCCGCTTGCGCCCATAGATATAGTCGCCATTCTCCGAGCGGTCGCCATTGCCCGCCGCCCAGGAGATCACCTCGACCAGCTTGGGCCGCTCGCTGCCGAGCAACAGCTCATATTCCTCGCGCAGCACCGTATAGCCTGCCGGGGTGATGTAGTTGGGCCGATCCATGCGTGCCGTCTCGTCCGGTTCAGCCGGGCCGGGTCTTGCCGAGATACCAGGACGTGCGTGCGACGCTGCGGCTCTTGGCGCGGGCGGGGTTCATCAGGTCGTAGACGACCGCATTCTCGATCACGCGCTGCACATAGTTGCGCGTCTCCTGATACGGGATCGCCTCGATCCAGTCGATGATGTCGACTGCACCAGTGCGCGGGTCGCCATTCGCGCGCAGCCACTTGTTCACATTGCCGCCGCCCGCATTATACGCAGCAATCGCAAGCGGATAGCTGCCATAGTTCGCATAGATCCGCTGGAAGTAGCTCGACCCCAGCATGATCGACAGATTGGGATCCGTCGTCAGCGACGCCTGGTTATAGGCGAGCCCGATCTTGCCCGACTGCTCGCGCGCGGTCGCGGGCATCAGCTGCATCAGCCCGCGCGCACCGGCATGGCTGATCGCGGCGCGATCGAACTGGCTCTCCTGCCGCGAGATCGCATGGATGATCGTCCAGTTGTCCTCATAGCCGGCGGGCACGCTGACGGTCGGGAAGCCCGCTGCGGAATAGTCGCTGAGCCCGTTCGCCAGCGCGCTGCGCCCGACCATCACGCCCAGATCGGGGCGGTTGATGCGGGTGGACAGTTCGGCGGCGAGCGCGTGGTCGGTGTCGGTCGTCGCATCCGCGGCGATCTGGCGGACGAACGCGGTCTGGTCCTGCCAGTCGGCGATCTGACCGAGGAACTTGACCGCGCGCACCGTCTCGCGCTGCTCAAACGCGGCGCGCACCGCGGGTGCGATCGCAAGGCTGGCCATCGGCGGTGGCGGGGTCAGCGCGCGGCCCATCCGCTCGGTCGCGAGCTGCCCGTAATATTGATCGCGGTAGCCGGCCGCCTGCGTGTAGAAGGCGGTGGCATCGGCCTGCCGGCCCGCCGCCTCGGCCGCGCGTCCCGCCCAGTAATAGCCTCGCGCCCGCACCACCGGCGAATTCGACCCACGCGCATAGCGGTCGAACAGCGTCATCGCATCCGCCGGCCGCCCGAGCTGCTTCATCGCCGCCTGCCCGCCGAGCCAGGCGAGATTGGTATATTCGTCGCGCTCGGCATAGGATTTGGCCGAGATGTTCGCCCCCGCCGGATAGGCATCGTCGATCTGCCGCGCGATGTCATAGGCGACCTGCCACTGGCCGTCATTCGCCGCGCCGCGCGCATTGGTCACCAGGATCTCGTACCATTCGCCCGCATTGCCCGGCCGGGTGGTCAGCGCCCGCGGCCGCGCGAGCCAGGCGCGCGCGCTCGGGCTCGCGCCGCTGTTGCGCAACCACACCGCGCGGTCGGCGACATAGCCCGCGTCGCCGCGATACGTCTCCATCGTCGCCGCGGACAGGTCGGACGCGTTCGGTGCATTGGTCCGGAAGGCGAGCCGCGCCTCGAACAGCGCGCGCTTGGCAGGGCTGACCAGCGGAAGCTGGCGCTGCGCTGCGCTCGTCTGTCCCGACCAGAGCAGCGCGTCCATCCGCGCGTCCTGATCGTCGCTCGACAGCGCGCCGGGGAAGCCCGTCGTCACCGCGACCTGATCGATCGGCGTCAGCCCGCCCGATCGCCATGCGGTGCGCACCGCGGCATAGGCGCGGTCGCGCTGCCCGGTCGCCTGCAATGCGCGCGCATAGGCAAGATTGCCCGCCGCGGACTGCGGCGGATAGCGCGTGAAGAAGGCGACGACGCTGCCGGGCGCGCCGCTGCCGATCCCCGCCTGACGCTCCGCCGCGCGGCGGTTGGCGGTCTCGTTCGGCCAGCCCGGATGCGCCATCAGAAATCCGGCATAGCTGTCGAACGGCAGCGCGTCGGTCTGTTGCAGCGCGCGCCACTGCGCGATCGTCGAGGCGATCGCGCCGTCGCTCGCCATCGGCTGCGCCTGCGGGCCGATATTCGAAAGCTGCGTCCGGTACCGGTCGAGCGTTTCCTGTCCGACCCCTGAAGATACCGCCGTGCCGGCCAAAGCCGCCAGGACGATGCTCGATTTGAACGCCAATGCTACCATGTGGACAGGATAGCAGTTTAACCCGTATCTGTCCTGAACGAAACGCCCGAATTCAGCGCGGCAGGAGCGCAATATACCGATGTTTGCAGGTTTTTCCTTTGCCGGGTCGATCCCGGCGCTCGTCACGCCGTTCGCCGCGGACGGCGCTTTCGACGAGAACGCCTATCGCGATTTCGTCGAGTGGCAGATCGCCGAGGGCTCGTCCGCGCTGGTCGCGTGCGGCACCACGGGCGAGGCAGCGACCCTGTCCTATGATGAGCATTTCCACGTCGTCCGCGTCTGCGTCGATCAGGCGAAGGGCCGCGTCCCCGTTATCGCGGGGGCAGGGTCGAACGACACGCGCGTCGCCTCGGCCAATCTGCGTGCGGCGCACGAGGCTGGCGCCGATGCCGCGCTGATGGTCCCGCCCTATTACAACCGCCCGAGCCAGGAGGGGATCTTCCGGCATTTCGAGGCGCTCGCCGCCGACGCGCCGCTGCCGATCATCCTCTACAACGTGCCCGGCCGCACCGTGACCGACATCCAGCCCGCGACGCTGGCGCGGGTCGTCACCGCCTTTCCGCAGGTGTTCGTCGGCGTGAAGGACGCCAGCGGCGTGCTCGCGCGCGTCTCGCAGCACCGCGAAGCCTGCGGGCCAGACTTCTGCCAGCTGTCGGGCAATGACGACCTCGCGCTCGCGTTCAACGTGATGGGCGGCACCGGCTGCATCTCGGTCACCGCGAACGTCGCGCCGAAGCTGTGCGCGGAGTTCCAGGCGGCCTGCCAGGCGGGCGATTTCGTCACGGCGCTCGCCTATCAGGACCGTCTCTATCCCCTGCACGACGCGCTGTTCACCGACGCGTCGCCGGGCCCGGTCAAATACGCCATGGCGCGGGTACGGGCCGGCTTCCCCGAGACGCTGCGCCTGCCGATGACCCCCGCCGGCGACGCCTCGCGCGCCGCGGTCGACGCGGCGCTGGCGCACGCCGGCCTGGTCTGATCCCCGTCCGTCATCCTGACGCACGTCAGGATGACGGGGGGACCGACAATTAACGTCCAACGCGATACCACGCCCGCTTCCCCTTCGCCCTCCGACCTCCTACATCGCGCATCCCATGGCACGCCCCAAACCCCCGACCTTCGAAAAGACCAAGATCGTCGCCGAGAACCGGCGCGCGCGGTACGACTATTATATCGAGCAGGTGTTCGAGGCGGGGATCGCGCTGACCGGCACCGAGGTGAAGGCACTGCGCGGCGGCGAAGGCTCGATCGCGGAGGCCTATGCCGAGGTGAAGGGCAGCACGGTCCAGCTCGTCAATTCGAACATCCCCGAATTCAGTCACGGCAACCGCTTCAACCATGAGCCCAAGCGGCCGCGCAAGCTGCTGCTGCACGAGCGCGAGATCAACAAGATGTTCGGCGCGGTCGCGCGCCAGGGCATGACGCTCGTGCCGCTGATGATCTATTTCAATTCCAAGGGCCGCGCGAAGGTCGAGCTCGCGCTCGCCAAGGGCAAGCAGAACCACGACAAGCGCGATTCGGTGAAGGAACAGGACTGGAAGCGCGAGCAGGGCCGGATCATGCGGGATCGTGGATAGGCCGTGACCAGGGCGCCGGTCGGTCTTTTCGGGCGCCTCGCGGCGTGGTCGCATCGCAATCTGCCGACCCGCGATTCGATGGAGCGCAACCGCCTGTTGCGCCCCGTCGCGCACCGCGTGCTCGCGCCCGAACTGTGGCGCTTCACCCGGCGCTCGGTGCCGCGCGGCGTCGCGCTCGGCATGGTCGCGGGGATCCTCGTGCCGGTCGCGCAGACCCCCGTCGCCGCGTTGTTCGCGCTGCCGTTCCGCGCCAATGTGCCGACCGCCGCGCTGACCACCTTCATCACCAATCCGCTGACGACCCCGCCGCTCTGGATCGCCGCCTATTGGATCGGGTCGTGGATGCTGCGGATCGACGCGCACGTCCCCGGCCAGCCGGTCGCCGAAGCCGCCGCGCAGGCCGACTGGATCCCCTGGCTGATGCAGGCCGGCCCCGCCACCGCGCTCGGCCTCCTTGCCATCACCATCGTCGCCTCGATCGGCGGCTATGCGCTCAGCGCGCTCGGCTGGCGGCTCTGGATTGCCCGCAAGTGGCGGCACCGCCACGATAATCGCGGATCGTAACAATCGTCACTATCTGTCGCCCGACGAATTGACGGAGCGTCTTATCGGCGTAGAACACACCGCATCCTGAAGTTCTTCCCCGAGGGTCCCTGATGCGTACGTCGATTGTCACCGCCATTCTGCTCGCCTCCGCCGCAACGGTCTCGGCCCAGACCAGTCAGACCCCGGCCCGACCGGCCGCCCCGTCGCCCGCGCTCGCCGGTGCGGCCAGCGGTCCCGTCGCGCCGAAGGATGCGAACAAGCCGCAGATCGGCGATTTCGGCTTCGACATGGCCGGGCGCGATACCGCGGTGAAGCCCGGCACCGACTTTTTCGACTATGCCAATGGCGGCTGGGAGAAGGCGACGCCGATCCCCGCCGATCGGTCGTCCTACGGCATGTTCCACGTCCTCCAGGACCTGTCGCTCGAACGCACCCGGACGATCCTCGACGCCGCGACCGCAAAGCCCGGCGACAAGGTCGGTGATTTCTACGCGAGCTTCATGGACGAGGCTGCGGTCAATGCGAAGGGCGCGGGCCCGGTGAAGCCGATGCTCGCCGCGCTCAAGACGACCACAGACAAGACCGCGCTCGTCACCCAGATTGCGAAGCTGCAGCGCCAGGGGGTCGGCGGGCTCGTCGGCGTCGGCGTGCAGCAGGACGACAAGGACCCGACCACCTATGTCGTCGGCTTCGGCCAGAGCGGTCTCGGGCTTCCCGACCGCGACTATTATCTGAAGGACGATGCCAAGCTCGCCGCGGTCCGCACCGCCTATCAGGCGTATCTCGCGCAGATGCTGACGCTCGCGGGCGAGCCCAACGCGGCCGCGCGCGCCGCGGCGGTGTTCGCGATGGAGAAGGGCCTTGCCACCGCGCACTGGACGCGGATCGAGAGCCGCGACGCGGACAAGACCTACAACAAATGGACCGCCGCCGATTTCGCGGCCAAGGCGCCCGGTTTCCCCTGGGCCCAGTACATGACCGCGATGGGCGTCACCGGCCGTCCCTTCTACCTCGTCGCGCAGCCGAGCGCGCTGACGGGCGAAGCGAAGGTCTTTGCCGATACCCGGGTGAACGTCCTTCAGGACTATGCGATGCTCAAGGTGCTGCGCGCCTATGCACCCTATCTCTCGAGCGATTTCGACAAGGCCAATTTCGGCTTCTACGGCACCACCCTGTCCGGCACGCCCGAGCAGCAGGTCCGCTGGAAGCGCGGCGTCTCGACCGTGTCGGGCGCGATGGGCGAGGCGATCGGCGAGCAGTATGTCGCGAAATATTTCCCGCCGGAATCGAAGGCCGCCGCCGACCAGCTCGTCAAGAACGTCATCGCGGCGATGGGCGACCGGTTGCGCAACCTCGCCTGGATGGCGCCCGAGACCAAGACCAAGGCGCTCGCCAAGCTTGCCGCCTTCACCCCCAAGATCGGCTATCCGGACAAATGGCGCGACTATTCCGCGCTTCAGGTCCAGCGCGGCGATCTCGTCGGTAACGTCGCGCGCGCCAACGCGTTCGACTATGATCGCGACCTCAAGAAGCTCGGCCAGCCGATCGACCGCGGCGAATGGTTCATGACGCCGATGACGATCAACGCCTATGCCAATCCGACGATGAATGAGGTCGTCTTCCCCGCCGCGATCCTCCAGCCGCCCTTCTTCGATCCGAAGGCGGACCCGGCGATTAACTATGGTGGCATCGGCGCGGTGATCGGTCACGAGATCAGCCACCATTTCGACGATCAGGGCCGCAAATACGATCAGAACGGCAAGCTCACCGACTGGTGGACGCCGCAGGACGTTGCGCGCTTCAAGGTCTTCACCGATGCGCTGGTCAAGCAGTACGACGCCTATGAGCCCTTGCCCGGGCTGCACGTGCAGGGCGGTCTGACGCTCGGCGAGAACATCGCCGATCTCGCCGGGCTGACCGTCGCCTATGACGCCTATCACCGCTCGCTCGGCGGCAAGCCCGCGCCGGTGATCGACGGCACCACCGGCGACCAGCGCTTCTATTATGGCTGGGCGGGCGTCTGGCGCAGCAAGTTCCGCGAACCCGCACTGCGTCAGACCTTGCTGTCCGATCCGCACTCGCCGGGTCACCAGCGCGTCCTCACCGTCCGCAACCTCGACCCCTGGTACGCGGCGTTCGGCGTGAAGCCCGGCGAGGCCAGCTACCTCGCCCCCGCAACCCGCGTCCGCATCTGGTAATCCGCTGACGCCGACCGCCCCAGATATACCCCACCCCGGCGAAGGCCGGGGCCCAGTTGGGGAACAGACGTAACGGCGGATTATCCCTCGTTACCAAACCCTTCCCATCCGTATCTCGCAATCTGTCTCGGCCGACCGCCCGAATTATCCACCACCCCGGCGAAGGCCGGGGCCCAGTTGGGGGACAGACGTAATGGCCGACTGTCCATCGTGACCAAGACCTTCCCAACTGGGCCCCGGCCTTCGCCGGGGAGGTGTACCGCGAACGAAATTCCAGGAGACTCGCATGAAGACCTACATCGCCGCCGGCCTGCTCGCCGCCACCGCGATCACCGGCGTCACCGCCGCCATCTCGCAGACCGCCGAACCAACCGCCGCACCCGCCGCGCCCGCCGCGACCGGCGCGCAATATGGCAGCTTCGGCTTCGACGAAAAGGGCATGGACAAGAGCGTCCAGCCCGGTGACGATTTCTACGCCTTCGCCAATGGCAACTGGGCGAAGACCACCCCGATCCCCGCGGACAAGTCGAACTACGGCGCGTTCAACTTCCTCTCCGACCTGTCCGAGACGCGCACCCGCGGCATCCTCGACACCGCGGCCAAGGACTCGAACTCGAAGATCGGCCGCGCCTATGCGACCTTCCTCGACACCGGCACGATCGAGGCCAAGGGGCTGGCGCCGATCCGGCCATGGCTCGCGAAGATCGCCGCACTGAAGGACCGGTCGGGCTATCCCGCGCTGCTCGCCGAGGCGGATCGCGCCGGGATCGGCGGCCCGTTCGGCAGCGGCGTCGGCCAGGACGACAAAATCCCCGAGCAGTACGCGCTCTCGCTCGGTCAGTCGGGGCTCGGCCTGCCCGACCGCGATTATTATCTCAGCACCGACGCCAAGCTGGTCGAGGCGCGCACCGCCTACCGCGCGCACATCGCGAAAATGCTGACGCTCGCCGGCGAACCCGATGCCGAGGCGCGCGCCGCCGCGTTGCTCGCGTTCGAGACCGAGATCGCCCGGGTCAGCTGGACCCGAGTCGACAGCCGCGACGCGACCAAGACCTATAACAAGATGACCGTCGCCGATCTCGCCAGGCGCGCGCCCGGCTTCGACTTCGCGGGCTATTTCAAGGCGACCGGCACGCCCGTACCGACCGTCATCGTCGCGCAGCCCTCGGCGATCACCGGCATTGCAAAACTCGTCGCGACCGCGCCGATCGGCGTGCTCAAGGACCAGCTGATGCTCCGCTCGCTCGACGGCTATGCGGACGTGCTGCCAAAGGCGTTCGACGCCGAACAGTTCGCCTTCTACGGCACCGTGCTCGGCGGCACGCCCGAGCTGGAGGCCCGCTGGAAGCGCGGTGTCCAGTTCACCAGCGGTGCGCTCGGCGACGAGGTCAGCAAACTCTACGTCGCGCAGTATTTCCCGCCCGAGACCAAGGCCGCAGCCGATGTGCTGGTGAAGAACGTGCTCGCCGCGATGGGCCGCCGGATCGACAAGCTCGACTGGATGGCGCCCGAGACCAAGCAGAAGGCGCATGCCAAGCTCGCCGCCTTCACCCCCAAGATCGGCTATCCCAGCCAGTGGAAGGACCTGTCCGCGCTGACGATCACGTCCGGCGACGCGTTCGGCAACGAATGGCGCGCGAACGAATGGCAGCATCAGGACAACATCGCCAAGCTCGGCAAGCCCCTGCAGCGCTGGGAATGGGGCATGACGCCGATGACGGTGAACGCCTATGCCAATTTCGGCATGGTCGAGATCGTCTTCCCCGCAGCCATCCTCCAGCCGCCCTTCTTCGATCCCAAGGCCGACGACGCGGTCAATTATGGCGGCATCGGTGCGGTGATCGGGCACGAACTGAGCCATCATTTCGACGACCAGGGTTCGAAATACGATGCCAAGGGGCAGCTCACCGACTGGTGGACGCCCAAGGACATCGCCGGGTTCAACGCACTCACCGGCAAGCTCGGCGCGCAATATGACGCCTATGAGCCGCTGCCGGGGATGCACGTGAAGGGCCAGCTGACGATGGGCGAGAACATCGCCGATCTCGCCGGGCTCACGGTCGCCTATGACGCCTATCACACCGCGCTCGGCGGCAAGGCGGCCCCCGTGCTCGACGGCTTCACCGGCGACCAGCGCTTCTATCTTGGCTGGGCGCAGGTCTGGCGCCGCAACTACCGCGAGGCGAATTTGCGTCAGCGGCTGCTGACCGATCCGCATTCGCCGTCGCAGCAGCGCGCCTCGGTCGTCCGCAATCTCGACCCCTGGTACGCCGCCTATCAGCCCAAGCCGACGCAGCGCCTGTATCTCGCGCCCGAACAGCGCGTGCGTATCTGGTGACCGGCCGCGTCCCTGCCCGGGAAACCGGGCGGGGACATGATGCTTGACCCCAAACCCCCGAACAGCGGAAGAGGCATCGCATGGTTTCGCTTCCGCCCCAGACCGGCCTCGGGCCGAACCGCCGCGCCGCCCTTGTCGCGGCGGTGACGGGGATCGCCGCATCGGGGCTGGTGCTCGGCATGATCGGCGACATCGTCGTCGCGGCGGCCTTTCTCGCCGCGGCGATCATCGTCATCGGCGCGGTGATCGTCTGGCGCGTGCTCGCGCGCGCCGGCAGCGCCGAACTGCGCACGATCGACTGGGACTTTACGCGGGCGGTGGCGCAGGCGAGCGGCGATGCAATCGCGGTGACCGATCGCGCGGGCCGGCTGGTCTGCGCGAACGACGCCTATGACGCGGTGTTCAGCGGCTTTCCGACCCCGCCGGGGCTGCCGCTCGATGCGAGTGGGGTCGTATTGCTCGCCGAGGCCGGACGCACCGCATGGCGCGACGGTCATGCGCAGGCGGAGCGGCTGGTCGCCAACGGGCTGCGCATCTCGGCATCGATCACCCGCGCCGGCGACGAGGCGGACATGCTCGTCTGGCGGTTCGTCACCGCGCCCGACTATGACCTCGCGCAGACCGCCGAACGGCTGATCGACGGGCCGACCGGCGACCGGCTCGGCGGCAGCGGGATCATGGCGGCGTTGCTCAGCGCCGACGGCCGCGTCCGCGCGACCAACCGCGTGCTCCGCGTCCGCGCGATCGGCGACGAGCATGAGGCGATCGAGGGACGCGACTTCGCGCGCTTCCTGATCACCGACAATCGCGGCCTCGTCCGCTTCGCGCGCGAGGGCGGCGCGGGGACGCCGCTGCGCGTGGTGCAGGTGCCCTTTGTCGAGGGCGACGACGCCCCCGTCCTCGTCATCCTGCTCGACGACGAGGAGGACGCGCCCGCGATCGGCGCGTCGGCCTCCGCGCATGTCCGCAGCCTCGTCAGCCTGATGCCGTTCAGCATGGCGCTGGTCGATCGTGAGGGCCGCTTCATCCAGATGAACGACTCGTTCCTGCGCGCCGCCGGGGTCGTCGGCGCCGCGCCGCCGCTCTACCCCGGCGATCTCGTCGTGCGCGAGGACAAGACCGCGGTCGCCGACGCGATCCGCCGGTTCGCGGGCGGGCAGACGCATTCGACCGACATGGCGGTCCGGCTGAAGGATCATCCCGACGAGCCGGTCGCGCTGACCATCGCCGGCGCGCGCGGGCTCGGCGACGCCGCGGTCCTGCTCAGCCTCAAGGACAATAGCGAGGAATCGCGACTGAAGCGCGAGGTGGCGCAGGCGACCAAGATGCAGGCGGTCGGCCAGCTCGCCGGCGGCGTCGCGCATGATTTCAACAACATCCTGACCGCGATCATCGGGCACTGCGACCTGATGCTGATGCGCCATTCGCCCGGCGACAGCGATTATGACGACATCCAGCAGATCCGCACCAACTCGAACCGCGCCGCCGGACTGACCCGCCAGCTGCTCGCCTTCAGTCGCCAGCAGACGCTGCGCCCGCAGATCCTGCAGTTGCCCGACGTCGTGTCCGAGGTCTCGAACCTGCTCAAGCGGCTGATGGGCGAGACCGTCCGGCTCGACATGATGCACGGCCGCAACCTGGGGCCGGTCCGCGCCGATCCGGGGCAGCTCGAACAGGTCGTCGTCAATCTCGCGGTCAACGCCCGCGATGCGATCCTGTCCGCCAACCCGCGCGGCGGCGGCACGCTGACCATCACCACGCGCTCCGTCTCGGCGACCGAAGTGCGGCAGATGGCCTCCGACATCCTGCCCGTCGCGGACTATACCGCGCTGATCGTCCAGGACACCGGCACCGGAATCCCGCCCGAGGTCCTGCCCAAGATCTTCGAGCCGTTCTTCACGACCAAGGAATTCGGCAAGGGGACCGGGCTCGGCCTCTCGACCGTCTATGGCATCGTCAAGCAGTCGGGCGGCTATATCTTCGCCGAATCGCAGCCGGGGCAGGGGGCGACCTTCACCATCTTCCTCCCCGTCCACGCCGCGCCCGCCGCGCCGCGGCTCACCGCGCCCAAGCCCGCGGCCAAGCCCGCCGACCTGTGGGGCACGGGCACGATTTTGCTGGTCGAGGACGAGGACATGGTCCGCGCAGTCGCCGAACGCGCGCTCACCCGCCAGGGCTATAGCGTGCTGACCGCGGAGAATGGCGAGGTCGCGCTCGAGATCATGGCGAAGAACGGCCGCCCCGATCTGCTGATCACCGACGTGGTGATGCCGACCATGGACGGCCCGACGATGGTCCGGCACGCCCGCGAGAAATATCCCGACCTGCCGATCGTCTTCATGTCGGGCTATGCCGAGGAACAGCTGCGCAAGTCGATCGACCTCGACAATGTCGAGTTTCTTCCCAAGCCCTTCTCGGTCCAGCAGCTTGCCGAAGCCGCGCGCGACGTTCTTGCGGCACGTTAAGCAACAAGATGTTGGCGCTCGGCGAAATTGCCGCCTAAGGTACAAAATATGAACGTGCCACAGCAGATCCTCATCGTAGAGGATGAACCGTTGATCGCCATGATGCTCGAGGATTTCCTCGAGGTGCTGGACAAGGGCGTCGCAGGGTCCGTCGACACCGTCGCCGATGCCCTGCACCGCATCTCGGCCGGGGGTGTCGACGCCGCGATCCTCGACGTCAACCTGCGTGGCGGTGAGAAGAGTACTCCGATCGCCGAACGGCTTGCAGAGGGCGGCATTCCCTTCGTGTTCGCGACCGGCGGTGGCGATGACGGCCTCGATCCGCGCTTCCGTGACCGGCCCCGCCTGCAGAAGCCGTTCACGATGGACGGCGTCGCCAAGGCGCTCGAAAGCCTCTGACGCCCGCCGCGCTCGCTTTGCGGCGGGTGCCCGGCCACGCCCGCGGCGGATAAAACTGCAAATCCATACGCAACTGTCTTGCGCAAAGGCCCCGTCTCGCGACATAGGCGGTCGCCATGACCCGTATATTCGATAAATCGCGCCTGCCGAGCCGGCATGTCTCCGTCGGTCCAGAGCGTGCGCCGCACCGCAGCTATTACTACGCGATGGGTATTCCCGAAGAGGATATCGCGCGTCCGTTCGTCGCGCTCGCATCCGCCGGCAACAACTCAGCCCCATGCAACACCACGCTCGATGCGCAGGCCGATGCCGCGCAGGCGGGCGTCATCCAGGGTGGCGGGATGCCGCGCCGCTTCAACACGATCACCGTCACCGACGGCATCGCGATGGGGCATCAGGGGATGAAGGCGAGCCTCGTCAGCCGTGAAGTCATCGCCGACTCGGTCGAACTCTCGGTCCGCGGCCATTGCTACGATGCGCTGGTCGGTTTTGCCGGGTGCGACAAGTCGCTGCCCGGCATGATGATGGCGATGCTCCGCCTGAACATCCCGTCGGTGTTCGTCTATGGCGGCTCCATCCTGCCCGGCCGCTATCAGGAGCGCGACGTCACCGTCGTCGACGTGTTCGAGATCGTCGGCAAATATGCCGCCGGTGCCTGCCCGCTGTCGGAGGTGCATGCGCTCGAGAAGGTCGCCTGCCCGGGTCACGGCGCCTGCGGTGGGCAATATACCGCCAACACCATGGCCTGCGTCGCGGAAGCGATCGGATTGTCTATTCCGAACAGCAACATGGTGCCAGCTCCTTACACGACGCGTGAACAGATCGCGGTGGCTGCGGGGGCGCAGGTCATGGAGTGCCTGGCCGACAATATCCGCCCGCGCGACATCTGCACCCGCGAGGCCTTCATCAATGCGGCGCGAGTCGTCGCCGCGACCGGCGGCTCGACCAACGCCGCGCTGCATCTGCCCGCCATGGCGTCGGAAGCGGGGATCGAGTTCGACCTGTTCGACGTCGCGGAGATCTTCAAGACAACGCCGTACATCGCCGACCTCAAACCCGGTGGGAAGTATGTCGCCAAGGACATGTACGAGGCGGGCGGCGTCTACATGCTGATGAAGACGATGCTCAGCGGCGGGTTCCTCGACGGCAGCTGCATGACCGTAACCGGCAAGACTCTGGCCGAGAATATCGACCAGGTGACGTGGAACCCCGACCAGAAGGTCATCTACGACATCAGCACCCCGCTGACCCCGACGGGTGGCGTCGTCGGCCTGCGTGGCAGCCTCGCCCCCGATGGCGCGATCGTGAAGGTCGCGGGGATGCATCGGCTGCAGTTCAGCGGGCCGGCGCGCGTGTTCGACTGCGAGGAGGACACCTTCGCCGCGGTCGAGGCGCGCGCGATCAACGAGGGCGAGGTTATCGTCATCCGCTACGAAGGTCCCAAGGGCGGTCCGGGCATGCGCGAGATGCTCTCGACCACCGCCGCGCTCTATGGCCTCGGCATGGGCGAGAGCGTCGCGCTGATCACCGACGGCCGTTTCTCGGGCGGCACGCGCGGCTTCTGCATCGGCCATGTCGGCCCCGAAGCTGCCGATGGCGGCCCGATCGCACTCGTCGAGGATGGCGACATGATCCATATCGATGCCGAGGCGGGGACGATCGATCTCGATGTTCCCGAGGACGTGATGGCGGCACGCCGCGCGGTCTGGGTCCCACGCAAGACCGATTACGGCTCGGGGGCGCTGTGGCGCTATGCGAAGACCGTCGGTCCGGCGTACAAGGGCGCGGTCACGCACCCGGGAGCCGCAGCCGAAACGCATGTCTACGCGGATATCTAAACGATCGCAGTATCTTGTCGGGCTTGTCTCGCTCCCGCTGGCAGCCTGCGGGAGCGGCAAGCCCGACACCGGTGACACGGCGTCACGCCGCGACGACCCACCCGTCATGCATGTCCCCTGCGCCAAGGGGGCCGCCGCTTTGGCCCCCGACTGCACGATCGAGCAGTCGCGCGGCGCTGATGGCGTGATCCTGACCCTCCGCCACGCCGATGGCGGCTTCCGAAGGTTGCGCGTCGCCCCCGACGGCCGCAGCGTCGTCGCCGCCGACGGGGCGGAGCGGGCGCAGGTCACGGCATCCGCGCCCGGCAGCATCGACGTCGCGCTGGGCACCGACCGCTACCGCCTCCCGGCGACGGTCCAGCCAAGTGCGAACGGCTCATGATCCGGATCGAGGGCCAGCCCGTCCTGACCGCCGCCGAGATGCGCGTTGCTGAGGATGCGGTGATCGCAACCGGGGTCGCGGTCGAGACGCTGATGGACCGCGCAGGCACCGCGATCGCGCACGCGGTCCACCGTCTGGCGGGATCGAACGCCATCTTGATCCTCTGCGGCCCCGGCAACAATGGCGGCGATGGCTATGTCGCCGCGCGCGTGCTCGCCGACCTGGGCGCAACCGTCCGCGTCGCCGCGCTGTCCCAACCCCGCACCGACGCTGCTAGGGCGGCAAGGGCAGGGTGGCCCGGCCCCGTCCAAACTCTCGTGGACGCGACGCCCGCTCCAATTCTCGTCGACGCCCTTTTCGGCACCGGCCTCACCCGCCCGCTGGATGGTCCTTCACCCCAAACCCCAAACACCCCCCCGGCGAAGGCCGGGGCCCAGTTGGGCACCGCTATCGACGACTCGCACGGTTCACCCAACTGGACCCCGGCCTCCGCCGGGGAGGTATCGATCGGGGAAAGACTCCACACCCTGACCAAAGCCGCCACCCTCGCCATAGCCATCGACCTCCCCAGCGGCCTCGCCACCGACTCCGGCCACGCGCTCACGACACCCCCCGTCTTCCACCTCACACTCGCCCTCGGCGCACTCAAACCCGCGCATCTCCTCCAGCCCGCCGCGCGCTATTGCGGCGAGGTCCGCCTCCTCGACATCGGTGTCCCCGTCACCAGCCGGACGGAAGTGCTCAAAAGCCCGCACCTCGCACCGCCCGGACCCGATGCGCACAAATACACCCGCGGCATGGTCGGGGTCATCGCCGGCACGATGGCAGGCGCCGCCGACCTCGCCGCGCTCGCCGCGATGCGCGCGGGCGCGGGCTATGTGACGCTGCTCGGCGACAGCGCCGGCCCGCCGCATGCACTCGTCCGCGCGGCGTTCTCCGACCACGCGCTCGCCAACGACCGGATTGGCGCGCTCGTCATCGGTCCAGGCCTCGGCCGCGACGCCACCGCCCGCGTCCGACTCGATGCCGCGCTCGCCGCCGGCCACCCGCTCGTCCTCGACGGCGACGCGCTCCGCCTGCTCGATCCCGACCGGATCCGCGCGCTCACCGTCCCCGTCATCCTCACCCCGCATGCCGGCGAATTCGACGCGCTCTTCGGGCGATCGGACGACGACAAGATCACCCGCGCCCGCGACGCCGCCGCCCGCACCGGGGCGGTCGTCGTCTTCAAGGGTGCGGACACCGTCATCGCCGCCCCCGACGGCCGCGTCCGGCTCGCGCCCGGCGCGAGCGACTGGCTGTCCACCGCGGGCACCGGCGACGTCCTCGCCGGCGCGATCGGCGCGATGCTGGCCGCAAGGCTCGATCCGCTCGCCGCCGCCGCCGCGGGTGTGTGGCTTCACGGCGAGGCTGCGCGTCGTTCGGGGCCGGCATTTATCGCCGATGACTTGGCGGATGCGCTCCGGTCGGCCAGAGCGTCCGTATGACCAGTGACCCAACGACCAAAACCATCGTCCGCGTCGCCGCGCGCGGCGACGGCATTACCGCCGACGGCCGCCACGCCGCCTTCACCGCGCCCGGCGACACGCTCGCCGCCGACGGCAGCGTGACCCACGGCCCGCACCACCAGACGCCGCCCTGCGTCCATTTCCCGACCTGTGGCGGCTGCCAGCTCCAGCATCTCGACGACGAGAGCTACAGCGCCTTCGTGACCGACCGGATCGCCTCGGCGCTCGACGGGCAGGGCCTGTCCGCGCCGATCCGCACCCCGCATATCTCGCCGGTCCGCAGCCGCCGCCGCGCGACGCTGCATGCCGAGGCCAAGGGCGGCAGGATCACGCTCGGCTTCACCGCCGAGAAAGCGCATCTGATCGTCGACATCAAGGAATGCTGGATCCTCGATCCGCGGCTGTTCGCGCTCGTCGCTCCCTTGCGCAGCCTGCTCAAGCGGCTCAACTTCCGCCGCCGTGCCGACATCCACCTGACGCTCGCGGACCAGGGTGCCGACATCCTCATCACCGGTTTCGCGCCCGAAGGCCTCCCCGCCGCCGAAGCGCTCACCCGGTTCTGCGAGGAGCACGGCATCGCTCGCGTCGCGTTCGACGACGGTCTGGGGCCGGAGACCCGCTGGGAGCCCGATGCGGTGACGATCACGCTGGGCGGCGTTCCCGTGCCGCTGCCACCCGCCTCGTTCCTGCAGGCGACCCCCGACGGCGAGGCCGCGCTCACCGCCGCGGTGCTCGAGGCGATCGGTACGCCCGCCACCGTCGCCGACCTGTTCGCCGGGCTCGGCACCTTCACGCTCGCGATCTCGGCGAAGGTTTATGCCGCGGAGGGCGCGCGCGACGCGCTGACCGCGCTCAAGGCCGCCGCGCACCGCCTGCAACGCCCCGTCTTCCCCGAGCACCGCGACCTGTACCGCCGCCCGCTGACCGTCGCCGAGCTCGACCGGTTCGACGCGGTGGTGATCGATCCGCCCCGCTCGGGCGCGCGGGAACAGGCCGGCGCGCTCGCCGCGTCGAAGACCCCGGTGATCGTCTACGTCTCGTGCAACCCGGCGAGCTTCGCGCGCGATGCCAAGGAGCTCTGCGACGCCGGCTGGCGGATCGACTGGATCCAGCCGGTCGGCCAGTTCCTCTGGTCGACGCATGTCGAACTCGCTGCGAAGTTCGTCCGCTAAGGTGTTAATTCCTCAGGGATAAACCGCAGCCACGAAGAACAACCCATCGGGCGGTGCATTCAGCCCCAGCATCGCCCGATCCTTCGCCGCCAGCGCGTCCGCGACGTCCCCGACCGCCCAGCGCCCCATGCCGACCAGCGCCAGGCACCCGACCATCGACCGCACCTGGTGATGCAGGAACGACCGCGCCGCCGCGTAGACGAACAGCCGCTCGCCCGCGCGCACCACGTCGAGCCGGTCGAGCGTCCGCATCGGGCTGTCCGCCTGGCAATGTGCCGACCGGAACGTCGTGAAGTCGTGCCGCCCGACCAGCGCGCGCGCCGCCTCCGCCATCGCCTCCGCATCCAGCGGCTGCGGCACCTGCCACGCCAGCCCGGCCTCGAAGCTCAGCGGCGCGCGCCGGTTGACGATCCGGTACTCGTACGACCGCCCGATACACGAGAACCGCGCATGCCAGTCGTCGTCCACCACCTCGCACGCCAGCACCGAAACCGGCGCCGGTTTGACCAGCGCGTTCAGCCCCTCCATCAGCCGGAACGCCGCGAGCGGCTTCTCGATGTCGACATGCGCGCGCATCGCGATCCCATGCACCCCCGCATCGGTCCGCCCCGCCGCCTGCACCGCCACGGCCTCGCCGGTCATCTTGAGCACCGCCGCCTCGAGCGCGGCCTGCACGCTCGGCCCATGCTTCTGCCGCTGCCAGCCCATGAAAGGCCGGCCGTCAAACTCCACCGTGAGCGCGAACCGCGTCAAAGCTGAGTCCCCGAGGGAATCGCAAACCCGCGCAGCAGTTCCTCGGCCGATGTCACGCCGCGCCCGGCCCGCTGTACCTGAGTCGGCCGGATCGCACCGTCGCCGCACCCGATCGTCAGCTCGGCATTTACGGTCAGCCCCTCGCACCCGAGAAAGCTGAACGGCAACACGTCCGCCGCCAGCACCTTCACGCGCTCGCCGGCGACCTCGAACCACGCGCCCGGCGCCGGGTTCATCGCGCGCACCAGCCGCTCGACCTCGACCGCCGACCGCTCGAAATCGATCCGCGCCTCCGCCTTGTCGATCTTGGCCGCATAGGTGACGCCCTCTTCGGGCTGCGGCCGGGCAGGGTGGGCGTCGAGATCGCCCAGCACCTCGACCATCAACCGCGCGCCCATCGCCGACAGCTCGGCGGTCAGATCCCCCGCCGTCTTCCCCGCAACGTCAGTCCGCCCCTCGAGCCGAACCGCCCCGGTATCCAGCCCGGCCTCCATCTGCATGATCCCGACCCCGGTCTTCGCATCGCCCGCGAGGATCGCGCGCTGCACCGGCGCCGCCCCGCGCCACCGCGGCAACAGCGAGCCGTGGACGTTAAGGCACCCGAACCGCGGCGCCTCGAGCACCGCGCGCGGCAGGATCAGGCCATAGGCGGCCACCACCGCGACATCAGCGTCGAGCGCCGCAAACGCTTCCCGCGCGGCGAGCCCCTCGGGCAGCGACGCCTTGAACGACACCGGCGTCCGAACCTCGATGCCCAGCGCCTCCGCCCGGACCTGGACCGGCGACGGCACCAGTTCGCGCCCGCGTCGCCCGCCCGGGCGTGCCGGCTGGCAATAGGCCGCCACCAGTTCGTGCCCCGCCGTGACGAGGGCCTCCAGCACCGGCACCGCGAAGTCCGGCGTTCCCATGAAGATGATCCGCATGCCCCTCTCGAACACGCTGGCGGGGAGCGACGCAACCCCCTATCTGGTCGTGATGGCATCCCCCGAGATCGAGGCGCTGACGCAGGCGCTGGCCCGGCTCCCCGGCCTCGGCCCCCGGTCCGCACGCCGCGCCGTGCTGCATCTGCTCAAGAAGCGCGACGCCGCGCTGGGGCCGCTGCGCGAGGCGCTGACCGCGGTCGACGAGCGGCTGGAGAATTGCAGCGTCTGCGGCAATGTCGACACGACCAACCCGTGCGCGATCTGCGCCGACCCGCGCCGTGACCAGCGCTCGCTCTGCGTCGTCGAGGAGGTCGCCGATCTCTGGGCGCTCGATCGCTCGCGGCTGTTCCCCGGTCGCTTCCACGTGCTCGGCGGTCGCCTGTCCGCATTAGAAGGCATCCGTCCCGAGGATCTCAGCATCGACAATCTCGTCCGCCGGATCGAGGCGGGGGGGATCGACGAGGTCGTGCTCGCGATGAACGCGACGCTCGAAGGCCAGACCACCGCGCATTACATCGCCGAGCGCATCGAACGCTTCCCCGTCCGCGTCACGCAGCTCGCGCACGGCCTGCCGGTGGGCGGCGAGCTCGACTATCTCGACGAGGGCACGCTCGCCCAGGCGCTGCGCGCGCGTCGCCCGATGGCCTGATCGTCGCGGCCTAACCCAAATGCTTGACGGCTCAACCCGCCGAACCTAGCTGCGCAGCATGACCGTCATGACCGTTCTCGAAGTCCCCGATCCCCGCCTGCGCCTCGTCGCGGAGCCGGTGGCGTCGGTGGACGATTCCACCCGTACGCTCGTCGCCGACATGATCGAGACGATGTACGACTTCAACGGCATCGGCCTCGCCGCGACTCAGGTCGGCGTGCAGCAGCGCGTCCTCGTCATCGACCTTCAGGAAGAGAAGGACGAAGAAGACAAGCCGATCAGGAATCCCAAGGCCTATATCAACGCCGAGATCCTTTCGGTCAGCGAAGAGATGTCGACCTATAACGAGGGTTGCCTCTCGATCCCCGAGCAATATGCCGAGGTCGTCCGCCCCGCCCGCTGCCGCGTGAAGTGGCTCGACGAGACCGGCGCCGCGCATGAGGAAGAGCTCGACGGCCTGCTCTCGACCTGCATGCAGCACGAGATCGACCATCTCGACGGCGTCCTCTTCATCGACCACATCAGCCGCCTCAAGCGCGACATGGTCCTCAAGAAACTCGCCAAGGCCCGCAAGCTCGGCTGACCCGGCGCCGGTCGTTAAGCCGACCGGCCAACCCAGACCAGTACCCCGGCGAAGGCCGGGGCCCAGGCAGGGAAGCCCCGCGTAATCGCGGGCGGCACACGCCAGAAACACCACCCCCAAAAACACCACCCCGGCGAAGGCCGGGGCCCAGTTGGCACGTCCCCGGCAATCACTCACTACCGCCCGCAAAGCCCAACTCCGCTCCAGTAGCGACCAAGGCCAACGCCCGAAGGTAGGAAAATCCCTCTGTCCCAACCACGTCGTTCGTGCTATGTTCTAACGATGACCTTTCAGACCGTGCCCCCCCAGCCGCCCGCGCCCAAACCCTGCCTAGCCGGGCGCCTCGCCGGAAATTGTACGGATCTCGGCGCAAAACACGCTTATCGTCTCAACATTCGCAACATTGGGACGCTGGCATGACTGAACTCGTGATCGTCGCGCTGCTCGCAGCCGCCGCCGGACTGTTGCTCGGCTGGCTGCTAGCCTCGCGTCGTGCCGGCGCACTCGCCAGCGATCTCGCGGTCGCCCGAACGCGGGCCGCGGACTATGATCTGGTCCGCACCGCACGCGACGCGGTTGAGCAGGAGCGCAATGCCGCGCTCCAGGATCTCGCCACGCTGCGTGCGCAGAATGCCGAGCGGGCCGGGGAGGCGGACCGCCTGCGCACCGATCTCGCGACGATCCGCGCCGACCGCGACGCCGCGCGCACCGAACTCGCCACCGAACATGCCCGCAGCGAGGCGTTCGAGGCGCGGCTGGTCGAGCTGCGCGACGCCAAGGACGTGATGGCCGCGCAGTTCGGCGACGTCGCCAACAAGCTGCTGAGCGACGCGCAAAAGACCTTCCTCGACCGCGCCGACGCCCGCTTCCGCCAGTCCGAGGAATCCGCCGGGCAGAACCTCAAGTCGATGCTCCAGCCCGTCAGCGACCGGCTGCAGCGCTATGAAGAGGGCGTCGCCAAGGTCGAGGCGGAGCGCCGCGACGCGTTCGGCGATCTCAAGGGGCAGATCGAACAGATGCGGCTCGGCCAGGAAAAGGTCTCGACCGAAGCCGCCAAGCTCGTCAACTCGCTGCGCAACGCGCCCAAGTCGCGCGGCCGCTGGGGAGAGCAGCAGTTGAAGAACGTGCTCGAGACCTGCGGCCTGAGCGAACATACCGATTTCCAGACCGAGGTCAGCGTCGCGGTCGGTGATGCCGATGAGCGCGCCGGCGCCCGGCTTCGCCCCGATGCGATCATCCGCGTCCCCGGCGGCCGCGCACTCGTCATCGATGCCAAGGTCTCGCTCAACGCCTATCAGGATGCCTTCGGTGCGGTCGACGAGGCCGAGCGGCTGGTCGGGCTGGCGGCACACGCCGCGTCGATGCGTGCGCATGTCAACGGGCTCGGCAACAAGGCCTATTGGAGCCAGTTCGCCGATACGCCCGACTATGTGATCATGTTTGTCCCCGGCGAGCATTTCCTCTCCGCCGCGCTCGAACATGATCCGACGCTCTGGGATTTCGCCTTTGAAAAGAGGGTCTTGCTCGCCACTCCTACCAATCTGATTGCGATCGCGCGGACGGTTGCTGCGGTCTGGCGGCAGGAAAAGCTCGCCAACGAGGCACGCAAGATCGGCGAGCTCGGCAAGGAGATGCACGATCGTCTCGCCAAGGTTGCTGACGATCTGCGCAAGGTCGGGGTCGGTCTCAACAGCGCGGTGAAGAACTTCAACGGCTTCACCAACTCGTTCAACGGCCGCCTTATGGTCACCGGCCGCAAGTTCCGCGACCTCAATATCGAGACCGGCGCGCGCGATCTCGAGGACGTTTCGTCGATCGACGCGCTGGCGCTCGGCGAGGGGCCGGCACTGATCGAAAAGCCGGAGACCGCGGACGTTTAATCCGTCTTTTCAACGCTGTTGGGCAAGAACCTCATAGGCCATCACCGCAGTGGCAACCGCGGCGTTCAGGCTGTCGGCCTTGCCCAGCATCGGAATCTTGACCAGCGTGTCGCAGCCTTCGGCCATCTCCGCCGGCATGCCCTGGGCCTCGTTGCCGGTCAGCAGGAAGGTCGGGGCGCTGTACGTCGCCGCCCGGTAATCGGTCTCGGTGTCGAGGCTCAGCCCGACCAGCTGCCCGGGACCGCTGCGGAGCCAGGCCTCGAACGGCGCCCACTCGGTCTTGACGACCGGAATGGTGAACAGCGCCCCCATGCTCGCCCGCACCGCCTCGACGGAGAACGGATCGACCGACTCGCCGATCAGGATCAGCCCGCCCGCCCCGACGGCATCGCCGGTCCGCAAAATCGTGCCGAGATTGCCCGGGTCCCGCAGTCGCTCGGCGACCAGCCAGATCCCCGCACTGGTCCGGTCCAGATCCTCAAGTGCCGCGTCGAACTCGTCGAACACGCCGACCACCGCCTGCGGATTGTCCTTGCCCGACAGCTTGGACAGGATGTCCGGCGTCGTCTGGATCGATTCGCCACCAGCCTCCTCGACATCCATCGACAGCGCATGGACCAGCGGGTGGTTGGCGCTCGCCGCGGCGTAGAAGAGCGTGCGGGGCAGGCGGCCGGTCTCGCGAGCCTCGGTCAGGATCCGCAACCCCTCGGCAAGGAACTGGCGTGCAGCCTTGCGATGTCGCTTGTCGCGAAGATCGCGGACATATTTGATCAACGGGTTCGAGAAAGCGGTAATTTCGCGAGGCATTTATCGGCCCTTCGGCGCGCGGAAACAGGGGAGGTTGCTCAACATGCGCTGCTCATGCCCGCCGCAACTCCGCACGGCAAGCGCTGCGGGGAAGGGGGCTCAATCCTCGCCGAACTTGGCTTCGACAAGTTCGACCAGCCGGGCAACGGTTTCGTCCGCGCCATCGCCGGTCGCCGATATGACGATCGAATCGCCCATCGCGGCCCCGAGCATCATCAGCCCCATGATCGACGTTCCCGTCACGCTCCCCGCGCCGTCCTTCTCGACCAGCACGTCGCAAGGTTGCGAGGAGGCAAGTGTGACAAACTTTGCGCTGGCCCGGGCATGCAATCCCCGGCGGTTGGTGATCAGGACCGTGCGCGCAACCGCGGTCACGCGGCCGCCTCGCCGAGAACCTCGGATGCGACGGATATATATTTCCGGCCGGCTTCACGCGCGGCAGCGACCGCCGCCACGACCGTCATCGCCTTGCGGGCCGATCCCAGCCGGATCAGCATGGGCAGGTTCATTCCCGCGATCACCTCCACCCGGCCCCGCTCCATCAGGGAGATGGCAAGGTTGGACGGGGTACCGCCGAACAGATCGGTCAGGACGATCACGCCGCGTCCCGCATCGACCTCGGCGATCGCCGTCGCGATATCCGCGCGGCGTTCCTCCATATCGTCATCGGGGCCGATCGCGATTGCCGCGACGCGTTCCTGTGGGCCGACGACATGGACCATTGCGGTCACGAACTCGTCGGCGAGCCGCCCGTGGGTCACCAAAACTAGGCCGATCATATCAGACGCTTCATACTCATAAGCCGACCGGTGGTCCCTCAAGCGAGTCCTGCGGCGCGGCCCCCAGGTCGCGATGGTTTACCGTGGGCGAAAAACCCTCTGCGCGCAACCGTCCGGCGATCCGTTCGGCGACATGAACCGATCGATGTCTCCCTCCGGTACACCCGATCGCAACGCTGACATAGGACTTGCCCTCCGCCTTGTAGCGCGGCAGCAACAGGAGCAGCAGATCCTCGATGCGGCTGACAGCGGCTTCATAGGCCGGATCGGCCATGACATATTGCGCAACCTCGGCATCCAGTCCGGTCCCAGGACGCAGCTGCGGATCCCAATGCGGATTTCGCAAAAACCGCATGTCGAAGACAAGGTCAGCGTTGCGCGGTAGCCCGCGCGCGAAGCCGAACGACTGGATCGACAGCGTCGGAGCACCCTGATCGTCCTGCGCGAAGCTGTGGCGGATCTGTTGCGCCAGCTCGTTGGCCGCCAATGTGGTCGTGTCGATCAACCGGTTCGCCCAGTCGCGCAGCGGCCGCAGCATTTCACGCTCGCGCGCGATCCCGTCGCCCGCGGGGCGATCGGGGGCTAGCGGATGACGCCGCCGTGTTTCCGAATAGCGTCGCTCGAGTTCTACCCCCGAACAGTCGAGAAACAGCGTCCCGATTTCCAGACCGTGCCGATCGCGGAGATCGCGGATGCGCCCGATGATGCGATCCGCATCAAAATCGCGCGTTTGCGAGCCAATACCAATCGCCAGGGGGGTGGAATCATCCATTTGTCCCTTTGCGCGCGGCGTATCTAGCAACCGATCGAGCAGCATCAGCGGTAGGTTGTCGACGATCTCCCAGCCCAGATCCTCAAGCGTCTTGAGGACGGTCGATTTGCCCGCGCCCGACATGCCAGTGATCAGCAGGATCGGCTTTGATTGGCGCGTCATGCGGAGAGAATTCCGTGTTTCAGAGCCAGTTCAACCTTCAGTGGAGCGGACGCCTGGAGTGGTTCGAGCAGGAGGACCGGGATATCGGCACCAGCGATCCGCCGCGCCTCAAGCTCGGGCATCCGCGGGACCTGACTTCCTAGCCGTACGAGCAAGGCGATGGGTATGTCGACAACATAGGGCATGACGATAATGCCGAGGCCGCGAACCTCGATCCGGCCTGCGATGGAAGCGGGTGGGTGTGCCAGCAACCGGGCACCCGAGCGCACCACGATGGTCTGGTCGTCGCTGACCAGCATTGCGCCGCGGTCGATAAGGCGAAGGGCGAGGTCGGACTTGCCGATGCCGGAAGGTCCTTCCAGCAGGACGCCCTGGCCGCCGATCGAGACGGTCGTCGCATGCAGGCGATCGGACGAGAGGACAGACAGAACTAGGGCTCCCTCATCGTGCATACAGCGGCAGATGGATTACGAACCGGGCACCGCCCAGCCGATCCTCGCGCGATTCGACGGTGATCGTGCCCTGATGCCCCTCGACGATGGTGCGCGCAATGGCGAGCCCCAATCCGGAGTGACGCCCGAAGGCTTCGCCGTCAGGTCTGACCGAGTGGAAGCGGCGAAAGATCGCATCGCGTGCGTCTGGAGGGACGCCCGGGCCCTCATCCTCGACACGAAGGACGACCTCGTGCGCGCCGCGCATTGCAGACAACGTGATCAGGCCGCGGTCGGGCGAGAAGGATACCGCGTTATCGATCAGGTTCTCGATCACACGCTCGAGCCGGGCGCCTTCGCCGAGCACGACGAACGGGCCATCGTCGCTGCGATCGAAGCGAAAACGGATTTCACGTTCGACGTCGCGAGCGAGGCGCTGCGACAGCAAGCCGTCGATCAGGCTGACCATGTCGATCGGTTCGAACTTTGCCCGGCTGAGCTGTGCGTCCAGTCGCGACGCGTCGGAGATGTCGGAGATCAGCCGATCTAGTCGATGGACATCGTCTCGCACGATCGCCATCAGCTGCTCCTTGAGGGCGGGATCCTGCACGCGTGACAGCCCTTCCACCGCAGACCGTAACGACGCCAGCGGGTTCTTCATCTCATGCGTAACGTCGGCGGCGAACGCTTCGGTCGCGTCGATGCGGGCCCTGAGCGCCAGGCTCATGTCCGACAGCGCCCTGGCAAGCATGCCCAGTTCATCCCGGCGCGACGGCAGTCGAGGGACCACGACTTCGCGCGCGCGCCCGAGCCGCACCCGCACCGCCGCCCGAGCGAGACGGCGCAGGGGCCGGACGATGGTGCGTGCAAGGAACAGCGACAGCAGCACGGACACGATTGAGACCAGCAACAGCACCATGCTCAGGCGGAAGCGTTCGATACGCACGGTGCGCGTGATGTCACGCGCGTTCACCGTCGTCATCACCACGCCGCCGCCCGGCACGCGGGCCGCAGCCGTTATCACTGGGGTGCGGTCGGGCGCGCGCCAGACCGTCGTGGAGATGCCATGCCGCAACCGTACGTCCTCGACGTCGGGCCAGCGTTGCCGCGGGCCGCGTTCGCGGTAAAGCGGTGCGCGGGGCGCCATCACGACCACGTCGATGACCGCGTCGAGAAAGCGCGCGGCATCCTGCCCCCAGTCTTCCTTGTCCGGGTCGTGCAGCACGAAACTGCGTAGCCCCAGTGCGCGACTGTCCTTGATGATCTGCCCGTCGCGGTCGAAGACCCGGATCTGCGAGCCCGTATCCTGCGCCAGCCGAACGATGAGCGGCTCACGCAGCGCCGGATCGACTGCGGCGATTGCCTCACCGATCAGCCGCGCCTCGCGTACGGCCTGCGCGACGCGGCTGTCGACGATACGGCTGCGATAGGAATCGAGGTAGAAAAAGCCGCCTGCGAGCAGCAAGAGCGCGAAGATATTGACGGCGAGGATGCGCCGCGTGAGCGAGATCTGACCCGACCAGCGTAATGTCAGGTCGCGACCGTCATCCTCGTTACGATCGCCCACGTCGTCGCCCGAATCGCTCCGTCCCATGCTAATCTTCGGAGAACCGATAGCCTGCCCCATACAGCGTTTCGATCGCGTCGAAATCTGGATCGACCTGTCGGAACTTGCGACGAAGCCGCTTTATGTGGCTGTCGATCGTCCGGTCGTCGACATAGATGTCGTCCTGATAGGCTGCGTCCATCAACTGGTTGCGCGTCTTGACGATACCCGGCCGCTGCGCGAGCGTTTCGAGGATCATGAACTCCGTCACCGTCAGCGTCACGGGTTCGCCAGCCCACAGGGTCCGGTGGCGCGCCGGGTCCATGCTGAGCCGTCCCCGGTCAAGCGGCCCGGCCGCCTCGGCCTCCGTCTCCGTGCCAGGCGACCGGGTCAACTCCGCGCGCCGCAGGATCGCCCGGACCCGCGCAATCAGCAATCGCTGCGAGAACGGCTTCGCGATATAATCGTCCGCCCCCATCGCAAGGCCAAGCGCCTCGTCGAGTTCGTCATCCTTGCTGGTCAGGAAGATGACAGGTATCTGGCTCTTTTCGCGCAGCCGCCGCAACAGTTCCAGACCATCCATACGGGGCATCTTGATGTCGAAGATCGCCAGATCGGGGGGATTGTCCGTCAAGGCCTTCAGCGCGGTCTCGCCATCCGAATAGACCCGCGTGACAAACCCTTCGGTCTGAAGGGCGATCGACACGGACGTCAGGATGTTTCGGTCGTCATCGACGAGCGCGATCGTTGCCGTCATGGTCTGGCTGTCATCTTCTTGGCGCCCGCCGGGATAAATCTCGGGCTGCGTAGGGCAAAGTGCTAGCGTACTCAACCGGGGTACACCAGACCGCGGCGTGAGTTGCACGCCCTCCGGTCGAATTGACCCGGATCACAGGCCCGCCTAGATCGAGCCTCAACGACATACATACGTATGCGCAAGTGTCTTATGGAGAGATGCCGTGTCCGATTTGCGAACCCCTGCCTCAGGGCTCGATGCGCAGGGAATTGAAACACATGCGGAGGTGCACTGGAATCTGGTGACCGCGCAGCTGGTCGAAGCCGCGCTCGACCGGGGTGAGGGGCGTCTGTCCGCCGACGGGCCCCTGGTCGTCGAAACGGGCGCCCATACCGGACGTTCGGCTCAGGACAAGTTCATCGTCCGCGACGCGGAAACCGGCGCGACCGTCTGGTGGGGCAAGAGCAACAAGCCGATGGCTGCGGCGCACTTTGCCGCACTGAAGGCAGATTTCTACGCCGCGCTGGCGCAGAAGAATACGCTGTTCGTTCAGGACCTATATGGCGGATCGCAACCCGATCACCGGGTGAATGTTCGCGTCGTCACGGAACTCGCCTGGCACAATCTCTTCATCCGGACGATGCTTGTCCGTCCGGAAGCGTCGGCGCTGAAAGGCTTTCAAGCCGACTATACGATCATCGATCTGCCCAGCTTCCAGGCCGATCCCGCGCGGCATGGTTGCCGCAGCGAAACCGTCATCGCGGTCAATTTCACCGATCGGCTCATCCTTATCGGGGGTACGAAATATGCCGGGGAGATGAAAAAGTCGGTCTTCGGCCTGCTCAACTACCTCCTGCCGCCGGCCGGGGTGATGCCGATGCATTGTTCGGCAAACATGGGCGCAAACGGCGATACCGCGGTGTTCTTCGGGCTTTCTGGCACCGGCAAGACGACCTTGAGTGCCGATGCCAGCCGAACGCTGATCGGCGACGATGAGCATGGCTGGTCCGATACCGCCGTCTTCAACTTCGAAGGTGGCTGCTACGCCAAGATGATCCGTTTGTCGGCCGATGCCGAGCCCGAGATCTTCGCGACGACGAAGCGGTTCGGAACGGTTCTCGAGAATGTCGTGATGGATCCCACCACGCGCCTGCTTGATCTTGACGATCACACGCTCGCGGAAAATAGCCGGGGCGCCTATCCGATCGACTTCATTCCCAACAGCTCGGCGGACAATATGGGTCCGGTTCCGCGGAACATCGTGATGTTGACCGCCGATGCCTATGGTGTGCTTCCGCCGATTGCCAAACTGACGCCGGATCAGGCGATGTACCACTTTCTGTCAGGCTATACGGCCCGCGTCGCCGGCACTGAAATCGGCGTGACCGAGCCCGATGCGACGTTCTCGACCTGTTTCGGCGCTCCGTTCATGCCGCGGCATCCCTCGGTTTATGGTAATCTCCTGAAAGCGCGGATCGCCCGCGGCGGGGTCGACTGCTGGCTGGTGAATACGGGTTGGACCGGGGGCAAATATGGTGTCGGCAGCCGGATGCCGATCAAGGCTACGCGTGCGCTTCTGAACGCTGCGCTGGACGGCAGTCTGAAGACTGCCGAATTTCGTACGGACCCTAACTTTGGGTTTCAGGTTCCGGTGAGCGTACAGGGCGTCGACGACGCCATCCTCGATCCGCGGACGACATGGGCAGATACCGATGCCTATGACGCGACAGCGGCAAAGCTGGTCGATCTGTTCGTCGAGAATTTCGCGCAGTTCTCGGAGCATGTCGATGCCAGCGTAATGCAGGCGGCGCCGAAGGTGACCGAAGCTGCGTGACAAACCGAGCGGCCCGGTAGGTTCGCGGGTGCCGGACCGGGATGGGGCGTCGAGCCCTTCTCGGTCCCGCCATCGACATTAAACGGGCCGTCCGAGACGTTGCGACGCCCGTCTACTGAGGTTCCACAGCCACCGCGCCGTCCATCACCGCGACGATCCTGACCCGCGTGCCGACCGCCGCGTCGGGCCCGCGTGCGGGCCAGCTGCCGTCACCGACGAGAACACGGCCTTGGCCACCAACGAGCGCCGTCTCGACCATCACGATCTGGCCGATCAATCGCGCCGCGCGGTCGTTCAGCAGCGGATCCCCGCCCTCGACCGGATAGTCACGATACCATCGTTTGCCGATCGTGACCGCGACCACACTCCAGACCGCGAAGGCTACAAGCTGTACGGCGACCGGCAGGTCCGGAAACGCGAGCGCCATCACCCCGGTGAACGCTGCGGCGATCGCCAGAAAGACCAGGAAAACGCCCGGAACAGCCAGTTCCGCGATTCCCAACACCAGCGCAGCGATCAGCCATGCAACGGCCGGTCCGACTCCATACATTAGCTTTTCGGCACTTCGTTGGCGTTCGACAGTTCAAATGGTCCCCTGGGTGACGGCTTCGCTGCCGAGGTGGCTGACGGCACCGTGTCGCGCAGGGCATCCTTCGCAATCTCGCCAATGCCACCCAGCGTTCCCATCAACTGGGTCGCCTCGACGGGAAACAGGATCGTCTTCGCATTGGGCGACGTGGCGAATTTGCCGATTGCCTCGACATATTTCTGCGCGATGAAATAGTTGATCGCCTGCGCGCCGCCCTCCTCGATCGCCTGCGACACGGCCCGGGTCGCTGACGCTTCGGCAACGGCCGCACGCTCGCGGGCCTCGGCATCGCGAAAGGCCGATTCCTTGCGGCCCTCCGACTCCAGGATCCGTGCCTGCTTCTGGCCCTCTGCCCGGAGGATTTCCGAGGCGCGTGAGCCTTCCGCGTCCAGAATGTTTGCGCGCTTCTCGCGCTCGGCCTTCATCTGGCGGCCCATGGCGTTGACGATGTCTGCTGGCGGACGGATGTCCTTGATCTCCACCCGGGTGATCTTGACGCCCCACGGCGTCGTTGCGTGGTCGACGACGCTCAGCAATCGCGCATTGATCTCGTCGCGCTTGCTCAATGTCTCGTCGAGATCCATCGAGCCCATGACGGTGCGAAGGTTCGTCGTCGTGAGCTGCAGCAGCGCCTGATACAGGTCGGACACCTCATAGGCGGCCTTGGCCGAATCCAGCACCTGGAAGAACACGACCCCGTCGGTCGATATCATCGCATTGTCCTTGGTGATGATCTCCTGCCCGGGAATATCGATCACCTGCTCCATCATGTTCACCTTCCGCCCGACGCGGTAGAAAAACGCCGGATAGAAATTGAAGCCGGGCCTTGCGACCGTGGTGAACCTTCCGAAATGTTCGATCGTGTACTGATAGCCCTGACGTACGATCTTGATACTGGTCATCAAATAGAACAGCACCAGCGCCACTGCGAGCCCGGCGACAATCAACCCCATCGGAATATCCCCCATGCGTGTAGTGCCCGGCTATAGCACGCCGTTCGCAGAGGGGCCTAGCCGTACGCGCCCGCTTTGGTTACATGGCGCGCCACCCCACACCCAGGATCGGCAGCTTTCATGGATATCCGCCTCGGCCTCACTTTCGACGACGTCCTTCTGTATCCGGGGGAATCGGACGTGCTGCCAAGCCAGGCGGACACGCGGACCCAGGTAACACGGGGGATAGCCCTCAACATTCCGATCCTGTCCTCCGCAATGGATACTGTGACCGAAGCGGACATGGCGATCGTCATGGCGCAGCTCGGCGGCATCGGCGTGCTACACCGTAACCTGACGATCGAGGAACAGGTTGTCGCGGTCCGTCAGGTCAAGCGGTTCGAATCGGGGATGGTGGTCAACCCGATCACGATCAAGCCGACCGCCACTCTGGGCGAAGCGCAGGCGTTGATGGCCGGCCATCGGATCAGCGGCATTCCGGTCGTCGAGTCGGATGGCAAGCTGGTCGGAATCCTGACCAATCGCGATGTTCGCTTTGCCGGGAACCCGCAGCAGCCGGTCAGCGAGCTCATGACGCACGAGAATCTTGCGACTGTATCGACCGAGGTCGGCAAGGAGGAAGCGCGCCGGCTGCTGCACCAGCGTCGCATCGAAAAGCTGCTGGTCGTCGATGCCGAGTATCGTTGCGTCGGCCTCATTACGGTCAAGGATATCGAAAAGGCCGTCATGTTCCCCGATGCGACCAAGGACGAAGCGGGCCGCCTGCGTGTCGCAGCGGCGACGACCGTCGGCGACAAGGGCTTCGATCGCACGGAACAGCTGGTCGACGCCGGATGCGACCTGATCGTCATCGACACGGCACATGGTCATAATCGTGACGTCGGGCGTGCCGTTGAGCGAGTGAAGAAACTGTCCAACTCGGTCCAGGTCGTTGCCGGGAACGTCGCGACGGGCGACGCCACCCGCGCGCTGATCGACGCGGGCGCGGACGGCATCAAGGTCGGCATCGGCCCCGGGTCGATCTGCACCACGCGGGTGGTCGCTGGCGTGGGCGTGCCGCAGTTGACGGCCGTGATGGATTGCGCCGAAGCCGGTCACAAGGCCGGCGTACCGGTGATCGCGGATGGCGGTATCCGCACGTCGGGCGACATGGCCAAGGCGCTGGCTGCAGGCGCATCGACCGTGATGATCGGGTCGCTGCTCGCCGGGACGGACGAGGCGCCGGGCGAAACCTTCCTCTACCAGGGCCGCGCGTATAAATCCTATCGTGGCATGGGTTCGGTCGGCGCTATGGGTCGCGGGTCTGCGGATCGCTACTTCCAGGGCGATATCAAGGACCAGCTGAAGCTGGTTCCCGAGGGCATCGAAGGGCAGGTTGCGTATAAGGGTCCGGCACGCGACGTCGTCCACCAGCTCGTCGGCGGGATCAAGGCAGCGATGGGCTATACCGGGTCGGCGACGATTCCGGATCTGCAGGCACGCGCGGAATTCGTCCAGATCACCGGTGCCGGCCTGATGGAGAGCCATGTCCACGACGTCACGATCACGCGCGAGGCCCCGAACTACCCGACGCGCTAGCATCGACGCCTCCCGATGCCGCAACGGGATCGGGAGGGCCCGCCGGCCGGGAATGTGGCAAGCGGATACCTGAAATCATTCCCTTCTACGTCCGGGAGGGGGTAGGGGCAGGGGATGATGATGATCCCCTACCAAATCACTGCCCGATATTGCGCAATCCCGGGAGGTCGGCCTTGACCCCGTCGGCGCGGACGCAGGCCGCGATCGAGCTGCTCGACCAGATCATCGCCGCTGCCCGCGAGAGTGGCGCGGCAGCGGACACGCTCATCGCCCGCTACTTCGCCACGCGTCGTTACGCTGGGTCGAAGGACCGTCGCGCCGTGCGTGAGCTCGTCTATGCGGCGATCCGCAAGGCAGGAGATCGACCTGAGAACGGCCGTGCCGCGATGCTGCTGGTGGCCGATGCTGACCCCGCGCTGGCCGCGACCTTCGACGGCTCGACCCATGCACCAGCGCCGATCGGCAAGGATGAACCGCGCGCACGCGCCGGCGTCGCGCCGCAATGGCTGACCAAGGCGTTGCGGGCATCGGGGCTCGATGGCGCGGCGCTCACCGATCTTGCGGGGCGTGCGACGCTCGACCTGCGGGTCAACACGCTCGTCGCGGATCGTCCCGCCGTGCTCGCCGCATTGCCCGACGCTGAGGCGACACCGCACGCTCCCGACGGAATCCGGCTGCCGACCGGCACGAACGTCGAGGCATTGCCGCTGTTCAACGAGGGAGCGCTGGAAGTCCAGGACGAGGGCAGCCAGATCGTCGGGCTCGCGATGCAGGCCAAGCCCGGCCAAAGGATCGTCGACCTCTGCGCAGGCGCTGGCGGCAAGACGCTCGCGCTCGCCGCGATGATGGCGAACACGGGTACCCTCCTTGCCTGCGATACCGATCGTAACCGGCTGTCACGGCTGGCGCCGCGCGCGACCCGTGCGGGCGCCGCGATCATCGAGACGCAGTTGCTCAACCCGACCCGTGAGATCGAGGCGTTGAGCGAATGGGCAGGCCGTGCGGACGGCGTGCTCGTTGATGCGCCTTGTTCGGGAACAGGCACGTGGCGACGCAATCCCGAGGCGCGCTGGCGCCTGACGCCCGACCGCGTGTCCAGATTGCAGTCGACCCAACAGCAGGTCCTGTCGGTCGCGGCAACGCTGGTCAAGCCGGGCGGCGCGCTGGTGTATATCGTGTGTTCGCTGCTTGATGCGGAAGGCACGGACCAGGTTGGATGGTTCCTGGGCGCGCATCCCGGCTGGACGACCGCGCCGCTGTCATTGCCTGCAGGCGCGGTCCATGGCCACGGGGTTCGGCTCGAACCGGGCCGCGACGGCACCGACGGATTTTTTGTCGCGCGCCTTATCAGCCCATGCTAGCCAAACCCGCTGTGCCCCGCCTGGAGACCATCATGCGTTTTTCGACCGTTGCCGTTGCCGCCGCGCTGACGGTCGTGTCCGTATCGACGTCGCTGAGCGGCCAACGGCCCGATACGCAGATTGATGCGCGGTCGTTGCAACTGCTCGCGCAGGGGCGAAGCCTCAAGGCGGCCGGCAATCTCGACGGTGCGACCGACATGCTCGAAACCGCGGTCGCGGTGGATCCGCGCAATCGCGCGGCGTTCGTCGAACTGGGCAGGGTCGCAGAGGCACGCGAACTGCCGGGCAAGGCAATCCGCCTTTACCGCGAGGCGCTGCTGCTCGAGCCCAACGACGTCACCGCGTTGCAGGGGCAGGGCAGTGCGTTGGTGATGAAGGGCGCGGTCGTCCGGGCCCGCGACAACCTCGCCAAGATCCGCACCATCTGCAAGGGTCCGTGTCCCGAAGCCGTGCAGCTTGCCGCGATCATCGCCAAGGGTCCGCCCATCACGACTGCGCAGGTCGTAAAGCCCGCGACCCCCGCCAAGGACTGAGCGGAACGACCTCAGCCGCTGACGGTGAGCGGCCGTGTCTTCGCAGCGCGCGCCAGTGCCACGAAATCCAGCACCGACAAGGTCTCCGCGCGTCGCGTCCCATCGATCCCGATCCGCTCCAGCGCATCGAGAGCACCAGGCACCGACTTCAGGCTCTGGCGGAGCATCTTGCGACGCTGGCCAAATGCGGCGCCGGTCAGCCGTTCGAGCAGGGCGAAGTCGACACCCTCGGGCGCGGCCTGTGGCGTGATGTGGACGACCGCGGACATGACCTTGGGTGGCGGCGTGAAGGCCGATCTGTGGACCGGCATCGCGATCAGCGACGCGCTTCGCCATTGTGCCAGCACCGCCAGACGTCCGTAATGGTCGCTATTGGTGGTCGCGACAATGCGTTCAGCGACCTCCTTTTGAAACATCAGCGTCAGCGATTGCCACCATGGCACCCAGTCCGCCGACAGCCAGCCGACCAGCAATGCGGTACCGACATTATAGGGCAGGTTGGAAACGATGTGTGGCTTTGTCGTGAATAACGCCGGTGCGTCGATCGCCAGCGCATCGCCCTCGATGACCTTCAGCTGCCCCGGGAACGCCTCGCCCAGTTCGGCCAGCGCCGGGATACAGCGGTGATCCCGCTCGATCGCCGTCACGCGCGCACCCGCCGCCAGCAAAGCGCGGGTCAGTCCACCGGGACCTGGGCCGACCTCGAGGACTTCAGCGTCGTGCAGGTCACCCGGCACAGCGGCGATGCGCGCCAGCAATTGCCCGTCGAACAGGAAATTCTGCCCCAGCGCCTTGCTGGCATTGAGGCCATGCCGCGCGATCACCTCGCGCAGCGGGGGGAGGGCCGGTGCCGGGGCGATCATCGACTTTCGGCGCTTTGCGCGGCACGCCGATCGGATGCCTGGCCGGCCATCGCGATAGCCGCGATCATGGCACCCGGTTCGGCGAGGTTTTTACCGGCGATCGGGAATGCCGTGCCGTGGTCAGGCGACGTACGCACGATAGGCAGCCCGAGCGTGATGTTGACGCCTTCGTCAAAATGGATGGTCTTGAGCGGCACGAGCGCCTGGTCATGATAGCAGCAAAGTACCGCGTCATAGGTCGCGCGCGCGCGCGGGTGGAACAAGGTATCTGCCGCAAAAGGCCCGGTCGCATCGATGCCCTCCGCGCGCAGCAGCTCGATCGCCGGGGCGATGATATCAATCTCCTCACGACCGAGCGCGCCCTGTTCGCCCGCATGCGGATTGAACCCGGCAAAGGCGAGCCTCGGGGCCGCGATCCCGAAATTCCGCGTCAACCCACGAGCCGTTGCCCGCCCCTTTGCGACGATCAGATCGACCGACAGCAGGGACGCGACGTCGCTGAGCGGTACATGCGTTGTGATCGGCACGACACGGAGTGACGGGCCGGCAAGCATCATCACGGCATTCTCGCCCGCGACGCCGAACCGTTCAGCGACGAACTCCGTCTGCCCGGGATGGGTGAAGCCAATCGCATAAAGCTTTGCCTTCGATACCGGCCCCGTGACCAGTGCGCGTGCTGCTCCGGTCTTGACCAGTCCCACCGCAAGCTCGAGCGCATGCAAGGCGCAACGGGCGCCCTCGACATCCGGATTCCCGGGCACGATCTCGCCCGCGTCTTCGACGCTCAGCACCGGCAGCGCACCGGCGAATACCGTGGCCGTTTCGGTAGGATCAGCGATCCGGACCACGGGCCCGGACCAGACCCGCTCGATCGCCCGGATGTCGCCGATCGCAACGAACGGGGGCAGATCGTGCGCAACACGCGCGGCCCAAGCCTTGGCGATGATTTCAGGTCCGATCCCCGCGGGGTCGCCCATCGAGACGGCGAGGGGGCGCGACTGCGGCATGTCAGGATCAGCGATATTCGACGACGGCGTCACGACGCAGATCGCGCAGTTTCTGCTGGGCCCGCAAATTGACGCGCTGCTGCTCGAGCTGTCCCTGGATCTGCTCCGAACTCGGCAGATTGCCTGACTGCGGATCGTCGCGTCCGCACAGGACGAGGGCACGTACGCCCTGTTCGGCGGACCCAAACGGCGGACTCGATTCGCCAACCTGCAACTTGAGCATCACTTCCTGAAGCTGCGGCGGAAGATCGCGGATCCGGACCGTATCATTGTCGACAACATCCGCGCCGATGCCCGCGGCGACCTTTTCGACGGTGCCGCACCCGCGCAGATCCTTCGTCGCTCTAGCGAACGCCTCGGCGCGAGCCGCGGCCTGCGCCTGCGAGGTATTGGGCGGGAAGCGCAACGTCAGCTGCTTCAGGCTGAGCCGCGCGTCGCGTGGGTCGGCGGTCAGCACCTGGCGCTTGTCGGTCAGGTACAGGATCGAATAGCCGCCCGACACCTCGATCGGACCGGCCACCTGACCGACCTGCATCGACTGCGTCGCCTGCGCGAGCTCGGCCGGCAGCGTCGATGCACGAACCCAGCCGAGATCGCCGCCGACCGCGCGGGTCGACGCCTCGGAGAATTGCCGCGCATAGGACTCGAACGGCTGCGTGCCCTTCTGGATTTCCTGGATCAGCTGGCGGGCATTGGCATAGACCTGTTGCCCGTTCGTCGCATTCCCGGCGAGGTAGATTTCTTTCAGGTTGAACTCGTCCGTACCCTTGGCCGCCTCGAGGCGGTCGATGATGCCTTTGACCTCCTCGTCACCGACGTTGACGAAGGGCTCGACGCGCCGCCGCAGATAGCGCTGCCAGGCCAGCTCGCCTTCGATCTGACGCTTGAGCGAGCGATCCGACGAGCCGGTCTGCCGCAGATAGGCCGCCATGGTGGCAGGGGTACGGTTGAACCGCTTCGACACCGCGTCATAGCTCTGCGTCAGTTCGGCGGGCGTGATCGTGATGTCGGCGGTCTTTGCCTCCTGGATCTGCAGCGTTTCGTCGATCAGCTGCCGCAGGACCTGGAGCTTCAACCGGTCGCGGTCTTCGGGCGAGAGCTTGGCGCCCTCATTGGCCATCGCGATCAAGGCGACGCGCTGATCGACGTCGGTGCCGGTGATCACGGAGTCGTTGACGATCGCCGTCGGCTTGCGGACGTTCGGATCGACCTTGCCGAAGATCTGAAGGTTCGTCGGCAGGTTAAGCCCGGTATTGTCGGGCACGCTCTGATCGGACACGGTCTGGCCGGATCCTCCAGCGGGCGCGGGCGCAGGCGTTGGCGCGGTCTGGGCAATGGCGCTTGCGGTCAGTGCGGCAAGGACCACAGCGCCGATTACGCGGCCACCACGCGCCGTCAGTCGAACATCATGCTTCAAGGTGTCGGTATCCCATCATCGCGTATCATCGCACGTGCCGCGCGGCCTACCCTGGCTTAGCTGAATGCGGGCTTAGCGGCCAAGATTGGTGAAGGCCAGCGTCAGCAGGAAACTGTTCCCCTTCCGCGCATCACCGGTATCGTTGTACGTCCGCCGCCACGTCGCGCCAAGCCGCAGGCAATCGTCTTCATACTGAACGCCGACACGGTGGCGGATCGGGCTGAAACCGTCGCTGACGGACAGCGGATCTTCCGCTTTGTTCGTCAAATCGACGACCCCCGATCCGAAGGCGGACCAGAACCGTGCGAACTGGACACGGCCAGCGACGCGGATCTCCTCGCGATCGCGCAAATCCTCGATCGCCGCGTCGATGTTGCGGTTCAGCTTGAGATAGCCGACGAGCACATAGGTTGCGCGCGATCCGATCGTCGCGTCGATCTCGTTGCGGCGGATCGCCAGGCTGTCCTTGTCGAGCCGGTAGCGGTGCACCACCGAGACAAAGTCGCGGATCCGTAATTCACTGCGACCGACGATATCGGAGAACCGGTCGCTGAGCCCCGTACCGTCGGGCAGGATCGTCGGCCGCGTACCCAGGCGATAGCTCTGCCCGATATTCGTCGTGAAGGCGATCCCGGGAAGGTCGAGCGCCCATTCGCCGCCATAGGTGGCGCGCGAGGAATCCTCGAACCGGTCATACCCGGCAAACCGGTTCAGTGCGAACAGGTTGGTATCGTCGAGGTCGACGGCGCGCGAATCCTCGTTGGGGATGCGCGTGTTGGCAATGCTCGGTGCGGCTACGAGCTGGACACGCGGCGTGAACCGCTGCGTGCCGCCGAGGAACGTGCCGATGAACGGCCATTTCACGTCGACGGCAGCTGCGCCGATCGCCCGCTTGTGAAATCCTTCGAGTCCGCGATAACTGACGATCGAGGTCGCGTCGGTGTTGTTCGTGTTATAGGCGTCGGCGCGGGCGAATGCCGTGAAGGTGACTTCCTGACCCCAGTTCGTCAGGCGCCGAAGATCCCATTGCGCGCTGGCGAACGCGCGCTGCGTGTCCTGTCCGTCGGTGCGTGTCAGCGCCAGCGTGTTGAGCTGGAGCTGCACGCGGCCCCCGACCAGTCCATCGTCGAAGCGCTTGCGATAGTCGATCTCGGGAAGCGCGATCGGCTGCTGACCTTGGCCGTCATTGACGCGCAGCGTCTGGACGTACCAGCCGGTCAGCGCGAAATAGCTGCTGTCGTCGATCCGCTCGAGGCTGGCCGTGCTGCGCAACCGGTCGTCGCGCGAGATGTCGTAGCGCCGCAGGAACGTCCGGTCGGTCGTCAGGCGGAGCGAGCCGCTGACACTCCAGTTGGGCGTCAGCTGATAGCGCGCCATGCCGTCGAGATAGCCGCGGAACGCCATGCTGGTGTCCGCCGAATTTGCCGTGGTCAGATCGTCGCTTCGGCGGCTTTCGGTCGCATAGGCGCGGAGGCTGAACGCGCCCCTGGTGCTGAGCGCGGAGTAGTCGGCCTGAAGCATCGGTAGGACGCTGGTGTAGAGGTGCGGCGTGACGACCAGGCCCTGGTTGGGCGCGAGCTTCACATAATAGGGAATGCTGACTTCGAAACCGTTGACCCGGCTATAGCCGCCATTGGGCGATAGCAGCCCACTGTCGCTGCCCCCACCGACGGGATTGGAGAATTTGGGCAGAGGCAGGCTGGGAAGGCCGAACAGGTGCAGCCGCGCGCCGGCATAATAGATCCGCTTGCGGTCGGGGCGATAGGTGACGCTGACCGCGGTGATCTTCCACGTTGGCTCCTTGGGGCAACCGGCCGAGTTGACGACGGCGCAGGGCGTATATGCGGCACTGCGCAGTTCGACCGTGCCATCAGCTTCGCGCGTCCCCTGCTTGGCGGCCAGCCTGCCGCCCTGTTCGAGCACGACCAGCATGTTGTCGACCACGCCGTCTTTCAGCGAGTCGGTCAATTCGATCGAGTCGCCATAGGCAATGTCGCCCTGGGGGTTGGTGACCGCGATATTGCCCGTCGCGAGGACCTTGCCGGTCTTGCGGTTCCACACCACCTTGTCGGCGCGCAGCCGATCGCCCTGGCGGAACATGCGGACTTCGCCAGTTGCCGTGACGATGTCGGCGTCGGTGTCATATTCGAGACCGCTGGCGCTGAACTGCACCTGATCCGGGTCCGTTGGGGTCGACGATGTCGGCGTTTCCGGTAGGGGCGGCGCAGCCGGACGCGCCTGGAGATCCTGCGCGCGCGCGGACGCTGGAAGCAGTCCCGATGCGAGCAAGGCGAGCGACAGGGCGCAACCCGCCATAAGGTCGATACGCAACACGATCCGAACCAACCCCTTTTGGAACTGCGGCCGGGCGCCGCCATACCGCGCCGCCTATCGCATCGTCCGCGCGTTGCTGCAATCGCCGTGCGTCGGATCACCGCTATCCACAGGCTTGATCGGCCGCGACCTTGCTTTGCCGCCTCCGCAGCATCAGCTTAGGGGCATCTAGCCCAGTTTATTCAATGTTTTTCGAGGTCCCCATGCAGATCGATTTCACCCCCGTCGCCAAGCCCGATGCGGCCATTCTCGCCGTGCCCGTTGCCAAGGACGGACTGTCCAAGACGCGATGGACCGCGATCGGGGATAGCGTCGAGGCGGTAGCGACGCAGGCCGCGGCCGCTGCCCGCTTCACCGGCGAAGCGGGGGCGATCATCGAGGTCTTCGTTCCGGTCGCGGACACGGTACGCCACCTCCTGTTCGTTGGCGTCGGTGCAGGCAGCGATGCGGATTGGGGGAAAGCGGGCGGTGCGGTCACCGCGCGCCTGCTGACGTCAGGCGCCATTGCTGTAACGATCGACCTGGGTGCCGCCTCGACGCCCCCGAGTGCTGCGGCTGCCGCCCGGTTCGCCGCAGCGGGCCTGCAGCGCGCATGGCGTTACGACACGTATCGCACCAAGCTTGCCGAGACGTCGAAGCCCAGCTTGACGACATTCACGATCGCCGGTGCCCCCGAAGGCACCGACGCGGCATGGGCTGAGCAGGCCGCGGTGAGTGGTGGCATGGATCTGACGCGGTGGCTCGTCACGTCGCCGCCGAACATTCTCTATCCCGAGAGCTTTGTCGAGAAGGTGACGAAGGACGTCGAAGGGCTGGGGCTCGAAATCACCGTCCTCGACGAAGCGCAGATGGCGGAACTCGGCATGGGTTCGCTGCTGAGCGTCAGCCAGGGCTCGCGACGCGAGGCCCGCCTGCTGGCGCTGAAATGGAACGGGGCCGCCGCCGACGTCCCGACGCTTGCCCTTGTCGGCAAGGGCGTGACGTTCGATTCGGGTGGTATCTCAATCAAGCCGGGCGCAGGCATGGAAGACATGAAGTGGGACATGGGCGGGGCAGGGGCCGTCGCCGGCGCCCTGAAGGCGCTGGCGGCCCGCAAGGCGAAGGTCAATGTGGTCGGCGTGATGGGATTGGTCGAGAACATGCCCGATGGCGCGGCGCTGCGACCAAGCGACGTCATCACGTCGATGTCGGGCCAGACGATCGAAGTCCTGAACACCGATGCCGAGGGACGGCTCGTGCTTTGCGACTGCGTAACCTGGGTGCAGAAGACGCATCAGCCTGCGACTATCGTCGATCTCGCGACGCTGACGGGTGCGATGATTGTCGCGCTTGGCACCGAGAATGGCGGCATCTTCGCCAATGACGACGCGCTGGCGGACCAATTGCTTGCGGCTGGTACGGCCAGCGGCGACACGCTGTGGCGTTTCCCGCTGTCGCCGGCCTACGACAAGCTGATCGACTCGCCGATCGCGGACATGAAGAATGTCGGCCCGCGCGGCGCAGGGTCGATCACTGCGGCGCAGTTCATCAAGCGCTTCGTCGACGAAGGCGTGAAATGGGCACATCTCGACATCGCGGGCATGGTCTGGTCGGACAAGCCGGGAACCCACCACGACAAGGGCGCGACCGGCTATGGCGTGCGCCTGCTCGACCGGTTCGTTGCCGACAATTTCGAAGGCTGAACGTCACCTATCCCGTCATCCCGGCAGCGGTCGGGATGACGGGGGGCACTTGGGCGGCAGTCTGAACTCGGGGAATGAGCATAATGCAGGTCGATTTCTACCACCTGACCACCCCGCTCGACCGCGTCCTTCCGCGAATCGCCGAGCGCGTCGTGCAGACCGGCGGTCGCCTTTTGATTGTCGCCGAACCCGAGGCGCAGCGTGTCGCCCTCGATCGGCTCCTCTGGTCCTATGCGCCGGAGAGCTTCCTGCCCCATGCGCATATCGGCGCAGGTGACGACGCGGCACAGCCCGTCCTGATTGCCAGCGACGTGACGACGGCCAACGCCGCGCGCAATGTTGCGATCGTCGATGGTCACTGGCGGGACGCGGCGCTCGATTTCGAGCGGGTGTTCCATGTTTTTGACGAAGAGGCGATTCGCGAGGCGCGGCTGGCATGGAAGGCGCTAGGCGATCGCGACGGTGTCGAGCGCCGGTACTGGAAACAGAACGATGCCGGCCGCTGGGAGCAAGCTGCCTGAAATTGGACGGCATAGGCGTTGCTTTGGGGCCGATCCGCGCCTAAGCGCCGCGCATCCAATTCCCGCCAACACAGGAGCCCGTGACCATCATGGCCGCGAACCGTACCTTTTCGATCATCAAGCCCGATGCCACCCGCCGCAACCTGACCGGTGCGGTCACCAAGATGCTCGAGGAAGCCGGCCTGCGCGTCGTCGCGTCGAAGCGCATCCAGATGACCCGTGAGCAGGCCGAAGGCTTCTACGCGGTGCACAAGGAGCGCCCCTTCTTCGGTGAGCTCGTCTCGTTCATGATCTCGGGCCCCGTCGTCGTTCAGGTTCTCGAGGGTGAGAACGCGATGCAGCGCAACCGCGACATCATGGGCGCGACCAACCCGGCAAACGCCGAGCCCGGCACGATCCGCAAGGAACTCGCTGAGTCGATCGAAGCCAATAGCGTTCACGGTTCGGATTCGGACGAGAATGCGGAGATCGAGATCGCCTATTTCTTCAAGCCCGAAGAAATCGTCGGCTGATGCTCTGGCGGCTGCGACGCGCGACGGTGGGCGATGCGCCCGCCCTCTCGCTCGTCGGAGCCGCCTCGTTTCTTGACGCCTACGCAACAGCATTTGCGGGCGTCGACATCGTCGATCATTGTACGCGGAACAACAGCGTCGCGGTCTTCGAGGCATGGCTCGATGATCCGGCAACGATCGTGACGCTCGCCGAATATGAGCCGGGCCATGCCCCGATCGGCTATTCCGTACTTACGAAGCCTGCATTTCCTATCGACACCGGCCCTCGCGATATCGAACTGCGCCGCATCTACCTCATGAAGCAGGCGCAGGGATCAGGTCTCGGTGCCGCGTTGATGGACCGGGCGCTCGCTGACGCGGCCGAGCGCGATTACGCCCGTGTGTTGTTGGGTGTGTGGGGCTTGAACGCCCGCGCCCGCGCCTTTTACGAACGCCAGCAATTCTCCGTGATCGGCACCCGGCCCTTCAGGATCGGGACGACGCCGTATACCGATCCGGTCTACGCCCGTGAAATCTGACGGTCGCAGGGGTAAGGTGCCTCGTTAGCGTTGTTGGCGTGTCCATAACGCGTCTAGCCTAGCCTGATCGCCGCCACGTTGCCTGAGCTTCAAGCCCTCCAGTTTCAGCGATCGGCCGAACGGAAACACACCGGCTTTCGTGCGCCAGATCACGTCGTAGATGCCGCTTGCCGAACCCGAGACATCGCCGTCGGTATAGGTGACGGCAATGAGGACCGGCAGCCGCCCGGCCTGATCGTCCGCGCCGCCGTCGGTGGCTTTCAGCAAGGCCTTTTCGAACCAGTCGCGTTGGATCTGATCCGTCAGGGCATCCTTGCGCTCGACGCTCAGCGCCGAGGGGAACGCGATCGTCGCCGTCTGGATGTCGTGCCTCTCGTCGCGCAGCAACATCAGCGAATCGCCATTCTCCGCCGCGACGGCTCGGATTTCGAAACGCCGGCTTTCGCGCTGTTCGCTGGCAAGTGCGCTCGCCTTCTCGGCCTTGTCCGCGTTGCGTTCGGACCAGTTGCTCCACAGCGTGAGTGCCGCGATGAGCACGCCAGCGACCGCGAGGACCTCTGCCAGCGTCACCCAGCGGCGACGCGTTTCGGCGGCTTCACGCCGTTCGGTTGGTGTTTCGCGGCTCATCAGACGTCTGCTTTCGACAGGGCGTTCATCGTGTCACGAACTCGGCGAGCGTTCTGGGGTATAGCGCATGTTCCGCGGCCAGCACGCGACTCGCCAGCGCGTCCGCGTCGTCGGCTGGCAGAATCGGGACTTCGGCCTGGCCCAGCACGACGCCGCCATCGAGTTCCTCGGTAACCAGATGGACCGAGCATCCTCCGGTGGCATCGCCCGCCGCGATCGCCCTCGCATGCGTATCGAGCCCCTTATATTTGGGGAGCAACGAGGGATGGATATTGACGATCCGATCGCGCCATGCGGCGACGAGTCCGTCGGAGAGCAGCCGCATATAGCCGGCCAGCGCGATGACATCGACCGCGGCGTCCCGGAGCGCCCGATCGATCGCCGCCTCAAAGGCCGGTTTACCCAACCCGCGGGGAGACAGCGCAAATGTCGCTATCCCCTCGGCCTTTGCCCATGCGATGCCGGCCGCCTCCGGCTTGTCGGACGCGACGAGCACCACCTCATAAGGGCAGTTCGCAGCGCGCGACGCCTCAACCAGCGCGATCATGTTCGATCCGCGCCCCGATAGGAGCACGCCGACGCGCGTTCTGTCAGCCATGAGTCGCGGTCCAGTCGGCGCGCGCGCTCCATGTGCCCGCCGAACCGCGCACGGTGCAGCCATGTGTCCCCGCCTCGATCCGCCCGATCGGGAATACCGTCTCGCCCGCGGCTTCCAGCGCAGCGGTGATCATTGTCACATCGTTAGCGTCGACGATAGCGACCATGCCGACGCCGCAATTGAAGGTCCGTGCCATCTCCTCCGGTTCGATAGCACCCTGCGCCTGAAGGAACGCCATGAGCCGGGACTGCTCCCAGGCATCCGCATCGACGGTCGCGTGAACGCCTTGTGGCAGAACCCGTGGAATGTTTTCGAGCAACCCACCGCCCGTGATATGCGCGAGGCCCTTGATGCGGCGTTCGCGCAGGAGCGGCAGCAGGCCGGCGACGTATATCCGAGTCGGTGCCATCAGATGGTCGATCAGCAGCTTGTCCTGATCGAACAGCGCCGGCCGGTCGAGTTTCCACCCGCGGTCGCTGGCGAGACGGCGGACCAGCGAGAAGCCGTTCGAATGCACGCCCGACGACGCCAGTCCGAGCATCACATCGCCCGCCGCGATATCGCGGCCGGTCAGCATGTTGGTCCGCTCGACCGCGCCGACGCAGAAGCCGGCGAGATCATAGTCGCCGTCCGCGTACATGCCCGGCATCTCCGCGGTTTCGCCGCCGATCAGCGCACAACCGGCCGTCTTGCAACCCTCTGCGATCGACGCGACTACGCGCTCCGCCACCGCGGCGTCGAGCTTGCCGCTTGCATAATAATCGAGGAAAAACAGCGGCTCTGCGCCCTGAACGATTAGGTCGTTCACGCACATCGCAACGAGATCGATGCCAACGCCGTCATGTCGGTTCCATTCGATCGCGAGCTTCAGCTTGGTGCCCACGCCATCGTTCGCCGCGACCAGCAAAGGGTCGACGAAGCCCGCCGCCTTCAGGTCGAACAGGCCACCAAAGCCGCCGAGATCGGCATCGGCACCGGGTCGTCGCGTCGAGCGGGCAAGCGGTGCAATCGCGCGCACCAGCGCGTTGCCGGCGGCGATCGAAACCCCCGCTTGAGCATAGGTATAGGGCGTGGCGGTGTCTGGCGTATCGGTCATGATCGGTGCTGCTAGCCACATCGCGCTTGGATTTCCACGTCTGCTTCGCCAAAAGGCCCGCGTGATGCGTATCCGTGCCCTTCCCATCGCGCTTGCCGGCGCCGCGCTCCTGCTTGGCGGCGGGGCCGTGCTCGCACAGATCGAGGGCGGCAGCCGCGGCGCAGCGCCCGTCGATAGCGGGAGTGCGTACGAGGTCAGCGGCGTCATCGTCGACGTCGCGGGCCCGTCCGCCGACGCTGCCCGCTATGGCGGCTGGCGACTGGCGCAGCGCAAGGCCTGGGTGCAGTTGTCGAATCGGCTGGGCGGGGGCGGCGCGCTGGTGTCCGACGGCACGCTCGATTCGCTGGTTTCGGGTATCGTCGTCGAGAACGAACAGATCGGGCCGCAGCGTTACGTCGCCAAGCTCGGCGTTCTGTTCGATCGGACTCGGGCGGGATCGCTCCTGGGTATCTCGACTTATTCGGATCGGTCGCAACCGATGCTCGTCATACCGGTCCAATGGTCGGGCGGTGTCGGGCAGGTCTTCGAGCAGCGGACGGAATGGCAGCAGGCCTGGGCACGCTATCGGACGGGTAACAGCAGCATCGACTATGTCCGCCCGTCGGGGTCGGGCCCCGACCCGCTACTGTTGAACGTCGGCCAGACGCAGCGGCCCGGCCGCGGCTGGTGGCGGACGATCATCGATCAATATGGCGCCAGCGACATTCTCGTTCCGGTCGTCACGCTATATCGCCAATCGCCGGGTGGCCCGGTGATCGGGGTGTTCGAAGCACGTCATGGCCCCGACAACGCGCTGATCGGCCGTTTCACGCTGCGGGTCGGGACCCCCGACGGGCTGCCGCAGCTCATGGACACCGGCGTCAAGCGGATCGATGACCTGTACCAGCAGGCGCGGCGGAACGGCACGCTGCGGGTCGACTACAGCCTTTCGCCGCCGCCTGCGCCCGATCCCATTGCGACTGAGACCGTCCCGGGCGATGAAACGGCCGACGCCAATACGGCCGTCCTGACGGGGGGCACCGGCCTCTCGATCACCGTTCAGTTCGATACGCCCGCAGCGGCGGCCGTTACCTCGACGGAGGCGGCGCTGCGGGCGATTCCCGGCGTCCGGTCGGCCGCGACGACCAGCCTCGCACTCGGCGGCGTGTCACTGATGCGTGTTGCCTATGATGGCGATCCGGCAGCGCTCAAGGCGGCGCTCGAAGCGCGCGGCTATCAGGTGTTCGGTTCGGGCCAGACCATTCGGATCCGCCGCACCGCACAACTTCTTCCGCCGGACTTGCCTGCGGACAATGCGACGACAGGGTGAGCGCGGATCGAATGACTCAAATTGCGCTGCCGCTCGGTTGGCCGGCGGATCCCCGTGACGACGCCTTCCTCGTAACTCCTTCAAATGTCCGTGCGGCGCAGACGCTGGAGCATTGGGCGACCTGGCCGGTGATGACCGCCATCCTGACCGGTCCGCGAAAGTCTGGCCGCAGCCTGCTCGCACGGATCTTCGCGGCCAAGAGTGGCGGGACGATCATCGACGACGCAGAACGCGTACCCGAGGCACAGCTATTCCACGCCTGGAACCAGGCCCAGGAAGAGCAAAAACCGTTGCTCATTGTCGCTGACGCGGCACCGCCCGAATGGAAGGTCAAGCTTCCTGACCTGCGATCGCGCCTTGCTGCGAGCCCGATCGCGGCGATCGGTGCACCCGACGACGAGCTCATGCGCCTGTTGCTTGCGCATCTGTTCGAGCGCCGCAACGTCGATGCACGGCCCGATCTCATCGACTGGCTCGCGTCGCGAATCGAGCGTAGTCATATTACCGTCACGCGAACCGTCGATGCGCTGGATCAGGAAACGATGGAACGCCGCAAGCGCTTGTCCATTAATCTTGCACGAACCACCCTGACCGAGGCTGGCCTGATCCTACGGCCGCAACTTGCCCTTGATCTGCCGCTTTTCACGTCACCTTAAGCCCCTAGAGGACCGATGAACCGTCCAGCGCATATCGTCCGCCAAGCGGAAGACGACGACGATCCCATCGGCGCTCAGCCGAACGACCGATTTTTCAACCGTGAGCTTTCCTGGCTCGCGTTCAATCGGCGCGTGATCGAAGAGGCGTGCAATCCGGCGCATCCGTTGCTCGAACGGCTTAGGTTTCTCTCGATTTCGGGATCCAATCTCGACGAGTTCTTCATGGTCCGTGTCGCCGGACTGAAGGGTCAGCAGACGCAGGACGTCGATCGTCGCTCGGCCGACGGCTTGACCGCCGGGCAGCAGCTGACCGCGATCATCCGCGAAGCGGACGCGCTGATGGAGAGCCAGCAGGCGGTCTGGGGTGATCTTCGTGTGCTGCTCGACGAAGCGGGGCTGTTTGTCCTGCGCCGCGATGCCGTCGAGGGCGAAGCCGATGACTGGCTCGAAACGCATTTTCGTGAGCAGATCTTTCCGATTCTGACCCCGCAGGCGCTCGACCCCGCCCATCCGTTCCCGTTCATTCCGAACCGCGGCCTGTCGGTAATCTTCGACCTCGTCCGCCGGTCGGACAACGAGCCGGTCCGCGAACTGGTCATGTTGCCGCACACCATGACGCGCTTCGTGCGGTTGCCTGGCGAGCCCGCGCGCTACGTCGCGATCGAGACGCTCCTCAAGCGGTTCGCGCCGGTGCTGTTCCCGGGCTATGAGGTGCTTGCCGCCGCGAGCTTCCGCGTCCTGCGCGACAGCGACATGGAGATCGAGGAGGAGGCGGAGGACCTTGTCCGCTACTTTGCCAACGCGATCAAACGCCGCCGCCGGGGCCGGGTAATCCGGCTCGAGCTGGAAACCGGGATACCGGACGTGCTGGCAGCCGTGCTCAAAGATGAACTGGGCGGGGCCGAGGCGATCATCACCGAAAGCGGCAATCTGCTGGGCATCGTCGATCTCGACGGACTGGTCGAGGAGGATCGCCCCGATTTGAAATTCCCGCCCTTCACGCCGCGCTTTCCGGAGCGAATCCGTGAATTTGGCGGTGATTGCTTCGCAGCGATCAAGGCCAAGGACATCGTCGTCCACCACCCCTATGAGACGTTCGAGGTGGTGCTGGCCTTCCTGAAGCAGGCGGCGAATGATCCCGATGTCGTCGCCATCAAGCAGACGCTCTACCGCGCCGGCAAGCAACCCGCGGTCATCAATGCGCTGATCACCGCGGCCGAGGCGGGCAAATCAGTCACCGCGGTGGTCGAACTCAAGGCACGGTTCGATGAGGAGCAGAACATGGTCTGGGCCTCCGCGCTGGAACGCGCAGGGGTGCAGGTCGTCTATGGATTCATCGACTGGAAGACCCATGCAAAGGTCTCCCTGGTCGTCCGCCGAGAGGGGCAGGCGTTCCGGACCTACTGCCATTTCGGTACCGGCAATTATCACCCCGTCACAGCCAAGATCTACACTGACCTCAGCTTCTTTACCGCCGACGCGGCGGTCGGGCGTGATGCTGCGCAGATGTTCAACTACATCACCGGCTATGTCGAACCGACGGACATGGCCCGCGTCAGCCTGAGCCCGCGCGACCTCCGGAAGAATCTGATGACCCTGATCGACGTCGAGATCGCCAATGCCCGCGCGGGGCGACCGGCAGGGGTCTGGGCGAAGATGAACTCGTTGGTCGACCCTGCGGTGATCGAGAAGCTGTACGAGGCGAGCGGGGCTGGGGTCGAAATCGACCTCATCATCCGCGGTATCTGCTGTCTCCGACCGGGTGTGCCCGGCCTGTCCGAAACGATCCGCGTCAAATCGGTGATCGGCCGGTTTCTCGAACACAGCCGTATCTGGGCTTTCGGAAACGGGAAGGCGTTACCGAATGACGGTGCAAAGCTGTTCATCTCGTCCGCCGACTGGATGCCGCGTAATTTCGATCGGCGCGTCGAATACATGCTGCCGATCCTCAACCCGACGGTGCACGACCAGATCCTCGACCAGGTGATGGTCGCCAATCTCATCGACAACGAACAAAGCTGGGAGCTAGGACCCGACGGCGATTATTCGCGCGTCGATCCCGGCGATCGTCCGTTCAACCTGCATCGGTATTTTATGACCAATCCGTCTCTTTCCGGCCGTGGTGCATCGCTTGCCACGAGCGCAACCGTGCCGACGCTTTCGCTCCGTCGACAGCGATGAGCGTTACCAACCTCCTGTTCGGCACCGCGACGCCAAAGGTTGAGGTCGACGACCATCCGCGCACCGGGATCATCGACATTGGATCGAACTCGATCCGGCTCGTCGTCTATCAGGGGCCGCCCAGACTGCCGGCGATCCGGTTCAACGAGAAGGTGCTGGCGGGCCTCGGCCGCGGATTGGCGGCGACGGGCACGATCGAAAAGTCAGCACTCAAGACGGCTAAGGTGGCGCTTGCGCGGTTTGCCGCGGTTGCGCGTGAGATGGAGTGTTCGACGCTGCGGACGGTTGCCACGGCAGCAGTTCGCGATGCCCGGAACGGTGGTGACCTCATCGCCGCGGCAGAGGAGTTGGGGCTCAAGGTTGAGACGTTGTCGGGCGGACAGGAGGCGAGCGCTGCGGGCTATGGCGTGCTGTCTGCGATCCCTGAGGCGGATGGCATCGTCGGCGATCTCGGCGGCGGCAGCCTTGAGCTCGTACGCGTCCGCCGTGGCAAGATCGAGGACAGCGTCTCGTTCCCCCTCGGCGTGCTGCGTATCGGACCGATGCGGGCGAAACGCGGCAAGGTGCTCGAGCGCCATGTCGCGCGGCTCGTACGCGACGCCGGCTGGGCCGCACGCGGGCAGGGACTGCCCCTGTATCTCGTCGGCGGGTCATGGCGCGCGCTGGCGCGGCTCGATATGGAGTTGTCGGACTATCCGCTGCCGATCATCCATCAATATTCGATGACCGCAGCGACCGTCACGCGCCTCAGTCGCACCATCCCGCAATTGTCCAAGCCACGCCTGAAAGCCATTCCGGGCCTGTCGTCCGGCCGGATCGCGACGCTTGGGGATGCCGCCGCGTTGCTCGGCATTCTCATGCGCCAGCTTGGTAGCAAGACGACGATCGTCTCCGCCTATGGCCTTCGCGAAGGGCTGCTCTACGGCGACCTCAAACCGGCGGCGCGGGCACTCGACCCCCTGATCGAAGCCGCACGCGAGGAGGGGCGCCTGCTCGGCCGCTTTCCCGAACATGGCGATCTGCTCGATCGCTGGATCGCGCCGTTGTTCGTTACCGAACCCCCTGCGGTGGCGCGCTTACGCCACACCGCCTGCCTCCTCGCCGACGTGGGTTGGCGCGCCAATCCGGAATTTCGCGCCGAGCGCGGGGTCGAAGTCGCGTTGCACGGCAATTGGGTCGCGATCGACGCACCGGGTCGCGGTATGCTCGCCCAGGCCCTGTATACCAGCCTTGGCGGTGACCTGGCCGCCGCGGATCCCGTGGAGCGCCTGGCGACACCCACAGAGATCCAGAGCGCAACGGCCTGGGGACTTGCGATGCGTCTCGGGCAGCGAATGAGCGGCGGGCTTGCCGGACCGCTCAAACGCTCGCGCATCACCGATGACGGCGTATCGCTGACGCTTACGCTGCTGCTCGCAGATCGGGGACTCTACGGGGAAGCTGTTGAGCGGCGGCACGCGGCGCTAGCCGCGGCCATCGGCCGGAAGCCGGTGCTCGCGATCGCTTGACCGGAGACGAACGCGCAATCAGGGTCAGGCGCAGGTGAAACGCTCGATCCTGCTCGCGCCGTCGACATAGACATTCAGGCGATCGTTCCGGAAGTCCATCGTCACCACGTCGTTCGGCGCGATCCACCGCAGCGTACGCGCGCCCGATCGGGCCAGCATCACATCCGCGCGCGCATCGCTTGCCCGCTTCCCAACCAGATCGCCCAGTGCCTCAATCTTGCACGCTGCACCGGGCGGGGTTGGCGTCGCAACATCGGGTGCGCCGTCGCGCATCTCGACCGGCATGCACCCCGCCGAAGCAAGCACGACCGCAAGCAGCGCCCGCTTCATGCCGCGTCCTCCGTACGGGTCATTTTCAACTTTCCGTTGATCACCGCAAAGGCCAGCCGGCCCTCGACCAGGTCCAGCGCGTCGCGGCCGAACTGGTCGAACCGCCACCCCTCCAGCATCGGCAAGCCCGTCCGCACGCCCGCGGCCAGCGCCTCGAGCTCGTCGGTCCTCGCAAGAAGTTTCGACGCTACATCAATATCTCGCGAGCGGATTTTGAGAAGGAGTTTGAGCAGATCCGCGACCAGCGAGCCCTCCTTGCCAAGACCCGGCTTGCGATCGTCGCGGGGCGGCAGCTCATCGTCGCCGAGCGGCTGTGCCTGCTCGATCGCGAGCATCAGTCGCGCCCCGATATCGTTGCCAGCCCAGGTGGCCGAAAGCCCCCGGACGCGGGCAAGGTCGGACTGTTTCCGCGGCGGGTGCCCTGCCATGTCACCAAGCGTCTCGTCCTTGACGATCCGCCCGCGCGGCAGATCCTTCGCCTGCGCCTCGAGTTCACGCCACCGCGCCAAGGCCTTCAACCGGCCGAGCACGTCGGGCTTGCGCCCAGAGATCCGAACGCGCTTCCAGGCCAGGTCGGGATCGTTCGCGTAATTGGCGATATCGCCGAGCCGCTCCATCTCCTGGTCAAGCCACACGCCGCGCCCGGTCTTGCGCAGCCGCTCGAGCATCTTGGGGAAGATCTTCGACAGATGCGTGACGTCGCCGATCGCATATTCGATCTGGCGCGCATCCAGCGGGCGCCGCGCCCAGTCGGTGAACCGCGCGCCCTTGTCGACCGCGATGCCGAGCCAGCTGTCGACCAAGTTTGAATAGCCGATCTGTTCGCCCTGGCCGAGCGCCATCGCCGCGACCTGCGTGTCGAACAGCGGGAAGGGGGTCTTGCCCGTGAGGTTATAGACGATCTCGATATCCTGCCCGCCGGCATGGACGACCTTCAGCACGTCGTGATTCTCGACGAGCAGATCGAGCAGCGGCTTCAGGTCGATCCCCGGCGCCATCGGGTCGATCGCCGCGGCTTCCTTGTCGTCGGCGATCTGGATCAGGCAAAGCTCCGGGTAATAGGTGCTCTCGCGCATGAATTCGGTGTCGACGCACACATAGTCGGCGTCGGCCAGGCGCGCGCACAGATTGGCGAGCGTGGCACTGTCGGAGATAAGCGGGTGGATATGCATCGCTCGTCCATAGCGAGGCTCCCCCATGTTGACAAAGGGGCGCCTTGACAAAGGCCGGTAGGGAAGGGAAGCGCGGGCCATCCAATTCCCGTCATCCCAGCAAACGCTGGGATCTCCCGTCGCAGGGCGCACCCTTGCTGCACGAGATCCCCGCAAACGCAGGGACGACGTATGAGAGACGAGACACATGCACGCCTATCGCACCCATAACTGCGCCGCCCTCCGCCCCGAACAGGTCGGCGAGGAGGTCCGCGTCTCGGGCTGGGTCCACAAGAAGCGCGATCATGGTGACCTGGTCTTCATCGATCTGCGCGATCATTACGGCATCACGCAGATCGTCACCGACGTCAGCGGCCCCGTCTTCAAGGTCATCGAGGGCCTGAAGAGCGAGAGCGTCGTCACGATCACCGGCAAGGTGACCGCACGCGCGCCCGAAGCGGTAAATCCGAACCTGCCGACCGGCGGGATCGAGGTCCGCGCGACCGCCGCGACCGTCCAGTCGATGGCAGGCGAGCTGCCGATGCCGGTCGCTGGCGAGGCCGAGTATCCCGAGGATATCCGCCTGCGCTATCGCTATCTCGACCTGCGGCGCGAGCGGCTGCACGCGAACATCATGCTGCGTTCGAAGGTCATCACCTCGCTGCGCAACCGCATGAACGATCAGGGCTTCACCGAATTCCAGACGCCGATCCTGACGGCGTCGTCGCCAGAGGGCGCGCGTGACTATCTGGTGCCGAGCCGCGTGCATCCGGGCAAGTTCTACGCGCTGCCGCAGGCACCGCAGATGTTCAAGCAGCTGCTGATGGTCGCGGGCTTCGATCGCTATTTCCAGATCGCCCCCTGCTTCCGCGACGAGGACGCGCGCGCCGATCGTTCGCCGGGCGAATTCTACCAGCTCGATTTCGAGATGAGCTTCGTCACGCAGGACGACGTGTTCAACGCGATCGAGCCCGTGCTGCACGGCGTGTTCGAGGAGTTCGCCGATTGGCAGGGCAAGGGACGCCAGGTCTCCGCCCTGCCGTTCAAGCGCATTCCCTACCGCGAATCGATGCTGAAATACGGCAGCGACAAGCCCGATCTGCGCAACCCGATCCTGATCCACGACGTCGGCCACCACTTCGTTGACTCGGGCTTCGGCCTGTTCGCGGGCATCGTCGCCGGGGGTGACGTGGTTCGCGCAATCCCTGCGCCGAACACCGCCGAGAAGAGCCGCAAGTTCTTCACCGACATGAACGACTGGGCGCGCGCCGAAGGGCATGCGGGGCTCGGCTACATCACGCAGAAGAACGGCGAACTTGGCGGCCCGATCGCCAAGAATCACGGCGAGGAAGCGACGCGCAAGCTGATCGCGGAGATGGGCCTCGGGCCGAACGACGGCATCTTCTTCGCCGCCGGCAAGGAACTCCCCGCCGCCAAGCTCGCCGGCGCAGCCCGCGCGCGCATAGGTGCGGATCTCGGCCTGATCGACGAGAACCGGTTTGAGTTCTGCTGGATCGTCGACTTCCCGATGTTCGAATATGACGAGGACGCCAAGAAGGTCGACTTCAGCCACAACCCGTTCTCGATGCCGCAGGGCGAGATGGACGCGTTGGAGAACAAGGATCCGCTCGATATCCTGGCGTACCAGTACGACATCGTCTGCAACGGCGTCGAACTGTCGTCGGGTGCGATCCGGAACCACCGGCCTGAGATCATGTACAAGGCGTTCGAGATCGCCGGCTACACGCAGGCCGATGTCGACACGAACTTTGCCGGCATGATCAACGCGTTCAAGGTCGGCGCACCGCCGCATGGCGGCTCGGCACCCGGCATCGACCGGATGGTCATGCTGCTCGCGGGCGAGCCGAACATCCGCGAGGTCGTGCTGTTCCCGATGAACCAGAAGGCCGAGGACCTGATGATGGGCGCACCGAGCCCGGTCAGCCCGCGCCAGCTGAAGGAGCTCAACATCAAGCTCACCGTCGATGGGCCGAAGGACCCGGCCAAGACGGTGACGCCCGCCGCTGGCTGACGCCGAGGCGGCTCGGCCGCCTCGGTCCTTTCCGTCCCGCCCCTAGTGGCCGCCTGATCTTCTGGAGTTTGCTTATGCCCATCGATCTTGCCCATTATGAAGCCGGCGACGCCTATGACGGCAAATACAAGCGCGACTTGGCAAAGCTTCAGAAGAGGCTTGAGCACATCCAGGTCGCGCATATCGTCAACAAGCGCCCCGCTGTGGTGATGTTCGAAGGGTGGGATGCGGCGGGGAAGGGCGGTATCATCCAGCGGTTGTCGGCCGAGTGGGATCCCCGTACTTACCGCGTCTGGCCGATCGCCGCCCCGAGCGCCGACGAGAAGGCACATCACTTTCTCTGGCGCTTCTGGAAACGGTTGCCGGCGGACGGGAACATCGCCGTCTTCGATCGGAGCTGGTACGGCAGGGTACTGGTCGAGCGGGTCGAGGAATTCGCCACGCGCCGCGAATGGGAGCGCGGCTATGACGCGATCAATGCCTTCGAAGCGGGACTGATCGAGAACGACACCACGCTGATCAAGATCTTCGTCCATATCACCCAAGCGGAACAGGACCGGCGGCTGGAGGCGCGGCTGCGCGACCCTTGGAAGCACTGGAAAACCGGTCTCGACGACTATCACAACCGGTCGCGACGCGAGGACTATCTCGCCGCGATGCATGAGATGTTCGCACGCACGGACACCGCGGCCGCGCCGTGGATCGTCATCGACGGGAACGACAAGAAGGCGGCACGGATCGCTGCGCTGACCGTCGTCGCAGATCGCCTGGAGGGCGGAGTCGCGATGGTGCCCCCGCCGCTTGATCCCGCCGTCCTCAAGGTCGCGAAAAAGGCCCTCAAGCTTTAATCGTCGCAAAGCGCAACCCCGCTTTTGGTCGCGGTCCTCTGCAGCTATATCCATTTTGGTCGAAATTCTAACGCCTTCCGAACAACTTATGTTAGCGTGAACAGCTTCCGATGATGGTTAGGCTTGCCCTAAGATAATGGGCGTGTCCGAGTAGCGGACGGCCATTCAGTGGGCGTAGGTCATGACGGAACGCGGTCGAATAGGTGTCGACACCTCAGGGGCGATTGTCGAGGTGGACGCGACGTTCTGCCACACGCTCAATGCGACAGCCGCCATTTTGCTTGGCAGCAACATGCTCGATTTCACCGCGCCTGCCGACCGCGAGCGCTGCCGGCGACTGATGCGTCGCGTGGTGCATACCGGATCCCCGATCAGCACTACCAAAAGGCTGGTCAGAACCGACTCGTCGCATCTCTGGGTGCAGGGCCATTTATCGATCGCGCCGCCAGGGACCGAGGTCTGCGTGACGATGATCTTCGAGGAAACCATGCCTGGGTCCGGCGAGGTCAAACCCGAAGCCTTGTTGAAGACGGCCCAGCTGACGCTGGATGCCCGGCGCGCGCGCGGGGCAATATTCTGCCCGTCGTTGTTTGCCGACAGCGCGTGGGACATCCTGCTTGCGGCCTATGTCAGCGAGGCCGAGGGCGTTCTCCTGACGCCGACCGACCTTGAACCGATGCTCGGGGTCGGACACGCCACACTGACCCGCTGGATTCGCGCGCTCGAGGTTCAGGGGCTGATCGAGTTCGAGGCTGCCGGCGACGGGCGAGCGGGGGGTGCGGCGTTTCAGCTCACGTGCGATGCGCATCAACGGTTCGAACGGTATCTGTCCGATCGATATGCCGTCGCGGTATCGGCTGCGACGGATCTGGAACGGTTCCGCTGAGCCGGTCGGTGCGGTACGACGTGGTAAGTGCGCCCGCTCCGCATATGCGCCGGCGCGGGGGCGTTCTTGCCGGCTTCGCAGGATACCCGTGATATCGGGCGAAGAACCGCATGTGTGTTGTTTCATATAGCCGGGATCGCTATCTGCCTGCCATGAACGAGATGACCCCGCTCGCCGCGCCGCGCGCTCGAAAGCCCGACTGGATCCGCGTCAAGGCCCCGACATCCGCCGGCTTCGCCAAGACCCGCGAACTGATGCGCTCGAAAAGCCTGACGACGGTCTGTGAAGAGGCCGCATGCCCGAATATCGGCGAATGCTGGTCGAAGAAGCATGCAACGGTCATGATCCTCGGCGATACCTGCACCCGCGCCTGCGCCTTCTGCAACGTGAAGACCGGCATGCCCCGCGCGGTCGACCGGATGGAGCCACAGAATGTCGCCGATGCCGCGGCGCAGATGGGGCTGAACCACATCGTCATCACATCGGTCGACCGCGACGACCTTCCCGATGGCGGCGCTTCGCAGTTTGTGAAGGTCATCCAGGCAATCCGCGCGTCGAATCCCACTACGACGATCGAAATCCTGACGCCCGATTTCCGCAACAAGGCGCAGGCCGCGATCGAGTCGATCGTCGAGGCGCGCCCCGATGTCTACAACCACAACCTCGAGACAGTTCCTCGCCTGTACCCGACGATCCGGCCTGGCGCGCGCTATTATGCCTCGTTGCGCTTGCTCGAGAGCGTGAAACGCCACGACCCGTCGATTTTCACCAAGTCGGGCGTGATGCTTGGGCTGGGCGAAGAGCGCCTCGAGATCCACCAGGTCATGGACGACATGCGCTGCGCGGACATCGATTTCCTGACGATGGGCCAGTATCTTCAGCCCACGCCACGCCATGCCAAGGTGGCCGAGTTCGTCACGCCCAAGGCCTTCGATGCCTATGCGTCGATCGCCCGGGCCAAGGGATTCATGCTTGTTGCATCGTCGCCACTGACGCGGTCGAGCTACCATGCTGGGGACGACTTCGCGCAGCTTCGGGCGGCGCGTGATGCCAAGCTCGGGGTCGCACGGATCTGATGCCCAAGCATTCCGAAACACGCCATCTACCCTATACACCCGAACAGATGTTCGATCTGGTCGCCGATGTCGGCCGCTACGCCGAGTTTCTGCCATGGGTCAGTGCGATGCGCGTCCGTTCGAACAGTGAGACGGAAACGCTCGCGGACATGATCGTCGGCTTTAAGGGCTTGCGCGAGACGTTCACGTCACGTGTGCAGAAGACTCGACCGACCGAGATCCTCGTCGACTATGTCGATGGTCCGCTCAAATATCTTCGCAACGAATGGCGTTTTCGTCCTGAGGGGCAGGGGTGCGCGGTCGACTTTACCGTCGACTTTGCTTTCAAAAACCGGATGTTCGAGCTGATCGCGGGTCAGGTCTTCGGTGCCGCATTGCGCAAGATGATTGGCGCGTTCGAGACGCGCGCGGCCGAGCTTTACGGTGCGACATCCTCGACCGGCAGCAAGAGTTCGAGCGCGCACAGCGCAGCCTGAAGGCGGATACCGCCGCGGCCGAGATCGCCAAAATCCTTGCGATCTGCGTCGACATCGCTGCGATCGCCGCCCTTCTCGGCACGGGCGAAGACCACCGTCCCGACCGGCTTCTTCGCCGATCCACCGCCGGGCCCGGCGATGCCGGTGATGGCGACGGCAACATCCGCGCCCGACTGCTCGAGTGCGCCCTGCGCCATGCTCCACGCGACGGCGATCGACACCGCACCGAAAGTCTCAAGCACGTCTGAGCTGATCTTGAGCAGTTTCAGCTTGGCCTCGTTCGAATAGGTCACGAACCCGATTTCGAACACGTCGGAACTGCCCGGAATTTCCGTCAGCGCCGCAGCGACGAGGCCCCCGGTACAGCTTTCAGCAACCGCGACGCGTCGTCCGAGGGCGCGATTTGCCTCGATGACCTTGCGTGCCGCGTCGATCAGCTGGGGAGGGAGAAGGGTATCCATCAGCGGCTCTCCGTTGCCGTGCAGAGCGGAAGGTCGGGCGTCGATCGATCTCCGCGGCGTGCCTTGTCAGCCTTGAGATAGCGCAGCGTCTCGACGACGATGCCAGCGGTGTTCCGCGGCGGCAGCGGCTGGAGCAGCGTCACGAGCCGATCGATCGTCCCACAGTCGCGCGCCGCGATGCGTCCGACAATCTGCGGGACGAGCAGGCTCGTCAGCAATGGCCGGGCATAGTCGGACTGGAGAAGCGCATCGACCGCAGGGTCGCTAAGCTTTACGATCGCGGCCCGAGCGGACGGCCAGGCGCGATCCGCTTCGATCTGATAGCGCGCGATCAGTGTACTGGACTGGTTGCGCACGAGGCTGGTCGCGGGAAGCCTTGCCGCGCAGATTCGGCCCGTTTCACGGATGATGTCGGGCAGCGCGACGAGCGTCATCGCCTCCGCCTCGGGGCCGGAGATGCAGGGGGACTGTGCCGATACCGGCGTTGCGATAAGGGCGGCGAGCGTCAGTGCGGCAGCGAACCTCATGCGCCGACACGGCCACGATTCGAAGGGAGGCTGATCGTCGCGACCGCCTGCGCCGCAATGCCCTCGCCCCGTCCCGTGAACCCGAGTCGCTCGGTCGTCGTCGCCTTCACGCTCACCCGGTCCGTGGCGAGGTCGAGCAGATCGGCGATCCGGTTCGTCATCGCCGCGCGGTGCGGTCCGATCTTGGGCATCTCGCACAGAATGGTCAGGTCGACGAAGTCGATCCGACCGCCTTTGGCCGCGATCAGCTGCGCGGCATGCTGCAGGAACTGCGCGGAGTCGGCACCTTTCCACTGCGGATCGCTCGGGGGGAAATGCGTGCCGATATCACCCGCGGCGATCGTGCCGAGCAACGCGTCGGTCAGCGCATGCAGCGCGACATCGGCATCGCTATGGCCGGAAAGCCCCTTGTCGTGCGGGATCCGGACGCCGCCAAGCCATAATTCCTCGCCCGTTTCCAGCCGATGGACGTCGAAGCCCATCGCGGTTCGGCTTTCATAGGGCGCGCGCGCTTCAGCGGCGGCAAAATCGTCGGGGTGAGTCACTTTGTCGAGCATCGGATCGCCCTGCACCAACGCGACGCTGCCGCCAACCCGTCGCACCATCTGGGCATCGTCGCTGGCATCTTCATCGGCCGGCCAGGCAGCGTGCGCGGCGCGCAGCTTAGCGATCCGGAAGCCCTGCGGCGTCTGGACCCGGTATACGGCCTCGCGCGGAACGACTTCGCCGAGCATGCGACCGGTCAGCGTCGTCGCGCCGCGCGCCAGCGTATCCGCTACCGGCAGCACAGGCACCGCGGCGTCGCTGTTCGTCAGCGCTGCCACGACCGCGCTGATGACCCCGGCAGGAAGGAACGGCCGGGCGGCATCGTGAACGAGAACGTGATCCAAATCGGACAGGGCAGCGATTCCCCTCAGTACCGAATCCCGGCGGGTCCTGCCCCCGACGATGACCGTCGCGTCCGTAACGCCTCCTGCTGCCAGTACCGCCTTTGCATGGTCCAGCTGACCTTCGGCAACGACGACCCTCACGGCGTCGATCGCCGGGTGCGCGGACATTGCGGTAACCGCGTGCATGAGCATCGGCCTTCCCGCAACGGTCGCGAATTGCTTGGGGAGGGTGCCGCCAGCGCGGGTGCCGGACCCGGCTGCGACGATCAGGGCGACGGTGCGGCGCTTTGTCATGGGCGGCGATTAGCGTCTTGAGCGCGGCATCGCCAGTGCAGGCAGTCGTTCCCATGACGTCGCGCACGACGGGAACAGCTAGACCAGCCTTGCCATTTCTGGCATCGCGGCCTATGTTCTGCCTCTTTTTTGGGCAGCTTATGCGTAATCTCTCACCTATCCAGATCGGCACCGTGCGGATTGAAAGTCCGGTCGTCCTCGCGCCCATGACGGGCGTGACGGATATGCCGTTCCGTACGCTTGTGCGGCGATATGGATCAGGGCTTAACGTTACCGAAATGGTCGCGAGCCAGGCTGCAATCCGCGAGACCCGCCAGTCGATCCAGAAGGCGGCATGGGATCGCCTCGAAGAGCCGGTGTCGATGCAACTGGTCGGGTGCACGCCCTATGAAATGGGCGAGGCCGCGCGGCTGAGTCAGGATCGCGGTGCCGCGATCGTCGACATCAACATGGGATGTCCGGTCCGTAAGATCGTCAATGGGGATGCCGGGTCCGCGCTGATGCGTGACGTCAAGCTGGCGACGGCGATCGTATCTGCGACGGTGAAGGCGGTCGATGTCCCGGTCACGTTGAAGATGCGTATGGGCTGGTGCCACGACAGTCTCAACGCACCCGAATTGTCCAGGATCGCAGAAGATCTCGGGGTGAAGCTGATCACCGTCCATGGCCGGACGCGGAATCAGATGTACAAGGGAAGCGCCGATTGGGGCTTCGTGCGCCGGGTGAAGGACGCGGTGTCGATCCCCGTGATCGTCAATGGCGACATTTGTTCGATCGAGGATGCCGAAGCGGCGCTCGACCAGTCGGGTGCGGACGGCGTGATGATCGGACGCGGCGCCTATGGGCGGCCTTGGCTGCTCAATCAGGTCATGACCTGGTTTGCGACCGGACGCCGCGTGGCCGATCCGTCAATCAACGAGCAATATGAAGCGATTGCAGGGCATTACGAGGCGATGCTCGAGCACTATGGGATCGAGACAGGTGTCAACATGGCCCGCAAGCATATCGGCTGGTACACCAAGGGCCTGCATGGGTCGGCGGAGTTCCGGAACCGGGTGAACCAGGTGGCGGACCCCAACCAGGTCAAGGCGATGCTGGCGGAGTTCTACGCGCCCTGGCGTCACCTTGAAGCCGCCTGAGTCGGATCGGCGCGACCGTCCGGGGTTCAACGACGTCTTCGCGGCGCTGCCGGTGGCGGTCGTCGTGGTCGATCCTGACGACAGGATAGCCCATGCCAATGCGCTGGCGGAGCAATTGCTCAACCTGTCGGAACGCCTCATGGTAGGGCAGCCGATCGCGGCGATACTCCCGCCCCCCGACGAATCCCGCAAGCACGATAATCGCGGCCTCGCCGTCTTTGATACCGAGATCGCGACCGCCCGCGGCGTGAAGATCCGCGTCGACTTTGCCGAGACGATCATGCCCGATCATCCCGGCTGGCGCGCGATCACACTGCACGTTCCCGCCATCTCGCGACGGCTGGGCTATTCGGCGGACCGTACTGCGGGCGCGCGCGCGGCAGTCGGGGCCGCGGCGATGCTCGCACATGAGATCAAGAATCCCTTGTCCGGCATCCGCGGGGCCGCGCAGCTGCTCGATGCCGGCGAACTGACCACGCTGATCACGACCGAGGTGGACCGAATCGCGGCGCTGATCGATCGCATGCAGGACTTCAGCGATACGCGCCCGCTCCCGCTCGCCAGCGAGAATATCTACCCGTTGTTGACGCACGCGCGTCGCCTCGCGCTCGCCGGTTTTGCGCGCGGAATCGCGATCGAGGAGCGGTTCGATCCCTCGCTACCGCCCGCGCATATCAATCGCGACGCGGTCCTTCAGATTGTCATCAACCTTCTGAAGAACGCACGTGAAGCCGTTGCAGATCAACCAAATCCCCTGATCATCATGACCACGGCCTATCGCCACGGGATCACCGTCAGCAGCGCGCCGGGCAAACCGCGTCTCCCGTTGCCGATTGAGATCTGTGTGTTCGACAATGGCCCCGGCGCGCCTGCTGATATTGCCGATCACCTGTTCGATCCCTTCGTGTCGGGGCGCCGTGAAGGGCAGGGGCTGGGTCTCGCCCTCGTCGACAAGCTGACGCGCGATATGGGCGGGATCGTGCAATATGCGCGTGAGGGGATTCCAGAAATGACCGTTCTTCGCCTGCTGCTGCCAAGAGCCACATCATGAGCACTGTGCTGGTCGTCGACGACGACGCCGCAATTCGCACCGTCGTCGCGCAGGCGTTGCGGCGCAGCGGCCACGACGTAACCGTCGCCGACAGCCTCGCGCAACTCGAACGCGCCCTGGCTGTGGCGATACCCGACGTGCTGATCACGGACGTGGTGCTGCCCGACGGCGACGGCATCGACCATGTCCGCAATGTCGCCGAACGCCACCCGACGCTGCCGATCATCGTCCTGTCGGCGCAGAACACGCTGACCACCGCGGTACGCGCGGCGGAGGTCGGTGCGTATGAATATCTGCCCAAGCCCTTTGATCTCGACGTCTTGTCGCGTGCGGTGACGGGGGCGCTGGCGCGGGGCGGGGTGCTGTCCGATGACCGGATCGGCGACGAGGATCGTGCACTGCCGCTGATCGGCCGGTCCGCGGCGATGCAGGACGTCTACCGGGTCATCGCACGCGTCATCTCGAACGATCTGACCGTGCTGATATCCGGCGAATCGGGCACCGGCAAGGAACTGGTCGCCCGGGCTATCCACGACCTCGGCCAGCGGAGCGCCGCGCCGTTCATCGCGATCAACATGGCCGCCATCCCGCGCGAATTGATCGAGGCCGAACTGTTCGGGCATGAGCGCGGCGCCTTTACCGGTGCCGCAACGCGAAATGCCGGTCGTTTCGAGCAGGCGACGGGCGGCACGCTGTTCCTCGACGAAATCGGCGACATGCCGATGGAGGCGCAGACCCGGCTGCTTCGCGTGCTGCAGTCGGGCGAGTTCACGAGCGTTGGTGGGGCGCGCACGATCCGGGTCGATGTCCGCATCCTGGCCGCAACCAACCGCGATCTGGCGGCGCAGGTGGCCGCGGGACATTTCCGGGAAGACCTGTTCTACCGTCTCAACGTCGTGCCGGTCACCTTGCCACCGCTCCGCGAGCGACGGCAGGACGTCGCCCTGCTCGCACGACATTTTCTCGATCATGCGGCGATCCAGGGTCTGCCGCGACGTCAGTTGGCGGGGGATGCGATCACCGCGCTCGGCGCGTATGACTGGCCGGGCAATGTTCGCGAACTCGAAAACCTGATGCGCAGGCTAGCGGTGCTCGCGCGCGATGAGGTCATCGGCGCCGAGGCTATCCACGCGATGCTGGGCGCGCGAACACCGACCGCCACTGCAACCGATCTCGACATCGCCGGCGCGGTGAAGGCACTGATTGGGCGGATCGAGCGGGAAAACCCGGCAGCGCTCGACGATGGCAGTCTGTACGACCGCGTCATCGGTGAGGTCGAGCGTCCGTTGATCGAACTGATGCTTGCCCGGCATGGGCAGAACCAGCTTCGCGCCGCACGTGCGATGGGAATCAATCGCAACACGCTGCGCAAGCGTCTCGACACGCTCGGGATCGATATCAGCGGCGACATGACCGAGATGGACGCGGCAGGGTTACGCTGACCCGGCCATTATGTGGTTTCCCGGCAACAATTGTCGTTGTATCACGGCAACGATGATCGCCCCCGCGACGCTTGCCATCGAAGACGACGTGCCACCGCACCGGTTCGCAGTGACGCCTGCGCTTGAGGCGCTGGTGGTCGCGCTGGCGATTACCGTCGCGGTCGCGAGCTATGTGCTCATCAGCGGCGCCAATTCACCCCAGCGTTTGATGCCGCCACCGCTGATTGCGCTGCTGCTGATCGCCAACCTCGTCCCGGGCATCGCATTGCTGATGCTGCTCGGCCGGCGGGTGGCGATGCGGCGCGCTGCGCGGTCCCCGGTTGGCGGTGGCGGCCGCCTGCACGTCCGGCTCGTTGCCTTGTTCTCGATCGTCGCCGCGGTGCCGATGCTGCTGGTGACGATCTTCGCGTCGCTGCTGTTCCAATATGGCGTGCAATTCTGGTATTCGGATCAGGCACGCGGGATGCTCGAAAACGCCACCGAACTCGCCCAGTCGTCCTACGCGCGCCAGCTCAGCCGCTGGGAAGAGGCGAGCGTCACTATGGCAGCGGATATGTCCAATTACCTGCGGGAGCGATCGCTGCAGAGTCCGGGCTTTTCAGGATTTTTCTACCAACAGGTCTATTTCCGGAGCCTGTCCGAAGCCGCGCTGTTCAAGGTCACGCCACAGAACGAAATCCAGACCTTCGCGGTTGTGAACCCCTATGAAATCGACTTTACACGACAGGTGACGCCCGAGGCGATCCGCGAACTCCGGAGCGGCAAGCCCGCCGCAGTATCGGTGACGGGGGATCGTATCCGCACGATCACGATGCTGCCCGGCGCCGACGAACTCTTCCTTTATGCCGGGCGCGTCGAGGATACCAAGCTCCTGTCGGAGCAGACGACGCGCGCCAACGCCGTGCTGGCAAGCTATCGGCAGCTGCTTGCCCGGTCGCGCAGCCTCCAGCTCCTGTTCAACGCAGCCTTGCTGGGCATTTCCCTGCTTATCGTTGGCGTTGCTGTCTGGATCGCGCTGGCTGTAGCGGATCGTCTGGTACGCCCCGTCGGCGAGCTGGTCGATGCGGCACGTCGGGTGGCCGAGGGGGATTTGACCGCGCGCGTGCCAGATCCGCGCAGCCGCGACGAGGTCGGAACGCTGGCGCGCGCGTTCAACCAGATGACCGGTCGGCTGCAGGAGCAGAACAGCGATCTGATGACCGCGAACGACCAGCTCGAGACCCGTCGTGCGCTGATCGAGGCGGTTATGGCGGATGTTTCGGCGGGCGTCGTCGCGACCGCGAAGGACCGCGTGATCCGGATTGCAAATCGCTCTGCGATCCAGCTGCTCGGCGCGGACGGTCTGGTTGGCAAGCCATTGCACGAGGTTGCGCCCGAACTCGACGCGCTCGTGCAGGAGGGAGGACGCGAAGCGATCGTCCAGGTCGGCCAGGCCGGCGATGCGCGGACACTCGCCGTCCGGATCGCACATGCGCCGACCGGCCCGATCCTCACATTCGACGATATCACGCAGCAACTGCTCGACCAGCGCCGCGCCGCCTGGTCGGACGTCGCCCGCCGGATCGCGCACGAAATCAAGAATCCGCTGACGCCGATCCAGCTCGCCGCGGAGCGCCTGCAGCGGCGCTATGGGGGCAAGATCCCCGCGGAGGACGGGACATTTGCGCGGCTCACCGACACGATCATCCGCCAGGTCGCGGACCTGCGCCGGATGGTCGATGAATTCTCGTCATTCGCACGGATGCCCAAGCCCGTCTTCCGCGAGGAATCACTGCTCGACGCCGCACGCCAGGCGATGTTCCTCCACGAGGTGGCGCATCCGGGGATCCGTTTTCTGCTGGTTCATGACGACCCCGGTCCGATGCTCGTGTGCGATCGCCGGCAGATCGGGCAGGCTCTGACGAACATCGTCAAGAACGCGGTTGAGGCGATCGAGACGCGCGGCGACGACGAGGGCGGGGCGGTTACCATGACCCTGACCGAGACGCGCCACGATGGAACGGCGCACTGCGTCGCGATCGAAGTCGCCGACACGGGGATCGGTCTGCCGGTCGAACGCGACCGGATCATCGAACCCTATATGACGACGCGCGCGCGCGGGACGGGGCTCGGGCTTGCCATCGTCAAGAAGATCATCGAGGAACATTGCGGGACGATCGCGTTTTCGGATCGTCCCGGTGGGGGCACCATTGTCACCATGAACTTCGACGCCAGAGCGCTGGTCGCGCTTGATCAGGGGGCATCCGCACCCGAGCCGGCAGGGGATGGCCAGCTCGTCGCAATGACTCGCAATCGGACATGAATTGATGGCGCTCGATATTCTCGTCGTGGACGACGAACGTGACATTCGCGAACTGGTGGCCGGCGTCCTGGAGGACGAGGGCTATCAGACGCGCGATGCGGGCGACAGCGACGCCGCGCTCGAAGCGATCGCGGCGCGGCGGCCGTCGCTCGTGCTGCTCGACGTCTGGCTTCAGGGGTCGCGCCTCGACGGGCTGGAGTTGCTCGACGAAATTAAACGGCGCGATCCGTCGATCCCGGTGCTCGTCATATCGGGTCACGGCAATCTCGACACCGCGGTCGCGGCGATCCGGCGGGGCGCATCGGACTTCATCGAAAAACCTTTCGAGGCCGAGCGACTGCTCCTCATGGTGGCGCGCGCGACCGAGACCGAACGGCTGCGCCGCGAGGTCGCCTCGCTGCGGGCCACGGTCGGCCGCGAGACCGATCTCACCGGCAATTCGGGGGCGATCAACGGCGTCCGGGCAACACTCAAGCGTGTCGCCGCGACCGGCAGCCGCGTGCTGATCATGGGCGGGGCAGGGGTCGGCAAGGAGGTCGCTGCTCGCCTTCTGCACGGCTGGAGCCTGCGCACCGATGCGCCATTCGTGATCGTCAGCGCCGCGATGATGACCCCTGAACGTGTCGACGAAGAATTGTTCGGCGCGGAGGAGGGCGGGGACAAAATCCGCCCCGGGCTGCTCGAGCAGGCGCATGGCGGAACGCTGTTCCTCGACGAGATCGCCGACATGCCGATCACGACCCAAGCGCGGATCTTGCGGGTCCTGACCGACCAGAGCTTTACGCGGATCGGCGGTACCAGGGTCGTCAAGGTCGATGTGCGTGTGGTGTCCGCGACGGCGCGCGACCTCGTCCACGAGATTGCCGAGGGTCGGTTTCGCGAGGACCTCTATTACCGGTTGAACGTCGTGCCGGTGGCTATCCCGCCGCTCGCGGATCGCCGCGAGGACATTCCTGCGCTGGTCCAGCATTTCATCGCGCATTATGCGGCGGAACGCCGGGTCCGGACACCGGAAATCGCGCCCGATGCGATGGTTGCGCTGCAATCCTACGACTGGCCGGGAAATGTGCGCCAGCTTCGCAACGTGGTTGAACGGACGATCATCCTCGCGCCGGGCGACCGACTGGGGCGCATCGATCTCGACCTGCTGCCGGCCGAAGTCCTGGGCGATCAGGGCGACATGGGCAGCGCCGGGGGGACCGCGATCATGGGCTCGCCGCTACGCGAGGCGCGTGAAACCTTCGAACGGGAGTATCTGCGCGTGCAGATCCGTCGGTTCTCCGGCAACATCTCGCGCACCGCGAGCTTTATCGGGATGGAGCGATCGGCGCTGCACCGGAAGCTGAAGCTGCTCGGGATCACCGAGACGCGCGACGATTGATCGCATATCCGTCGCCCGCCCCTATGGACGAAGCGGTACCGGGAACATAGATTAGACGCTCGCCCGGCAATCGGGTGATCTCCGACGCCGGGAAACGGCGCCACGCGGGCAAAGTCCCGCCAAAAACAAGGGTTATCCCATTGGCCGAAAAAATTGGCTCGCTCCAGGACCTGTTCCTCAACGCACTGCGCCGCACCAAGACCCCCGTCACGATGTTCCTCGTCAAGGGCGTCAAGCTCCAGGGTATCGTCACCTGGTTCGATAATTTCTCGGTGCTGTTACGTCGCGACGGTCAGTCCCAGCTCATCTACAAGCATGCGATCTCGACGATCATGCCCGCGGGACCGATGGACGTCGCCGCGATCGTAAACGCCGTCGCAGAAACGCAGAAGAAGCAGCCGCTTCTGCAGGAAATCTTCCTGAACGCGGTCCGCAAGTCGGAAGACAGCGTGACCATGTTCCTGATCAACGGCGTCATGCTCCAGGGCCAGATTGCCGGCTTTGACCTGTTCTGCATGCTGCTCCAGCGCGAAGGTATGGCGCAGCTCGTCTACAAGCACGCGGTGTCGACGATCCAGCCTGCGCGGCCCCTGAACCTTGCCGAGGATCCCGACGACAGCGATGAGACGGATGCGGTGGACGACGCATGATCATGACGGCCTGGGGCAATGCGCATGAGTAGTGGTTTCGACCGTGACCGCGACGAGTTCGCCCGCGGCACGAAAGCGATCGTCGTCTTGCCCGACCAGGGTGATGCGACACGCGATATCGACGCACGGCTTGAAGAGACGGCGGGCCTTGCCGCCGCCATTGGCGTGGAGGTGGTCGAACGGATCGCCTATCGCGTCCGCCAGGCCAAGCCGGCAACGTTGATCGGCAGCGGGCAGGTCGAGCTCCTCGCGACGCAGGTGCGAATGGAGGAAGCGGGGCTCGTCGTGTTCGATGCGAGCCTGAGCCCGATCCAGCAGCGCAATCTCGAAAAGGCGCTGGAAACGAAGGTCATCGACCGCACCGGGCTGATCCTCGAAATCTTCGGGGAGCGCGCGGCGACGGCCGAAGGGCGGCTGCAGGTTGAACTTGCGCATCTCGACTATCAGGCTGGCCGGCTCGTCCGGAGCTGGACCCATCTCGAGCGTCAGCGCGGCGGGTTCGGCTTTCTCGGCGGGCCTGGTGAAACCCAGATCGAGGCGGATCGCCGGCTCATCCGGGACCGGATGGCGCGGCTCCGGCGCGAACTCGAGCAGGTCAGCCGCACCCGCGGCCTGCACCGGGAGCGACGCCAGCGAGCCCCTTGGCCCGTCATCGCGCTAGTCGGCTATACCAATGCCGGAAAGTCGACGCTGTTCAATCGGTTGACCGGTGCCGACGTCATGGCCGAAGACCTGCTGTTCGCGACGCTGGATCCGACGCTTCGGCAAATCCGATTGCCCGGTATCGACAAGGCGATCCTGTCCGACACGGTCGGGTTCGTCTCGGACCTGCCAACCCAGCTCGTCGCGGCATTCAAGGCGACGCTCGAAGAAGTGGTGTCCGCCGATCTGCTGATCCACGTCCGTGATATCGCGCATCCCGATACGGAGGCGCAACGTGCCGATGTCGAGGCGGTGCTGGCGGACATCGGCGTCGACGATATGACCCCGCGGTTCGAAGTCTGGAACAAGCTGGATCTGCTCGATCCTGCCGACCATGACGAGATTGTCGGGGAGGCTGAGCATCGCGAGGATGTCGTGGCGATCTCGGCGCTGAGTGGGGAGGGGGTGGACCATCTCGTCGAGCAGGTCGCTGCCAAACTGACGGATGCGCATCGCCGCTATCACATTACGCTCGATGCGACGGACGGCGCAGGCGCGGCATGGTTGCACGCGCATGGCGAGGTGCTCAGCAGTTTCGCGGACGGGCTGGCCACCACCTATGACGTACGGCTGTCCGACACCGATTACGACCGGTTCAGCCGCCGCGACGTTTGACCGTCTGCCAAAGCGCTTCCTTCTCCTCAAGCGACAAAGCTTCGAAGCCCGCACCGGCGATGTGTTCCATCGCCCGGAACCGGGCTTCGAACTTTGCGTTGCCCGCGCGTAACGCCACTTCGGGATCAATACCGAGGTGGCGGGCATAATTGGCCACAGCAAACAGAAGATCGCCGACCTCTTCGGCCAGTGTGTCGGCGGTTGCTGTCGCAATCTCGTCGAGTTCTTCGTGCACCTTGGCCAAGGAACCGGTTGGATCGGGCCAGTCGAACCCGACCCGCGCAGCACGCTTTTGCAGCTTGTCGGCTCGCGCCAGCGAAGGCAGCGCGGTGGCGACGCCGGCGACCGCACTCTGGTCAGGCTTGTTCGCGCGCTCGGTCGCCTTGATCGTTTCCCAGCCGGGCGATGTCTCCGCCGGACCGAAGATGTGCGGGTGTCGGCGCTCCATCTTGTCGCTGATCGCGTCGATGACGTCGGGCAGGGCAAATGCACCCGCTTCCTCTGCAATGCGGGCATGGAATACCACCTGCAACAACAGGTCGCCGAGTTCGTCCTTCAGATCGGCAAGATCGCCGCGTTCGATCGCGTCGACGACCTCATAGGCCTCTTCGATCGTGTAGCGAGCAATCGTCCTCGATGTTTGAACACGGTCCCATTCGCATCCCGTATCCGGATCGCGCAGTCGCGCCATGATGGTCGTGAGGCGGTCAATCATGGCGGCGCTCCGCATAAAGTGAGGATGACGTGGAGATCGCCGTTGCTACGACAAAATCAAAAGCTTCATAACGAATCACTCTCGATCCGATAATATACATTATGTAAAATGCTCTGGGGTTGGTATGTGTCAGGCCTCGAGGATCTGCCCATCAAAGCCCGGCTCCACTGTGTCAGGCAGTTCGGCCCTCAACGCTACATAGTCCATGCTGTTGTCCATATGGATAAGCGCGGTCCGCCCCGGCCTGAACGCATCGACCCAGCCCAAGACGGCTGAAAGTTGCGGATGCGTCGGATGTGGACGACGGCGCAGTGCATCGACCACCCATACGTCCAGCCCGGTATACAGCGCGGCCATATCGTCGGTCATGATGTTGAAATCGGTCGCATAACCGATTGCCTTGCCATCGGCCTCGAAGCGCAGCCCAGCGGCGTGGATCGATCCGTGCGGCTGATCGGTAACACGAATGTCGATCGCGCCGATCGTCAGCCGGTCCGGAAGGACCGCCCCGGTGATCGTCGACGGATAACCGCTGCGGCCCCGGAACGCATAGGTGAAGCGATCCTCGAGCGCGGCGAGCGTCGCGGGCCGGGCAAAGCCGATCACGGGCGTGCCCATTGCGTGATAGAGCTGTCTGAGGTCATCAATGCCGTGGCAGTGATCAGCGTGATCATGCGTCCAGATGACCGCATCAACCTCGGAGACGTTCGCCGCAAGCAACTGCTCGCGCATGTCCGGCCCTGTATCGATCAGGATCCGCGTTCCGGCATGCTCAACAAGCGCGGAGACGCGCGTACGTCGGTTGCGCGGTTCGGCGGGATCGCAGGCACCCCAGTCATTGCCGATCCGGGGAACGCCGGACGACGTCCCCGAGCCGAGGATCGTGATCTTCACGCGCGATGCGCCACGACCGGCGTATCGCCGGGCCGCGTCTTGGCGAACAAAGTATGGAAGTTTTCGGCGGTCCGCTGAGACAACTCGCCGACGGAGACGCCGCGCAGGTCCGCCACGAACTGCGCGGTGTCGGCGACAAAGCCGGGCTCCCCCGTCTTGCCCCGATTGGGCACGGGCGCAAGAAAAGGCGCGTCGGTTTCGATCAGCAGCCGTTCGATCGGCAAGCGTGCCGCGATCGCCTGAAGGTCGCGCGCGTTCTTGAACGTCACGATCCCCGACAGCGATATATAGAGGCCAAGTTCCAGTGCCTTGTCGGCAAATGCTGCGCTCGCTGTGAAACAGTGGATGACGCCGCCATAGGCCCCCTTCCCCATCTCGTCCGACAGGATCGCCGCGGTATCCTCTTCGGCATCGCGGGTATGCACGACAATCGGCAGGCCGGTTTCACGCGCCGCGTCGATATGCGCGCGGAAGCTCAGCGCCTGGCGTGCACGATCGGAGGTCTCGCGGTAATAATCGAGCCCGGTCTCACCCAGGCCCACGACCCGCGGGTGACGTGCGCGCTCGACCAAACGCGTCGCGTCGATCGCGGGATGGGCATCGGCTTCATTTGGGTGGATGCCGACCGTCGCCCATACATCGGCCTCACGGTCCGCGGTGGCGATCACCGCATCCCATTCACTTTCACGCGTCGAAATGTTGAGCATCGCCGTCACACCGCGCGCCCGCGCGCGATCGAGGACCGCCTGCTGATCCTCGATCAAGCCGGGGTAATTCAGGTGGCAATGACTGTCTGCAAGCATCAGGCGTCGGTCTCCGCAGGCATCTCAAGCCGTGGGAACGCGCCGGTCGGCGCGACGATCCGGAAATCGCTTAAGGCCTGCCGATCATACCAATCGTCATCCGCAAGCGCGGCATGGTCGCGGCCCTCTGCACCGATCTGGTCGAGGACCTTGCCCGCTGCGCTCGGCACGACCGGAAGGATCGTGATGGCGAGCATCCGGATCGCACGCACCAATGTCGCCAGCACCGTGTTCATCCGTGCCGGGTCGGTCTTGCGCAACGCCCAGGGCGCCTGGACGTCGATATACTGGTTGCAGGCAAAGACGCCCCGCATCCACGCCTCGATGGCATGCGACAGAGCGAGGTCTGCAAAGCCGGATCTGAACGCGGCGCAGGCCGCGGTGACGTCTTGGAGCAGCGCAGCGTCGGCCGGCTCGATCGCCGTCGCCATGGGCAATGCACCGTCCAGGTTCTTGGCAATGAACGACAATGTCCGCTGGGCCAGATTGCCGAAGCTGTTCGCGAGCTCGGCGTTGACCCGCGTCACGATCGCCTCGGCCGAATAGCTGCCATCCTGCCCAAAGCTGACGTCGCGAAGGAAGAAATAGCGCAGGGCATCGACGCCGAACGCGTCAGCCAGCTCCATCGGATCGACGACGTTACCAACCGACTTCGACATCTTCTCGCCACGGGTCAGGAGAAAGCCGTGGCCAAAGACGCTTTTGGGGAGCGGGATGTTCGCGGACATCAGGAAAGCAGGCCAAAAGACCGCATGGAAGCGGACAATGTCCTTGCCGATCAGGTGAAGGTCCGCCGGCCAGAATCGCGCCAGATTTGCGTCGTCCGTTCTGGTGTTCGGATAGCCCGTCCCCGTGAGGTAATTTGTGAGCGCGTCGACCCAGACATACATGACATGACCCGGGCTTCCCGGCACGGGCACGCCCCAGTCGAAGCTCGTCCGCGACACCGAGAGGTCGGACAGGCCCCCTTCGACAAAGCGCATGACCTCGTTGCGGCGGCTCTCAGGACGGATGAAGTCGGGGTTCGCGGCGTAGAGGTCGAGCAAGGGCTGCTGATATTTCGACAAGCGGAAGAACCAGGTTTCCTCGGCAGTCCATTCGACCGGCGTGCCTTGCGGAGACCGGCGATCGGCGCCCTCCCCCGTCAGTTCGGACTCGTCGTAAAAGGCTTCGTCGCGAACCGAATACCAGCCCTCATAACGATCGAGATAAAGGTCCCCGGCATCCGCCATCGCTTCCCAGATCGCCTGGCTCGCCGCGTAATGATCGCTATCGACGGTCCGGATGAACCGATCATAGGATATATCAAGACGGTCCGACATCCCGCTGAAATAGGACGACATTTCATCCGCGAACTCGCGAACGGGGACGCCGCGGTCGCGGGCGGCCTGGACCATCTTCAGGCCGTGTTCGTCGGTCCCGGTCTGGAACAGCACGTCGCGTCCGGCCTGGCGCTGAAAGCGGGCGATCGCGTCGGCTGCAACCATTTCATAGGCATGGCCGATATGCGGTCGGCCATTGGGATAATGGATTGCGGTGGTGATGTAGTAAGGGTCGGCCATGTCAGCGCTCCTAGAGCATCCCCCGAAGGAGGTGAAGCCCATGTCGCCGCCTTCATCAGGTGCGCAGTGTCGCAAGGATTCCCGACAGCTCGAAGACGGTCGCCTGCGCATCAAGTGACAGGCCAATGGCGGCGGCCGACAGGTCACGCGCTGCAGCATGCGCGTCGAGGGCGATCTTGAGCCGCGCGCCCGAACGGTCCCGCGCCGCGTGGGCGATGAACGCCGGCACGCGATCGAGAAACGCCTCATAGCGGGGTTGCGACGCCTTCCCAGCAAGGGACTTCGCCAGCCGGAGACGATGGCCGTTATCGCGATCGCCTTCGTCGGCGATCCGCGCAATCGCTTCGTCGAGGCTCGCAATATCGAGACCCGCGTAGCGCAGCGCCCTGCCCGGCGCTCCCTCACTCGCACGTACGAGGGCAGATATCTCGTCGTGGTCGAGGTCCGGCTGCGCCAGTCGCAACGTCACCGCGACCTCGTCGGGCGTCAGTGCCTCGAACCGCAAGACCCGGCACCGCGACCGGATCGTTGGCAACAACCGTCCCGGCGCGTGGCTGACCAGGAGGAATATCGTCCCGGCGGGTGGTTCCTCAAGGTTCTTGAGCAACGCATTGCTGCCGCCGCGCTCCAGATCGTCGATCGCGTCGATCATGACGACCCGGCGCGGGCTCATCGATGGCGTCGTCGCAAAGAGCGGCTGGAGCGTGCGGACCTGCGCGATCGTTATACTGCGCGCAAGATCCTGGTCGGGCTTTTCAGGATCCTTGGGCAGACGCGTCAGCAGGCGGAAATCGGGGTGCGAACCCGCCTCGATCAGCGCGCGCGTGGGGTCGCCGGCCGGCACGGCAAACCCGCGCGGCTCGGTCGACCCGCCGCGCGCATCGGCCAGCATGCGCATCGCCGCCAGCCGTGCGAAGCTTGCCTTGCCAACGCCCTGCGGGCCGGTGAACAGCCACGCATGGTGAAGCGCGCCGCTTTGCATCGCCGCGGCGAAAGCGGACTGCGCCGCGGCATTGCCGATTATGTCGGTCATGCCGGCGACGGGCTCACCCGAACGGTGCACACGCGCGCCGGCACGCCGAGCCTCAACCGAACAGCCCGGTAAGCCCAGACCAAGCGCGCCCGAAGAACCCGGCTTCGGCAACGTCCTTTTCCGCGACCAGCGGCATACGCTGCTCGACCCCGTCAGGCATCGACACGACCAGATCCGCGATGTGCTGGCCCGCCTTGATCGGCGCCTTGATCGGCCCCTGATAGACGACCTTGGCGTTCAGGTTCGGCGATGTCCCCGCCGGCACGGTGACGGTCAGCGCCTTGGGCGCCATGAGGCCGACGCTCGATGAGCCGCCCATCTGCACGCTGGCCTCCTCGACCTTCCGACCCTTCGCTACGATCGGCTTGGACTGCCACGCGCGGAAGCCCCAGTCCATGAACCGTACTGACTCGTTCGCGCGCTCTGTCGAACTCTTCAGGCCGGCGACGACCAATACCAGACGGCGACCATTCTGCTCGGCCGACCCGGTGAATCCGTATCCGGCTTCTTCGGTATGTCCGGTCTTCAACCCATCGGCACCCGCGACGCGGCCGAGCAGCGGATCACGATTGGCCTGGGTAATCGCGCTGCCGCCCATGGTCTTGCCCCAGGTGAAATCGCGCTTTGCATAAAATTGCTTGTAGAGTTGGGGATGGTTGGTGATCGTCGCCGATGCCAGCTTGGCCAGATCATGCGCAGTGACATAGGTCACGCCGTTGTCTGGCCACCCGTTCGACGTCCCGAAATGACTGTCCTTGAGGCCGAGCTGTGCCGCGACGCGGTTCATGCGCTCGGTAAAGGCGGGCTCCGAACCCGAGATCGACTCCGCGAGAACGACGCAGGCGTCGTTGCCCGACAATGTCACGATGCCATATAGCAGATTGGCCACGCTGACGCTCTCGTTCGCCGACAGGAACATCGTCGAACCCGCTGACGGACCATGCCATTTTGCCCAGGTCTCCGGCCGGACGGTGACCATGTGATCGAGCTTGAGCTCGCCTTTTTTGAGCATGTCGAACGCGACATAGACCGTCATCATCTTCGCCATCGACGCAGGCGGCATACGGCGATCGGCATCCCGTGCGAACAGGACCGCGCCCGACGACAGATCTTCCATATAGGCGATCGGTGCGCTGGTCTGGAACTGTGGCGCAGCGGCGATAGACGGCGTCGCAAGCGCGATCATTGCCAGCGGCGCGATGGCGATGCGGCGCCGGACCATTTGAGTAAAGGGCAGCGTGTTCATGGGCAGCTTCGTCATGATATCCGTTACGTCAAAGAGGAACACGATGGGAGGCAGGCTCGCGGCGCCGCCGGGACCTTATCGAAGTCATAGCCGCGCTTGGCAACCGCGTCACGCTTGGCTTTGAGTCTATCGGGCACGCCGGTTAGCGCTCGACTGCATCCGCCAGCAGCCCCACCGACAGCGCATAAAAATTCGAACAATTATAGTCGAGGATCACGCGGTAATTGCTCGTGAGCAGATACGCCGTGGCGCCTGAACCGTCGGGTTCGAGCAGCGTCGCCATGACATTGTCGGCCGGCCACGAGGCGCCTTGCGTCATCACACCCATACCGCGCCACTCGGCGATCGTTCGCCAGCCGCTATGCCGTTCGAACACGCGCGGGCACCGCGGCGACACGAGCCGATTGCGTACCTGCGACCGATCGAATCCCTGCGGCACGGAGACCGCGACGCCCCAGGGTTGGCCACTGCGCCAGCCGGCATTGGTAAAATAATTGCCGATCGACGCCAGCGTATCGGCCGGACTGTTCCAGATATCCGCGCGGCCGTCACCATCCCCGTCACGGGCCAGTCGTAGATAGATGGACGGCAGAAACTGTGGATTGCCCATCGCGCCTGCCCAGCTACCCTTGAGTTGTTCGCGGGAAATGCCCCGGTCGACGATCTTCAAGCCGGCAATGAACTCGCCCGCAAACAGCGATCGCCGACGCCCCTCATAGGCGAGGCTCGCGAGCGACCGCAGAATGTCGAAATTTCCGGTGTAGCTGCCGTAATTGGTCTCATGCCCCCAGATCGCAACCATGATCGATTCGGGCACGCCTGTTTCGCGCTCGATACGCTGCAGCCTGCCCCGCTGCGCCCGATAGGTTTCCCGACCGCGTCCGATCCGCGCCGCGTCGACATGCTGCGCCTTGTACGGCGCGAAGGCCGGAATGGCGCTGCTTGTGCCGCCGCCCGGCTGTGCACGATCGAGCGCGATGACACGCTCGTTCAGCGTCAACGTGGGAAAGACGGAGTCCACCGTACGCGCCGTGACTCCGGCCTCCAGCGCCTGCGTACGAAGCTGGCCGAGATAGGCCTGAAACCCCGCCTCGTCCTGCGCACATGCGGGGGTGGTGACCGCGGTCATCGCCGCGACGGTCAAAGCGCCACGTCGCAACGCACTCGATAGGATAGATTTTGCCCACATGCCGACCGCTCTGCCATAGGGGCGTCCGCATCGGAACCTCGTCCTGACGCAAGCATGGCTCGCATCGACGCGTGGACCGCCCGCTACGCTGCTACCCTTCTCCGCCGAGGCTATCGTTCGGGTGCCGGCCCCGTCCTTCAGTGACGACTTTCCCTGCCCGCCGACACGAAGCTGCTTGCCTTTCGTCAACCGCACCCGCTAAGGGCTGCGGCGTCGGGGAGTGGCGCAGGCTGGTAGCGCACCTGGTTTGGGACCAGGGGGTCGCAGGTTCGAATCCTGTCTCCCCGACCATGTTGCGCTTGATCGCGACAAACCCGATAGTCCGGGATTATTCCATCGGTATGATCTCGACGATGTCGAGCAGGGATTCGAAGCGCGGACGAGGCAGTATCAGCCGCCAGCGCCGGTTACCGATGCGCTCCATCACACCCGCCAGATCGCGATTTGCGTCGGTGCCGTAGCGCATCGGACGCTGTTCGTCGCCCAACGCCATGCTGCCGAGGAAGATCGCACGCGGTCGCGGAGCCGAATCTGCCCGCGATTCGCGGTACAGCGTCCCGGACGGACGTTGCGATCCTCCCAGCCGCGTGAACGTCAGGTCCCCGTCTCCCCCCGTGCGTGCTGGCTGTTCGATGCGGCACGAGAACCAGCCATAGGCAATGAAGCGTGACGCGCCCGCTCCAGGCGCCCCGAGCTTGATCGTGCGACATCGATAGGTGCCGATCGGTGGCAACGGATCGGGGAGTGCCCGGTCCGGATCGAACAATTGAGGATCCGCGGCAATCTCACGCTGCGGGATCTGCGCAAGCGCATCCATCCACGCATCGCGCCAGTCGCGCAGCCTTGCGCGGTCGGCAACCGTCGCTGCCGTGCGCCATCCTGCCCCTCGTCCGGTGGGATCGGTTCGCTCGACTTCGGGGGACGGCGCGCTGGCGATCCGTTTTCCGCCCCCGCAGGCGACGAGCAAGACGCATGTCGCCAACGCCCCGATCGCGCGTCGCGCGTCGGCACGGGTACCGCCGACACCTGTCATGCTGCCGTCCAACCGCCGTCCATCGACAGATTTGCGCCGGTCATCGCGCTAGCCTCGTCGCGGCACAGGAAGAGTGCGAGCGCTGCGACCTGCTCCGGCGTGACGAAGGCCTTGGTCGGCTGCGCGGCGAGCAGAATGTCGTTGACGACCTGCTCGTGGGTCATCCCGCGTGCCGCCATCGTGTCCGGAATCTGATCCTCGACCAGCGGCGTCCAGACATAGCCTGGCGAGATACAGTTGACCGTGATGTTATCGGTCGCGGTTTCGAGTGCGATCGTCTTGGTCAGTCCGGCGATGGCATGCTTGGCCATGACATAGGCCGACTTGTTCGGGCTAGCGACCAGCGAATGCGCCGACGCGGTCGAGATGATCCGGCCCCAGCCTCGGCGCCGCATATGCGGAATCGCCGCCCGCATCATATGCCAGGCCGACGCCATGTTGATCGCGATGATCCTATCGAAGGTCGCGACGGGAAAATCCGCAATCCCCGCGACATGCTGGATGCCCGCATTGTTGACGACGATATCGCAATTCCCCGTTTCCGCGACCGCGCGCTCGACCAGTGCGGCGATCTCGTCGGGGCGGGTCATGTCGGCGGCATCGTAAAGCGCAGTCGCGCCGCTGATTGTACTCAGCGCCGCACGCTCCGCCTCGATCGTCGCGGCGTCACCAAAGCCGTTGAGAACGACACAGGCCCCCTCCCCCGCAAAGGCCCGCGCATAGGCAAGACCGATCCCCGATGTGGATCCGGTGATGACCGCCGTCCTGCCCGCCAGAAACATTGTCTCGTCCCCCATTTTGACGCGGCCAGAACGCCCCGCCTGCCGTACAACGCTTTGTCATGCCTTCCAAAGGTCGGCAGAATACGATTAGACCCGGCAAGCCAATCGGATGCAACTCCGCATCGTCCCATGCATTTCGTTACCACTCCAGAATGAAAGTCTTAAGACCATGCGGCTCGATGATTTCGACCCCAACATCAACGTCGAGGATCAGGGCCGCGGCGGCGGTTCGGGCGGCGGCGGAGGCGGCGGCCTTCTGTTCGGCCTACTGCCGCTGATCGGCAGCCGTTTCGGGTGCGGCGGCATCGTCGTCGTGTTGATCGTGATGGCGCTGTTCGGCGGCCTCGGCAATATCGGTGGCATGCTGGGTGGCGGCTCGGCGCCCAGCGCACCCTCCGGGCAGATAGCGCAAGGTGGGGCCGGCCGCGGCGGCGAACAGGGTTCCGGCACCAACGCGCAGTCGATCTGCACGCTGAACCCCGAGCGACGCGCCGCGTGCAACGCCTTCAGTTCGGCGCAAAAGACCTGGGCCGCGATCTTCGCGAAAAACGGCGAACAGTTCCAGGCGCCCAAGCTCAGCTTCTTCGACGACAATGGCCGTTCGGGCTGCGGCGCAGCACAGGCGGCAATGGGCCCCTTCTACTGCCCGACCGACAACGGAATCTTCTTGGACACCAGCTTCTTCGACGAGCTGGCCAACCGGTTCGGCGCGCGCGGCGACTTTGCGCAGGACTATGTCATCGCGCATGAATTTGGCCACCACATCCAGAATCTGGTCGGCACGTCGAGCCAGGTTTCACGCGCGCAGCAGCGCGCCGGATCGAGCGAGGGCAATGCGCTGTCCGTTCGCCTGGAGCTGCAAGCTGATTGTTTCGCCGGTGTCTGGGCGGCTGCCAATCGCGACCGTCTCGAGCCTGGTGACATCGAGGAGGGCATGACCGCTGCGCAGGCGATCGGCGACGACACGCTTCAGAAGCAGGCTCAGGGCCGGGTTGTGCCGGACAGCTTCACGCACGGCACCTCGGCGCAGCGTCAGACCTGGCTTCGTCGTGGTCTCGACAGCGGAGACCCGAAGGTGTGCGACACCTTCTCCGGCGCGATCTGATTAACTGCCCCCTCCCGCACTGCCGGGAGGGGGCTAAGTGCTCAGAGCTTGACGAGCATCTTTCCGGTATTTCCACCAGAAAACAGACCGAGGAACGCTTCGGGCATCGCGTCGAGGCCATCATGCACGGTTTCCTGCCGCTGCAACGTGCCCGCCTTCAGCAGGGCGCCCATGTCCGTGTAGAACTCCGCAGCCCGATCCATGAAATCGCTGACGATGAAGCCGCGGATCTGGATACGGTTACCGATCAGCCTTGCGAGATAGCGCAGTTCAGTCGCCGCGCCGCTGTTGTAGACGTCGATCATGCCACAGATCGCGAACCGGGCGTGCAGCTTGGCGTGCGCCAAAGCTGCATCGAGATGTTCGCCACCGACATTATCGAAATACACGTCGATGCCGCCCGACCCGAGCGCGGCCACAGCTTCGCCTAGAGCTTTCACGACCGGCGTACCGGACTTGTAGTCGATCACGGCATCAGCGCCGAGCGACTTGACCCAGGCGCATTTGTCCGCGCCGCCTGCCGAACCGATCACCGTCATGCCCTTCGCCTTGGCGACCTGGACGACGGTCGACCCCACCGCGCCCGCCGCGGCCGAAACGAAGACGGTATCGCCGGACTTGGCAGCTGCAACCTCGAGCAAACCAAAATAGGCGGTCATGCCCGGCATGCCGAGCTGCCCCAAAAACGCCTGCGGATCGACCGCCAGTTCCGGCAGCTTCTGAACTTGGTTTGCCGGCAGCGTCGCTTCGTCGCGCCATCCCGCCATATGCTGGACGAGATCGCCCGCCTTCAGACCCTCGGCCCGGCTTTCCACAACTTCGCCGATCGCACCGCCCTGCATCGGCTTGCCCAGCTCGAACGGCGGGGTGTAACTTTTCACGTCGTTCATGCGACCGCGCATATAGGGATCGACCGAGAGCCAGCGGTTGGCGATGCGCACCTCTCCATCGGCCAGTTCGGACTGTGCAACGTCGATCATCTCAAAGTCGGTATGCTTAGGCATGCCTTGCGGACGCGTCTTCAGGCTCCATGCACGGGACATTCTTCACTCCTGTCGTTGAGGTTTCATGACTCGGGTATGGCGCAGAACGGATCCCCCGCCAAGCGGCAGAGGCACAGATTACGTGCATGTCTGCAGCGAGCCTGCCCGTCAATCGCCCGCGCCCTGATCGAAGTTCCGCCGGCCGTTGCCGGGTGCGCCCGTGCGAGCCACGTTCGGGATGAATGTCCCGTGTTCAAAACATGAGGGAGAGCGCGCGGCGGTGGATTGCATGCCGGCGGCGCCATCGCTAATATCGCAATATCCGGCGTCGCCGGACCGCGCGGGGCCGTAGCTCAGATGGGAGAGCGCTGCAATCGCACTGCAGAGGTCAGGGGTTCGATTCCCCTCGGCTCCACCAGCGCGACCTTTTCGATACTGTCACCGTCTTTGATAAAGCGGCAAGTGAGGGCGTGTCCGGCGCTAACGTGTTCGGTGCCGGAGCGGACGGCGCCGCTGATAGAATCTCTATCCTGGGCGGCGGCAGAATCAGCCCGTCACAGCGCCGTCCGTCCGGTGCAGACCGCAAACGCGGCGCCTTGGTGCCGAACATCCCGCGGACGGTCGCAAGCAGTCGCGCGTTGCGCGGGGTCCACAGACGTCAATCGGCCTGCGCATCTGCCGTTTCGGTCTGACGTTCCCACCGCAGATACGTCAGACGATCGCGCAGCCGCGGCTCGCGTGCATGCTGCTCCAGCGTTGCCAGTTGGACGAGCGACGATGGCCCCAGCCGCCCCACATAGCAGAGGTCGAGCGGCGGCCCCGCCTTACCCATTTCGAGCGCTGTGCGAACATTCCAAGCCGCCGCGACCGCGCCAAGATCCACAACGCTCGCCGTCACCAACGCAGTCACAGCCGCCAGCGCATTGGCGTTGATCAGGCACGCCGCCGACCTATCGGCCAGCAATCGCCAGCCGATCAGCGCCAGGCCCGTTGCCACGAGTCCCATCCATGAAGTGCCGACAGTCGCAGCACCGTCATCCCGTAGGCGTCGACATAATCGAGCGTTCGCAATGCACTCGACGCGACCAGCAGCAGGTTCTGGACGAGCCAGACCGTCACCAGCCGCCGCACCAGCGGAAGCGACGCGGCTGTACTGCCCGGACGGAATGCCAACAACACGAATACGCCGGCGAGCGCTGCCGTTACGATCAACGAATACGTGCCACGGTGCGCATAGTCCGCCATCGTCACGCCCGAGGGCACTCCCGCGCCGCTCGACAGGAACACAATGTCGAGCCCATTCTCAACCGCGAAGATCGTATTGAACGTCACGAGTAAGAGAGTCAGCTGCGCCACCGCCGGCTCGAACACCGTACCGATCGAGCGATCGCCGAAACGCGATGGACCCGTCGTATAAGGACTTGGCCGCAGGCTTGCCCAGATGGTGATCAACACGCAGAGGCCGAACAGCGTGCGCCAGATCGTCGCCCACGGATCCGGCAGCACGATTTGCGAAAACGCCCAGCCGATCAGCGGGTTGGCGTTCGCGAACAGCCCAAGGAACGTCGCGCCGCCTACCAAAGGCAACGCGGCGACGGCCCCGATAGCGCGGAAGCGCTGGAGGGCAGTCCTCGACGCTGGCGGACTATCGACACCCGCGCCGCATCCTTCAGCGGCGCAATGGCGGCGGATATCGCGTGCCAGCCGAGCCTGCGCGCCCAGGCGAGCGCATCGTCGAACCCGTGCCGCGGCAGGAGTGCGGCAAGCGAGACAGCCGTCCAGAACAGAACCCAGCCGAGGAAGCTTGGATCGTCGATGAGTACCACCGCCAATCCGGCGCCGGAAAGCAACACCAGTCGCGCCGATCCGTCTTTCCAGATCCCCCGTCGCGTCAGGAACAGGGCGGTAATCCAGGCCAAAGCGAACCCACCAACCACCGCGCCATTGCCGTCGTCGATCGGTATCTCCGCCAGGAAAGGCAGCGCCGATTTTGGCCATCAGTCTTCCATGACGACTCATCTTCGCGCTCCCCGACTGTCGAGGTTCTGCTTTGCAGCGGTCCCGTGAGCGTCAGATCGCAATGTCCGCGTACGATCCGTTCACTTGTCGTACAGATCCTGTGCAGATGATGAATCCAAACCCGGGCGGTGTCCTCAGCGCGCGTTGCGAAAGTCTTGGCGCAGGGCTAGCCTCCGTTCGGGGAGCATCGACACATGGAGTTCAAAATCCGGATCGGCCGGCGTTTCGTAACGAAGCGTTGTCGTCTGTCCGCTACCAGTTCGCCGATGTACAAGCAGCGCCCTCAACATTGCTACGGCTTATGTTCGCGATCTTCCTGACGACCGCTTACGCGCCGTTTGCGATCGCGTTCGTTATAATGTTCGGGATCGGGCTGATCGAGGCGATCGGCCTTGGGCTCGGCCATCTTGATCTCGACGCGGACGTTTATGCCGAAACCGATAGTGGCGTGCTCGATTGGCTCGGGTTCGGTCACGAACTGCCGATCCTGATCTGGCTGACGTCATTACTCGGCTGCTTCACGCTCACCGGGATAGCCATTCAGCAAGGTGCGACCGCGTTGACCGGCGGCCCACTGCACTGGGGTCTCGCCTCGGGTGGTGCGCTGGTCGCTGGCAGCCTGCTCAACACCCTCGCCGCAAACGGGCTTGCCCGGATCATGCCCGGCTTCGAAACCAGCGTGATCTCCACTGACGACTTTCTCCGCCGCCGCGGCACCATCCTCGAAGGCACCGCCCGCCGCGGATCGCCGGCCCGTGCAAAGATCGTCGATCAGCATGGTCAGGCGCACTTCATCATGGTCGAGCCGCACGACGACGCCGACGTGATCGCCACCGGCGAGACCGCCCTGATCGTCCGCCGCGACGGCAAACTCTTCTACGCGCTGCCCGACGCCAACGCGCTCCTGCAGTCGATCTGATCACAATCATAACCGGGGAGGGTTTCATGCCCGCACAGCTTCTGAACGTCCTTATCTACGCCGGTATCGTGCTGTTCGCGCTTGTCGTGATCGGCATCATTCTGACTCGGCTCTACCGGCGCGCGACCAAGGATGTTGCGCTGATCCGCACCGGTTTCGGCGGCGAAAAAGTCGTCCTCAACGGCGGCATCATGGTGATCCCGGTGCTTCATGAGTTGATGCAGGTCCGCCTGACGACGGTGAAGCTGGAGGTCTCGCGCCTTAACAAGGACGCGCTGATCACGCTCGACAAGCTGCGCGTCGACGTCGTCGGGCTGTTCCACATCAAGGTGAAGCCCGACGCGGAATCGATCGCCGCCGCGGCGCAGACGCTTGGCGATTCGGTCAACAGCCCCGACGCGGTGAAGTCGCTGCTCGACGGCAAGCTCGTGTCCGCGCTGCGATCGGTGGCCGCGACGATGACGATGGAGCACCTCCACGCCAACCGCGCCGACTTCATCCAGAAGGTGCAGGAGGCGCTGATGACCGACCTGGACATGAACGGGTTCCAGCTCGAGTCCGTTAGCATCACGCACTTCGACCAGACCGCGTTCGAGCATTTCAACGAGAACAACGCGTTCGACGCCGAGGGGCTGACCGTGCTCACGCGGACGATCGAGGAGCGCAAGAAGATCCGCAACGACATCGTCGCGACCAACCGCGTCGAGATCGAGCAGCGCAACCTCGACGCCAACAACCAGTCGCTCGAGATCGCGCAGGCCGCCGAACAGGCGCGCCTGACACAGGAGCAGACGCTGTCCGCGCGCCGTGCGGAACAGGCCACCGCGATTGCCACCGCCGAGGCCGAGCAGACCCGCCTCGCCGAGATCGCCCGCATCACCGCGGGCCAGGCGCAGACCGTCGCGCAGACCGAAGCCGACAAGGTGATCCAGACCGCCACGATTGCGCGTGACGGCGCGATCCAGACCGCGACGATCGAGCGCGACAGGACGATCGAGATCGCACGCATCACAACAGCGGTGCAGACCGCGCAGAAGTCGGAAGAGGAATCGACCGCCACCGCTGCAGCCAACGAGGCGCGCGCGCTCGCCGTCCGCGCCGAGGAAAGTGTGGCGACGGCCAAGGCGACCGAGATCGCCAACCGCAACAAGAACGTCGCCGTGATTGCCGCCACCCAGCGCGCGCAGGAAGAAGCCGTTGGCATCACCGTTGCTGCAACGGCCGAAAAGGAAGCCGCGGAAGCTCGTGCGAGCGCCCTGCGTACTGAAGCAACCGCCGAAGCAGATGCAGAGAAGGCGCGCGCGGAAGGGCGCGAGGCGGCCTTCAAGGTCGACGCGGCAGGTCAGGCGTCGTTGAACGAGGCGACCAACTTGCTGAGTGACTCGCAAACCGCACTGCTGATCCGCCGCGCAATGCTAGAAGCGTTGCCCGCGATTATCGCTGCGGCGAGCAAGCCGATGGAGAACATCGACAAGATCAGCATCCTGGATGCGCGGGGCCTGCACGGTGACAGTGGCAGCGATGGCGCCTCCGGGGGCGGCCAAGGCAACCTCGCCGACGCTGCGGTCGCAGCCGCTATGCGCTACCGCGTCGGCGGCCCGCTCATCGATGGCCTGATGGCGGAACTCGGCATGACCGGCAGTTCGTTGAACGGCATGCTCGCCGGGAGCAGCGCGGATGCGGCGCCTGCCCGAGCCTCCTCCAACGATGCCCACAAACATTCCGCTTCACTTAATGGTGGGACGGGCAACCCGCCGGCCTGATCGGAGGCACTCGAAGGCCCAGCCCTTGAAAATCGATCTGCGCTTCGAAGAAGACGGAGCGCAGATCTTCGCCAGAAACGCCCTGAGTGTAAGGACCGGGTCCGCCCCTGCCCTGCGTCCAGGCGCGATCGACGGCCCATTGGCAACATTACCCCATCGGCCTTGCGCTCTACCGCGGGTGCCGTTCGAGACGTGCTGTTCGACCCAGTCTGCAATGACAACGCCAAACTCGCCCGTATCGGACGGATCGTGCGATTCGTCGCGTGGGATGCTGCGATCGGCGCAGGCGTGCGGCGATGGTCTGGACCATTAGGGCAACCTGCGGCATCGCGGCCGTGCCAGGGGGCTGGAGCGTAAACGTGTTCAAGACAATGTGGAAAATGCCGGCAAAACTGCTCCGACGTGGGGTTGCCGAAAGCCCTGTCGACGGCGAGGACGCGGCGCCGGTCGCGGACGAGCAGATCGCTTCGGGCTCGCTAGAGGACATGATAAAGGCGGCGGACGAACTTGCCGCCGAGGATGCCGACGCATTGATCATAGAATGCGTCGGTCGCGACCGGCCCATCACCTGGGCGGAAATTCAAGGATTGCGCCATGCGACGACCTTCCCGGTCGGCGTGTAGCAGTCGATTGACCCCTTCCTAGCGGCGGAACTTGCCGAGCAGTCGTTCGAGCAGGCTTGGCTGCATCGCGATCAACTGCTGCTGGCGAAACCGGTCACGATCGGCTGCGGCACGCCGGTAAAGGGCGTCAAGCCTGTCCGCACCATAGCGGTCCGACAGGCGTGGCGGAGACTGATCGACGCGGTGAAACGAGGGCTGGTCGCGCTCGGGTCGGTGGGACATAACAGGCATTGATCGGGTTCCGGTGACAGGATGGCAGCCAAAATACACACGCTTTTTACCACCTTTTCAACACGCTTGGTCGTGAGCGGTTCCCGAAAGCGTGCTGAATCGAGGCGTTTTGGCGAAAACCGGCGGAACTTTCCAGCCTTCCACAAGACCCGTTTCCCGGGTCGAGATTCCGGCATTCGGGACCATCGGCAACGTCTGCTGTACAATCACGACGCAGGTCGGGTAGGCGCCGACCATGGGTGAAATCGACAGACTCGTTCCTTCCGGCGTCATCGAACAATGGGTATTCCATCTGCGGCGGCAGCGGGCCCGTGCGGCGGATACCATCTGGTTGATCGATCAAGGTTTCACGCTTCACGATGGCAAGTGCGGCACGCCGACGCACGACGCGACGGCACGCTGGCGCGCCGAGCAGGAAACCGTCATCGCGGAGGTCAGCGATCTTCTCAAACTCTATGACGAGATCAATTTGGGTCGCGACGTCCCGGCGGATGCCGATAGCGACCAAGGCCGTGCCGACAGGCGTTGAGCATTGTCACGGACCTGACCGGCTAGGCAGTTACATAGGAACGCAGCGATGCGGCAGTCCACGACCCAGATCACGATCGATACCCGCCGGCAGGGGCTGGTCGACATTACCGCCCCGATCCGGCGCTGGGTCGATGCGCAGGCGATGCAATCCGGGTTATTGACGGTGTTTTGTCGCCATACCTCCGCATCGCTGCTCATCCAGGAAAATGCCGCGCCCGAGGTCCGAACGGATATCGAGGCTTATTTCGAGCGCATCGCACCGGAATCAAGTTCGTATCTGCACGACGACGAAGGGCCCGACGACATGCCCGCGCATTTGCGCGCCGCTCTCACGCAGGTACAATTGTCGATCCCAGTGATCGACGCCACGCTCGCGCTCGGCACGTGGCAGGGAATCTACTTGTTCGAGCATCGCCGTCGTCCTCATGGTCGCTCGCTGGCGCTTCATCTGATCGGGGAATGACCCTGCGGCGCGGACGACGGCCTATGACCGCGCCACGCGGTTTATTCATCCAGCGTCATGGACCCGTGGACCAATCCCGTTCATCAACCGTTCCACCACTGAAGGCTAATGTAAGGCGTTTCGCCGCATTCGCCGCGAACGGAGACGACAATCATGTTCATCATGCCTGGTCGCAAGGTCCTGCTGGCAGCTCTCGCCACGAGCACGTTGCTGGTCGCGGGTTGTGCGACCGAAACCACCTACCGCCCGGCCACTGGCCAGGGGTTCAACCGTACCGGCTATAGCGATCGCCGGATCGAGGATAACCGCTTCCTCGTCAGCTTCGCGGGAAACAGCGTCACCTCGCGCGACACCGTCGAACGCTATCTCTTCTTCCGCGCGGCGGAACTCACGCTCCAGCAGGGATATGACTATTTCCTGATGGCGGACCGAGACACCAATCTTCAGTCGCGCACCTATTCGACTCCCGGAATTGGCGGTGGGTTTGGTTATGGCGGTTTTGGCGGCTATTGGGGCCCGTCGTGGCGCTATCGCGGCCGCGGCTTCGGCTGGCGGAGTTGGGATCCCTATATCGGTGGCGGCTTCGGTGGCTTTGGCGGCGGCGGTTTCGGCGGCCCATGGGGCAACGACTTCGACGTCCGCACGATCGACCGCTACGAAGCGACGGCCGAGATCGTGATGCGCAAGGGGCCGATCCCGCGCGACAACATCCGTGCGTTCAATGCCAAGCAGGTCGTCGACAATATCGGGCCGAGCGTCATCCTGCCGAAGTAAGCGGCGTCGCGGCCGCACCGCCGCAACCACGCACACAAGCAAAAGCCGGACCGTCCCCCTGGGACGGCCCGGCTTTTTATTGCCTGCTATGCTGCCATCGGGGCACGGTCGCCAAACGGCCGACCCGAGACAGCAGCGTTCAGACCGCGCCGTGGCACTGCTTGTATTTGCGCCCCGACCCGCACGGGCATGGCGCGTTGCGGCTGACCACGCCTTCCCAGTTCGCCGGATCCTCGCCGATATCCGCGGCCTGGGGCTGTGGGATCTGCATCGGCGGGAGCTGCGAGGTAATGTGCCCCATGGTCCCCGCGTCGCGATCGTAGGAATTGTCCTCGCCGGTGAACGGATCAAAGTGTGTCGTGATGAAATCGGGCAGCTCGGGCAGGCCGACCGGCGCCTGGATCTGGAACTGCGCATGCGCGATCGTCTTGGTCACGTCCTCGCGGATCGTCTCGAGCATCCGCTGGAATAGCGAGAACGCCTCCTGCTTATACTCGTTGATCGGCGTCTTCTGCGCATAGGCGCGCAGATGGACGACCTGGCGCAGCGCGTCGAGCGTCGCCAGATGCTCCTTCCAGTGATGGTCGAGATTCTGCAGCAGGATCGACTTCTCGACCGACGTCCACGTCTCAGTGTCGAGGTCTGCGGATTTCGTCGCGATCGCCTCGTCCGCCATTGCACGGATGCGTTCCTCGACGATCTCGGGATCGATCGCCTCTTCGAGCAGCCACGCCTCGATCTGCGGCTCGAGGTTGAGCACCTCGGCAAGCCGCGTCTTCATCCCCGCAATGTCCCACTGTTCCGGATAGGAATTGGGCGGGCACGCTTCACCGACGATGACGTTGACCGTCTCCGCACGCATGTCCGTCACCACGTCGCCGACGGTGTCGGCATCCATGATGTCCGCGCGCTGCTCGTAGATGACCTTGCGCTGCTCGTTCATCACGTCGTCATATTCGACGACCTGCTTGCGGATGTCGTAGTTGCGCGCCTCGACCTTCTTCTGCGCGGTCTCGATCGCCTTCGACAGCCACTTGCTCCCGATCGCCTCGCCATCCTCGATATTGTTGCGCATCATCTTGGCGAACAGCGTGTCCGGCCCGAAGATCCGCAGCAGATCGTCGTCGAGGCTCAGATAGAAGCGCGACAGGCCGGGATCGCCCTGACGACCCGAGCGCCCGCGCAGCTGGTTGTCGATGCGCCGGCTCTCGTGGCGCTCGGTACCGAGCACGAACAGGCCGCCCGCGGCGAGCACCGCCTGCTTCTCGGCCTCGATCTCGGTCTCGATCCGCGCCGCCTCGGCGGCATATTCGGGCGTGCCCTCGACCAGATCGGGATGCTCGTCGAGCATGCGGAATTCGAGATTGCCGCCCAGTTTGATGTCGGTGCCGCGGCCCGCCATGTTGGTCGCGATCGTCACGGCGGACTTGCGTCCGGCCTGCGCGACGATGTGCGCCTCCATCTCGTGGAAGCGCGCGTTCAGCACCTTGTGCTCGACCGCCTCGCCGACGAGGAACTCGCTCAGCAGTTCGGACTTCTCGATCGATACCGTGCCGACGAGCACGGGCTGGCCGAGATCGGCGTGATGCTTGATCTTCTTGGCGATCGCCGCGAACTTGTCCTTGGTGTCCTTGTAGAACTCGTCTTCCTCGTCGACGCGCTTGACCGTGACGTTGGTCGGGATGCTGACGACGTTGATCTTGTAGATGTCGTAGAACTCGGCCGCCTCGGTCGCCGCCGTACCGGTCATGCCGCCGATCTTGGGGTACATGCGGAAATAGTTCTGGAACGTGATCGAGGCCATCGTCTGGTTCTCGGGCTCGATCTGGACGCCTTCCTTGGCCTCGACCGCCTGGTGAAGGCCGTCCGACCAGCGCCGGCCGTCCATCATGCGACCGGTGAACTCGTCGATGATGATGACCTTACCGTCCTTGACGATGTAATCGATGTCCGACTTGAACATCACGATCGCGCGCAGCGCCTGATTGAGGTGGTGGACGACCTGCGTGTTCTCGAAATCGTATAGGTTGGCGCCTTCGAGCAGCCCTGCCGCCTCGAGCATCCGCTCGACCTTCTCGGTGCCGTCCTCGGTGAGGATGATCGTCTTCTGCTTTTCGTCCTTGTCATAGTCACCGGGGACGAGCTGCTTCACGACCGCATCGACCTGGATATACAGCTCGGATTTGTCGTCGGTCGGCCCCGAGATGATCAGCGGCGTACGCGCTTCGTCGATCAGGACCGAATCGACCTCGTCGACCACCGCGAAGTTGAAGCGGCGCTGCACCATCGAACTGCGCTCGTACTTCATGTTGTCGCGCAGATAGTCGAAGCCGAACTCGTTGTTCGTTCCGTAGGTGATGTCGGCGGCATAGGCGGCGCGACGCTCCTCGTCCGACAGGTTCGGCACGATCACGCCGATCGTCATGCCAAGGAAGGTATAGACCTGCCCCATCCACTCCGCGTCGCGCGCGGCGAGATAGTCGTTGACCGTGACGACGTGGACGCCGTCGCCCGGCAGCGCGTTCAAATAGGTCGCGAGCGTCGCGACGAGCGTCTTGCCCTCGCCGGTACGCATCTCGGCGATCTCGCCGCGGTGAAGGACGATGCCGCCGACCATCTGCACGTCGTAATGCCGCTGGCCAAGCACGCGCTTGGCCGCCTCGCGCACCGTGGCAAATGCCTCTGGAAGCAAGTCGTCGAGCTTCTCGCCGTAAGCGAGTCGGGCACGGAACTTCGCGGTCTGCCCGGACAATTCCTCGTCCGACATCGCGACGAGCGAAGGCTCGAACGAGGCGATCTTCGCGAGGATCGGGTTGAGCGACTTGACGTAGCGGTCGTTGGACGACCCGAACAGCGATTTGGCAAAGCCACCGAACATGGGCTGATTTCCTGATTATAGGGCGCGACGGCACGCGGAGGCACGCACGCGCAAAGAGGAGAAGTGGCCCGCAGGCCGAGAGATCAGGCGCGCGGCGCTATTCGCGCCGACGGTCTACCCAGATAGGGGCCGTGATGATCGCGACGACGGGCAGCGTCGCCGAGGTGGCAACGTCGTCGAGCGAGGCGAGCGCGGCGACCGGTCGTACCGCGACCTTTGCCACCGCCACCGCCGCGGTCTGCGCGCAAATGCTGCCCTGCGCCACTGCCTGTGCGGACTGCCCACGCACACCCGGCACCGCGCCGGTCAGCGCGGACAGGAGGGCAGAAAGGAGAAGCAGCAGGTTCATGCGAGACCGGCTGTATGCGAGCTTGCGCGTAAAATCTACCATTCGTCGGACGGAAGCACCCGGCGAACGCGCGGACGCTCGATCCGTAAGGGGACGGCGTGGTGCGTAGGAACGACGACCCTGACGGACGCTCGTCGACCGTCGACGCGCGCAGATGTCATGCGATAGCCCCCAACCGCACGGGACACCGGTCGACGGGCGGCTGTCAGACGCGACCCGCGATCTTGCGGGCCGGACCGCAGCGACTATGAAGGCCGGATGCAGATCTCGCCGCTCGCCTTGCCCTTCCCCGCCGCCCCTTTGATCGACGGGGTCGTGCCGCATGTCGCGCGTGCCGGCTACAAGGCCTGGGACCGGTGCGACCTGACGTTCGTGACGCTCGATCCGGGGACGGTCGTTGCGGGCGTCCTTACGCAGAGCAAATGTCCGTCGCCCGAGGTCGAGTGGTGCCGTGCGGCGCTGACGCTTGGGCAGGCGCGCGCGCTGGTCGTCAATGCGGGCAATTCGAACGCCTTTACTGGTGCGCGTGGCCGTGCAGCGGTCGAGGCGATCGCCGCACGCACGGCAGCGCATCTTGGCTGTCAGCCTTCGGACGTGTTCGTCGCCTCGACTGGCGTGATCGGTGTGCCGTTGCCGATCGACAAGGCCGAAGCAGGACTCGACGCCGCGTTCGCCGCCGCACCGTGCGGCTGGGAGGACGCCGCCGCGACGATCATGACCACCGATACATTTACCAAGGGCGCGGTGACGACCGCGGTGATCGGCGATCGGACCGTCACTTTGATCGGCATCATCAAGGGTTCGGGGATGATCGCGCCGGACATGGCGACGATGCTCGGCTTCATCTTCACGGATGCCGCGGTCGAGCCCGCGTTTCTCCAGGCCGCACTGTCCAAGGCCAATGCGCCGAGCTTCTCGTGCATCACCGTCGACAGCGACACCTCGACCAGCGACACGGTCCTCGCATTCGCGACGGGCAAGGCGGGCAACGCCCCGCTCAGCGACGACGACAGCATCGGCGCCGACGCGTTCCGCGCGGCGCTGGCCGATCTGTGCCATCAGCTCGCCCTGCTCGTTGTCCGCGACGGCGAAGGCGCGCAGAAGCTGATCGAGATCCAGGTGACCGGTGCGGACAGCGACCGCAGCGCCCACCGCATCGCAATGAGCATCGCCAACTCGCCTTTGGTCAAGACGGCGGTCGCCGGCGAGGACGCCAATTGGGGTCGTGTCGTGATGGCCGTCGGCAAGGCGGGAGAGCCTGCCGACCGCGACACATTGTCGATCCGGTTCGGCAATACGCAAGTGGCTGAGGGCGGGCTCGCGCTCAGCGGCTATGACGAGGCGCCCGTTGCGGATCATCTGAAGGGGCAGGACATCGAGATCGGCGTCGATCTAGCGCTGGGCGACGGTGCGGCCACGGTGTGGACCTGCGACCTGACGCACGGCTATATCTCGATCAACGCCGACTATCGAAGCTGAGCTCACCTCTAGCCGCCACCTCCAAAAAAGGCTGAGGTGGCGGTAGCGGCGCGTACCGTCTTAGGCGAGTTCGCCCTCGAGCCACGCCTTGAGCTGACCCTTGGGAGCCGCACCGACCTTTGTCGCTGCCGGGGCGCCGCCCTTGAACAGGATCATCGTCGGGATTCCGCGCACGCCATACTGACCCGGCGCATCGGGGTTCTCATCGATGTTGAGCTTGGCGATCGTCACCTTCTCGCCCAGTTCCTCGGACAGCTCCTCGAGGCTCGGCCCGATCATCTTGCACGGCCCGCACCATTCGGCCCAGAAATCGACGAGCACGGGGCCGTCGGCGTTCAGCACGTCGGCATTGAAGCTCGCATCGGTGATCTGCTTGGTCGCCACTGAAATATCTCCTTCGTTATACCGTAATCTAGGGTTCGGCTGCACGCGTCTCAACCGTCGACAGCCTAGCTTTGCTCCGTCATCGCATAGCGCGGCTTGTGCCTGTCGAGCATATCGGCTGATATCTCGATCAATCGGGGTGCCGCGGTGTACAGCAACGCCGCCTCGATCGTCCGCCCCGGAAAGATCACCCGCAACGCCGCCGCATAGGCCGCCATCTGCTTGAGATGATAGTCCGGCACCTCGTCGAGCCCGCGCGGCGCACGCCGCCCGGTCTTGAAGTCGATCACCCGGATGGTCTCCGCGCCGATCAGCAGCCGGTCGACCGTTCCAGACACCACGATGCCGTCCGCCAGCGTGGCCGCGATCGGCGCTTCGGCAAGCGAGTCGATACCGAACAGGTCTGCGAAGCGCGGATCCTCGATCACGCCGATCGCGCTTGCTGCGATTTCCGCTCGCGCGGCGGGATCGAGAACGCCACCGGCCTGGCCGAGCCAGCGATCCGCCGCCGCCGCCCGCGAACCGCCGTCGACAGCGGGAAGGCGCTCGAGCAGCTTGTGGATCAACGCGCCGCGTTCGGCCGCAAGCCGCATCTCCGGAGTCGGCGGCGGGTCGGACACCGCATCCTCGCCGAGCGCGGACGGTGACAACGGGCGCGACGGTCGTGATTCCTTCGGTGCCGCGTGCCGGGCCCAGTTGGGTATCGTCTGGGACGGCACGGCCGCGTCGTTAGCAGCGGGCTTGACCGGTACCGGAGACTCCGTCCCGTCGCCGACGAAGACCCGCTCGCCCTCCGCGTCCGGCACGCCCAACGCCGTCAGTGCACGATCCGCAGCGCCATACCAGCTCGTCACCGGCGCAACGCCCTGCGCCCGCGTACCGAGCGCGCCCGCGATGACCAGACGTTCCTCGGCGCGGGTCGCCGCGACATAGAACAGCCGCCAATGCTCCTCCAGTTCGCGCCGCTCGGCTGCCGTCACCACCGCATCGAGGGGGCCACCCCGCTCGCTGCTGCGCGGACGGAACACCGGCAACGGGGCGACCATGTCCTCGGGAGTCCATTTCAGGATCGATCGCGGTGCGGCGGCGGGGTCGGCGGTCGCATCGGCGAGGATGACCAAGGGTGCCTGCAGGCCCTTGGCGCCGTGCGCGGTCATCACGCGCACCGCATCGAGCGGCGCCGACGGATCGCGGACGATGTCGACATCGCCGCGATCGAACCAGTCGAGGAAGCGCTGCAGCGACGGTGTCGTATTGCTCTCGAACGTCAGTGCAGCGTTGAGCAGTTCCTCGATCGGATCGCGCGCTTCGGTCCCCAGTCGCAGGATCAGCTTGCGCCGTCCGTCGAGCGGCCCGGACAGGAGCTCCTCCAGAAACTGATATGGCGTTGCGATGTCCGCACGTGCGAGCATCGCGAGCAGCGGCGCGAGGCGCTCGGCGGACTGCGTCCGCTGAAGATGCCGCCACAACGGGCCGGCCTCACGTGGCGCCGCCGCCATCAGTTCGTCCTGCGTCCAGCCGATCAGCGGCGAGACGAGCAGCGATGCCAGGCTCAGATCGTCTTCCGGCTGCAACACGAAGCGGATCGTCGCGAGAAGATCCTGGACCGCGAGCGGCGCGTTCAGACGCAGCCGATCGACGCCCGCGACGGGCACGCCCTCGGCATAGAGCCGCGCGACGATCAGCGACGCGAGGTCGCCGCGCCGCTTCACGAGGATCATCACATCCTCAGGGCGCAGCCGTCGCCCCTTGCTCTCGAGCATCAGCCCGTCGGGCGCGAGCCAGCGTCGGACCGCCTTGGCGATATCGCCCGCAAGCTTGCGGACCGCATCCTCGACCCAGCCCTCCTCGTCGTCCTCGCTTCCCCCTGCGATGACCGGTGGCCATAGCGTCACGCTGCCCGGGCCCTTGACCTCGCTGGCATGGACCTCGAGCTCGCCGATCGCGCCAAGCCCCGGCTCGCCCGCCGCAGCGACTGCGGCATCGACGAACGCGAGGATCGGCCGGGTCGACCGGAAGGAGTGTGTCAGCGACAGCCGCTCAAGCGGCAGGCCCCGCTCCGCCTCCGGCCATTCGTCGTCACCCGCAACCTCGAGCGCGCGCCGCCCGAAATGCAGCTCTGCGGCGGCGAAGTTGAACGGGTCGGTTCCCTGGAAGCCGAAGATCGCCTGCTTCCAGTCGCCGACCGTGAACAGCGTGCGCGTCGAAGGGGCATAGATGCCGCGCCCGACAAAGAATTCGTCGGCCAGCGCCCGCACGATCCGCCACTGGTCGGCATTGGTGTCCTGCGCCTCGTCGATCAGGACATGCTCGGTCGCCTGATCGAGCTTGTAGCGGACCCATTCGCCGATGCCGGGCTGGTCGAGCAACGCCACGGTCGTCGCGATCAGATCGTCGAAATCGACCCCGCCGACACGCCGTTTCGCGAGTGCATAGGCACGCGCATAGTCGCGCCCGACCTCCAGCCCGTCGGCGAGAAGATCGGCATAGGCCACGCGCTGGATCATCGATGCAATATCCGCACAGGCCGCGCCGACATCCTGTGCCAGGATCTCATAGTCAGGTTCGAGATCGATCAGCTTCTTCTGTGCCTTGCGCGGCTCGCCCTTGGCCGTCAGCACGACGCCTGCGAGATCGGGGAGCATTGCCGCACGGTCCGGCGACGCGAGCCACGTCTCGACCACCGCCGCCTGCTTCAGCCCTGTCGCGGTTCCCCACGCCCGGTTGGCTGCGCCGATCCGCGTGATGGCGTCGATATCCAGCGCCTCGCACCAGTCCGCGACCGCCTCGTCGATATCGCCCGCGGGTAGTTCGAGCGTCCGACGCAACCAGGGCCGGATACCCGACGGCAACGCCTCGAGCGCGGGCAACGCGCGGGCGCAGGCCATCAGGAACCCCTCGGCACCGCCCTCCCCCATCCGCAGCGACAAGCGACCGACGATCTCGACGGGACGTTCCCGCCCCTCACGCTCGGCGTCCGCGAGCATCCCCGCCAGCGCCTCGCGTGCAAGCCCGGCTTCCTCGCGCGCCTCCAAGGGGCGAAAACCGGGGGTCAGCCCAGCTTCGACCGGAAACGCCGCCAGCAGGCCCTGACAGAAACCGTGGATCGTCTGGATCCGCAGCCCGCCCCCCGGCGCGTCGAGCACCTTGGCAAACAGCGTCCGTGCACGATCCTGCAACGCCTGGTCCGGGACCTCCCCCAGGGCGATCAGATCGGCACCCAGCGCGGGACCGGGCATCCGCACCCATGCGGCAAGACGCCCGTTGATCCGCTGTGCCATTTCGGCGGCGCCCGCCTTGGTGAAGGTCAGGCACAGGATCGCGCCCGGATCGACACCGCGCAGCAAGAGCCGAAAGACGCGCGCCGCGAGGACCTGGGTCTTGCCGGTTCCCGCCGATGCGGACAGCCAGACATGAGCGCTGGGGTCACTCGCCGCCGCCTGCGCGCCCTTGAGACGGGGCAATGTGCGAAGCTCGCCGCTATTCACGACCATACCATTCATCGCGGCGCATCAGCTGGTCATACTCGGCATAGGGGGCGTATTCCGGCACGAGCTTGGCGGTGAAGGCGGCGCTGCCGGTCAGCCAGTTTCCCGCGACCTCGGTGAAATTGTGCGCCGCCGTCGCGGTGAATTCTGCGGTCGGGATCTTGTCGCGTTTGCCCTCGGGATCGACCGGACTCTCGACATAGCCAAACGCATCGCGCTTCTTGCCAAGCGACCAATATTCGAACGCACCCGCCTTGCCCGCGACATCGGCAAACCCGCCGCGCTCGGCGATCAGCCCCAGCAACCCCAGCTGCAGGCTATAGCCGGCGCGCACCGCGGTCGCCGAGGGCGGCTTGCCGGTCTTGTAGTCGATGATCGCCAGCTCGCCGCCGGGCAGCCGGTCGACACGGTCGTACCGTCCGCGCAGCGTCACCCCCGCAATCGCGATCTCGCCCTTGCCTTCCGCGCTGGCGACGACCCGGCCATCGACGGCCTGCGCCGCGATCGTACCCGCGATCCAGTCGATCGCCTCGAGCAGCCGCGGCTGCCAGAGCGCGCGCATCATCGGGTGTGTCCGCTCGTCGCGCAGCATCGCCTCGGCCCGCGGCCGCAATGCATCGATCGCGCAGGCGTCGTGCTTCCACCATTGTTCGAGAATGTCGTGGACCGCGGTGCCGCGCCACGCCGCGCTCGGATCCGCATCGACCGGGTCGAGCGGCATCAGTCCGAGCACCCGGCGCGCGTAGAAGGCATAGGGGTCGGCCTTCAACCGGTCGACCTCGGTCACCGAAATCAGCCTTGGCCGCAGCGCGGCGATCGGCGACGGTGCCGGACGGTCGGAGGGCCGGTGCGCCCGCGGATCGTCGAGATCGCGTGTCCACGCCTCCAGCGCCTCGGCGCGCTCGAACCTGTCCCCCGCAAGTGCCTGCAACCGCAGCCAAAGTCGCGACGCCAACGCCGGCGATTTGGCGTCGCGGCGCGCACGTGTGACGATCGCCCGCGGCGCGCCGAGCGCCTGAGCGAAATCATGCGCCGACGTCCCTACCTGCCGCTCGAGGCCCGGCAGCCCTAGCTCGGCGCGTATCCGCGGCGCGAGCCACGGATCTGGCGCGGGACGACCCGGCCACATGCCTTCGTTCAGCCCGCCCAGAACCATCAGGTCTGCGGTCTGCAATCGCGCCTCGAGCAGGCCGTAGATCGCCAGACGCGGATGCGCGCCCTGCAATGGCCGCACCGCAACCTCGTCGAGCAAGTTCCGCAAGAGCTGCGCAAGTTCGCCCGGATCGACGAGTGGCGGACCAGCATCGGCTTCGATTTCGAGATCCGCAAGGCATTGCGCTGCGGCACGCCCTGCGGGGCCGGCCCAGAGTTCATCGCCGCACAGCGCCGCGGCCGTCTCGCGAACGATCGCCAGCAACGGGCCGAGCGGCTGGGCGCCGCGTTCGAAAACCGTGGCGATCGGCGTGAGCAGCGCTTGCGCCTCGGGCCACCAGCGCTTCGCCGTTCCGGCACGCAGATGCGCATCGACAGCATCGAGCCCCGCGGCGGGCCGCGGTCCGCGCAACGCGCGATCGAGCGCGCGAACGCCGTCGAGCCACGCCAGCCGGGTATCGCCACTGCGGACCAGCGGGTGCTTCAGCAACGCCAGCAACGCGAGCGGCGCGAAACGCTGTGCCGCAGCCTCGACCAGCGCGAGGATGAGGGTCCCGGGCGGGAGGATCGACAAGGGCCGGCCCGCGCTGTCGTCGATCAGGATCTGCCAGCGCCCAAGATGCGCCGCGACACGCCGCGCCAGAGCGCGATCGGGCGTAACGAGCGCGGCTGTCCGTCCCGGCTCCTCCAGCACGCCGCGCAAGGCCAGCGCGATCGCCTGCGCCTCTTCGGCGGGCGTTGCCAGTTCGGCGACCGTCACCCCCTTCAGGCGGCGATCCTCTGCCCCCAGCCGGGTCCACTTTCCCGTGAAGTCGGCGGGGGCCAGTGCATTGGCGATAGCGCGGCTTCGGGTCGTGTCGGCGTCATGGCCACCGCCCTCGCGCCAGGTCGCAACCTCGGCGCGCCCGACGCCCATGCGTTCGAGCAGGAGCTTTAAATGAAATTGCGGATGCGTTTCGATCGACCGCCGCGTCAGCCCGGTATCCGGGTTTCGCGGGTGGGGTCCCAGCGCATCCCACTCCTCGTCGGGCAGGTGCAGATCGAGATCCGCGAACACTACCATGCCGCCTGGCAGGTCTGCGACGCAACGCAGGGCGCGCGCGACCGACGGCGCGGAGTCGGTGACGCCCGCAGCGCAGACCAGCCCGGCCGGCGGCGTCGCACGCCACCGCACCACCAATCTGTCGAGCAGCGCGGCGCGCCGAGTCGCCGCGTCGATCCGCCCCAGGCGGGCCAGCTCGCCCGGCCATCGCTGCAACACGACGTCGAACGTCGACAATGCGCGCTGCCAGTGTTCGGTCAGTTCGGGACCGAGTTCGATCTCGTGCAGGCGCGTCGGCGCGACCTCCTCGACGAGCAGCTGGTCGAGCGTCTTGGCGAGTTCGCCGGCAAGTCGGACCGCCTCGGCCGCATCGATCGGATGCCCCCCACGCCGGCGTTCTTCCGACACCAGCCGCGCAAGGATCATCCGCCGCTGATAGGGCGGCACTGCTGGCAGCGGCGGATCGACATCGTCCGCAGGATCGAGCGCCGCGCCGACCGCTTCGCCCAGCCCAGTGTCGCCCAGCGCGATCATCCGCGGCAACACCAGCCCCCCGCCGCTCGCCCGCACGAACGCATCGGTCACCGCCCGGATCGCGCGGTTGTTCGGCAACAGGATCAGCGCGCGGGCGAGCGCCAGCGGATCCTGCCCTGCCCGCCGGAGCAAACCCGCGACCAGCGCGTCGGCAAAGGCGCGATGGGCGGGGATGGTGTAGAGGGTTGGCCCCGTCCGTTCAGCCACCGGCCAGGATCGCCTCGGTCTTCGGAATTGCGCCGGGCGTGCCAACGTCGAACCACAGGCCCTGATGGACCTGGCCAAATGCACGACCCGCGGCGATCGCACGGTCCCAGAACAGGTTCGTCGAAAACGGTCCCTCGGGCCAATCCGCGATGACGCGCGGGTGGAGAATCTGGATGCCCGTAAAGGCGAAGGGTGCGACCCGCCCCGGCTTGCGTCGTCCGGTGATCCGCCCGTCCGCTGCCAGATGGAAGTCGCCGGGACCGCCATGATTGTGCGCGCGGGCGAGCGGAACCATCAGCAGCAGCGCATCCATCGTCGCATCGTCCCAGCGCGACGCAAGCAGGCGGATCGCGTCGACCGGTCCGTCAATCCAGAGATTGTCGCTGTTGACCACCAGAACCGGCGCATCGCCGAGCAGGGTACGTGCCTGAACCAGCCCGCCGCCCGTCTCCATCAACCGGCGACGCTCGTCCGAAATCACGACCTCGATATCGGGGTAACGATCGGTGACATGCGCCTGCAACGTATCCGCCAGATAGTGAACATTGACCACCGCGCGGGCGATCCCGGCACGCTGCAGCCGATCGAAGACATGGTCGATCAGCGCCTTGCCGGCCACTTCGACCAGCGGCTTGGGGCGCGTCGCGGTCAACGGCCGCATCCGTTTGCCGAGCCCGGCCGCCATCACCATCGCCGTCTCGGGCACCGTCCCGCGCGGGATCGGACGGATCATCCGCTGGCCGCTCATGCCGCCAACGCCAGCGGGTCGCCGCGCAATGCTGCCGGCACATTGGCATCGAACCAGGCCGCGACCGGTGCCATCACCGGCTGGGCCAGGTCACGCTCGAGATACGTCCAGACCCGGGGACACAAGGTCGGGTAGCGCAGCTTGCCGTCGCGCTTCCACAGCCGCGTGAAGATGCCGAGGATCTTGGCGTTCCGCTGCGCGCCGAGCACGTGATAGGCGTCGAGAAACTCGTCACCGACGCCCGTCGCTTCGCGGTAGCGCGCGAGCATCGCTGCCTCGACCACCGGATCGACGTCGCGGCGGGCATCCTGCAACAGCGACACGAGGTCATAGGCCGGGTGCCCGGCGAGCGCATCCTGGAAGTCGAGCAGGCCGAGCGCTCCGTCCGGCGCGAGCAGCATCAGGTTCTCCGCATGATAATCGCGCAGGACGGTGACGGGGTCGGTCGCGATCCCGTGATCGAACACGGCGTCCCATGCCGCATCCCAGCCCGCCCGGTCCGGGACGATCCCGAGGGCCGGGCAATACCAGTCGACGAACAGCGCGGCCTCGCGCGCCAGGACGGCACGATCATAGGGTGCGAATGGTCCGGCCGGGTGCGAGTGAAGACGGCCGAGCAGGTCGATCGCGGGCGCGTAGAGCGCCATGCCCTTGTCGGACGATGCGTCGATCGCCTCGCGCAACCGATCATCGCCGAAATCCTCGATCAGCACGAGCCCCTGCGTCAGGTCGCTCGCGAGGATCGCAGGCGCCCGGAACGTCCGCTCGACCAGCCACTGTGCGACCGCGATGAACGGGCGCGGGTCTTCATGTGGCGGCGGCGCGTCCATCAGGATCGCGTGGCGTGTCCCGGCGACGACGCGGAAATAGCGACGGAACGAGGCATCCCCCGCAACCGGCAGGAGCGTCGCCCCCGCCCAGCCATGCGCGTCGAGAAATGCGGCGGCGCCCGCCGGGGGTGTCATATCGGCCATCGCCGCGTCCAACCCTCCGGCACTCCGGCTGTCAAGCCGCGCGTGCCGTCCGGTTCGATCGTGAGGTCGAGCCGAAGCGCGTCCGGCCAATAGTCCGGCCCCGCCCGCTCTGGCCATTCGACGATCAGAACGGAATCATAACGCGCGTCGTCAAGCGCGAGCTCGACGATCTCGTCCGGATCGTCGATCCGGTACAGATCGACGTGGAGCACCGGCAGACGCACCTCGGGTGGTGCATAGGGCTGGACGATCGCGAAACTCGGCGATGGCGCCTCGCCGACCAGACCGAGCGCGGCCAGCAGCCCGCGTGCCAGGCTCGTCTTCCCCGCGCCGAGCGTCCCCGTCAGCGCAATCACGTCACCCGCCTTGACGTGCGCTGCCAGTTTCGCGCCGAACGCCTCGGTCGCGGCGGGATCCTCTAACCGCAGCACGGTCATGCGACCGAACCCGGGCAGCGTGCGTGTCCCTTCAAAGCGATGATCATCTCCGCGGTAGTTCGACCGTGATCAGCGTGCCGTTTCCGGGTTCGGATACGAGATCGATCGTGCCGTTATGCGCCTCGACGAACTGCTTGGCGAGCGGCAGGCCGAGCCCCAGCGCACGATCGCCGATCGTCTTGGATTCGGCGAACCGGTCAAACGCATGCGCGACGCCTTCCGCGCTCATCCCCGCGCCGTCATCCGACACGACGATCCGCGCATGCGTTGCATTGCCGTCGGCGTGCAGGAGAATCCGCCCCCCCTCGGGCGTACCGGCGACCGCGTGACGCAGCAGATGCTCGACGATCTCACGCAGTCGCTTGGGATCGCCGCAGATACGCCCGGTCGAGCGCCCGATCTCGATCGCGAAGTCCAGCTTGCGACGCCGCGCGGTCGCCTGGATCGAGCCTGCCGCGGCGCGGGCGACCACCGCCAGCTCGACATCGGTGCGCACCATCTCGGTGCTCTCGCTCTCGGTCCGGGTCAGGTCGAGCACGTCGTCGACCAGCAGCCCGAGCCGCTCGACCGATTCGAGAATGGCCTCGAGATACCCCCCGGCCTGTTCGCTCATCGGCCCGGCATAGCCACCGTGCAGCATCTCGGCGAAACCACTGATCGACGTCAGCGGCGTCTTGAGCTCATAGCTCATGTTCGCGACGAACGCCGTCTTCACCTTGTCCGCCGCCTCGAGCGCGTTCGCGCGTTCGCGCAAGGCCTGCTCCGCACGCCGGCTGTCGGTGATGTCGAGCATCGTGAACAGCGCGTTGCCGTCGGGCAGCGGGACGCCCGCGAATTCGAAATGCCGGCCGTCGGCAAAGGCCACGCGGCCCCCGCGCTGCTGCCGTCCGGCGGTCGCCGATCGCACGAGATCGGGGATCAGCGCCGACCGGTTGGGCGTCATCAACTTGCCCGCGGCCGCATCGGCAAAGACGTCGACACGCGGATGACCCGCAAGGAATTCCTCTTCGAGGCCCCACAGCACCCTGAATCGGTTATTCCACAATTGCAGCCGGCCGTCGGCGGCGAACACGCCGAGCGCCTCGAACAGGTTGTCGAAGGTGGCGGTACGGACGCGCAGCAGCGTGTCGCGCGCGCTGGCGAGCTGGACATGCTCGGTGCGGTCCTCGAAGATCAGCAACAGCCCGCCATCGGGCAAGGGCTGGGCGACAACGCGCAAATGCGTACCGCCGCGCAGGTGCCAGATCTCCTCGCTCGCGCCGCCGTTCGGCATGGTCCCGGTCTGCATGAACCATGCGCGACGCTCGGCCTTCCATGCCGGAAAGTCGCGGACCTCCGGGAGCCTGTCCGCTTCGCGCATCCGTTCGAGCACGCGGTCGAATTCGGGACGGTCGGCGAGCCACTCCGCCCGCATCGCGAACATGCGCCGGAACGGCTGGTTGCAGAAGACCAGGCCGCGGTCGCCACCGAACTGCGCGACCCCCGCCGACAACCGGTCGAGCATCGCCCGCTGCGCCTCGGCAAAGCGCTTGGCGCCCGAGCGCGCCTGCTCGAGATCCTCGATGTCGATCGCAAAGCCCGCCACCCCGCCGGTCGGCAGCGGCACGTCATAGATCTGGAGCGACCGACGGGCCCCGTCGATCGTCGCGGGCAGGACCTGCTGGTGCGGCCGCCCCTGCTCGCGCGCGGCGGCGGCACCCGCCAGCGGCCCGCCGCGCCCCGATCCCTCGACGAGTTCGAGGCCGCGCGCGACCACGTCCTGCGCATCCTGGCCCTCGACGGCCGCGACATAGGCGGAATTGACCATCGACAGCCTGAGATCGCGCGCCCGGTACCACATCGGCAGCGGCGCCGCTTCGATCAGCCCGGTCAGCGCCTCATAGGCGGCACCAAGCCGCGCCGTCTCAGTGCCGAGGCGCTTGATCTCGGATTCGCTGTCCGTTGCATCGAACGCCCAGATCAGGATGCTGCCAGTTGCCCCCATCGCACCAGGCGCACGCGCGCCGCGCAGCGTGATGGCCCGCGTCGAACCGACGGGGCGGACGGCACGGACGAAGGGCCGGCCCGAACGCTGTGCAGCGGTCACATCAGCGGTCAGCGCGGCAGCATCCTCGGGTGAGAGCCCGGATTCCTCACCCGCCAGATCCATCAGATAGCGTGGCGCCGGAATACCCAGCCAGTCCGCCATCCGCTGCGGCATCTCCACTCGTCCATCCGAGCGGACGACCGTCGCGACGGCCGGCGACCCATCGAGCAACGCGCGCATCGTCGCATTCTCAGCGAGGGTCGTCGCGACGCCGGCGCGCGCGCGCAATCCCAGGAACAGCAGCAGCCCGCCAAGCCCGAGCAGCAGCAGCGTCGCAACGCCGGCCAGAACGGTCGCCCATGTTCCGGGGACCGTCATGTCCCGGAGACACTCTTCGCAACGAGATCGGGAAACACGGTAACCGCCATGGCTCCGTCTACGCCAACAGCGCCCCCCGGGGGAAGACGGCGATCGGGAAATCGCATGCGGCTGATCGGGTGCCTCACCTGCACGCTTGGCGGCTCCGGCGCGTCAGCCCGAGGCGCTGGAAACCCAATCCCTCCAGACTGTTGCAAGGATGAAACACATTGTAAAAAAACGATCCTATTCGTCTCAATCGAGTGGATCGGGCCGCGCCGCGCGGCCTAACGGCGGCGCATCGACGAAGGTCAGCGGCTTTGCCCCTTCGTCGGAATGTTTCAGTCGAGAGTATTAAATGACCCAAGCCTATCGTCGCAGTCTGCTCGCCACGAGCCTCCTCGTTGCGGTTTCCACGCTCCCCGCTGCCGCACAAACCGCTCCGGCAACGCCTGCGGCCACGCCCGAGGCAGCCGCTCAGGCAGAGGCTTTGGAGCCAGCGACCCCGACCCAGACCGCGACGGATCAGAACCCGCAGGGTGCTACAGAAGCGCCGGCAGGCGAGATCGTCGTGACCGGCTCGCGCATCGCATCGCCGTCGGCCACCGCCGCCTCGCCGCTCCAGAGCGTCGGCATCGCGCAGATCCAGCAGGCCGGCGCGATCAACGTACAGGACGTCCTGCTCCAGAATCCGGCATTCGGTACGCCGGGCGTCAGCCGCACCAATTCGAGCTTCGCGACGCAGGGCGCGGGCGTAGCGACGGTCAATCTGCGCAACCTTGGCGAGGACCGCACGCTGGTCCTCGTCAACGGCCGCCGCTTCGTCTCGGGCCTTCCGGGCAGCAGCGCGGTCGATCTCAACGTGATTCCGACGCAGTTCCTCGAGAACGTCGACATCCTGACCGGCGGCGCATCGGCCGTCTACGGGTCCGACGCGGTCGCGGGCGTCGTCAACATGATCTACAAGACGAAGTTCGACGGCATCCAGCTCGACGGCCAAGTCGGCATGTCGCAATATGGCGACGGCTTCGACCGTCAGGTCAATGCCCTCGTCGGGAAGAACTTCGCTGACGATCGCGGCAACATCATGCTGTTCGGTGGCTATTCGAAGCAGGGTACAGTGCTGAAGCGCGACCGTTTCACCGAGGCGGGTTCAAGCGCCGTCGATTCGACAAGCCGCGGCTATCTAACAGGCAACGATGCCGAGCTGTTTACGCCGCAGCGGCCGTATCTTTCGGGGTTTGCGCCGCAGGGTCGCTATTATGCCGGCGACAGCACCTTCACCTATGGTCAGGATGGCGCGCTGCGCGATTGCGCGTCCGCCAACGGCACGGGGGGCTGCGTCAATGCCGATGGTACGGCCGCGGGCCCGGACGGCTTCAACCGGTCCGACTTCCGTTATCTCGCCGTTCCCGTCGAGCGCTACGTTGCCGCCGGCCGCGCAAATTACGAGGTGTCGCCTGCACTCAACCTGTTCGTCGAGGGCAATTATGCCAAGACCAAGGTCAGCACCGTGATCGAGGCGTTCCCCCTCGATTCGACCTTCAGCAACCCACGCAATTCGGGCCAGATCCCGATCCAGACGGTCGTCGGCGGCGTAACCTATCGCAACCCCTATGTGCCAGACGCGATCTTCAATGCTGCGACGGACACCGACAATGATGGACTGCGGGACATCTATTTTGATCGCCGTCTCGCCGATTTCGGACCCCGGACGATCCGGTCCAGCCGTGACCTGTTCCGCATCGCGGGCGGCGCAAACGGCAAGTTCCTCGAAGACCGCTTTAACTATGAAGTTTATGGGATCTATGGCCAGACCAAAGAAGACCAGGTCGGAACCGGCCAATTTAATACCGCTAACTTCTTCCAGGCGCTAAATTCTTATCGCGACCCAGCAACGGGGCAGATCGTGTGCGCCGATCCGACCGCGCGCGCAGCAGGCTGCGTTCCCGCCAACATCTACGGCGCGGGCGCGCTCGCACCGGCGGCCGGCTATCTCGCCGTGCCGACCACGCTCAGCACGAAGGTCACGCAGACCGTTGCCGGCGGCAACGTATCGGGCAAGCTCTTCTCGCTGTTCGGCGCCGACCCGATCGGCTTCAGCGTCGGTACCGAATACCGCCGCGAGAGCAGCCGCAACGACTTCGATCTGCTCACCCAGCAGGGCCTGAACGGCAACAACGCGCTGCCATCGACCGCGGGACGTTTCCATCTCTGGGAAGGGTTCGGCGAGGTCGTCGCACCGATCATCCAGGACAAGCCGTTCTTCCAGTCGCTGAGCGTCCGCGGCGCGATCCGCGTGTCCGATTATTCGACCGTCGGCACCACCTACAGCTACAATTTCGGCGGCGAATGGGCACCGGTCGAGGATATCCGCTTCCGCGTGATGCAGGCGCGGTCGGTGCGTGCGCCGAACATCAACGAGCTGTTCCAGGCTCCGCAGCAGAATTTCCCAAGCGTCAACGATCCCTGCATCGGCGTGACCGCGGCGACGGCCGGAACGCTCGGCACGACCTGCCGTGCCGCGTCCGGCGTGCTCGCCAACATCGCGGCGAACGGCGGCGCGTTCGCCGCGAACCAGGCCGATATCCAGGGCGTCACCAGCTTCGAGGCGGGCAATCGCAACCTCCAAGAAGAGAAGGGCGATTCCTTCACCGCGGGCGTGGTGATCAACCCGCGTTCGGTCCGAGCGCTGCGCAACCTCGTCGTCACGGTCGATTACTTCAACATCCGGATCAAGGATGCGATCGTCCAGACGCCGCTGCAATACATCGTCAACCAGTGCTACCAGCAGGGCAATTCGGATTATTGCAGCCAGATCACGCGCCGTGCGGCCGCGCTCGGGCCGAACAGCGCCGGGTCGCTCGACCAGCTGACGACCAGCTTCCTCAACAGCGGTGGCGTCAAGACCCGGGGCATCGATACGGTCATCACCTATCGCCAGGATCTCGCCGATATCGGTCTCGCCGGCACACTTGGTCTGCGAGGCTCATACACGCATCTGATCTCGGGCTACACGGTGCCCCTGCCCGATGCGGATCGTGACTATTTCGCGGGTGAGATCGGTGCGTCGCGCGACCGGTTTACGACGAACCTGTCCTATGACATCGATGGTGTCGGCTTTACGACGACGGGCACCTGGATGAGCCAGGCAAGCCTCGACGACCAGTTGACCGGCGCCCGCCCGGGTACCAATCCGCTGTACCGCGTCCGTCCGCAATTCTACCTGGACTCGCAGATCCGTTTCCAGACGAACGACGGCTTCGAATTCTACGTCGGCGGGTCGAACCTGCTCAATAACAAGCCGCCCTATCTCGCCGATATCGGCGCGTCGGCCGGCCAGGATACCGATGCGGGCACTTATGATCCGCTCGGCCGCCGCTATTATGCAGGTGTCCGGATCAACTTCTGATCCCCGGACACATCGTACCTCAGGAGGGGAGCCGGCAACGGCTCCCCTTTTTTGTCCGAGCGACATGGACAAAAAAAGGGCGCGGGCCGCGGGAGGATATCCCGATGCCCGCGCCCTTCACGTCTGGAGGATGGCGATCACGCCGCCATGAACATCTCCGGCGGCAACGCCATCAGCGACTCCGCGCCACCCTCGATCTTGCGACGCAGCGCGCCCGCGTCGGGCAGGATCCGCTCGGCATAGAAACGCGCGGTGATCAGCTTGGCGTCGAGGAACGCCGCCTCGCCCTCACCGGCCGCCTTCAGCTTGGTGGCGGCAACCGCCATCCGCAGCCACATCGCGCCGACCGCGACGATCCCCATCAGATGCATGTAGCTGACCGCACCGGCGCCGACATTCTCAGGGTTCTTCATGCCGTTCGCCATGAACCACATTGTCGCCGCCTGAAGCTGGCCGTTCGCCTTTTCCAGCGCCTCGGCAAATGCCGCCGTCGCCGGATCGCTTTTGGCCGGCGCAACGTCGTCCGCGACCAGCTTGAAGAACGCCTGGATCCCGCGACCGCCGTTCTGCGCCAGCTTGCGACCGACCAGATCCATCGCCTGCACGCCGTTGGTGCCTTCGTAGATCATCGCGATCCGCGCATCGCGCACATATTGCTCCATGCCCCATTCTGCGATGTAGCCATGACCGCCATAGACCTGCTGCGCGTTGGTGGCGATCTCATAGCCCTTGTCGGTGCCATAGCCCTTGATGACCGGGGTCAGCAGGCTGATCATGTCGCCCGCCAGCTGACGCTCTTCCTCGGTCGCGGCGTTATGCTCGAGATCGCCCTGCAGCGCGGTCCACAGGATCAACGCGCGCAACCCCTCGGTCATCGCCTTGCCCTCCATCAGCATGCGGCGCACGTCGGGATGGACGAACAGCGAATCCGCCTTTTCCTGCGGCTCCTTCGGCCCGGTCAGCGCGCGTCCCTGGCGACGGTCCTGCGCATATTGCACCGCATTCTGATACGCGACCTCGGCCACGCCCAGCCCCTGAAGGCCGACGCCCAAACGCGCCGCGTTCATCATGATGAACATCGCGGCGAGGCCCTTCATCTCCTCGCCGACGAGCCAGCCGGTCGCCGAGTCATAGTTCATCACGCAGGTCGAGTTGGCGTGGATCCCCATCTTGTGCTCGATCGACCCGCAGGTGACGCCGTTGCGATCGCCGAGCGAACCGTCTTCGTTGACGAGGAACTTCGGCACGACAAACAGCGAGATACCCTTCGAACTGTCGGGCGCGCCCGGCGTCTTGGCGAGGACGAGGTGGATAATGTTCTCCGTCAGGTCATGCTCGCCGCTCGAGATGAAGATCTTCGTGCCGGTGATAGCATAGGAGCCGTCCGCCTGCGGCTCGGCCTTGGTGCGGATCAGGCCCAGATCGGTGCCGCACTGCGGCTCGGTCAGGTTCATCGTCCCGCCCCATTCGCCCGACACCATCTTCGGCACGTACATCGCCTTCTGCGCGTCCGATCCCTTGGCGACCAGCGCGGCGATCGCGCCATGCGTCAGGCCGGGGTACATCGCGAACGCCATGTTCGACGAGATCATGTATTCCTGGAACGCGGTCGAGACGACGTGCGGCATCCCCTGCCCGCCATATTCGGGCTGGTTGCCAAGCGTCGCCCAGCCGCTCTCGACATACTGCTTGTACGCCTCCTTGAAGCCGTCGGGCGTCGTGACCGATCCGTCCTCGTGGCGGGTGCAGCCCTGCTGATCACCCGACAGGTTGAGCGGGAACAGGACTTCTGCGACGAATTTTCCGCCCTCTTCCAGCACCGCGTCGACGACGTCGGGGGAAGCCGCGTCGAAGCCCGGCAGGTTGCTGTAGCGGTCGAGGCCGACGACCTGTTCGAGGACGAAGCGCGTGTCGCGGACGGGGGGCGTATATTGGGGCATGGTCTATCCTTGCTGGTCGTTGGCGCGGCCGACTTCGAGAAGGGCCACGAAATTGGTAAGTTCGTCGATGGCGGCGTCGATATCCCGCTTCTGCGCGGTCAGCAGCGCGATCCGCGACTGGCTGCGCTCGATCACGACCTGACGCTGCGCACGACGCCCGTCGCCGACGTCGTAAAGGTCGATCATCTCGCGGATCTCGCCGAGGCTGAAGCCGACACGCTTGCCGCGCAGGATCCATGCGAGCCGTGCGCGGTCGCGGTGCGAGTAGATACGCTGCGTGCCCCGTCGCTCGGGCGCGATCAGCCCTTCGTCTTCGTAGAAGCGAAGCGCGCGTGCGGTCACGTCGAACTCGCTCGACAGATCCGATATCGTGAAATGGTCGCGATCATGCCGCGGTTCGATCACCGCATAGGATTCGGGAGATGCCCGTTCTGCCGGGGATGCTCTGGTCGCCATGCCGGAACATTTAGCTCTCGTTTACGTCAACGTCAATCTCGGCATAGAAATTTGCCCGCCTTCGAGCGCAGCGTGGCCGCCTCGGACCGCGACTCGCTCAACCGATCGACCGTCACCGCGGCAAGCGAGGCTCGTCCCGCACACAGCGCTTCGCACGCTTCGGGCATGTCGGCGGGGAATGTGATGCGATCCCCGTCGAACCGCGCATCGAATGCGCATTTGCCGAACGTCATCTGCAGCCGCTCGCCGGAGCGCTCGACGGTCCCCGATGCCGCGCAGCTCTGAGCTTCGCCATAATCGACGCTGACGCCGATCCGGCTGACCCGCTCGGTCCCAATGATGCAGATCCGGTCGGTATCGCGCGCCCAGGAGCCCTGAAGCGCGGCACCGGGATCACCAACGATACCCGCGCTCCGCGCCGCCGACTCGAGCCGCGAACCGGGCGTGCTCTCGGTATTGGTGATGCTGGTCGACGCACCGTCGCATCCGGCCAGCAGCGACAGCAGGAGCATGAGCCCGCCACGCCAGTGGCTCATTCGGCGGTCACCAGGCCATCACCCTCTATACGCCGGAAAAAACAGGTACGTTCGCCGGTGTGACAGGCCGGGCCCGCGGCATCGGCGATCACCCATATCGCGTCCTGGTCGCAGTCGATCCGGAGTTCGGCGACGCGCAGCACATTGCCCGACGTCTCCCCCTTGCGCCACAAGGCTTGCCGGCTCCGCGACCAGAAATGCGCCTCTCCGGTCGCCTGGGTCTGCGCCAGCGCGTCGGCATTCATGTGCGCCACCATCAAGACATCGCCCGACACGCGATCGGTGACGACCGCCGTCAGCAGGCCGGAGGAGTCGAACTTCGGATCGAGCGTCAGGCCCGTGTCGCGGCTGTGTGTCATGCCCGGGGACATACCAGAAAGCGGGCGCGAAGCGACGCGAGAGATCAAACCCATTGCGCAATGTTATTACAAGGAGGCGACAAACGTGTGAACCGCGACTATAGGGCATGCTCCGCACGACGTGAGACCCGGCATGCTGACCACAAACCCTTATGATGACGACAAACTCCGTGAAGAATGCGGGGTGTTTGGCGTCTCGGCCACCGACGGCGCGGCGGCGCTTGTCGCCCTGGGCCTCCATGCGCTGCAGCATCGCGGCCAGGAAGCCGCCGGCATAACGACGTTCGACGGCGCCCATTTCCATACGCACCGCGCGATGGGGCATGTCGCCGGGAACTTCGATCGCGACGACGTGATTCGCGCGCTGCCGGGCACGGTGGCCTGCGGGCACGTCCGCTACTCGACGACCGGCGAGACCGCGCTCCGCAACGTGCAGCCGCTGTACGCCGAGCTGTCGACGGGCGGTTTCGCGATCGCGCATAACGGCAATATCTCTAACGCAATGCGGCTGCGTCGCGAGCTCGTGCGTCGTGGCTCGATCTTCCAGTCGACCAGCGATACCGAGACGATCATCCATCTCGTCGCGACGTCGAACTATCGCACGCTGCTCGATCGCTTCATCGATGCGCTAAAGCAGGTCGAGGGTGCCTATTCGCTCATCGTAATGACGCCCGAGGGCATGATCGCCTGCCGCGATCCGCTGGGCATCCGGCCGCTGGTCATGGGCAAGCTTGGCGACGCAGTGATCTTTGCGTCCGAAACCGTCGCGCTCGACGTCGTTGGCGCGACCTTCGTCCGCGCGGTCGAGCCGGGCGAACTCGTGATCGTCCAGGGGTCCGAGATCCGCTCGATCCGCCCGTTCGCGCCGATGGCGGCGCGGCCGTGCATCTTCGAATGGGTCTATTTCTCGCGCCCCGACTCGATCGTCGACGACCATTCGGTCTATTCGGTGCGGAAAGCGATCGGGGCGCAGCTCGCGATCGAATCGCCGGTCGATGCCGATCTCGTCATCCCGGTCCCAGATTCGGGCACCCCCGCGGCGATCGGCTATGCGCAGCAATCGGGGATTCCGTTCGAGCTCGGAATCATTCGCTCGCATTATGTCGGTCGCACCTTCATCTCGCCGGGCGACAAGGTCCGCCATCTCGGCGTGAAGCTGAAGCACAACGCCAACCGTGCGCTGATCAAGGGCAAGCGCGTCATCCTCGTCGACGATTCGATCGTCCGCGGCACGACCTCGCTCAAGATCGTGCAGATGATGCGCGAGGCGGGCGCGGCCGAAGTCCATATGCGCATCGCCAGCCCGCCGACCCGCCACTCCTGCTTCTACGGCGTCGACACGCCGGAGCGCGCCAAGCTGCTCGCGGCCAAGCTCGATCTGGGCGGCATGACCGGCTTCATCCACGCCGACAGCCTCAACTTCATCTCGATCGACGGGCTGTACAAGGCGCTCGGTGAGGCCAAGCGCGCGGATATCCGACCGAAATATTGCGATGCCTGCTTCACCGGCGATTACCCGACCACGCTGACCGATCATGACGAGGGCGCCGAGGTCGATCAGTTCGCGATGCTCGCCGAACGCGTCATCTGAGAGTCTTGGAGCTAGAATGACCGACAAGCCTCTCGAAGGCCGGCTTGCGCTGGTCACCGGTGCAAGCCGCGGCATCGGCGCCGCCACCGCGATCGCGCTCGCTGCAAAGGGCGCGCACGTGGTTTTGACCGCGCGCACGCCGGGCGGCCTCGAAGAGGTCGAGACAGCGATCCATGACGCCGGCGGCTCCGCGACGATCGCGCCGCTCGACCTCGCCGAGAGCGAGGCGATCGGCCGGCTCGCGAGTGCGGTCGGTGATCGCTGGGATGCGCTCGACATCCTCGTGTTGAATGCGGGCATGCTGGGATCGCTGTCGTCGGTCCCGGCGATCGATCCGAAGGAAATGGCGCAGGTCCTCACGCTCAACGTCAGCGCGCAGGCGGCGATGATCGCCGCGTTCGATCCGATGCTGAAGAGGGCGAAGTCGGCGCGCGTGATCGGCGTCACGTCGAGCGTCGGTCGCAAGCCGCGCGCTTATTGGGGGCTCTACGGTGCCTCGAAGGCGGCGTTCGAGACGCTGCTCGGCGCTTATGGGGACGAGATGGCCGAGATCAGCGGCATACGCACCGCGATCGTCGATCCCGGCGCTACCCGCACCAAGATGCGCGCGCGCGCCTATCCGGGCGAGGATCCGAATTCGGTCAAGGATCCGCAGGTCGTTGCGGACCGCATCGTCGCGCTGGCTGTCGAAGGGTTTGAACCCGGCCATTTCGAGCGCGTCGCCTAAATCCTTCCCCTTGCGGGGCGGACGATCAGCGTCGCTTCACCAGCGTTACCTGCGCGACGTCGATCCCGCCACCGCGAAACCCGCCCTCGCAATACATCAGGTAATAGCGCCACAGCGCAATGAACTTCGCGTCGAGCCGTGCCGGCAGGCGCCCCTGCGCAACAGCGGCGTCGAACGCGATCCGCCAACGCCGGCATGTCTCGGCATAGTGCAGCCCGAAGCTTCGTTGATCCTCCCACGTCAACCCGCGCGCCTCCGCCAGAGCGCGGAACCGCGGCTCGGACAGCAGCATGCCGCCGGGAAACACGTAGCGCTGGATGAAGTCGACGCTTGTCGAATAGGCGTCGAAGATCGCATCGTCGATCGTGATATATTGAAGCGCGGCACGGCCGCCGGGTTTCAGCGCCCGTGCGACCGCGTCGAGATAGGCCGGCCAATAGGCCTCACCCACCGCCTCGACCATTTCGATACTGGCCACCGCGTCATAGGTTCCGACGACGTCGCGGTAATCGGTCAGCGAGACGGTCACCCCCGTCAGCCCTGCCTCGGCCATCCGCGCGTCGACCTGTCGCTTCTGCTCGGTCGACAGGGTGAGGCCATGCACGTCGACACCGGACTGCGCGGCGAGGGCTGCGAAGGACCCCCAGCCGCAGCCGATCTCGAGGATGCGATCGCCGGGCTGCGTACCCGTCCTGTCCAGAATCGCCTGGAGCTTCGTCGTCTGGGCATGCTCGAGCGGTTCGGCCTCGCTAATCGGCTCCGCGAACAGCGCGCTCGAATAGGTCAGGCTGGGATCGAGCCACGTCTCGTAGAAGTCGTTGCCGAGATCATAGTGCGCGGCGATGTTGCGCCGTGATCCCGTGCGGTGGTTGCGTCGCATCCAGTGCCAAGCGCGGGCCGAGAGTCGCGCAACCCCGCCCGATCGCGCCGTCCTGCCGAGCGATATCCGGTTGCGCATGAACAGGTCGAACAGCGGGACCGGATCGGGACTGGACCAGTCGCCCGCGGTCCAGCCTTCATACCAGCCGACCGATCCGGCCGTTGCCAGCCTTACCAATGCCCGCCAGCGATGGACGGTGACGATCGGCATCGGCCCGGGTGCACGCCCTCCCAGCAAACGGCGGGTGCCGTCGGGCAAGCTTGCCTCAATACCGCCGCTCTCGAGTCCTGCATCGATCCGGTCGAGCAGGCGGTGGAATATCGGCGCGGTCAGGCGTGCTGCACTGGTTGCGCGCCCTGTAGCGGCATCGTCAAAGGCGTGGGCGGCGGTCATCGCGGCGCTCCATGCAACAGCGTCGCGACCTAGGAAAGAGGCGCGTGCCAAAAGGCGTCAGCGCGCGTGCCGCCCCGCCTCGAGCGCGCGCTCGCGTGCCTCGCGGTGACCGATGATCTTGGCCGGATAGTCGCGCGGCCGACACCCGGACTCGTCCGGGTCGTGGATCGCGTCGCCCGTAACCTTGGCGAGTTCCGGCACCCATTGTCGGATATAGTCGCCCGCATCGAATTTTTCCGATTGCGACAGCGGCGCCATGATCCGGCCGAACATGTTCGAATCGACCCCCGTGCCCGCGACCCATTGCCAGTTGACTGAATTATTGCCGTAGTCCGCATCGACCAGGCAATCCCAGAACCAGCGTTCGCCCTCGCGCCAGTCGAGCAGCAGATGTTTGACGAGGAAGCTCGCGGTGATCATCCGGACGCGATTGTGCATCCAGCCCGTCGCCCAGAGCTGTCGCATCCCTGCATCGACGATCGGATAGCCTGTCCGACCGGTCTGCCACGCTTTCAGATCGGACGCCGCCGCCTTGCCGGTGCGCCATGGCAACGCATCGAACGCCGGCCTTCCGTTGCGGCGGGCATAATCGGGGAGCGCCAGCACCACGCCCTGCGTGAAATCACGCCACGCCACTTCCTTGCGGAACGTCGTGACGCCGTCGCCGTGTCCCGAGACGGCATGCCAGACCTGGCGAGGACTGATCTCGCCGAAATGAAGATGCGGGGACAGCCGGGACGTCCCCTCGGTCGAGGGTATGTTGCGGTCGTGGTCGTAATCGTCGGCGACGTCCGCGAACCGCGCCACCGCCTTCCGCGCGGCGTCCTCACCGGGGCGCCAGTTGGAAAAGCCACCCGACCAGTCGGGCTTGGTCGGCAACAGCTTCCAGCTCTCCACCGCGTCCGATTCCGGCCACGTCTCCGGCGCATCGATCTTGCGCGGCATCGCCACCGGTTCCGGTGGCGGCATCATCTGCGACAATGCTTTCCAGAACGACGAATAGACACGGAACTGCCCGCCTGCTCCGGTCGTGACGCTCTCGACCCGAGCCAGCTGGTTGCCATCATGGAGGCAGATCGCGTCGCCGAGCGCATCCTCGGCCTTGCGCCACCATGGCTCATACTGGCGTGTCGCGAACACCCGCTCCGCGCCCGTCTCCGTCATCAGCGACTGCAGCGTCGCAACCGCATCGCCCCGCCGCAGGATGAGGCGGGAGCCCTTCTTGTCGAGCGACTTGGCGAACGCCTCGAGGCTGTGATGGAGCCACCAGCGCTGGGCACCGCCGATTGCCCAGTCGCCGGGCGCGTCGTCGTCGAGGATATAGACGGGGATCACCGGCCCTTCCTGCGTGGCGGCGACGAGCGCCGGGTGGTCATGCAGGCGAAGGTCCTGGCGAAGCCAGAGAAGTACGGGTGTTGTCATCGCCTGCTGCTACACTTTGGAGGCCATTGCGGTTCCCTTGGCATCCTCGAATGCCGCACCAAGTGTCATGATCGCAGTGACATGGCGCTCGGCAATGGCGAGCGCATCGTCGCCATAGCCGCCGCCGACGGTGCTCGCCAGCGGGATGCCACGCGCGATCGCCAGCCGCGCGATCAGGCGTTCGCGTCGTACCAGTCCGTCGAGCGTCAGCGACAGCCGGCCGAGCCGGTCTCCTGCAAAGGGATCCACCCCCGCCTGATACAGGATCAGGTCGGCGCCAAAGGAATCGAGCAGCGGGACCAGCGTCTCTTCCAGCGTCGCCAGATACTGGTCATCGTCGACGCCGTCAGGCAGCGGTACGTCGAGCGTCGACTGCGCTTTTCGCACCGGAAAGTTCTTGTCCGCATGGATCGAATAGGTGGCGGTTCCCGGCCGGCCCGCGAGCAGCGCGGCGGTGCCATCGCCCTGATGGACGTCGCAATCGACCACCAGGACCCGCTCGACGCTGCCCTCCTCGACCAGCCGGACCGCAGCGACGGCGAGATCGTTGAACACGCAGTAGCCCGCGCCCGTATCGGCGAGCGCATGATGACTGCCGCCCGCGGTATTGGCGGCAAAGCCGTGGCGCAGCGCGAGCACCGCGGCGACCCAGGTGCCGTCGGGAACGATCGCGGCGCGGCGGGCAACGGGGGCGCTGACCGGAAAGCCGATCCTGCGTTCCTTCAAGGGCGGCACGCGGGCTTCGAGAACCTCGGCGACATAGTCCGGCTCATGGACCGCCTCGAGCCATTCACGCGGCGTCGCGCGCGGCTCGTGCCAGGCCACCGCGCTGCCATGCGCGCGCAGCAGATCGCGGATGAGCCCGTTCTTGTTCCAGCGATAGGTCGACCGGGCGGGCGCCGGGGTCACATAATCGGGATGGTGGACAACATGGATCATCGCGACCGACCGCACGATTGATCCGCGCCGATCGTCGACGGCGCGGACAAACCCCGCCACTTCACCAAGGTCCGCCTCATCCCCCTGCTCCTATCATACGCGACCACCATGTCCTTCGCTCAACGCGGAGTCCTTTCGGAGGATGCATGATCGCGTGGCGCGGCTCGACCGCCTTCGGGCTTGCAGACGGTCAGGAAACACCCGAATGGGCAGGGATGACCGATCCGACCACCCTGCCCTATCGTCCCTGCGCGGGCATCATGCTGATCAACGGAGCGGGCCGGGTGTTCGTGGGCCGCCGCAGCGACTCGACGCTCGACGCGTGGCAGATGCCGCAGGGCGGGATCGACCCCCGCGAGGACCCTGAGGCCGCGGCCCTTCGCGAACTGGGCGAGGAAACCGGCGTTTCACCCGACAAGGTCACGCTGATCGCGCAGGCCCCGGGCGAGTTCGTCTACGATCTTCCCCCCGAACTTCTGGGCAAGGTCTGGAAGGGCCGTTGGCGCGGCCAGCGGCAGCGCTGGTTCCTCTACCGCTTCCACGGCGATGACGTGGATATCGCGATCGACACGGAACATGCGGAATTCGATGCCTGGCGCTGGATCGACCCCGCCGAACTCCCCGCAGTGATCGTTCCGTTCAAGAAACGCCTCTACGAGGAGGTGCTGGCCGCCTTCGCGCCACATCTCGGCGCAAGCGGACCGCGCTGAACCGTTCCCAACGCGGCGTGGTGACGCTACGGAACGCTGTGTGCCGATCCAGCCCCTCCTCCTGTCGCGATTTTGACCCGATTATGCGCTGTTTCCGTCTCCCGCTTTTCGCCGGCCTCCTGGTGACGGCATTGGCCCCCGCGGCCGCCATCGCCCAGACCGTGATGATCCCGGAAAATATCCGCGCGATGCTCGATGCTGCACTCGATGCGGGTAACGAGAGCGATGTCTCGACAATCGTCAAATATGCCCGCGCGGCCGACCCGCTCAGCGGCGACGCGGTTCTGGCAATCGCGGAAAAGTGGAAGGCCGATCGCGCCGCCCAACGCACACAGGTCATCCGTCAGGCCAGCTTCCTCGACCTCTGGAGCGGCCGCGCCGAAGTGGGCGGCTATCTCACGACCGGCAATTCGGACACGGCCGGCGGTACTGCGGTTGTCGACCTGACCCGCGAAGGCCTGCGCTGGCGGCAGAAATTCCACGCCCAGGCGGATTACCAGGAAAATCAGAATGTCGCCGTGCGAGAGCATTATCTCGCCTCCTACGAACCCAACTACAAGATCGATGACCGCGCCTATATCTATGGCGCGGCGCAGTATGAAGGGGATCGGTTCCTCGGCTATAATAACCGCTATTCGGTCTCGGTCGGCGGCGGGTACAGCGTGCTCAAATCGGCACGGACCAAGCTCGATCTCGAATTGGGGCCGGCATATCGGAACACCGAGTTCACCGACGACACGAACCAGAGCGCGATCGCCGGACGCGGGACGCTGAACTTCAGCTGGCGGATCACCAACGGCCTGTCGGTCACCCAAGTCGCATCCGCCTATGTCCAGCGGTTCAACAGCACGCTTGGTGGAACCACTTCGCTGACCGCGAAACTGATCGGTCCGCTATCGGCTTCGCTGTCCTATGCCGTTCAATATGAAAGCGAACCGCCGGCGGGATCGATGACGACCGACACGACCAGCCGCGCCGCGCTGGTTTACAGCTTCTGACGGTTCCCCCCCGCGCCGCGCGAGGCTAGGGTCGGGGGATGAGAGGACTTTCGCACGACGAAACAGGCGCGGTCGCCAGGCTTGATGCGGCCGCGATGCTGCAGCAGGTGGAAAGCTGGGCCGCGGTCAACAGCGGCACGCGCAACCTGGAGGGGCTGGCGACGATGGCGGGGCTGCTCGCCGACGCGTTTTCGTGTCTTCCCGGCGATATCACACTTGTCGAGCCCGAACCGGCCGATAGCGTCGCGACCGATGGCACCGTAAACCCGCTGGACCACGGTCGGCATCTCCATCTTCGCGTTCGCCCGGATGCCGCGATGCGGATGCTGTTCACCGGTCACATGGACACGGTCTATCCGCACGACCACATGTTCCAGACATTGCGGAATCTGCCGGATGGCACGATCAACGGACCCGGCGTCGCCGACATGAAGGGCGGGCTGGCCGTGATGCTGGCCGCGCTCAAGACGATCGAGGCCAGCCCGCTGGGTCGGCGGATCGGGTATGACGTGGTGATCAACTCGGACGAGGAGACCGGCTCCTTCTCGTCTGCCGCCCTGCTCGCTCGCGCGGCGCAAGGGAAGATTGCAGCGCTGACCTACGAGCCGGCGCTTGCTGACGGCACGCTGGCCGGCGCACGCGGTGGCACGGGTAATTTCTCGATCACCGTCCGCGGCCGGAGCGCGCACGCCGGCCGCAATCCTGAAGAGGGCCGCAACGCGCTGGTCGCGGCCGCCGATATCGCGGTCCAGCTGTCAAAGGTCCGCAGGCCCGGGCTGTCCGTCAATCCCGCAAGGATCGATGGCGGCGGACCCAACAACGTCGTTCCCGACGTCGCCGTTCTTCGCATCAACTTCCGCCCGGCGACGCGCGAGGACATCACCCAGGCCCGCGCGCATATCGACGCCGTCGTCGCGACGGTGGCGGCCGAGCATGACGTCCAGATTGCGGTCCATGGCGGCTTCAATCGTCCGCCCAAGCCGATCGATACGGGGGCCGCGCACTTGTTCGCGCTGGTCAAGGCGAGCGGCGCGGACCTGGGCCTGGACATCGCCTGGAAAGCGACCGGGGGCGTGTGCGACGGCAACAACATCGCGGCCGCGGGCGTGCCGGTCGTCGACACCATGGGGGTCCGCGGCGGCGCGATCCATTCGCCGGACGAATTCATGATCCCCGAGAGTCTGACCGAGCGGGCGGCGCTGTCCGCGGTCACCATCCTGCGAATCTGCGAGAACGGCTTATGAGGACGCATCTGTGAGTTTCCGGATCCGCGCGGCGGTCGATAGCGACCTCCAGCCCTTGTACGAGATGGCCAAGCTGACCGGTGGGGGCTTTACCAACCTGCCCCCCGATCGCCGCGCGCTGCGCGCCAAGCTCGAACGCAGCCACGCCGCTTTCGCCCGGACCGCGCCCGCCGAAGACGGCGTGGTCAGCGACGAACTGTTCGTCCTTGTCCTCGAGAATTGCGAGACGGGGGAAGTCCGCGGCACGTGTCAGCTGTTCACGCATGTCGGTCAGAGCTGGCCCTTCTACAGCTACCGGATCGGCACGCTGACGCAGCACAGCCGCGAGCTCTCGCGAACCTTCCGCGCCGACATGCTGAGCCTCGCCACCGATCTCGAGGGGTCGAGCGAGGTCGGCGGGCTGTTTCTGCATCCGGGCGAGCGGGCCGGCGGGCTGGGCCTGCTGCTCGCGCGCAGCCGCTATCTCTTCATCAAGGCGCATCGCGCCCGATTCGCCGACCGGATCCTGGCCGAGCTTCGCGGGATCATCGACGAGGCGGGTGGTTCGCCGTTCTGGGACGGTCTGGCGGGGCGGTTCTTCGGGATGAATTTCCAGGACGCCGATCAGTTCAATGCGATCAATGGGCATCAGTTCATCGCCGATCTGATGCCGAAGCATCCGATCTACACCGCGATGCTGTCCGAGACCGCGCGTGCCGCGATCGGCTTGCCACACCCCTCCGGCCGGGCGGCGATGCGGATGCTCGAGAATGAGGGGTTCGCATTCGAGAATTATGTCGACATCTTCGACGGCGGGCCGACGATGACCGCGCGCACCGACAAGGTCCGGTCGATCGCGGATGCGCGCACGGCCCAGGTCGTGACGATCGCGGACACCCTGCCCGCCAGCGACGTCACGACCGAAGCGCTGGTCGCGACGGGTACGCTGGCGGATTTCCGGTGTGCGTTCGGCGATATCCGCCCGGTGGCCGATGGCATCGCCCTCTCGCGAGGCTGCGCAGCGGCGCTGGACGTCAGCGAAGGCGCATCCGTCCTCCACGTGGCGCGCCTCTGATGCGCGGCGCCAACCTGGTCGAGATCAACTTCGACGGCCTGATCGGTCCCAGTCACAATTACGCAGGGCTGAGCCCAGGCAACCTGGCCGCGACCCGTAATGCGGGTGCTGTCGCACGGCCCCGCGCCGCCGCGCTGCAGGGGATCGCGAAGATGCGCGCGAACCTCGACCTCGGGCTGGTGCAGGGGATCCTCCTCCCCCACCCCCGCCCCGATCATCGCTGGCTCGATGCGCTCGCGACCCGGTATGCGGACGCACCCATGCATCTGCAGGCGCAGGCGATGTCGGCCTCGGCGATGTGGGCGGCCAATGCCGCGACCGTATCGCCCGCCCCTGATACCGCGGACGGGCGCTGCCACCTGAGCGTCGCGAACCTCGGCACGATGCCGCACCGCAGCCACGAATGGCCCGCGACGCTCGCACAGCTGCGTATCGCCTTCGCCAACCCGGCCTTCGCGGTACACCCGCCCGTCCCGCTACCGTTCGGCGACGAGGGCGCGGCCAACCACATGCGACTGTGCGAAGCCCACGGCGCACCGGGCGTCGAGATCTTCGTCTATGGCGAAGCCGGCGGCCCATTTCCCGCGCGCCAGCACCGCGAGGCCAGCGAGGCGATCGCGCGCCGGCACGGGCTCGACCCCGCGCGGACCCTTTTCGTGCGCCAGTCGGATGCGGCGATCGCGGCAGGCGCGTTCCACAACGACGTGGTCGCCGTCGCCAACGAAACCGTGCTGTTCACGCATGAGCAGGCCTTTGCCGACGCTGACCGCTTCTATGAGGATTTGCGACGGCTGATGCCCTCGGTCGAGATCGTCGAGGTGCCCAGCGCCCGCGTCAGCCTCGAAGATGCAGTCAGCTCCTATCTGTTCAACGCGCAGCTCGTCTCGCGCGCCGCGGGCATGACGCTGATCCTGCCCGAGGAAGCGCGGAGCAACGCACCGGTCTGGCGCTGGCTGGGCGAGCATGTCGCGGGCAACGGATCGATCCGCGCGCTTGAAATCGTCGACGTCCGCGAATCGATGGCCAATGGCGGCGGCCCCGCCTGCCTGCGCCTGCGCGTCGTCGCCGACCCCCGGACGGTTGATCCCCGCTTCCTCGTCGATCACGCCAGCCTCGACCGTATCGCCGGCCTCATCACCGAGCATTGGCCCGAGACGATCGACGCGAATGCGATCGGCGACGCGGCGCTCGTCGCTCGGATCGAGGCCGCGCATCGTGCCTTGCTCGAGGCCCTCGATCTTGTCGGGTTAATTGACAAATAACCCGAGTTGGCGGAATTGCGCGAGTCGCGAGCAGAGTTTTCCACTGTTTGTACGTTCACGGTTTGCTCTCCCACCGCGCAAGGGCGGCATCGGCGAGCGTCGATTGGTTGCGCTGTCGGGCGTAATGCTCGACCATCTGTAGCGATTGGCCGCTGACCGATGCGGTCTCCGCGGTTGAGCACCCGGCCTCGAGCAGCGCGATCACGGCGTTCTTCCGCAAGCCGTGCGGCACGCTGGGCGCGCCGGCGGCGGCCGAGAAAGCCTTCAGAATCTTGCGGGCATTGTCGTCCCGCAGCGGTGCGCCGCGCGGCGTCCGGCATATCGCGCCCTCAACCCGCTCGTGCTTCGCAAGCTCCGCGCTCAGCGCGCTATGGAGCGGGATGCTCAGCCGCTTCTTCGTCTTGTCTTGGCGGACCTCGACGCGGTCGGTGGCAACATCCGACCAGGTCATTCTGAGCACGTCGCCGAGGCGCTGCGCAGTGTAGTAGAGCAGATGCGCGAGCAGCCGGACGGTGGGATCTTCGGCCGCAAGCACGGCGCGCAGCACATGCTGCGGCCAAGGCTCGTGCTCGCCCCCCTCCATCATCACGATTCCATCGCACGGGTTCTTTGCTATGTGTTCGCGATCGACAGCCCAGGCGAACAGCGCGCCGCTCGTCCTCAGAAATGCGTTTGCCGCGCCCGGCGTTGCGGCCATCTTGTCCAGCACCGTCCGCATGTCGCCGCGGGTGATCCCGTTGACCGGGGCGGTCGGCAGCGCGCGTTCGAGGCGGCGAAGGTAGATGTCGTACAGCTTGCGCGACGACGGTGCCAACGCGCCGTAGGCGGCCCCGCGCTGGTACATGTCGACGAGAACCGGGACCGTGACGAGGATCGCCATCGTCTTCCGGTTGCGGTGGCCCATCAGCGCCGCGTAGCTGCCCCCGAACTCCATTGACCGCAGCGGCGGCAGGCGCGTCATCAGCCGCTTGCCATCGACCACTTTGCCGGTGTCGAAATACAGGTACTCGCGGCCCTTCGACCGAACCCGCTTCACATATTTGGGCAGGTCATGCGGCAAGGCCCGGCTGATCCTTCCGCCAGTCGTTAACCCCACCCGACATCTCGTCGAGGCTCGCGTCGAGTGCGGCGCGATCCCAACGCGGCCCGCCCGACATCGCGACCGACCCCGGTAGCCGGCCGGCGAACACCTCCGCGTCGAACTGCTGCGGCGTGAGCTCGCAGTATTTCGCGGCGTTCGCCCGCTTGAGCATTCGCGGCCAATATGGTGCTGCGCTCATCGGTTCTGTCCTTCCTGATCTGTGCGGTGGGCTTTCACGGCGAGACCAGCGGTTGCGGGACCCAGTTGCGAGGGTTTGAGGACGACATCGACGAGACCCGCCCTCCAAGGCGATAAGCGCGCCTTGTCAGCTGCGCGAGACGTGGCGGCGCTTCGCAAACGACCGCGGCCATAGCGTGACGCTCGACGGACACTGACGCGGCGGTTCAGCTGCGCTAGGGCCGCTCCTTGGACGACCAGAGAGGCACTACCATGGCAGCGACGATCATCACTCCCAGCGGCACTGGTGCGATGGAGGCCGGACTCGTACTTGACGAGGAAGGCAGCCGGTTTGTCGTCCTGACGTTCAAGGAGCCGCAGGGCGAACCGACGCTCGTCACGTTTACAGTTCCGGTTTTCCAAAATTACGTCGAGCATCTGGTTCGAACAGCTAAGGCCGCTAACGAGGACGCCAACTGGGGCATTCCGGGCTGAGTATCTCCGCCGCAGTATCATGCCGCGATTTTGTCGAAACGGCGTGACGGTACGGCGGCCTGCAACAGACTTCGCGGTACGTTCGTCGTGATTCGGGCCCCCGCTGCCAGTGTGTGCTGCCCGCTCGCCACATTCTTGGCTCCGACCGGCGACGCCGATCGGGATCGGGAAGCGCGCGGCGCGGATGCTGCGGTCGAACGCGGCTTGGGCCACGCCGTTCGCCATGTCGGCTTCATCAGCCATGGTGGGCGGCCAGATTGGTTGGCTGCGCGCCAGCCTCGACAGCGCGTAACAAGGGAACGGACGTCTGGAGGGGACGGACCGAGGCAGTCGGGGAGAGGGGCACGAAGCCGGGCCGATCGTTGCCGCGCAGGACGGTCATGATTTGGGGCCAGCGACGGTAGACGTCTTCGAAGAAGATGACGCCTGCGATGATGGCGATGGCCAAGAGGCTCATCCAGCCGGCACCGTGCATGATGTTGGTCCAGTTCACGGGCGATCTCCGAGGGTGAGGATGGCGATCATCAGGTCGATCAGGGTCGCCGCGGAGACGACGCCCATCAGATCGGGGATTGGGGGAAGAGGTGCGCGCGTGGCCGCGCCAGCCGGGTCGAGGTAGCTCACGACGTGATCCTGCGGCGCGAGCGGCGCGGACTGGTCCAGCCGTCGCCCTCGACGAGCTTCTCGGCACCGCTGGGGGCGATGACGCGGACCCGGCCATCGGCGCGGCGCGACAGCACCGGGCACTCGAACTGGTAGACCCCGGGGAGCCCGGTGCCGTTGCAGATCTCATGGTCGCCCGCGTTGCGCTGCACCGTCATAGCTTCCGCGGTAAGGATATCCATGCCGCGGCTGATCAGGGCCTCGTTCTGCTGTGCGGTGAACCGCGCGCCTCCGGTGATGCTGTGATCACCGAAGCCGGTCTTCACCGCGCCGCGGATCGCACCATACCAGGCGCTGGGCGTCTTCGACGGGGTGACGAGGATCCGCGCCGGCTGGCGGCCGAGGATCTCACCCATGGGGCGCGGGCGTGGGGCATAGGTCATGCTGCGCTCAATTCGATGTAGCGGGTGACGGCCTCGGCGGCCGAGACGCGGACAGCGAGAGTCCGCATTCGAAATTCCGTCTCGACCTTGTCGGCCTCGGCTTCGACGCGTTCGCGCTCTGCGAGCTCGCCCATGTCGCGCACCATCGCCTTGATCATCGCCGGGGTTGGCTTGCGGCGCGTGCGGGCATGAAGGATCCACACAACCTCGGTGACCAGCAGCAGCGCGCGGGCGCCAAGGTGGTGGTCCTCGGGCACAAGCTGCAGCTTCTCAGCCTTGCCCCGCAGGTTTGCCCACAGCTCGGCCCGCTCGTGCTTGATCGCGGCAAAGTGCTTGTAGCGGTCGACCGCGGCGGTCAGCATCTGCTGGTCGAGCGTGCGCAGGCGCTGCGCGACATAGCGAAACTCGGTGATCGCGGAATCGAGATCGGGATCGCAGGTCATGGTCGGGCCGGTCATGCTGCGACGCCCAGCGCACGCTCGGCCTGCGCGGTCAGGATCTCACGGCGCAGCGGGCTCGCCTGAACAAACTCGGCGATAAGGCGCTCGTAATCGATGCCAGCCCAGAACGACCGCTCGCCCATGGTGTGCTGCGCGTCAGCGCGCGGCCCCCTGTGACAGGCGAAGCAGAGGCTTACAGTGCGCCAGTCATCCGGCTTCTGACCACCGCCCGCGCCCGACCCGATGCGGACGTGGGCTGCTTCGACGGACTTCATCGAGCCGCACTTGCAGCACGCATACGAGGCCACGAATGTCCGATGGCGCAGCGAGACCCAGCGACTGGCGCGCTTAGCCTTCTTCGGGATCTTGCGGGGCAGCGCCATTACGCGACCACCCGGCAAGCCACGATGTCAGACTTGGCCCCCTGATGGATCCAGCAGTCACTGTAGACATGCGCCGGAACGCCGATGGCGGGGTTCGTTAGCTCCGCTGTGTGGCGGTCGCGATCGAACCGGAACTGCACGTGGACGCGCGCAAGATCCGAGACAGGGCACCCTGCCCCATCGCACTCGATCCAATCTGTGGAAGCCTGATCGGCCACGTCGATCTCCCATAGGCGGGCTCAATGCCTGCTGACGGAATAAACATGCGACTGTCGCAATTCTAAGTCAACGCATAAATTGCGATCATCGCAATTATGCACGAAGCGGGATTGCCCATGTTCCCGTTACGTTCCAGTATTTTCGGAAGGAGAAAGCGAATCGTGGGCGATCGGCGTATGATGCATTGGTACCGAGCGACGTCATTCAACAAGCCGTGTGGACCATGGCGGGAAACGCTCCGGCACGTCCGAGAGGATCTCGTTGAAATGGGCCTCGGGACATTCGAGGATGATCGGTGCTTCTATCTCGTGGTGCCGGGCGGGATCGATCGGCGAAGTGACTGGGCTGATTATGACGACGCATAATCACATACGGGCGGCACGCCAGATCACCCTGCCGACAATGAGAAACGTCTCGGAGCCGCCAAGCGTAATTTCCTTGTGCGCGGCATTGTCCGAGCATGGCACCAGGCGGGACGGGTTTTCACGATATTGCTTGAACGTCGTCTCGCCCATCGCATTGAGCACGACATAGAAACGGCCGGGAAAGAGCGCCTTGTCGTCAGGATTGACCAGGACGGTGGCACCCTCCTCGGCATATTGGTCCATCGAGTCTCCCACGACTTCGAGGCCGAACACGCGCATAGGCATGTTGGTTTCGGGGCTGGGCAGCGTGCCGATCGGCCGCTGGACTGCCTCGCTCCAGTTTCCTGCCTGGACTTGGCCTATGATCGGGATCGGCCGAAAGTCCGTTATGGTCGGCAGGTCACCATCCTGCTTCAGCAACTGGCGGATAATCACCATCTCGTCAGGCGTGAACGTCCGAACGCCGTTACGCGCTAGCGACTTTGACACCTTGTCGGGATCGAGGCCTAGCGCATTTGCGAGGTCGACCTGACGCATCTTGCGCACCTTCATGCGCGCTTTGATCTCTTCTCTATCCACCCTCTCGTCATGCGATAGCTTGCGACGAACGCAAATGCGGTCATCGCAATTTAGCACTTGCAGTTTTCTTGCGACTGTCGCATGTTTCTGGTCATGGATACTCCCGCTTCTAAGCTGATCGATGCTTTCGGTGGCACGAGCGCGACCGCTCGTATCGCTGGGCTTCCGATCTCGACCGTCCATAGCTGGCGTCGCAACGGCATCCCGCAATCGCGCCTGTCTCACTTAGGGCTCGTAGCGCGGAGTGAGAAGCTGGCGTTCGACTTTGACGCATTCTCAATCGGTGTGACGCCTGCGGAGCACCCGCGGAAGGCGTCTATGCAGGCGGCGGCGTAGGTGCTGCTCATGGTTTCGCTCACTGCGACGAAGCGCGCGATCCACCGTCCATTCCGGTTCATTGGCGAGATCGAGACCGAGGTGCGCGCCATCGCCGCCGAGATCCTTGCCGAGCGCCACGCGGCACTCGCTGCCTTCCGTCGCCATGCTGCCGACATCGATCGGGCGCTGAACCCGCCTGCCCCAGCACTATCCGGGGCAGGCGCAGACGAACCATTCACCGCCGAGCAGATCCGCAAGATGTCGCCGGACATCCGAAACATGGGCCTCAAGGCTGGCTTCATGACGCAGGCCGAGGTCGACGACGCGCTCGGAATCAGCCGGCAGCCTGACGAGCAGCTGGCAGCATGATCGAAGCCGAGCGCAATCGTCGGACAATGACCGACCCCGGCCGCATGCTGTGGAAGGATGACGTCGAGGGCATCTGTCCCTCGCCGGATATGTGCTTCGACTATGGCGAGCATGTCCGGTGCGGTCCCTGCGCGATCGACCAGGCGACCCGCGCTGGCGTCACCAGCGACCTGAGTGTCCCGCGCCTTCCCGAGGTCTCGCGCTTGCGCAGGATGCTCGTCGAGCACGGCATCGATCCATCGCGCGGCCTGCGCGCACCTTCAGGAGAACGATGATGAAAGAGATAATGGGTAGCGCCGGACGGATAGCTTGGGGCGTGGTGAAGTTCGCGTTCTCGCCCTTCATCGTTGCGATCGTCTCTTACGGCGTTGGTTCTGAGTACGGATACCACCGCGGTTCCGAGGCCATGAAGACCGCGATCTTCGGCGTGCTGGATAAGATGGCTGACATGCCCGAGCCCGCCGCCACTCCCGGCACCTCCGCATGAAGACCAAGTGCGAAGGCATGACACATAACTATAAGAGCGAGGGTTGAGACGATGGGGCGGGCAACGAAGACCAGCACAAAGATCAAGCGGCAGTTCAAGACGGCGGAACAGCGCATGGCTGAGGCGGTGACGGCTAAGGGCGAGGCGATCGGCGCGCCTGCAATTCAAGTGGCGCGTGGGATGCACCGAATTGTTGACGTGCCATTACGCGACGCGGGACGGGTTGTGACCGAGCGTACGTTGATCAATCGAGGCGGAACGCCCGTCGCACGGTGGAAAGCTGCCAATCTGCTTTCTGACAGCCAGATCGCGGCGATCGATCATTGCGAAACGCTGTGGGCGCGGCTGGGGGGCAAGGCCCTTGTCATGGACCTGACGCGCATCCCCGGCGCTGGACAGGGTAACGGATGGGCGGAGCATGAAGCCCTAGACGACTTGAAGCGCATCAAAAGCTATATCCCGGCCAAGTATTGGGCCGTTTTCGAAAACGTCTGCCGCTTTGATGAGACTGCTGGCTTCGCCGGGTCAGCTTTAACCGATTGTCGCAATGACCAAGTGGCAACGGCGCGTGTCACCGTTCAGTTCGTTGCCGACATCATATCAATGAAAGAGCGGCTTTGTTGAACAATGCCTTTACGGCTAAGGGTCATATACACGAGCCTGATCCTCTTGACCTCTAGTGGAAATCCGTCGAGGTTGGCGCATACCCGGAAGGGTAGGCGACCGCTGGTAGCTCAGCTGGATAGAGCGCCCGATTACCATTCGGGGGGTCGCGGGTTCGAGTCCCGCCCGGCGCCGTCGCAGTAGAGGGCTTACCGCAATGATACAAAAGACGTTCGAAGCCAAGGTCACGGTAGCAGGTAGCGTTTTCCCGATCATTGTGTCGGTGCCGGCTAGCGACATACACCAAGCTAAGAAGATGATTGAGACGCAGTACAAGCCTAAGCAGTGGTTTTCAGCGGTTCGAGAAAAGAGATAGGGAATAAATATGGTCTCGACATGGAAGACTGAAGACCAAGGTCTGGTCAGCTGCGAAAAATGCGGATCCCGCTACCGGCGAACGGTCACGCGTGTTCCCATGCGAGATTCAGACTATTTTGATTGCGATGTATGCGGCTACAGAATGGATACTTGGAACAGCACTACTTTCCCGACTTACGAATATGTGGGTCCCAAAGAAGAAAGCCCGGCCTGTTAGGCCGGGCTTTCTTCTTTAGTCAGGCACCTGCGCCGTTTTATGAGGCGTATCGGGAAGCATGCCTTTCAGTTGCGTCAGCATCGCAATGACTTCTTCGGCATGACCCTTCGTTGCGACGGAACCCCCAAGATAAATGACGTACCCTTCGTCCGTCCGGTTAAGATTAAACGAAGGACCCGGTGAGGTCGGTGCCGCGCTGGCTACCGGTGCGCTCTGCGCGATCGGCGATGACTGATTGGGAAATGTCGATGCTTGCACTGTAGCGACCTGTTCCTGCTCGCCCGATCCACCCTGATCTGGCTGTTCGTCAGGGACCTTAGCGGATCCCTTAGGAAAAAGGAATCTCAGGTTGTCCTTATATATGCCCAGCGCGGCTCGCGCTGACTGTTCGTTCAACCCGATCTCGGTTTTTAGATAGGTACGCGCCACAGGGTCTGCGACCTCGTCGCCGTCCCAATGATCGAGCAGATGGCAGAACAATGGAGGGCTTTTGGCAAAATCTGCGGCGAGGCCGGCCTTTTGCTCATCCAACTCGCTCTGGAAATACGTCCTAGCTTTAGGGGTAAGTTTGATAGAACGGTCATCGTTGGCCCCTTCATCGTTCAACAAACCGTAGCCTTTGAGAGCAGCGATGGTTTGGAAGCCTCCGCTGCTTTTTTCGGAATATTCCCAAGCGCTGAAAGCCACTGGGATCTTAAGACCTTTACCCGCCTTATCATTCTCGAAGATCGCTTGCGCGCGATCCAACGACTTCGACAAACTGATGAATGGAAATCGGCCCGTAGGTAGCTTTGCCATCGCAAGTATCCTCCTGTCTCAGCATTGCTAGCATGCCCCATATCTCATTTCAAAGAAATTCAGCTGAATTTCAAAAAAGGCTTGCAGCTGGCATGGTGAACGCATAGGTAGGTGAAACCAGCCGCGCAGCTGGCTCGTATGGAGCAACGCCAATGTGATGCGGGAACGACAACTGCGACCAACGAAAGGCCGCTAGAACGGAAAAAGGCCCGACCTGAGGGTCGAGCCTTCCGAGGATCACCAAGGCGCTGAGCGCCGCGTTTCACCGATGTGGTAAGTTAGTGAATCGCACATTCAGCGTTCAAATTCAAGGACAGACCGCATGGTCTATGTCACTGGGTATCTGCGCATTCGGCACCGTCGTGTCGAACGTGTACGGCCCCACGTTCGCAGCCGCTAGCGCAAGCGGTTAGGCCGGGGCCTCCGGGTCCTTTTCATCAGCAACTATGGGAGGCGGCTTCGGTCGCCTCTTTTTTTGTACTCCGTCCGGACATTCGGCGGGTTCGGCGCCGATGTTCGGCCTCCCCAAGCCGAGGCGCAGAGACTGTCGTGAATCCTGAGCGAGGTCGACTCGATAGAAGAACGACAATGAACAGTTCGCAAAAGCAGTTGACGGCATCACCCCCGCATCGTACGCAGATGACCAGGTGTTATAGCCGCGCCCGCAAGGGTTGCGGCTCTTGCTGTATGTGGAGGTCTAGATGGCCGCACCGCAATTGCGGCTCACCACAGCTGACCATGTCGAGGCGATCGACCCCCGGCTATTTCGGTTTCCAGAAATGTGCGCAGCCCATCGCGTCATCTTGGTCGCAGCGATCCGCTTATCGAGGATGTCGAGCAACTGGCGCATAATCTTCGAGAGCGCGTTGGCTAGCCACCCTCATCCCCTCACGCAGGGGCCATGCTCCGAGCGATTGTCCTACGGTATGGTCAGATGCGACGTTACTTTGTGCGTTGATGTGGCCTAAGCTTGTCGGCCCACTACGCTCAGGAACTTTGTATGAAGAACGTCGTCAGTCTGGTTCTAGCATCCATCTTAGTTGCCGCTCCGGCGCACGCGCAGACGGTGAACGACGATGTCCGGTGCCTGGTTGTAACCAGTGCCGTCGGCGAGCAGGCCGAGAACGAGCCAACGCGGAAGGTCGCGAATTTGACGGCGGCGTTCTATATGGGGCGGCTGGATGGACGAGTTCCCGCAACTGTTGCTGCAGCCCTCAAGTCTCAGCCGGCTGTCGCTGGAACCGCCGCGCTAGGAATTTTTAAAGCCTGCGCTGCGAGGGCACAGGGCGCACAGGCACGCTTGCGCGCAGAATCTCGGTGATTTGACGGCGCCAAGTAATTGAGCGGGAGATGAGGTGCGGAATGGGAGGAGCGGCCCGAGGCGCCTTCAGCTTCACCACCGCTGACCATGTAGAGGCTATCGGCATGCCCGTGCTGCGGATCGCCGAGGAGATGTCGAGCGGGTCGCGCCATCAGGGCGCAGCGATCGGCTTATCGAGGATGTAGAGCAACTGGCGCAGGATCTTCGAAAGCGCGTTGGCTAGCCACCTTCATCCCCTCACGCAGAAGCCATGCTCCGAGCGATTGTCCTGCGGTATGGCGGCAGTCGCATGTTCTCGTCGCGAATATTGATACTCAGGGGACTGGCCTTCCAACCCCCTGAGTGGCGGGCTTATCAAGACCCTGTATTGGTACCGTGGTCTAAATAGGCGGCTGTCTTATCACTGACGATGTTGAACAAACCGTGGTCATTATCGGCGACATGATCGTCAGGCCACGGCGATTGATCCGAGCCGTGATCGCTGTTACATTCGCTTCGGCAACGCTCAGATGGCCTATCCTTTTTAAAGTCATTGGCGCCTGGCATCTCAACTCTCCAAAGTTCGACCTCGAGTCGGGTCGCTCTTCGATTGAGAGCCTTCCTTAAAGCGTCGTCAAGTCCTCTGCAGCAACACCTTATAGATTAACTTAGGCGCTTCATCTTGCGGCGGAGCCGAAAGCCTCGCCTTGTGTTGAGATTAATCTGAATAAAGTTGCTGAAGGTCTCGGCGACGGGAGATGGTATGGCGACAACGTTCCGACCCGCTACCGCCGACCGTGTCGAGGCTATCGGCATGCGGGTGCTGCGCATCGCTGAAGATATGGCGAGTGGATCACGCCACCAGGGCCGCAGCGAGCGCTTGATTGAGCAGGCTGAGCAAGCGGCGATCGATCTCCGTGCCGCCGTTCGAGGGCGCTGATGAGCTGGTCTAAGGTCAGCCGCCATCAGCGCGGCTATGGCACTGCGCACGACAAGATGCGCGCTCACCTGCTCGCCACCGTTATCACCTGCGAGGGTGAGTGCAAAGCAAAGGGCATCGAGACGCTGGGCACGATCGCCGACCATATCGTCCCGCTGTCGCGTGGCGGCAGCGGCGAACGCAGCAATTATCAGCTGCTCTGCAGGCCATGCTCTGACGCTAAGACGCTTGCTGACAAGGGCGCCGCGGCGCGGCCTATCGGTGGCGTGGATCGTTCGGGACGGCCGACTAGCGCGTCGCACCCGTGGAACCGCGCCGGCTGAGGCGCCCACCCCCGGGGTCAAAAGTCTGAGGGCCGGCGCCGCCCGTACCGACCACGTGGGGCGTGCGCACTGCGAGTAATTTTTGAGGGGGGAGGGTTTCGACCGGTCCGCCGCGGGAGGCCATATGGCCGAGGTCATCGAAATTGCTGGAGGCGACGGCGTTCCGCCAGAGCCGAACTGGCGCAGCATCTTCGGCCGGGCCGCAGACCGCGAGGCAGCATCGTCCTACTGGAAGAGCATTATCAGCGAGATGCGCGGCGCCGAGAAACTGGCAGTCGCCAACTCGCACGCGGTCATCCGCCTGGTCGTCGCATACGTCACGTTCGATCAATCCGCGAAGGAGGTGATCAAATCTGGCCCGGTGATCAAGGCCAAGAAGACTGGCGTCCCGACTTACAATCCATGGTGGACGACGATGTCGAACGCCGCGAGCCAGGCGCAAGCGCTGGAGAAGGAGCTTTGCATCTCGCCGCGTGAGCGCGGCGCGGGCGCCAAGGTGGTCAAGAAGCAAGCGCGCACGACTGGCTCCGCACGGTTCCTAAAACAGCGTGGCTAACCGGTTCCTTTCCGATCCTGATCCGACGACGGCATGGGCGAAGGCCGCGGTCGACGGGAAGCTGTTTACGGCTGGAGAGCTTGTCCGACACGCAGCCGAGCGTCACCTGCGCGACATGCGCGACGGCGAGCGGCGCGGCATATACTGGCGACCGGACGCTGCGGGTCACGCTCTCGACTTCCTGCCGTCGGTTTTTCAGGTCACCGACGGGCCATCTGCGGGCCAGCCGTTCTACCCGCTCGAGTGGCACACGTTCGTCATGGGCTCGCTGTTCGGCTGGCGCACTGCAACCGACCGCTGGCGGTTTCGATCAGGCTGGCTGGAAACCGGCAAAGGCCAGGCCAAGTCGCCACTGATGGGTGCGATCGGCGTCTACATCATGGGCTGGTGCGATATTCAGCGCGCCCAGTGCTATGCCATCGGCGAGGACAAGAAGACCGCCAACGTCCTGTTCCGCGACGCCGCGGCCATGTGCCGCGCGACGATACCGGAGCATGACGAAGGCGAGAGCCTGGAAGGCCTCGGCGAGGTCGTCATCCGCGGCGAATTAGAGAACGCCTGGAAGATCGAGCATCCCGACAGCGGGTCGTTCTTTCAGCCGATCGCCAGCGGTGAAAGCCTTTCCGGTCCGCGACCGAACTATGTCGCGGGCGACGAGATCCATGAGCTTACCGACGAAAACGTGTTGCAGACGTGGAAGCGCGGCATCGACAAGGTCGCCGGTCACGCGCTGATGCTGATGGGCACGAACACGCCCGCCACGTCGCAGCATGTCGGCACGTCCTACTCGGAGATGTACCAGCAGATCGCGAAGGGCGAGGCGCGCGACGACACAGCGTTCGCTTTCGTGGCACGGATCGACAAGGCCGGTCGCGAGACGGTGTTTGAGAACGAGAAGGTCTGGCAGAAGTCGCTGCCGGCGCTGGGCGAGACCTTCCCTATCGAAAATATTCGCGAGACGGTCGCCTCCGCACTGCTGCGGCCATCCACGAAGTCGAGCGTCCTACGCCTTTATTTCGGCGTCGATACTGCGTCTGCCGACTTCTGGATCGACGAGGAAAAGTGGGCCGCGGTCCAGGGGCCGGTCGATGACACGATGATGCGCAACCGGTTCTGCCGGCTGGCGCTCGATCTCTCGCAGAAGAACGATCTGACGGCCGTCAGCGCAGCTTGGGAGCCAATCGGCGACGAGCCCCTGGCGGTGAAGAGCTGGTATTGGACAGCGGCGGGCACCACCGCAGGCCACCTCAAAGAGAAGGGTGAGCGCGATCACGCCCCTTACGTCGAGTGGGTCGAAGATGGGTTCCTGGTCGCCACGCCGGGTGCGACGATCGATTACACTTTCGTCGCGATGCAGGTGTCCAAGCTCTACGCCGAGCACAAGGTGCTCGAGATGGTTGCCGACCCGGCCTTCATTTCGAGCTTCATGGACGCATGTGCAGAGGTCGGGCTTGAAGTCTGGTTGTACGGCGGCCCGGATAAACCGACGGGACGCGGGCTTAAGATCGTGGCGCATGCCCAGGGCACGCGCGTCATGTTCGAAGACCGGCAGCTTTGCATGCCGCACTCGATCACAAAGACCGAAGACGCGATTCTCGCGCAGCGGGTCATCATCGATAACTCGCCGGTCACATACAGTTGCGCGGCAAACGCCGCGATCGACCCCGACGGTCAAGGCAACCGCATGTTCAACAAGAAGAAATCACGCGGGCGTATCGACGGCATGGTCACGACCACGATGGCGATCGGCGCTGCCGTCTCCAGCCTGAAGACGAAGAAGAAGTCGGTGTACGCCTCGCGCGGCATCATCCGCGTCTAACAGGAGGGTGTACGTCTATGTCGCCTGATGATTATCGACGCCAGGCTGGCGGGCGAAGGTCCTTATCGCCTTCGCGCGCGATTGCCACAGCCAAGGCGGCAACTGGGCAGAGCCATGGCGGGCCGATCATGGCCTACCAAGCCTACGATTTTGCAGACCCGACCCTTCATGAGATGATGCGCGGCGACGGCGGTCGAACCGGGGTTGCAGGGATCGCGGTCAATGAACGTGCCGCGCTGCGCAACAGCACCTTCTTTCGGGCCATGTCGCTAATCTCCGGCTCGATAGGCATGCTGCCGCTTCACCTCATGCGCAGAGCTGCGGACGGGAAGATTGAAAAGGCGCGGGACCACCCCTTGTTCAGGGTATTGCATCGCAAGCCAAACGACTTTCAATCCGCCACTCAGTTCAAGAGCTACATGCAGCTTTGCGCCTTGCTCGACGGCAATGCATTCGCGCTGATCGTCCGATCGAGGGGCGCGGTACGTCAAATTGTCCCCCTCCCCCGGCGATCAGTAAAGCCGCAGCTTTCAGCGACCTTTGAGCTGAGCTTTCGGTACCAGCCCAAATCGGGTGGCGCCGTGACGCTTGCCAAGGAAGACGTCTTTCACTTCCGCGGCCCTATTTCTCTGGATGGCCTGACTGGCGTTTCCCTGCTGGACGTCGCTGCCGACACGCTAGGCCTGTCGCATCGCGCGCTTCAGGCTGCTGGTCGATTGCTTGACAAGGGCACGATGGCGCGCGGCGCGCTTGAGACCGATCAGACGCTCGGAGCCGAAGCGATCGACAATCTGCGCGACAGCCTTCGCGAGAACTTCTCAGGAGCAGACGCCGAAGAGGATTGGCTGATACTCGAGGAGGGCCTGAAGGCAAAGGTGCTGTCCGGCACGGCGAAGGACAACGAGCTCGTTGCGCTTCGCCAGCAGGAGGCGGAAGAGATATCGCGGTTTACCGGCACGCCGCGCCCGCTGCTGATGTTCGATGAGACCAGCTGGGGCAGCGGCATCGAACAGCTGGGGCTGTTTTTCGTGACGTACTGCCTCCTCCAATGGTTCGTCATTTGGGAGGAGGCCGTGTGGTTCTGCCTGCTCACGCCGGCCGAACAGGACACGATGTACGCCAAGTACAATGACGGGGCGCTTTTACGAGGCTCGCTCAAAGACCAGGCCGAGTTTTTTAAGGCGGCGCTCGGTCCGAATGCGGCTTTCCTTACCCCCAATGAGGCTCGCGACAACTTCGACCGCAACCCGATCGCAGGGGGCGACGAGCTGCCTCGCAACGGCACTACTGCCGCAGCAACTTTAGCAGACGCTTAGGAGCAACCATGACCGACGAGCATAAAGCGCCGGGCAAGCCGCGTGCGGTACTGACCCTCAATGGCCGCCCTCTGCCGGGCAAGCCGGTGATCGCCACCCCAGGCACACCGATGCCGCGTGCCATATCGAGCGTGAACGGCAAGGATCGCCCTAGCGCCCTCCCCATGCCTGCCGATCGATCGGTATCAGCATTGGCGCGACCAAACATTTTGGAAAAGTGGTCTGCCGATGCAGCAGGCATTCGCGCGGTCGAGAGCGGTGACAATGTCATCACCATGTTCGGCGCCATCGGCGAAGATTATTGGTCTGGCGGGGGCATCACCGCAAAAACGGTGACGGCTCAGTTGCGTGCAATCGGTGACCGCCCCGTTGAGATTCAGATCAATTCGCCAGGCGGTGACATGTTCGAGGGGATCGCGATCTACAACGTCCTGCGCGAACATGACCAGCCGGTGACGATCAAGATCATGGGCATGGCCGCGTCGGCTGCGTCGGTCATCGCAATGGCAGGTGACACGGTCGAAATCGGTGCGGCGTCGTTCCTCATGATCCACAATTGCTGGGTCGTAGCTGTCGGCAATCGCCATGACATGGCCGAGACCGCGACGTATCTGGCACCATTCGATCAAGCGATGGCCGACGTTTACGCGCAGCGCAGCGGGCGGACCGCGGCCGAATGCGCGAAGTGGATGGACGATGAGACGTACATGTCTGGGTCCGTCGCGATCGAGCGGGGCTTCGCGGATACGCTTCTAACGGCCGACAAGACGACGCGAGACGAGCAGGCGAAGGCCTCCGACCGCGAGCGTACCGCGATCACCGCGCTTGAACTGAAGCTCGTCGCCGGCGGCGATACGAGATCTCAAGCGCGCGATCACATCACCAAGATCAAGGGCACGCCAGGCGCTGCCCCTGTAGCCGACACGCCAGGCGCTGGCGGCGAGACCGAGTTGACCGGCCTGCTGGCGGGTCTGCTCACCACCATCAAGAGCTAGGAGCTCCACCATGAAGAGAATGAACATGGCCGCCCTCGTGGCGGTGGCGACGGTGCTCGCCCACCCGTTCCGCACCCTCGCGGCGGCAGCAAGCACCAAGCCGGAACCGAAGCTGCGGCTTACGGCTCCTACCCTGCCCGCTATGCCGCGCGCGATCGCGGGCACGGTTCGCGCTGACGGGTCCGATCCCGCCACGCTCATCCGTGCGCTGAATGGCGCATTCGACGAGTTCAAGACGACGCATGCTCGCGAGATCGAAGAGATCAAGGCCGGCAAGACGGACGTCCTGACCAAGGACAAGCTCGACGCCATCAACGCCACCCTCACGGAGCTGCAGACTGCTGTCGATGATCAGGCAAGGATCAACGCGGCCGCGAAGCTGGGTGACGGCGCGATCATCGGCGATATCAAGGCCGATCCGGACTATACCAAGGCGTTCAAGGCGCACATGCGCCGGGGCGATAACGCCTCGGCCGAGGTGCGGGCGGCAATGCAGAAGGGCACCGACACCGACGGCGGCTATCTGGCGCCGATCGAATGGGATCGCACGATCGGCGAAAAGTTGAAGAAGATCAGCCCGATGCGTGCGGAAAGCCGTGTCATCACGATCAGCGTCGCCGGGTTCAAGAAGTACTTCTCTGACCGCAACGTCGGATCGGGTTGGGTCGGTGAAACGGCAAGCCGCCCTGCGACCACGACCCCGCAGATCGGCGTGCTCGACTTCGTGCCGGGCGAACTCTACGCCAATCCGGCAATTTCCCAGCAGCTGCTGGACGACGCCGCGATCGACCTTGAGGAGTGGCTGGGTCAGGAAGTCGATACCGAATTCTCCCGCCAGGAGGGCATCGGGTTCCTGTCCGGCGACGGGGCGAACAAGCCCTACGGCATCCTCACCTACGTCACGGGTGCCGCAAATGCGGCTCGTCATCCATACGGTGCGATCAAGGCCGTCAACAGCGGCGACGCAGGAAAGCTGACCGGCGATGGCTTTGTCGATCTGATGTACGACCTCCCCAGCGAGTTCGCCGGGAACGCCAAGCTGTACATCAATCGCCAGAGCCTCGGCGCTGCGCGTAAGCTGAAGGACGGTCAGGGCAACTTCCTGTGGCAGCCGTCATATGCTCTCGGCCAGCCGCAGACGCTGAACGGTGCGCCGATCGTCGAAATGCCAGACATGCCGACCGCGGGCGCCGGGAATGTTGCCGCACTCTACGGCGACATGGAGGCCACCTACCTGGTCGTCGATCGGATCGGCATCCGCGTGTTGCGCGATCCGTATTCGAACAAGCCGTTCGTGCACTTCTACACGACCAAGCGCGTGGGCGGCGGGGTGCACAACCCTGAGCCGATGCGGGCGCTCAAGATCGCTGTGAACGCATAACTACCCGCCGGGCCGGCCTAGCGCTGGCCCGGTTCTTCGAAGCCGCGCGGCAAGACCCACGGTTTCGGCGAACCAGGAGAAGACCTATGGACACGAAGACCGCCAAGAACGCCAGCAACGGCATTGCCCCGGCAACCGATATCGACACCGCTGGCGCACCGCAGCAGATCGTACCCGACGTTGATATGGACCATCCGGCCGTCGACAACGATCCCCGTGCCGGCACCACGGTCGAGCAGAACCGCATCGACTTCAACGACCCAACGCTCGAAGGTCACGAGGCCGTCGAGCGCAATCTCCAGGTCGCTGCAAAGGCCTGATTTAGGGTGGCGCTGGACTCCTTTGTCCGGCGCCACGCTTTCCAGTGAATCGAGGTGCCTCATGGCTATTCCCGTGACCTTGCAGGACGCCCGCCGCCAGATCCAACTGGATGAGAACGACGAATCCCAGGATGCTGACCTCGTCCAGTTCATCGACGACGCCGCAGCGTGGGTTGAGGAATATATGCGCGACCAGATCACCGCGCAGCAGCAGGTCAACGCGGCCGTTGCGGCTGGTCTCGTGCCGGCCGAACGCGCCAATGACCTCATCGCCGCCCAGATCGCCGACTTGCCGCTGCTCGCCGCGGTTCAGGCCGCGCAGCAGCTTGGGCTTACCGATGCAGCCGCACGCGCAACGAAGGCGCTCGAGGATCAGCAGGCCGCACGAAAGGCGCTTAAGGACACGGAAGAGGTCGGCCGGTTCAACACCGACATGACCGATGGCCGGAAGCAGCTTGCCACGCTGGCCGAAGAGCTTCGACTGGTCGGTGCGACCAATAACGAGCGCGAGATCGGCCTGGCGACGCTCAAGGCGACGCAGGAAGCCGAGGCCCGGTTTACCGACCCCACTCGCCGCGCCGCGTACATCGCCCAGCAGGTCGAGATCGCAAAGGGGCATCAGGCCGTCACTAACGCCAGTGACGCGCTTAACGCGTCGCTCAGCGCCACTGCCGACCTGTTCGACACGATCGACCAGACCGCTCAGCGCGCGGCGCAGGGCATGGCCGATGCGTTCGGCAGCGTCGGTACGGCGATCGGCGATGCAGCAACGATCATGACCTCCTACTATGCGGACCAGGCGAGTCTGCAGCAGGCGCACGATGCTGCCATCAAGGAAGCGGGCACCGATCAAAACCGCATCGCCCGCGAGAACCAGCTATTCGCGATGCGTACCGCCTCGGCGCAGACCGCCGCCTATGGTGACATGGCAGCCGCGGCGAAGGGCTTTTTCAAGGAAGGTACCGCTGGCTACAAGGCCATGGCTACCGCCGAGAAGGTCTTCCGCGCGATAGAGTTCGCCATGGCGGTAAAGAATGCTGCGGTGCAGCTCGGCCTCATCGGCGGCGTTACAACGGCGCGCACGGTCGCTGCGGCAACCGGCGTCGCGACCGACACCGCGTTCACCGCGACCAGCGTCGTGAATGCCGGGATGCGCGCCGCAGCGGACGGTACCGCTGCGATGGCGAAGACTGCGTCATCCTCGCCATTCCCGTTCAACCTCGCAGGCATGGCTGTGATGGCCGCTGCGCTTGCGTCGCTCGGCATCTTCACCGGCTTTTTCGGTGGCGGCGGCGGCAAGAACACGCTCGCCAAGGCAAACGACGGCACCGGTACCGTGCTCGGGGATACCAGCGCGCAGTCGGAAAGCCTCAAGCGATCGATGGATGCGTTGAAGGAGGTCGATACCTTGACCAACACCTACGCGCGCCAGATGGCGGCATCCCTCAAGTCGATCGACAGCCAGATCGGCAACGTCGCGGCGCTGGTCGTTCGTGCTGGCGACGTCAACGCTTCGGCTGGCGTGAAGGAAGGCTTCGCCTCCGACAGCACTGGCAAGCTGTTGTCCGGCATCGTGACCGGCGGTGGGCTGTTCAGCAAGATCCCGGTGGTCGGCAGCATCATCGGCGCCGTCGGCAGCCTGATCGGTTCGCTGTTCGGGTCGAAGACGACGGTCGTGGGCAGCGGCCTCTACGGCAAGGATCAGCAGCTCGGCAGCGTCTTGGGCGGCGGCTTCGATGCGTCCTATTATTCGGACGTCGAGAAGAAGAAGAAGTTCCTCGGGATCAACACCGGCACGTCCTACTCGACGAAATATACCGGCGCGGACGCTGGCCTCGAAAACCAGTTCACGCTGATCCTCAAGCAGTTCAACGACGCGATCGCCGCGTCCGCGGGACCGCTCGGCATCGCCACCGGTGACGTGCAGGCCCGCCTCAACAGCTTCGTCGTCAGCATCGGGAAGATCGATCTCAAGGACCTCACCGGCGAGCAGATCCAGGAGAAGCTGACCGCGGTGTTTGGCGCTGCCGCTGACAAGATGGCGGCGACTGCAATCCCGGGTCTCGAGCGCTTTCAGAAAGTAGGGGAAGGCGCTTTCGAGACACTCGTCCGCGTCGCGTCGACGGTCGAAGCGGTCGGCACTGCGCTGGATCTGCTCGGCACTGCCACTCGCGGTTTCAGCATCGACGCCAAGCTTGCACTGGCCGACCAATTCGACAGCGTCAGCGACCTGACCAGCGCCGCGAGCGCTTATTTCGAGGCGTTCTACAGCAAGGAAGAGCAGGCCGCCGCCAAGACGGCGCAGTTCGCCAAGGTGTTCGACAGCCTCGGCATGGCGATGCCGGCAAGCCTCGCCGGTTTCCGCGAGCTCGTCGAGGCGCAGGATCTTAACACCGCCGCGGGGCAGTCGGCTTATGGCATGCTGCTCAAGCTGGCGCCGGCATTCGCCGACCTACAGTCCGCGATGGAGGGCGCCCGGAGCGCGGCAGATATTGCAGCCGAACGTCAGGACCTCGAGCGCAAGCTGCTCGAATTGAAGGGCGACACCGCGACGCTCCGTGCCCTCGACCTTGCCAAGCTCGACGTCAGCAACCGCGCCTTGCAGCAGCAGATCTGGGCGATCCAGGATGCCCAGGAAGCGGCCAAGGCTGCCGAGGCGCTACGGGACGCTTGGAAGTCGGTCGGTGACGGCCTCATGGACGAGGTGAAGCGCATTCGCGGGTTGACCGACGCGGGCAATGGCAATGGCTTTGCCGCCCTGCAGGGGCAGTTCAACACGGCGACCAGCGCCGCGCGCAGCGGTGATCAGGATGCGGCGAAGGGTTTGCCAGCGCTCAGCCAGGCGCTGCTCGCCGCGGCAGCGGAACAGGCGACCAGCCGGCAGGAACTGGAACGCGTGCGCGCCATGACCGCCGCCAGCCTCGAGGCGACCTATGGCGTGATCAGCGCGCTCGGCAACGGCACCACCGCGCCGACCGCCGAGCAGATGACCAGCCGACAGGAACTCGACCGGGTGCAGGCCATGAACAACGCCAGCCGCCAGGCCGCCTATGGCGTTGTCAGCGCGCTGGCTGGCGGGACCGCCGCGTCGGGCGCGACCGCCACGCCGATCGATACGATGATCACGGCAGCCGGCGCCGCGACCGGTAAGGCGCCCGCCCCGGCCAACGACGATCCGATCGTCAGCGCCATCGAGGCGTTGCAGGAAGAGGTCGCCGGCCTGCGCCGTGAAAATGGTTCTGCGCAGTCCGAGATCGCTCGCAACACCAAGGGGATCGATCGCAAGCTCGACGATGTCACAGCAGATCATAACGGCATGGCGTTCAGCGTCGGCAATGCGAGCGCCGCCTGATGAAGGTCGTCACCTCCGCAGGCGCGATCGAGCTCGGCACCGTCGAGACGGCGCCAACGATCGGCGTCATAGACTACAGCCGGCGGGTCACCGACGAATTCGGGGTGACCACGGTTGTGCAGCGCGGTTTCGCGCGTCGCATGACGGTGCGCCTCGCTGTGCCGTTCGACGACGTCGACGCGATCCAGCGCCAGCTCGCCCAGCTTCGTGCCACCTCGGCGACGTGGATCGCCGACGATCGCTTCGGCAGCCTATCCGTTCACGGGTTCTACAAAGAGTTCGAGGTCGACCATGCGACCGTGCCGCTCAGCTATTGCACGCTGACGGTCGAGGGTATGACCGGAGAGGAGGCGTTCACAGACGACGGCTCCGATCCGGCTCCGGCCGGGCAGGCGTCCAGCCTTCAGCTGCTACAGCCGATCGCGATCACAGACGCCGTCCTGACGTCGAGCAGCGTCGCCGAGGATGACGCCATCGAATGGACGGCAGCTGGCGGCTACGCCTTGGGGCAGCGCGTCATCCGGCGTTCGACGCACCGCGTCTGGGAAAGCCTGCTAGAGCGGAACGTCGGCCATGACCCGGCGACGACGACGGGGGCATGGCTCGACGTCGGACCGACGAACCGCTGGGCGATGTTTGATCAGGCGCTCGGATCCGTCACCACCGACGAAGCACCGATCGTGGTTACGCTGCGCCCCGGCCCCGCGGCGTCTGGCCTTGCGATCCTCGATTGCAACGCTGCGACCGTCCGCGTCCAGGCGCCCGGATATGACCGCACCGTTGCGCCGACGGGCGGATCCGGCGCTGCGCTGTTCCTCGATCTGTCGCTGGCGGCCGGGGCCAGCATCACGGTAACGCTGACACCGTTCGGCAAGGCCGCGACGCGCGTGGTCTGGGACGATGGGTTCGCGTGGGACGATTCGGTAACTTGGCAGGACACGGTTGCTGGCACCGCCACGGCGGAACCGCCAAGCTGGGCCGATGCCGAGGCCGTGAGCGACACCACCGAGTGGCAGGACAGCCGCGGTGGCGATGGCACCGTATTCGTCGGCACCTTGCTGCTCGGCATATTGCGGCCGCTCGGCATCACCGAGGGTTCGGCGACGTCGGGCATCACCGACTATAGCCGGCGCGAGACGGACGAGTTCGGCGAGACCATGATCGTCCCGCGCGCCTGGGCGAAGCGGATGGCGGGCAAGGCGCTGATCCGGACCGATGCGGTCGACCAGGTCGTCGGGCGGATCGCAGCCGTTCGCGCGGTGCCGTCGCTGTGGCTCGGCGACGCCGGTGTCGACAGCCTTATCGTCTACGGCTTCTTCAAGGACTTCAGCGTCGAGGTTGGCGAGACGCTGAGCAAGCTGACGCTTTCGATTGAGGGCTTCAGCGAAGCGAAGACCCCGGCACCACTAACGATCCCTTGGGAGAATGTCAGCGGCACGAAGCCGACCGAGAACGCTGACAACACCGGTGAGAACACGTCGAAGGACACTGGCGCCGTTGCTGGGGTGCCGGCGACGCAGGTCATTGCTGACGCGGCCTCGGTAAAGCAGCGCTCGGATATTCTCGAGAACATCACGATCCCCGCGATCAACAGCGCGGTCGCGGCGGCCAATGCCCTGATCAAGACAGCCGGGGCGAAGGCAGATGCGGCGCTCGCCGACCTGAATGCCAAGCTGCTCTCCGCCGGGATCGCTCTCGATGGGTCATTGGCGAGCGCCGATAGCAAACTCGGAGCGGCACGCGTCGCGGCCGATCTGGCTGTCAGCCGGGCAAATACCCGGATCGATGCGGCAATGACCGACCTCAACGCCGAAGCGAACCGGGCGCAGGGCAAGGACGAGCTGCTCGAACGCCGCATCGACAGCCTGACCGTCGTCACCAACAAGAACGACGGTGAGGTCCGCGCGCTGATCGAGACGGAGCGGCTAGTCCGCACCGACGATGTCCGTGCAATCGCGCGGACCATCGAAAGCGTCATCACCGATTATACCAGCCGGGACAGCACCACCAACACGCGGATTACGACCACGATCACCGCCTTGTCCGCTGCTGACAGGGCGTTGGGTGAGCGGATTGACACCGTCACCACAGAATTCAAAGAAGCAGACTCGGCGACCAGCACGCGGATCACAGACTCAGTCTCTGCGCTGTCCGCTGCTGACGAGGCTATCGGCAAGCGTGTCGATTCCATCGTGGCGGACGTGATCACCAACGACGCTGCTGCCCGCACCGAGATCAGCCGCGTCGAGCTGGCATCGTCAGCCCGCGACACCGCGCTTGGGCAGAGCATCGAAATCGTCGTGACCGATTATACTGGCCGCGACAGCGCAACCAACACGCGCATTACGACTCAGGTCACCGCCTTATCCGCTGCGGACAAGGCCCTTGGTGAGCGGATCGACACGGTCACCGCTGACTACCGGTCTGTTAATACAGCCACCAACACCCGGATCACCGACACGGCGCGCGCCTTTGCGGATGCCGACCAAGCGATCGGGCAGCGCATCTCAGAGGTGCAGAGCAGCTTCGCCCCCGGTGGCGGAAACCTGATCAGCAACACCGACTTCGTCACCACAGACGGGTGGGGCGAAAACCTGGGCATGCCTCGGCCAAATTACGGCGTAAACGCCGCTGGCCCTTCGTACCATCCAGTCGGCGAGAACGTACTTTCGATCTATCAGGCGGGGCGGGCTGGCGGTGCCGACGCGTATGCTGATTGGATATCCGATCCGGTAGCGATCGTCGGCGGATCGTTCGTTCAATTCTCTGCCATGTTCGCCTCACACCGTGCTGACACCCAAGCTTTTCTCGGCTGGGTCGGATCGGACGGTGTCATTTTCGAGTTCGTCAACGGCAACCGCAATACCTCCACCGAGAGGTTCGCAAACGATCCAAACCTGTTCAAGCGGTCAGGCGTGATCGCTGTTCAGGCGCCTTTGCGTGCAGTGGCAGCGCGGTTGCTAATGCGGAAGAATGATACCTATGAGGGTCAGGGCGACAGCTACGCTTGGTTCTGGCGACCGTACATCGGTGGCGCTCGTCAGGGACAAAATGCGTGGAATGATTGGTCGGCAGGTAGCGCGCGGGCGGTACAGACCGCCACGGCTGCTCGCGTTGCAACGAGCATCACAACTCTGACCGACGCCGACAGCGCGATCGGGCGGCGGATCGATACGGTTACCGCCGACTATGTCAGCCGGGACGCCACGACAAACGCTCGCGTCGATCAAACGGTCAGCGCAATTAGTGAGGGTGATCGCGCGCTCGGCATCCGGGTCGACAGTGTCGGGGCCAGCCTAGTGGCCACCGACAGCGCAGTGCGCGCCGAGATCGGTCGGGTCGAGCGTACATCGGTCGATCGAGACACGGCGCTAGGACAGCGCAGCGACACGATTACGGCATCGCTTAACGAAGCCAGCGGCCGGCTTTCGACCGTCGAAACCGCGGTCACCGACGGCAGGTTCGCCACGGCGCAGCGTGTCAGCAACCTCGAAGCGCAGGTGTCCGGTTCCGGTGGCGATCTGACGGCAAAGATCGACGAGCGAGTGACGGCGGTCGTCGATCCCAAGATTGGCGCCGTGACGCAGAGCGTGACGAACCTGCGCAGCGATTACAACGGCACAGCTGCCACGGTGCAGCAGCAAGCCGGCACGCTGGTTGACCTTGCGGGCAAGGCGCGAGCCTATGTCAGGCTAAACGCCGATGCCGGCAATGGATATGCCCAGCTCAGCCTGTTTGCCGACCAATACGGGGGTGCATGGGAGCTCGTCGGCAACGGCCGGATTGCCGGCAATCTTTTCGTCGATGGTACGATCACCACGAGCAAGGTCGCGCCGAACAATATCACCAACACAGTCGCGATCGCCGGCATGAGCGGCGGCGTAAGCCCTGAAGACACGGGTGAAACTGGGCGGGTTTATATCACCAGCACCGGCGGCACGATGAAGGTCGACGTACAGGCCGACGGCACTCGGACTGCTGGCTCCGGCAACATGCGAGCGCAGCTATTTGCGGCATACAACGGAACTGAGCTGGCTCTCTCCCGCGAAGTGGCATTCTCGCCATCAAATACAGCGGTTCCTGTCGGCTTCTTCCAGATCATCCAATTTCCGGCGGGGACAGCCGTGCAGTTTTTCCTTCGCTTCTTCGTCACCACCACAAACACGACGTGGACCTATACCAGTGCCGCAATCGCGGTGACTGAGTTCAAGCGCTAGTCCCGGAGGTTCATCATGGAACATTGGATCATCTATGACCTTGCGTCAGGCGAGGAGCTTTGGCGTGGCGGCGGGTCAGTGGGATCTGCCGCGCAGCAGCAATTCTCTGAAGGCATGGGCATGGTCATGGTGCCGGCACAAGTCGTGCGTGCGCCCACCCTCGATCTCGACGCTCTACGTGAAGCAAGCGCCGTAAAGATCGACGCCGAAGCCGAACTCATCCGCCAGCGCATTCTAACGCCAGGCGCCGGGCAGGCCATGACGTATCAGCGCAAGGAAGCCGAAGCGCGCGCATGGTCCCTCGACAACGACACCACCACGCCGTTCCTGTCTGCCGAGGCGGCCGCGCGCGGAGTGACGATCGCCGACCTCGCGGCCGAGGTCATCCATCTTGCCGACGCATGGGTGGCAATTGGTGCCGCGATCGAGGGGCTGCGCATGGGAGCCAAGGTCGCGGTAGGCCGCGCTGCGAACCTCGGCGCCATCGTTGCTGCCGGCAAGGTCGATTGGTCCGTCCTCAATGGCTGAGCGCTTCTGGCTCGGGCTGCGCCAGCTGCTCGTTGCGGTTGATCAACTCGTCTACATCCTGATCGCCGTGCCGATCTATGTTGTCGCGGGCGGGCCAACCCCTTCGGCTGACGAGACGATTTCCAGTCGCGTCGGCCGCGCTGCAATCAAGGGGCATCGCTGGGGGCTTATCCTCGAAGCGATCATCGACCGCCTCTTCGTCCTCATCGGCGCGGCGCCAGAACACTGCCGGCGCAATGTCGAAACCGCCTTCCTGGGCTGCGCGCCCAAACCCTGAGGGATCCTACCATGGAAGAACGCGAGCAACGCGACCGTCCCGGTCGCGGGAAGGGATGACGCATGAGCGTGACAGCCACGAGCAACTACATTGGCGAGGCGATGCGGTCGACGGCCGCGCTGGCGCCTCCCTCCCTCGCGAACAACCCAGGCCTGCTGGCGTGGAACCTGTTCGTCATGACCGCGGCCATGTGCCTCGGGCTGATGATGGCGGGCAAGCAGGCGCGGAGGATCTGGGCAGCGCGCGCGTTCGACCACCCGACCGATCCCGTCTCGATCTATCGGTTCGTCATTTTCCTTGCCGGGTGCGCGGTCGCCAGCCGGGGCGGCGCCGAGGCGATCAGTCTCTGGTCGTGGAGCTCGGGCGATGCCCGCACCATCGAACGGGTGGCGGAACTCAAACGCTGGCTCGATCCCGTCTCGGTCGGCTGCGGTTTCCTATGGATGGCCTTGCATATCCTCGCTGAACCGATGCTCGAGTTCCAGCTGCGCAAAGCCCCCCTGCCCGTCGACATGTGGTCGCGATGGCCGCAGCTGCGCCGTCCGATCGCTATCCTCATCGTGAGCCTTGCAATGGCAACCGCTGCCGTCGGGCTGCGGTAATGCGGGAGGGGGCTATCGCAGCGGTACCGGGCGTATCGGTACCGGTCATCTGGTCATTCATGGGATACAGCTTCCCGGCCGGTTCGATGATCGTCGGGCTTCTCGCCTGCCTCATGATCCGGCTGTTCATCACGCTCGACACGCCGGGTCCAAAGCGCTGGCTGCTCGATATGATCATCACCGGGATCGCGATGTTGGTCACCGCAGTCTGGATCGCGGAGCAACAGGTCGATCTATTCGCTGCGCTTGGCACGGGCGGCGCGCTGGGCGCCATCGGCACCGGCATCATCACCTTCTTCAAGCGTCGCGGGCAGAACGCGATCGATGCGCTCGACGCCGCTCTCCCGGGCAAGCCGGTAATACCGGCGGACATGACCGCCACCCTGCGCGAACTCGACAAGCAGGGATAACGGCCCGCCCCCAGGGTCAGCCAAGGACGGGCCGGCCAGGGCACGGTGGGTGTGGACCCTGGCGCTGCACGAACGATCACCTCGACTGATCGCCTCACATCAAAGAAAATAAGCATCAGTGGATGTAAGAGGCCTGAAGTGGCGGACAGCCATATCAGGCCGTTCTCCCTGCCCGTCGTAGCTGGGGCGGCATCGTGACGAGCAGGGAACCCTTCACGGGGAGGCAAAGCCTCGTCTGCAAAATGCCTAATTGCAGTTAATATTTTGTTAACGGCCCGCCTCAGCGACAAGGGGAAAAGCGCGAGGCGGGCCGGCCGGAGCTTTGAAGAACCCTCTGGCGCAATCTGAACAGCGCCAAAGTCGAAAACGCCTCACCATTGTAAGGAATTAAGCATGACGACGGCATTAGAGCCGGCGTGGCTTTGCCATGCCCGGTCGCTTCTTGGCACCCACGAAATAGTCGGTCGCACGCACAACAATGCCCTGATCGCGTTTCTCAACTCGGCGCGCAAATGGAACGGCGTGATCTGGAAAGACGACGAGATGCCGTGGTGCGGCGGCTTCGTCGCAGCATGCCTCGTCGCCGTCGGCGTGGAGCCGGTCAAGATCGCGGCGCGAGCGAAGAGCTGGGCGACTTGGGGTAGCCGACTGCGGCCCGACCGGCTCGCTCCCGGCGCGGTCCTCGTCTTCGATCGTCCAGGCGGGGGGCATGTCGGCTTTTATGTCGGCGAAGACGAGTCCGCATATCATGTGCTCGGTGGAAATCAGGGCAATGCGGTCTCGGTCACGCGCATTGCAAAGTCGCGTCTGACCGCCTCGCGCTGGCCTGCCGGCGTGCCCGTTATCGGTGGCGCTGTGAAAATGAAGACGATCGCGGGCGTGCCCTTTTCGTCGAACGAAGCATGACTTGGGCGGCGGGCTTTGCCCTGCTGCGACGTTTCCGGTGGGCCCTACCAATGCTCGGTCTGCTCGCCGCGCTGCACTTCACCCGCGAGACGCTCGCCGATCGCACGGCAACTCTGAAGGCCGAGCGGGCGGCGTGGAGCGCGGAGATCGCGAAGGCCGAGCAGCTGCGCGCCGCGGAGGAAACGCGGTTCGCCGTCCAGCAAACCACGGCGCTCACGACCTTCGCCGACCGCCTCGCGAATCGCGAACCCATCATCCTTCGATCCACTGACACCGTGAGGACCTATGCGCAAACTGCTGCTGGCCGTGCTGCCTGCCTTCCTGCTGACCGCGTGCGCGGCATCGACGCGCTCGACGCTGAGCTATTCGCCGGTGATCCCCCCAGTACCGGCCGAGGCGAAGAAGCCCTGCACGGCAACGCCGATGCGCCGGCAGCCGGACGGTAGCGCCAACAGCGCGGACGCCGAGGGCTCGCTGCGCGATGGGCGCGCCGACCTCGCGCTCTGTGACGCGCGCCGCGGCCTCGCTGTCGACGCTTGGCCGCACTGACACGTCGCCTCCCTGATTAATGCCCAACCCGCTTTCCTGAATAGGAGTGTCCACGCATGGCCGTGCTGACGAATATCCCAAACAACACGTCCGCGCGTGACTGGCGCGACACGGTCAACTCGCTACTCAAGCGTATTGCAGCGCTTGAGGCGGCGGGGGTACCGGTCGTAACTCCTGCGCCTGCATTCACGACGCAGCCTAGCATCACTCCGACCAGCGGCACTGCAGGCTCAACGCTGTACGCCGCGACGCCGGGCACCGTCAGCAACGGCTCTGTAGTGTCCCGTGTCTGGCTGCTGAACGGTACCGCCATCAGCAGCGGCGTGACAGCCCTGCCCGCGTCGTCTGGTACGCTCGCCTATCAAGAGACGGCATCAGGCCCGGGCGGTACGACGACGTCGACGGTTCAAGTGGCGGCAGTAACCGCGGCGACCGTCACCCCGACGCCGGCGCCGTCCTTCACTTCGCAGCCGAGCATCAGCCCGAACACCGGCACCGCAGGCACCACGACCTTCACGGCGACCGCGGGCAACGTCAGTAATGGGTCGATCACGGCGCGGTCGTGGACCATCAACGGAACGGTGATCAGTACCGGCATCACCGCGGCCCCGGCATCGTCTGGCACCCTGACCTATCAGGAGACGGCAACCGGATCGGGTGGCACCACGCAGTCCACGGTGCAGCAGGTGACCGTCGCGACCGCAGTGGCGGCAGCACCAGCCTTCACCTCGCAGCCGACGGTCAGTCCTTCGACTGGCACGGCGGGGAATACGACCTACACCGCAACGCCAGGCGCCGTGTCCAACGGCACGATCACGTTCCGTGCCTGGGCGCTCAACGGTTCAACCATCAGCACCGGGCTGACCGCAGCCCCCGCTTCCGCTGGCACGCTGACGTATCAGGAGTTCGCGACAGGCTCGGGCGGCACCGCTTCGTCGTCCGTTCTGACACGCCCGGTGTCCGCCGCAGCTCCTGCTCCGTCACCGGCCCTCTCGCTCTCGTCCGCAGTAGCGAAGGCCGAAGGCAACAGCGGAACCACCCTGTTCTCCTGGACCCTCACGCTTAACCGCGACGGAAGCACGGCTGCCTATCCGTTCACTTGGTCCATGGCGGGAAGCGGCGCGAACCCGGCCGATGCTGCAGACTTCGGCGGTGCGTTCCCAGCCGGCAGCGGCACGTTCGCAGGCGGCGAGACGAGCAAGACCATTTCGGCGCTGGTTGCGGGCGATACGGCAGTCGAGCCCGACGACACGTTCACCCTCACTGTGGTTGCGACCGGCCTGAACACCGTGACGTCAACCGGTACGATCAGCAATGACGATACGGCTGCAGCTGTGAGCAAGGTTCAAGTCGGTCGTCGCACCTTTGTGGCAAACGGGATGAACGCTGCCTACACCCGGCAGAATATCCGCCATTATGAGCCGTCTTCCTCAAGTGCCCTTGTGTCCGGCAAATGGCGGATCGTCGTTCCCAATTTCTACACCAACCAAGGTGGCGGTGGGATCGATCAAGGCATAGGTGCTGCTGTTGTAACCGCCTCGATCGAACACCCATCGGGCACGTTTACACAAATCACGTTCAGCGGCGGTACGGTCCTGAACCAAGCCTCAGGCGACGCAGGCACCGAAAGCGATCCTATTGGCCTGAATATTCCGCAGGGAACGGCCTATTACGTTCGTATTTATCGGCAGTGTGCCGGCGGCATTCTTATTTCAAATTATGCAGCTGGCCCGGTGGCAGGCAACACCGAGCTTGGCGACGACACCCTCGCAGACAAGACGATGAGCGGCACGATCGCACAGACGTTCAGCAATCAGTACTGGGCTCCGATCGCTATCGTGCAAGACGTCGATGCAACCACCAATCCCCGAACTGTGGCGATCTTCGGCGACAGCAAGGCATGGGGCGCTAACATCCTTGGCGTGAACCCGGGCGGCGGTGAAATTTACCCCATCTTGGTCAAGAGCGGTGCTCCGCTGACCGGCATCCTCCACCTCGCCATTTCAGGCTCCCAGATGCAGGATTTTGTAGCGGGCAACGGTGTCAAGCGCCTAGAAATCGCGAAGCGTTATGCGAGAAACCACATCATTCAGTGGGGCATCAACGATAAAAATTCGGGCGCGCGCACTGGCGATCAGATGATCGCTGACCGGCAAACGGTTATGGCAATGTTCCCCGACCCGACGCGCGTATGGAACTCGACAGTTGGCGTCGGCAATGTCAGCGGTACATATGGCTCATACGCAACACAGAATGTCCCCGCCAATGACGTTCATCGCGTTACTCTGAACAACTGGGTTCGATCGCTTCCGCGCTTCATTGAAGTGGCGAAGTGGTATGAGGACGGCGACAACACGGGGCGGTGGCTTTCGCCGTCTCCGCAGTTTGGTGTAGCGACCACCGGCAATCTTACGACTGACGGCACGCATCAAGCCAATACGCTTTCGCAGCAGTTGGTCGTAGCGAATGGCACGTTCGACCTCGATGCGATCACCAAGGCATGATCCGCAACCTCGTCAGCGCCGCCCTTGTGCTGCTTGTCGCTCCGGCGGCAGCGCAGACCGTGCACACCGTCACCGGTGCTAACCCGCCCGCGCAGTATAAGGTCTGCGCGGGCGACACCCTCGTCCTCAAGAAGCAGATGGGCCGCGAGCTGCTGCGCGATGGCTCGCGCGAAAAGGGCTGGCTGGGCTGGAACGATCGCAACCGCTCGAACGCGGCCGGCAACTGGTTTGAGACGATCGGCGCCACCCGGCTCCGGTTCGTCGAGAACGTTCAGGGCAAGGGTTGGGTCTATGCCCCGGTCGACGCGCGACCTTGCGCGGCACCTGCGGCACCGGTGGCAGTTGCGGCCGCCGCAGCACCCGCTCGGCCAGCAACGCCTCCGACACAGACTGCACACGCCGACCCGCTGTTCGGCGCAAACCTGTCGGGCGCTGAGGCCAGCGGCGGCGACGCGGTCCGCCCATCGGCGGAAGACTGGCGCGGCTACATCGAGAAGCACGGTTTCGGCCTGATCCGCTACCCGTTCAAGGATGACCGGATGACCCCGGCGCGCATCGCCGAGCTGAAGGTCCACGTGGCCTATGCGCGCAGCAAGGCAGTGCCGGTTATCCTCGACAACCACACCTATCGCTGGGACGCGCCATCCAAGTCGATCGCGTTCTGGACCAGCTTCGCGCGCAACTTCCCCGACGACGGCTCGGTGATGCTCGACCTGGTCAATGAGCCGAAAGGCTTCAACGACCCGGTGCTGATGAACGACTGGGACCAGTGGCTGCGTGACAGCAACCTGATCATCGCTGGCCTGCGCGCGAACGGAATCCGTCACCCGATCCTGCTCGAATATCCGCAATGGTCGGCGACCTTCCGCTTCGACAAGAAAGAGGGGCCGAAGAAGGCATGCGAGAGCGCGGGCTGCGCGATCGTCCGCGGGGGTGGCCTAAAGGATCCGCTGGGGCTCACGTTCATCAACGGGCACCGCTATTTCGACAGGGGTTCAAGCGGCACGAGCAACGAGTGCGTCGATAATACCAGCGGCTTCGTCGAGTTCGCAGAGCAGTTGCGCCGGCGTGGTCTGAAGGCCTACATCACCGAGAGCGCGTTCGCATCGCACTACGGCATGAAGGCCTCGTGCATAGCCGTCGGTGCCGAGGCGACCGCGGCCCTACGCGCGAACAGCGACGTCCTGCTCGGCATTACCTGGTGGGGTGGCGGCCGCATCTGGCCCGAGAGCTACATCTTCAAGATCGACCCGCCCAAGGCCGCGCGCTTCACGGCTCCCACCTCGGGTTATGTCGAGCGGCTGACGGGTCGCCGATAGTCCAGCATGAAAGGAGGTGATGCCCATGACCGGGTGCGCCGAGTTTCGCCAGTCCGGCTCCTGCCTGATAGCATGGCAGGGGCCAACGCCCGTCGCGCAGATCGCGTGGGACGCCGCTGAGAGCGGCTGGTACATCAACTTCCTATCCGTCGAGCAACCCCGTCTGCTCGCCCCGCTTCTGTCGAAATTCCGGAAGCTATGGCGCCGCAGCGGCAGGCCGACCCTCTCGTTTCACGCATCCCCCGATAATCAAGTCATCGGGAGGCTTATAGGGATCCTCGGAGCCGACTGCTTCGCGGGCCTCTATACCATTGTCGACTTGAACCATCACAGTAGGAAGAAGCACCATGAGCAAGACCGAGAACGCACGCTATAAGAAGCTCTCCGCCAAGGGTAAGACCGAGTACGGCCGCGATCGTGCGAAGGATGCTGACGCCAATGGCGGCACGTTCAACGCCACCCTGGCGAAGCTGCACGCGGGCTATTACGACGCGATGTGACTGAGGCGCCCGGTTCGAAAGGGCCGGGCGTTTCCCCTCTGGGACTTCAGGTCCCCGCCTACGCCGAAAGGGTGGCGGGCCTGCAACCAGATAGCACCTACACCTCCCGGCCATCATGCTGGTGTTTTTCATCGGTACACAGTTAACATGCTGCAAATAAACGAAAGAAAAGTGTGTTAACCTTAAACTAAAAAACTTGAGACTGCCGCTGCACGGCTATAGCTCTTTGGCGGCAGATCGTCCCAAGTCAGGAAATTGTAAAAATACTTCACTCGACACGGGTTTTCGCCTGAGGCAGGCATTCCGTCATGATTGGCAAACACATACCCGCCCTTGATGGAATTCGCGGCTGCGCAGCAGTCCTGGTTGTCCTATCCCATCTTGCACGGGTCGGTTTGACCGATACGACTCCACAGTTTTCAGGACCCGCTGGGGTTCTCTTATTTTTCGTTCTTAGTGGCTTTCTGATGGGCCATCTTTACCTGTGGAAACCAATGGATAGGCCTGCGATCGTGCGATACCTTATCGCCCGTATCGCTCGCGTTGTGCCGATCTACTATATCGTCGTCATAGCAGCGTTTTTCATCTCCCAGTTCTCGGGCCCTGATTTCATTTACTACATGTCGGCAATGGCGACCGTTAAGCAATTGCTATTTGTCGGTAGCTCGCATGTCTTTTGGTCTATCCCGCCAGAGTTTCAGTTCTACTTTGTCTTCGTGGGAATATGGGGGCTGGTTGCGAGCGGCAAAGCAGTGAAATACCTGCCCGCCGTTCTGTTCGTTTCCGCTCTGATATTTTTGGCCCGGCCGGTGTTCCCAGGCATAACGGTTTTTAGCCATTTGCATATTTTCCTGACTGGGATTGCTGTCGCACTTATTAGGCGGCGCATGGTCGAAGGGGCCGTGAGTCAGGCTGTGGTGTCCTTCGTTCAAATCGCGTCGACATTGGCCGTGGTTTTCCTGCTACTATCGCCAGTGAATTTTCGTGAGATGCTTTCGGAAAGCTGGCAGCACGACGGCGCGGTTTACGGGCATATTCCTATTGCGCTGGTAGTAGGATGTTCGATCTTGTCGTTCTCTATCGACACCGTATTTGCACGTTTCGTTTTCGGCAACTGGGCAGTTCGGCAACTCGGGGCGATTAGCTTTTCGCTATACCTGCTGCATGAGCCCGTTATGGACTCTGCTCGCCGGGTTGCTGACGCTGCGGGCATATCGTGGCCGGGACAAATGGTCATCGCCTTCGCGAGCGCCTTGGCGGCCGCAATGATCTCCTATCGTTTCCTAGAGATGCCGCTCCAAAATATCATCCGAGGCGCCGCGACGAAATTTCTAGCACGCAAGATGCCCGCACCTGTCGCGGTGATGTGACTTCGGCCTAGCCGACCCGCGAATACGCATATTCGGCGCGCAAACATCACGCCCGCCAGATGACGCAATTATTTAATCGACGCGGCGTGGCGCGCTGACCTGTTCGAGCTGATCCGCGCACCGTCCGACCCCGGCTGGTTGCTGCTGACCAAGCGGATCGGGGATGCCGCAGCTATGCTGGAAGCCGCGGGCGGGCTGCCCGCGAACGTCGCAGCATTTAGTCGGCCCTAATAATCCAGCAACGCCTCGTCCCCTGGGGGGTAGCGCTTTTCAGTCGGGTTCAGTGATCGAATTGCCGTCCGTTCGGGCTCCGGTAAAGCTGCCGAGGCCCGCCTGTTTCTGCCGCCAATCGCACTGTTTTTCCGGAAGCCCCGCATTTTCGTCGGAATGGCCTATCCATCCGCCAAGTTCACCAAGCTTTACACTCATCACAAAGCAGTTCGCCCGCATCCTTGGCATTACCGCATCGGCATTGATGTGACAGCGTGGCGGTTCGACTATTCAACATCGCTCTGCTGAGCCACCTTGCGGGCCAAAAATACACCCTCACTAGTAATGCCCAGATCGGCACGACGCCCTCGCTCCATCAAAATTCGCGTGCCTTTACAGACATTTGCCATGTGTGACGAGTGATGCAGGTTGCGCAAATAATTTCTTAGTGCCTCATCCCCGGGAAGGTAGCGCTCTTCGGGCAGGTTAATTGATCGGATCGTCGTCGTCGAGCCGGCCGCGCCGCGATGCAGCCGCCCAGGCCGCGCCGTCTTCGGGCGCTTGCCGCACTCCCCGCACCGGAAGAACCGGGTCATCGCTGGCCTCACCAGACGCTTTTTCCGAAGCAATCCTCGCACGCCTTCTGGTCGCTGTCGCAGTCTGCTCCGCAGTTGTGGCATCTACCGCCGGCGGGGTGGGTCGATTTCGCGCGCACCGCTTCGGGGCTTTCACGGAACCACCATTCCACCGCTCGCCGCGGTGCATGAAAAAGCCAAGAGAGCATTGCGTTTCCTTGCTGTAGTGGAAGTTCATAGCACTACGCCCAGCGTTAAGCAGCAGGCGGTTACGTAGATGTTGCTCACCCTCCCCACCATGGAACTGTCCCGCGTCGCTGGCGCCAACCTCGGTCCCCGGGTAGGCGTCGACGTCGACCTCCTTATGCCGTCCACAGCCACAGATCAGATCTATGGTCCGGATACCGAGGGACCGCATGGTTCGATTTTAAGTTGTTAAACGTCGACGGAGCGACAGGGCGGCAAATCCAATAAAAGCCGCCTTTATCGAGTCACATTTAACGTCGGCAACGTGTTTCATCACGCGATCGAGGAACCCCCCTCCGTCACAAAGGTCGTTTTCGTCTCGATATTCCGTTGACCACCAATTAAATTGGCGATGATCCGTCTCGATCGGTTTGAAGTAGCTGATATTGTCATGACGTGAATCGTTGGCAATCCGGTCCATTACGAGCTGCACAGCGGCAGCGTCTCCCTCCAACGCCTGTACAAAGCGGGTGCCGTCAAATAGTAGAAGACCGGTGATATTTAGAGAACGGTTTCTGGCGGCAGCAAGGTCACGAAGGTCGGCCAAGTCTCGCGCCGTGAATCTGTGTTTGGCTCTGCTAATGTAAATAACAATCCGCATTAGGTCCCTCGAACCGAATTGCAGGAGAAACATGTCGATCGACGGGACTCCGGCCGAGAGCAAATTTTCACATTGTTTTGGTTAAAAAGTATTTAACGGCCCCTGATTGAGCTTCGGCAGGGATGACTTACGTCGGTCAGATTGCGTGATCGAGCTCCGATCGTTCCGGTAGCGTGAGTGCCTGTCGGGCAGCGACAGCCATCTCACGAAACGCCGTTTGCCAGGTAGCGCCAGCCTGTCCCCACGGTGTCCGGTCCTCGACCCGCTCCATGCGGCTCTCCCACATGTACGCCGCGACGTGCTCTATAATCGCATCTTCATCGTTGCTAGTGCAGAGCCGGCACCGTCCCGTCATATCAAATCCTTGCAACTTTGTTCCCTATACGTTCCATAGGCGAATGCATCGCCAAACGCGAATCACAGTTGATCTGGCGGTCCAGGTTCTGAGGGGCACCCTCAGCGATACCGCTAATGGCCGCGTCGACACGCCAGCGGTGCGCTTAGCCCTGCGATGCCTCTGGCATCACTGCCCGGAGCGCTGGCCACTCGTCATGTTCTGGGAAGGTGCGCAGCAAGATAACGAGATCGGCCGCAGCCAGAGCGTGACGGCCTCATTCAACGGGATAGTGCGCCAGTTGCGCCGATCCGGCGCATATTCCGAGATCAGCAATTCGCAGTAGGTCCGTAAGTGCCTTTGATAACGTCGACTGCAGCGGCGATACGGTGCCAATCCTTTACGGCGACAGGGTCGCCGATAGCAGCGACCATCTGATCGACGATATAATCTGGGGTATGTTCGCCGTGTTCGGCAAGGATCACGCCAGCCTGTATCCAGATCTCTCGATCTTCCATCGGCCAAGCGCGCGCCATCAGCCAATTATGACCACGCTCAGTGGCTCCGTCGTGCCGTCCTTAAAGTGGACCACCACCCGGTCGGGAAGCACGTCGGCTCGCATCTCCAGTACGCGGCCACGCTCGCTGCGGACCTGGACGATCACGTCAGGTCCGAGGTCATGCTCGAACACGGCGACGTCCTTCGTCTTATCCGCGACGATCTTGCGTACGGTCACTTGTCGAGGTTACGTCGCTCGATCTCAGCGAGCAGTGCTTCAGCATCCAGGCATTCTCGTTCGCCGTCGGTTTCCCTATAGGCCTTGATCAGGTCCTCATCCGTTGCACCGCCGACCAGCTCGACAATCTGCTGCTGCATGTCGACGATCGCGACTGCCGACATTGGGTCCGCCCACATCGATCCGACCGACGTGTCGATCCCCGGGGTCGGCATGAGCGCGATCACATCCTGCGCAGCCAGAAGCCGCTGCAGTTCGGCTAGGAGGGGTGAAGCAATCAGGGGCTCGGACATATCTCCAACCTAGGCGTGGCCAATCGATTCGGGCAAACTATCTTCGTGAACGGACTGACCGCCTCCATCGTTGGCATCGACGTCCCGAATGAGGACAAGAGCAAGAGCAACCGGCACGCCTGCACGCCGCCCCGGCTGATTCCGCCAGGGTGACAGCAATAGATCAAAAACTTCCGCCAACGCGGTGATGCCGGACGTTTTTCTTGGCGGCGGTGCCGGAACGAAGCTATTGGGACGCGTGGCCCTCGGTCAGTCCAGTGATCCCAATGTTTGTCAGCACCGAAGGGCTTGATCCCATCTCGTATCTGTCCGGCCTAACCATGAATGTCCCCACCGCGTTTGCGCAACCGCCTATCTGGCGACCGCGCGGCCTGCCCCGATGGTCGCCGCACTTGAATTCTTGCGAGCCTGCGACCATCGATTACGCGTAGAGCCGCCGGCAGAGCGCCGATCAATCACTACCGATATAGCCGAGCTTCAAGCCTGATGGGCTTTCAGGGCGTCGGCACCCCCCAAACCATGGATACCGGGCCCTATTCGCTGCCGGATAGGGCTTGCTTAAGGGCCTTGAATTATGGACGTCGCATCTGATCACAAGGGGCAGGCGCCCGGCTCCATTCGCCGTTCATTCCTGTGGGCGGCAATCGGTCAGACGGGGATGCTCGTCATACAGTTTGGCAGCTCGGTCGTGCTGGCGCGGATCCTGACGCCGTACGAGCTTGGCGTGTTCGCGATTGCGCTGGCAACGGTCGGCATGATCACCGCGTTTCAGTCGCTTGGCCTTGGCAACTATCTGATCCGTGCCGACGTCGTGGATCGCGATGTCCTGTCGTCGGTCTTTAGTGTCAACATTCTGCTGTCTATCGCTATCAGCGCGATCATTGTCACATTCGGCCTGCTAGGCCAGGCGCTGTTCAAAGATCCCGGGGTTCAGACGGTGCTGTTCTGGATCGCCTGGACGCCGCTGATCAATGCTCTGTCGCTGGTCCCAACCGGACTGCTCCAGCGAGAGGGAAACTTTAAATCGATCTCAACGATCCGCCTGATAAGTTCTCTGACGGGGACGATCTGCACAGTCCTATTCGCGATCGCGGGCTTTAGTTACATGAGCCTCGCCTATGGCAGCGTCATAACGGCCGTCATGGGTTCAGTTGCGACCTGCCTCGTTGCCCCGCGCCACGTCCAGTTCCGCCTGGGCACCCGTCACTGGCGCGACATCTACAAGTTCGGCTCACGGATGCTGATGATCAATGGCGTCGTACAGATGCAAAACCAAGTATCGAATTTTGCGCTGGGCAATCTTAGCGGGCTGTCGGCCCTCGGTCTCTATTCCCGCGCGAACAACCTTTTCAGCATCCTGTCGGATAACGTGCATACCGTTCTCGCGCGGGTTCTAATCGCCGACTTTGCCCAGATCGCACGCGACGGCGCACCGTTGCGGTTACGCTACCTTCGGGTGCTCGAATTCATGACCGCGATTCTATGGCCGGCCTTCGCCGGCATGGCCGTTCTGGCGGGACCAATGGTTTACATCCTCTACGGCGCGAAGTGGACCGCGCTTGCGCTTCCGCTGGCGGTGCTGTGCTTCAACGGAATCCTGTGGGTTTCGGTTACGATGGCGTGGGAGCTCTTTGTGGTCGCGAAGGAGACCTCGAAACAGGCACGGTTCGAAATTATCCGGGCGACTGTTGGGGTTGCGCTGTTCGTGACCGGCGCACTGTTCAGCCTCACCGGCGCAATGGTGGGCCGCGTCGCCGAAGGCATGTTCGCCGTATTCCTCTATCTGCCGCACATCAAGAGAATGACAGGAAGCCACGACGGAGACTTTCTCCCTATCTATAGACGCAGCGCGGTGGTCACCATCGCAGCGATCTGCCCGCCGCTCCTGCTGATGGTGTGGCACGGATGGGATGCCCGGACCCCGTTCGTGCAAGTCGCGATGTCGGTCGTGGCCGGTGGTCTGCTCTGGGCGCTCGCGCTTCTCTACTACCGTCACCCGATCATCACCGAGCTGCGCGGCCTAGCGGCTCGACGCCGGTCCGCCTAGCCAGCCTATCGTCCCGGGTCACCGCCCGACGAGCGTCTTAACCCGGGTCCGCAGCGTGCTCGGGAGCGCGACGCGGAACAGGATTCGTGCCATCACGGTCGGCAGGCGCTTCGCCGGCGCCAGCACCAGCGCCTCTGCAATCAGCCCCTTGATGGCGAGGCGCACGGCGGTTCCAATTATCAATTCCTGCAGCGCTATGCGGTTGTCCGGCGTCATGATGTCGCCATGCGCGTTCAGTGCATCACGGATAAAGCGGCAATCCTCGACCGATGGCTCGAACGGTCTGTAAAAGCACAGCTCGACGAGTTTTGCGGACAGTGCAACTGCAAGCCAGTCCTGCTCCGCCGCGGATAGCTGCGCGCATCCCACCGTGTAGAGGTCCGTCATCGTCGTCGCCTGCTTGATTGCGTCGTACAGCGCGAGATCGAACACCAGATCCGGCACGGTTCGCGTGCGACGCTGCGCCGAGATTGCGACGAGCTGCGCGCACAAGGCCCCCCGGCGCCCGGCAACGACCGACTGGCTCGTAATGCTGCCGTCATGCATTCGGTAACTGCCCAGCGGTTCGGTAAGATTGTGCAGCCGACCGAAGCCCTGAAGCCGCCAATACAGATCAGAATCCTCCGCGATCAGTAGAGGGCGATAGCCACCGGCCGCGTGAAAGCTTTCGGCACGCACCATCAACATCGGCTGAAGCAGGTAGGGCTCGGTTGCAGGGATGCTGAACGGATCAGCGCGCGCGAGATCGCGAAGCCGCGTCAGCGTGCCGAGCCAGCGCCCGTCCGCGTCGATTTGCCGTGCCGCGCCCGCGACCGCAACACAGTCGGGGTTTGCCTCGAGATAGCGGATCTGCCGCTCTAACCGGTCTGGGTTCGACAGGTCGTCGGCATCATGCCGGGCGATAAAAGGGGCGGTGCAGGCCGCAAGCCCCGCATTGAGTGCCGCGACGATCCCACCATTGGCCTGCGTGATGACGTGGATGCGCGGATCCTGTCGCGCGGCTTGTGCGAGCAGTTCCGGTGAATTGTCAGTCGAGCCGTCATCGACGATGATGATCCGGATGTCCCGGATCGTCTGTGCTTGAATGCTAGCCAGGGTCTCGGGCAGGAACCGGCCGGCATTATAGGTTGACATGAGCACGTCGATTTGGGCGGTCAAGGGGGCGTCCTTCATGCGAGTTGCTGGCGGTCGTTGCTCTCGCGGCACGGTCCGGGTCAATGCATAACGGCAAATTATCTTGTTAAGAACTCAGACGGCGAAATCGACCGTCGCTGGCGCGTCAGCCTGAACAAATCCCGTCTTAGTCTCGAGCTATGTAGAACGGCTGTCGGGGCGCTAATAGTCTAGCAGCGCCTCGTCCCCGGGCAGGTAGCGCGCTTCGGTCAGGTTCATTGATCCGACTGTTGACGCGCCGGCCGGGCCACTGTGTAGCCGCCCAGGCCGCGCCGTCTCCGGGCGCTTGCCGCACTCCCGCACCGAACGTGGCCGGCATCTGCCGCAGCGCAAACGCACGAACAATGCTTTTGTAAACAACTCACCCTGCCTCTTGAGGACACCGGATCGTCGTAAGGTCGTCAATACACTGCTAGCAATTAGTATTAATGAAATATTAACCATTTAACGTTGGTTACGCCGAGAGGGTCGGCGTTTTCTATCAGCCCAGAAGGGGACCGGAAATGCGTTATTGGATCGTCGACAAGCCGATTAAGTGATCAGGGCGCCCGGTTCGAAAGAGCCGGGCGTTTCACCGAAGGCGCAGCGACTTGTCTGCGGGCAGGTAGAGCGCTTCGGTCGGTTCAACGACTGGACGATTAAGGCGCCGGTTGCGAACTAGTGCGGTTGTGCTGCCTGCAGGCTTCCCGACACTAACCCGCGCACGACGTTACGATGTAGTAGGCATTGGTTTGGTTTCGCGACGCCCTCGCCCCCTAAAATGAAATTGTAACTAGTCGCGATCAGTATTTCTGCCATCATTCTCGCATGATGATTCTGTATGGCGTACTCGCGATCGTTTGGGGCCTCCCAATCGCTATTATCCTGGCGACCTCGGTTGGCTATGGTGTCTCTACTCGGTTCGCCCGTTTTATGCGGATACACCTTGGGCTCTGACGCCACCGATTAGAGGCGGTCGCATTCATCGCTGCGGCGACGCCCGTTCGATCATCAGGTAAAGCCTGGGGCTGGACCTTCGCCTGCCTGTACGGCCATCGCGATGATGTGTTTGATAACTGGCTCCGGAATGGCGTTGGCCACGTCAAGCCCGAATTGATCGCGATAAGACCAAGCTACCCAACCCGAGTACGTGGCGAGCCCCGGTATATCGATTGAGAGAAACCGTCCGACAGTGACCCCGTATTCTGAGCGAATCTTGAAGCCCAGGGTAGACACGTTTTGAATGATTGCCGAATGCTTATCTCCGAGAGACGTTATAACTACGGCCGGATGATTCATAGCCGTTCGGTTTGAGCACCGCCGATCAAGCGGATTGTTGCCGGCATTGGCCATCGAGCGGCGATAGGTGTTCATGGGGCTATCGTCCGTCAGGGTCGCTAAGATCTGGTTATGTCTGGATTTAACCGCGTCCCGTGGCGCATTGCAAAGGCCCACCGCCCCTGGCAAGTTCTCGTTATGACACACTTGTCACAGCAGCGTTATATGAACGATCATTCCGCGGGTCGGGTTAATGCATCCGCCCGTTCTTGATCGTGTCGACAGCGGCAGCAACACGCGCCCAATCGCCGATCTCGGCGTCGGGGCCCACGATGTGCAGCAAGGTATCGACCATCGGCTCTGATACAAATAGTCTGCGTGCCTCGACGATCGTCATCGCCTTAAGCCAAACTTCTCGAGTGCTCATCATAGCCCGAGCTTACGCCGCCTAATCTCGATCGTCAGCGCGTCCGCTATCGGATCGCCGTCATTCTTATCGGTTCGCTCGTATGCCTGTAGCGAACTACGGTCATCGCGGAACTTGATGACATCGGGATGCACTGACGGTGTAGTCATATCCTAGGACTATGCGCGGTTGCCCACGCCAGGCAAGGCATCACGCCCCGCGAGCCAAGACACGTTCTGCATAGCGTCCAGCACAGCAGCGGAGCGCCCAGTTGTTGTTGCCCCCTAAAGGCCTGACAGAGCCTCGCAGGTTTGCGCGATGAACTCGCGTGGGGA
>NZ_JACYTY010000004.1:0-449163 GCF_014841445.1 Sphingomonas sp. CFBP 8765 | reverse complement strand
TCAGTCATATGCCTCACTCTTATCTAAGAGCGGGGCCCTGTCAGGTCATTTAGGGGGCCACCTCACCAGTCGTCGTGACGATGTTAAGCAGCGTCTCCATGACAGGGCCTCAGAATGACGCTTCGAGGCCTGCGTCGCGGCCTGAAATTACTTATAGGATATGGTGTCGTTATGAGGCACATTTACTGCGTTCATAGACCGTTAGTACGTGCTAGGTACAACGAGACGCGAAATTAAGACGTCGAATTTAGGTGCGCGTCGTCTTGCACGCATTCTGTTGGGACAGTTTTTTGCAGACCTTTAGTGTCCCACTTTCGCCGATGCTTGAGAAGTTTGCTTTAAACTCAGCCTTAGCGGACGATGATCGTGCGGCCATAGTTGCGCTCCCGTTTTCGTTATATTCATATAATCCCGGTAGACATATAATAAAGAACGACGCAACGTGTACGGAATTCGAGGTTCTTGTCTCAGGTTTTGCTATTGCATATAAAGTTACGAGTGATGGATTTCGCCAGATTGTCGGCTTTCGACTGCCGGGCGATATAATCAACATCCAGCATATGCAATTCGCGTATAATGATTGCAGCGTGCAGGCGACAGCGCACTGTATGGTAGCCGCAGTAGACGAGACGTTAATCCGCAACTTGACCTGCGAGCGCCCGATCATTTCAAATGCGATAATGGCAAGCGCTCTGATCGAAGCGTCAATTTCTCGCGAGTGGATTGTGAATATCGGACGCCGTAATGCCCGAGCGCGGATAGCGCATCTGTTCTGCGAGCTTGCGTGTAGGCTCGATCCATGCCGGCTAGCAGAGAATCAGCCATTTAGGTTGCCTTTGACGCAGCAACAGATTGGCGATGCTGTCGGATTGACAGCGGTCCACGTCAACAGAACGATCAAGGGTCTGATAAAGGATGGCCTTCTCGAGCAAGACCGCCACCTGATTTCGTCTCCTGCCTGGGACCTGCTCAAAAGCGTAGCAGGCTTTAACCGTCGCTACCTCCAACTCGATCAGAAGGTCGATGCACTCGGACATTCCCAATGACGGATCGAGCGACCGGCGCTGAACGGAAAATACCCGCTGACATGGGCGCGCGCATGGCTCGACGGAAAGCAGCTAGATTTGATAGTTTTCCATTAAAGGCTCGCCGCAGCGCGGAAACAACGCTGTTAGAAAGCGTAATGCGAAAGTCTGCACGCTTAAGCCCTATGTCCGCTCTCGCATGGATCGCGCCGATCTGGGCGGGGCTTTTTGTCCTCGATGCGGTGACGGGCCCGCTCTACTCGTTGAACTCAGCTTACCTTGTTCCACTATGTCTAACGACTTGGTGCTTCGGACGGATCGCTGGCCTCATAGCCGGCACCTCGGCAATCGTCACAACGCTACATTTAAATGGCTTCGCCGATCAACTGTCAGCTAGGGCAACCTCTATTACTGCCGCAGCGGCTGTTTGGAATGCCTCGATGCTTGTCCTCGGAGTGATCTTTATAATCCTCCTCGTGAGTGCCTTCCGTCGAGCGTTTGACCACGAGAGCAGGAACGCGTTGATGGATCCACTCACGGGGCTGGGCAACCGAAGGTCCTTTCAACGTGAGGGCAAGCGACAGGAGTCTTCGGCTGCTCGAGATCGCAGGATCCTATTGTGTGGCGTGATAGACTTGGATGGATTTAAGGCGGTAAACGACCAGTATGGACATGCCGCAGGCGATGAGGTGCTGCGTATCGTCGCCCATGCACTCAGCGCGTCCGTTCGGCCTTACGATATCACTGCACGCCTTGGAGGTGATGAATTTGCGTTTTGCTTAACAGTTCGAGACGAGGCCGCGGGTGAACGAAAGTCTCGCAGCATCCATCAGGCGTTGATAGCTGCGCTGGAAACCTCACAGTGGCGTGCAACGTGTAGCTTGGGCGCTGCCACAGGAAGCGACTTTGAGCAGGCCATCCGAATTGCGGATAAGATCATGTACGAAGCAAAGTCGATCAAGAAGTCTACAGTGTCCTAACGACAATCAACACGAATATAATGAACTAACGATAAGCGTCTTCGTCAAAGCGTAATAGAAAGCGGGACCTTACACAAGTCTACTTCAGAGGCGCGGCACCTGTTGTGGTTTACCGGCTCTAGTATTTCGCAACGCACACCTTCGCACTATATACAACCAGTGCAAAGCTAAAGCGCGGGGTTCAAACAATCAGTTCATACGGTGAATTTTTCAAGTGTGATCACAATCAGTCAGGCTTAAGTCGCAGCCCAGCTTCTTTCATCTCCACCTGCCCTAGAGCCACAGCGCTCGCGTCTATAAGCGAATCCGCGAGTTTGATGGCCGCTGCGGGGGAAAGGGTCAGCGTGATTCCTGCTCCTTCAAGCCGAACGCAGCTTTTCCAGGGCGTCGCGGTAAAGCACTCAGTATCCAGTACGACGACCATCCATCTCCTATCGTCAAGCCACAGGTGCCTGAATGGTCTAACGTATCATATTATAGATTGATTATGCGATTTATCTTAAGGGCATAGCGACGTTCTCTGGATCTCAGCAGCATCCGATGCACAGGCCTGGTGGTCCTTGCCTCCGAGCCACGCTCAGCGAGACAGCTAACGGTCGCGTAGACACGCCAGCGGTCCGCCTAGCCCTGCGCTGTGCCTGGCATCACTGCCCCGAGCGCTGGTCCGTCGTGATGCTTGGGAGGGCGCGCAGCGGGATAACCAAATCGGTCGGAGGCAGAGTGTGACGGCCTCATTCAACGGCATTGTGCGGCAGCTGCGTCGATCGGGCGCATATACCGAAGTCAGCAACGCGCGGGCAGCATCGGCAGCAAAAATTTGCAGTTAATCGACTTTAACCGCATGAAGTTGTAATTACTAAACAGTTCTAATGCATAAATCCCCTTGTCGAAAGACGAGCACTTTTAACTTTGGGGGTTCAAATGCGCTACTGGCCAATCGGCAAGCCCATTCGCGGGTAATATTGTCATCAGCCTAGGAATAACCATTCTCGTCATCGACACATCCCGCAGGGTGTAAAGAAGTCGGTGACTAGGACAATGGTGAACCTTACAACGGCTGAAGTTAAAAAATGCCCGGCTTTCCGAGCCGGGCATTTTTTCCGTTCGCGACCGCGTCATATTTCTAACTGGCATCTCATCGCTGCAGGCCCGAGGAGCAAGACCAAGGGGTCTCACTGCTTTTCACAAAGCAGTGTGCGCAGTTTTAAACAGCCCGCCTACCTTATAACTAATCCTAGGCGTTCGTTACGCCACACTACTGCAACGGCCCTTCGTTGATCGCATCAACAGCTGCAGCGACGCGCGCCCAATCGTAGTGGTCTGGATCATCACCCATTATATCGAGCAGCATAGCAACGACGGGCGCGGATTCTCGCGGGCCATGTGTCTCGATGACCGCCCACGCCTTCAGCCACACTTCTCGATCACTCATCATCGAGCAAGGCTATGCGTCAGCGGCCGAGCCGGGCAAACTATCTGCACAGGGCAATGAGCTGCTTTAAGGGTCCAGTCTTCCGACGAGTGCTCCAAAAGCAATCACGGCCGCAATGAGCGCCCAACCCTCCCACGTTCGCGGCGTCCATCCTATGCCAACAACCTTTGGCTGAAACCATGTTCTAGGATCGTTCATTTCAACTCCGTTACCGTCGAGTCGTCGGTAGGCTTGGATGGGATAGACCTTACGACACGCCGGGCAAAACGTTACATCACCACCATGAAAGACCTGACCACCTCCATAGTCGGCATCGACTTCCCGAACGAGGACTAGAGTAAGATCAACCGGCGTATGGAGTGCATGCCCTGTGCGCCTGGCGACGCGGTCGAGCTGCGCCTCGAGCCGACCAACCCTTACGACGAAAACGCCGTTGCCATGGACGTCGTCGTGCTTGATACCAATCGATATGATCGTGCCATTTCGATGCTAGACCCCGCGTTGGTCCGCGAGCGGGGCAATGACGGCGAACACAATGGCGTGTATTTCCGTGACAGTACCGCACCGCAGATGCTGATCGCGCTGTTGATGACGACCCCTGTTTCCACCACGGCGGCCCGGCTTGGCGCACCGCAGGAGAGCAACCTTGCTAATACCCGCTGATCTGATCGCGTCGCTCAAGGCGCGCTGGCGTATCGAGCTGGCTATCATTCTGATGATCGTCGTGCTGGTCGCACTCTGGACGGCCGTCACGCCCAAGACCTATGTCGCGCAATCCTCGCTGCTGTTCGACGGTGGCCCGGCCCAGTCGGTCACCGACGAGGCGGCGCCGCAGGATGGCGTGGCCGCGCTCGTCGCGACCCAGGCCGACGTCCTGCAGAGCGAGGCGATCGCCGCCGCGGTCGTCCGCGATCTGAAGCTTGCCGCCAACCCGCAGGTCGCTGACCAGTGGCGTGCACGCACCGGTGGCACCGGCGACGTCAACGCTTGGTATGGTCGCCAGCTGCTCGGCGGGCTCGAAGTCATACCCGGCCGGACGTCGCGCGTGCTTGCGATCCGCTTCAAGTCGGCCGATCCGCAATTCTCGGCACAGGTCGCCAATGGCTTTGCCACCAGCTACCTAGAGGCGCGGCTGCAGCTGCAGACCGATCCCGCCCGCACCTATTCGCGCTGGTTCGAGGATCGCACGCGCGAGGTCCGCACCGCGCTCGAGCAGGCTCAGGGCCGACTGACCGCGTTCCAGCGTCGCACCGGGATCGTCGACACGACGAACAACAACACCGACGCCGCCCGCCTGACCGAACTGTCCGGCCAGCTGACCGCAGCCGAAGCGGCGGCGGCGGATGCTGGCGCACGCGCTGGCGGCGGCAGCACCGGGCTCGACGTGCAAACGTCCGGTGTCGTCCAGGGGCTGCGCACGCAGATCTCGGCCAAGACGGCCGAAGTGGCGCAGCTGAGCGCTGATCTCGGCCCGAACCACCCGCAGCGGCAGGCTGCCGAGGCGGAGCTGTCGGCGCTACGCCGGCGGCTGGCGGTTGAGACGGGGACAAACACCAATGCGGTACGCGTCGCCAGCGGCGCGGCGAGCAGCAAGGAAAGCCAGATGCGCGCCCTGCTCAACCAGCAGCGCGGCAAGATGCTGGCGCTGGCGGGCGACCGGGCCGATCTCAACGTGCTCCAGCGCGACGTCGATTCGGCACGCGCGGCCTATGATACCGTGACCCAGCGTCTCGGCACGATGCGGCTGCAGAGCGAGGCGCCGTCGACCAACGTCGTCCAGCTCGACGTCGCGCAGCCGCCGATGCTCCCCTCCTCGCCCAACGTACCGATGCGGTTGGCGCTCGGCCTAGTGCTGGGCGGGATGCTGGCGGCGGGGACGGCGCTGGCACTCGAACTGTGGCGGCCGCGGGTGCGGACGTCGAGCGGCGCAGCGACCGCCATGGGTGTGCCCGTGCTGGGCTCGGTATCGTTTTCGCAGTCGCGCGTCGCGTCGCTGCTGGGTGGAAGGCAGACGTCATGAGGCTTCGTTCGAGCGAAACGGCAAATGTCGTTCGGCCCGCGGTCGCGCCGGGCGCCGAAGCGCCCAGCCAGCGGCAGCTTCTGGGCAAATTGCTGTCACTGTCGCCCGAGGCGCATCGCCAGATCGAGCATCACCAGGCTGAAACCGGGCTGTTGTTCGGCGAGGCGGCGGTTGAGCTCGGCTTTGCGACCGACGAGCAGGTGCGCCGCGCGATCGAGCTGCAGCAGGGCTTCACGGTTCTTGCCGAGGGCGATGAGCGCGTCGATCCGCTCGTCGTCGCAGCATTCGCGCCCGACGATCCCATCGCGGTCACCGCGCGCGACATTCGCGCGATCGTGACGCGCGACGTCCGTCCCGACGGCTCCCCGCTTCAGGGGATAGCGATGATCGGGATCGACGACGAGACGCTGCACACCACCGTGCTCACCGCCAATCTGGCGGTCGCGTGCGCCCAGGCCGGCTATTCGACGCTGCTGGTCGATGGCGGCATCGGCGCACCGCGTCAGCACGGGCTCTTCCGCCTGCCCAACCGGACCGGCCTGTCGACGCTGTTGTCGTCGGGCGGTCGCGTCGAGGCGATTGCCCAGACCACCGCGATCCCCGGCCTGTCGCTGCTGTCGGCGGGTCCGAGCGTCCCCAACGCGTCCGAGCTCTTCGATCGCCAGCGGCTTGCCAACACGCTCGATCCGCTGCGCGATCATTATGGGCTGGTGATCTTCGATGCCGGCCCCGCCAGCGCGACACAGCTCGAGGCGTGTTTCGGACTCGACGCGGCGATCATCGTTGCGCGCCGCAACCGGTCGGACGCTCGCGCGCTGCGCAACGCCGCGGCCGTGCTGCAGGAGCATGCCACCCCCGTTCTCGGCTCGATCCTGATCGATTGAGCATGGTGGGCATGATGGAGATTCGGCGAATCGGCCACATCGATGCCGCGCCGCGGTGCAGCAGCCCCGGCCGCGCAGTCTTCGGGCGCTTGCCGCACTACCCGCCCCGGAAGAACCGGGTCATCGACGGCACAGCCTCGGTCCCCGCATAGCCGTCGTCGTTGACCTCCTTATGCCGTCCACAGCCACAGATCAGATCTATCGTCCGGATATCGAGGGATTGCATTTTTCTTAGGTCTAAGGGGCTGGATCAGTCATTGCGGCTCGCCATCGTTGATTGCATCTACAGCCGCCGCAATGCGCGCCCAATCGGAGTGGTGGGGATCATCGCCCATTACGTCGAGCAGCGTGGCGACAATAGGTGCAGATTCCAATGTGCCGTGCGTCTGTACGACCGCCCATGCTTTCAGCCATACCTCTCGATCGCTCATCACCCGGTCGACGGAAAGTCAGCGAGGAAGCCTAAAATTGCGTCGAGGTCAGTGGTCGTCAGCTTGCTGCCTGCGTCGATCATGTCGCCGTCTTCCCGCGACATACGGAACTCGCGCAATCGGGCAGCTGCCTCGGTGAGGTCTGGTGGTTCTCGGCTAGGATCATACGCCGAACGCTCTGGATCGTTCGCGGGATCGTTCTGGAACGTCATGCCTTAATCTCCTGACGCCACAGCCTATGCGCGGCCGACCGATTCGGGCAAACTAGCCGCCGCACGGCAGGCGCGGCCGGCGCAGCGACCGGTGTACGATCCCCACGCGTTCTATCCTGATGAGGAAGGGCCGGAGTTCGGAGCGTAGGTGCTTTACCTGTGGCGGACGTAATCCGCTTTGAATTGGCCGGTCTTTGAGGCGGTGCAAATACGTCGCCATCGCCTTGCGGGCGACATCCAAGAGCCTGAAAAAGCTCGGCCGAGTCATCGCGACGAGGACGGGCAGCAAGCATATCTTGTTGTATGGCAGCGCAACGACGGACGTTGCTGACGTCCTTAAACTTGAAGCCCAAACCGAACGTCGCGGTGCTGGCGACGAAGAAAAATAGGGGCGCTATCATCGCGACAGCGACGCTTTCAGTTTCAGTACCGATCCGGTCGGTGAGCCCAGTGTCGACCTTTACCATCTCTGTCAGGTCGCCGTCAGTATCGACGGCCTTAATGTTACCTTTTACTTCGGTGTATGCGTTTATTGCACTATTCAGGTGTAGGGCAAGCCAAATGGCGGCGATTATTGATGAGACCAAGCCACATACGGCAAACAACAAGGCTAGCCTCGGGTATGAGTTTCGATCCGAATATGATAAGATTAGTGGTATCAGCGAAGCGTCAAGTGCAACCAATGTAGTAGCGAGCCAAGCTGACACTGACGTGAGTAAATCCCTCGCGCGCTTCGAACCGGTATCCAGCGTCTCGATGGCGCTTTCAAACGCAACCTTCATTGCTGATCTTGCAGCTTCTAACCCGTCGACTTCCATATATGGCTCCTAGCAGGCTTCCATCGCACATATTTTGGCGAGGAAACAAGCGCAGGAGGATGGGCACGGCAGCCCCCCGCGCATATCGGATTGAGGGTGTCGATGATCATGCGGGGTCGTTAGCCGCGCGAGGCTGCACGGCCTCGGTGGTCCCGACGATCTCGCCGGACCGCAAGCCGGGGTAGGCACGGTCGATCAGATCATTCGCGATGTCTGCGAGGTTCCAGCCCCAGTAAGCCTTGAGGCGATCGCTCTCGTGCATCCAGGACAGAGGTTGGCTCAGTGCTTCCCACGCGGCTTTGAAGTCCGGTTCACGCATCATGCGAGGTCGCCTCGGTCAAGAGCCCGCATCGTCGGGCATTCCCAATCGCAGAACTCCGACCCGGCCGCCCCGCAGAGACCATCAGGCCCCATCATGCAGCAGTCGGCGTCATCGTCTTCATCGTCGCGGGCATCGTCCTGGAACCAGATACAGGCGAGGAAGCCGCACTCAGGGCAGCGCTGATCATCTTCAGTAGGAGACGCCATCGGCCATCTCCTTCGGCAGGTCGATTGACTGCACTTTGAAACCGGCCTTCTCCATGGAGCGCCAGAGCTCGCCGATCTCACCGTAATAGCGGGTGGTTACGTCGAGCCCCGGAAACCACTGCGCCGGAAGGAACGATCGGATCGCCGACCCGATCGCCATGTTCTTGTGCGTGCTCGTCTGGCTGCGCTCCATGACCTTCCCGTCGGGCCAGGTGATGAACCAAATCTTCGTCGGCTCTTTCATGCTGCGATCCTTTCGGTAGTCGGCCAGTCTCCCCAGCCGTAAGCGTGCTTGTCTTCGGTCGGGTGCTTGTCGGTTCGCGGACGCGATGGCGTGTCCCAGCTGCGGCCGGGGACGCGCCAAAGGAGCCGCCAGCCCGCCGCGCGCAGCGACGCACCCGTCTCGCTCGCAAGGATGTACGTCAGGCCCCGCCGGTATCCCTTGGCGATCGCCGCGCGCCGCGCCGCGCCGTAGAGCATCGAGCAGCCATTTGGCTCCCCGTCGGTGCATAGGCGGGTGACTTCCATGGTCAGCCCGTCCTGCAGGGCGCGGGCGACCGGGCGGCCGACGACGGCGATGCCGACCAGCGCGCCGCCCTCCCCCGCCAGGCCGTGCAGCCATAGGAAGCCTGACACCCATCCGTGATGGCGGTGATGGTCTAGGACGAACTGCCGCGCCTCGATGCGCTGGACCGGTCGGAGGGCGGTCATGCAGCGAGGTCCCGAACATATTGTAGGCGCCGCTTCACGCCTTGGGCGGTCCGCCCGATCCGCTTTCCGATGACGGAATAGGCCAGGCCGCTCGCCCGCAAGGAGATCGCGGCGTTTGTCTCCTCGGCTGTCCAGTCTGGCTTCATGCAGCCATCCTTTCGAGTTTATCGGCATATGCCCGCACACCCAACCATTCGTCAGGCGTGCCGGCGAACAGACGAAGCCGGTAGCGGTGGTGGTTTTGAGCAAGGCTGGTGCTGTCACAGCTCACAAACGGGTAATCCCCGCCGACCGCGACACCTCGCAGCATATGGAGCGGGTGCCAGCGGTTCCCCATCAGCGCAGCGACTTCATCCATGCGACGGCGATATGCGTCACAGCCTACCGGCTCGCGCTTCGGGTCACCTATCCAACCAAGGCAGACCCGATCGTACCGCTCGCATAGGCGCGCCAAGCGGTCGAGCGGGCCATCCATGTGCCAGACTGGCGCGCCTCGCGACCGACCGTATGGCCAGTCGTTCAATAAGCCGTCGTTGATCTGGGACGGTGCGGCAGGACGGTCAGGGATCACCGCCCAGCGCCCGGCTTCATAGAGCCTGCCCGCAAGCCAATTATAGTACGGGGTCCAGTCCGAGCGGCCTGCCTCAATTGGGTCAATGCCAGCCCGCACGGCCTGCATCCAGAAGCTGAACGCTCCGTTGTCATACATGATATGCGGCGCCATCGCCTCGACCGCCTCGACACTATCGGGCCGATAGTAGCTGACGCAGAACGATCGGCCGGAAACGGCGTCTAGCGCGGGAGCGGGCGTCACCGGCGTGCCGTGATAAACGGTTGCCATCAGCGTTCCCACCGCGCGTAGATACGCTCGAGCGGGCGAGACACGTCCACCTGCACACACATGCTATCGTTGAACCGCTCGGCTATCCGCTGAGCGATGTCTTCACCCCACGAAAGCTCAACGCCAAGCTCGGTGTGATCGAGACGGCGTAGGATCGCGGCAAGCTGCTCTTGCCGATGCGCCGCGTTCGGCCGCCCGGTGAACCAAGCCGTCACTTCCCAGCTATGACCGTGGAGCGCACCTGACTTGAGGTCTCGGTGGGCGGCGCAGAATATGCCGCCGACGCCGGTCAACGTCCTCACGACGGACACCGCGAATTAACTGGATTGAGGCTCTGACGGTTTTCCATTTCACACCCTTCGTCTCGGTGGAAACAGCGGAGGTTTTCCGGTATTCTCGCGTCAGAAGCGCAGAGTTCTGCCGTGTCGGGTTAATTGACAATTAACCAACCCCGACCCTGCGCAAACGGCGCAATTCCGCGCTTGGCACGACCGTTGCTAGGTTGCGGCAATGTGGAAACGTTTCTGCCGCCTGTTCGTGATCAAGACCAAGTTCGAGGCGTATCTCGTTATCTACGGGCTCGGTCTCGGGGCGGTCGAACGTGGCAGCCATTATCTGGAGCAGTATCCGGGCTATGGCGGCTGGCTGCTCGCGGCGGCCTGTTCGACCGCGGTATTCATGGCGGGCGGGCGGCTGATCGACTCGGTCGACCAGTCGCGCGACTGATCGCGCTTTCGCGGCCAACAGTATAAGTTCGTCGCACACCGCGTCCGCGGGCCTATCTGGGAACGCAATGACCGGGCTCACACATCTGCAACGCCTCGAAGCCGAGAGCATCCACATCCTGCGCGAAGTCGTCGCCGAGGCCGAGCGCCCGGTGATGCTCTATTCGGTCGGCAAGGATTCCGCCGTGATGCTGCATCTGGCGAAGAAGGCGTTCTTCCCCGCGCGTCCGCCCTTCCCGCTGCTGCATGTCGACACGACGTGGAAATTCCGCGCGATGTACGATTTGCGCGATCGTGCGGCAGCGGAAGCCGGGATGGAGCTGATCGTCCACACCAATCCCGAGGCGAAAGCGCTCGGGATCAACCCGTTCGACCATGGCAGCCGCCACACCGACATGTGGAAGACCGACGGGCTGAAGCAGGCGCTGACTGCGGGCGGCTATGACGCGGCGTTCGGCGGCGCGCGGCGTGACGAGGAGAAGAGCCGCGCCAAGGAGCGAATCTTCAGCTTCCGCTCGGCGAGTCACGGCTGGGATCCGAAAGCGCAGCGCCCCGAGCTCTGGCGCCTGTACAATACGCGGATCGCCAAGGGCGAAAGCATCCGCGTCTTCCCGCTGTCCAACTGGACCGAGCTCGACATCTGGCAATATATCCTGGCCGAGGGGATCGAGATCGTCCCGCTCTACTTCGCCGCGCCGCGCCCGACCGTCGAGCGCGACGGGATGCTGCTGATGGTCGATGACGAGCGGTTCCGCTTTCGTGAAGGCGAAGTCGCGGTCGATCGGTCGATCCGCTTCCGGACGCTCGGCTGCTACCCGCTGACCGGCGCGGTCGAAAGCGAGGCGGCGACGCTGCCCGACGTCATCCAGGAGATGCTGCTGACGACGACCAGCGAGCGTCAGGGCCGCGCGATCGACCATGATCAGGCGGCGAGCATGGAGAAGAAGAAGCGCGAGGGGTATTTCTGATGTCCGCCTATACGCCCGAGGCGCTGATCGCGTCGGATATCGACGCCTATCTCGATACGCATGCGAACAAGTCGATGCTCCGCTTCATCACCTGCGGCTCGGTCGATGACGGCAAGTCGACGCTGATCGGCCGGCTGCTGTATGATTCTAAGACGATCTTTGAGGATCAGCTCGCAGCACTCGAGGCGGACAGCCGCCGGGTCGGCACGCAGGGACAGAATATCGACTTTGCGCTGCTGGTCGACGGTCTTGCCGCGGAGCGCGAACAAGGCATCACGATCGACGTCGCCTATCGCTTTTTCTCGACCGAAAAGCGGAAGTTCATCGTCGCGGACACGCCGGGGCACGAGCAATATACGCGCAACATGGTCACCGGCGCGTCGACCGCAGACCTGGCCGTCATCCTGATCGACGCGCGCAAGGGCGTGCTGACCCAGACCCGCCGTCACAGCTATCTGGCGCACCTTGTCGGCATCCGCGAGATCGTGCTCGCGGTGAACAAGATGGATCTGGTCGGCCATGACGAGGCGCGGTTCGACGCGATCGTCGAGGAATACCGGACCTTTGCCGCGTCGATCGGTATCGACCGCTTCACCGCGATCCCGTTGTCGGGACTGACCGGCGAAAACGTCGCGACCCAGGCGGCGACGATGCCCTGGTACACCGGACTGCCGCTGCTCGCGCACCTCGAGACCGTGCCGATCAACGCCGACGCGCGCCAGGCGCAGTCCTTCCGGCTGCCCGTGCAATGGGTGAATCGCCCCGATCTCGATTTCCGCGGCTTTGCCGGCATGATCGCCAGCGGCACCGTGCGCCCCGGCGACAGCGTCCGCGTCGTCCCGTCGGGAAAGACGACGACCGTCGCGCGGATCGTCGCGCTCGGCGGTGACCTGACCGAGGCGGTCGCCGGCCAGTCGGTGACGATCGTGCTCGCCGACGAGGTCGATTGCTCGCGCGGCGACGTGATCGCCGCCGCCGATGCGCCGCCCGAGGCCGCCGACCAGTTCCTCGCGACCATCGTCTGGATGTCCGACACGCCGCTCGTACCGGGCCGCGGCTATCAGCTGAAGCTCGGCACCCAGGTTGTCGGGGCAACGGTCCAGCCGCCGCGTCACGTCGTCGACGTCAACACGCAGGCCGAATTGTCCGCCTCGACGCTCGCGCTCAACGATATCGGGGTCGCGGAGGTCTATGCCGATCGCGCGATCGTGTTCGAGCCTTATGCCGACGGCGCTGATCTCGGCGGGTTCATCCTAATCGACCGCGCCACGAACGCGACCGTCGCGGCGGGCATGATCGGATCGGCGCTGCGCCGTGCGCAGAACGTCCACTGGCAATCGATCGACGTCACGCGCGAGGCGCATGCCGCGCAAAAGGGTCAGTCGCCCAGGATTCTCTGGTTCACCGGCCTGTCGGGCTCGGGCAAGTCGACGATCGCGAACCTGGTCGAGAAGAAGCTGTTCGCGCTCGGCCGGCACAGCTTTCTGCTCGACGGCGACAATATCCGTCACGGGCTCAACCGCGACCTCGACTTTACCGAAGCCGGCCGGATCGAGAATATCCGCCGGATCGGCGAGGTCGCACGGTTGATGGCGGATGCCGGGCTGATCGTGCTGACCGCGTTTATCTCGCCGTTCCGCGCCGAGCGGGACATGGTGCGTTCGATGGTCGCCCCGGGCGAGTTCGTCGAGATCTTTGTCGACACGCCGCTTGCGTCTGCCGAGGCGCGCGACGTCAAGGGGCTCTACGCCAAGGCACGCGCCGGCGAGATCGCCGACTTCACCGGCATATCGAGCCCGTATGAGGCGCCCCAGCGTCCCGACATCCGGATCGATACGACCCGCGAGAGCCCGGAGGCCGCGGCCGAGCGCATCGTCGAACATGTCATCGGCGTCTGGAGCTACGACCTGTGACGACCGACCTGACCGATGCCGGACTCGCGCGCTCGGTGGCGCTAGAGGCAGGCGCGCTCCTGCAGGAGATCCGGGCGCGAGGGACGATCGTGGGGGCGGCAATGGGGGCTGTGGGCGACCGCGAGGCGAATATGCTGATCATCGGCCGGCTGCGCGCCGAACGCCCGAACGATTTCATCCTGTCCGAAGAATCGCTCGACGATCGCAGCCGCTGTGCAGCGCAGCGCGTCTGGATCGTCGACCCGCTCGACGGCACGCGCGAATATGCCGAGGGCCTCGATGACTGGGCGGTGCATATCGGCCTCGCGATCGATGGCGTCCCGCGCGTCGGTGCGGTTGCGGTGCCTGCGCGCGGTGCAGTCTTCGCGACCGACGATCCGGCAAGGACCTGGGCACCCGCAGGCGAACCGCTCCGGATCGTCGTCAGCCGCTCGCGAGCGCCGGACATCGCACGTCGCGTCGGTGCCGCGATGGGGGCGACCCTGGTGCCGATGGGATCGGCGGGTGCCAAGGCGATGGCCGTCGTCGATGGCCGGGCCGACGCCTATCTTCATGACGGAGGCCAGTATGAGTGGGACAATTGCGCCCCGGCTGCGGTTGCGATCGCCGCGGGATTGCATGCGTCGCGGATCGACGGCAGCCAGCTGGTCTACAACTGCGTCGATCCGCTGCTCCCCGATCTCCTGATCTGCCGTCCCGAACTCGCCGCGTCGATCCTCGCGGCTTTGGCCGCAGCGCGCGACTAGTCGGCCTTGGACCTCACGTGGAGATAGCGGCTCGAAAAGTCCGCGACCTCGCGCAACGCGGTCCAGCTGGGAATGCTGATCCATCGTCTGGTGCGGACGATCAGCCCTTCGCTTTCGAGCAGCTTCATCGTCCGGTTGACATGGACCGCGGTCAGCCCGAGCGCGTCACCGATCTGTTCCTGTGACATCGGCAGCTCATAGCCCCTGACCCCGTCGAGACCCTGCGCGTCGAGCCGCGCTGCGACTTCACACAGGAAATGCGCCAGCCGGGTCCGGGCGTCGCGCCGTCCGACGTTCAGCGCCCATTCGCGAAAGATCGATCCCTCGACCAGCGTGTTGACGAACAGCGCATGCCCGATTGCCGGATGCGACAGGGCCAGGCTCTGGAGCGCGGCGCGCGGGATGATCGCCACCTCGGCACGCGTCAGCGTCTGGACGTTGTGGTCCGCCATATCGAGAAACAGATGCTGGAGATCGAGCGGCTCGCCGGGAATGTGCAGCGACACGATCTGCCGCAACCCGTCGCCGGTGACCTTCTGGCGAAACGCATAGCCCGAGACCAGAACCGAGCAATGCTGGAGGCTGTCGCCCTCGCGGACGAGATAGGCCGACGCGTCGAACGTGCGGACATGGTGCGGCAGGGCCTGGATCGCCTCGCGATCACGACGGCCAAGCGTCGCATGGGTCTCGAGCTTCCGGACCATCAGCGCGAGGGGCGATGTTGCGGTCTTCGCGGGGGTCGGGGACGATGGAGCGATGGCCAACGCAGTTCTCCAGTCGGTGTGACGGGAGCGCGCGCATCTCTCGGTCGGCGGCGGTCAGGAACGGGCCGGCGATGGTAGCGCTATAGCAGGCTGTTGCGCCCCGACCAGCATTGTCGGTCGAAAGCCGGTGCCAGCGCTATGGGCTCAGCGCGGATGCAGGCGGGCGAGGGCAATCCCGGCAAGGTTGTGCGACCGGCCGACATGACGGATCTTCACCGTCTCGAACGTCGCCGCGAGCGTCTGAAAGGCGTCGCGGTGCGCGCGAAGCTCTGCCGATCGGCAGCGCGCGGTACCACGCGCCTGCCCCACCACCAGCGCGGAGTCTCCGCGCAGATCGACCGAGACCGCGCCAAGCTCGCGGGCAACTCGAAGCGCATGGATTGCCGCCAGCCACTCCGCATCGCTATTGGTACCGTGACCGCAGTCGTCCAGGAGATGGGTCACGCCGCGAACGACGACGCCGATCTCGATGCGCCCCGGGTTCGGACGACATCCGCCGTCGAAGAACAGCTTAAGCGGAACGCTTGGCATCGTCGTCACCCTCCGGGGAGGTCCGACCCGCCCAGGCGAGCGCTCCGCCGACGACCAGCAGGATCATCCCTGCCTTGCCGGACCCTCGGCGCAGCGCACCCAGCCCGCCGACGGCGAGGAGAACCGAGGGCATCGGCGCGCGCGCGGCACGCGATGCGGCCGCAGTTTGCGCGGTTCGCACGCCACGGCGCGGTTTTGCCACATCGGGCGTGTGTGATGGCGGGGGCGTCGTCACGGTCGCATCGGCAACGGCAGCGCCACGCGCACCGGCCGGGCGTTCGGGCCCGGTGGTCGTGTCGCGGGTGGTGCGATGCTCGAGTTCGGCGTTGAGCTCGGCGCCGAGCAGGAAGACATAGGCGGACAGCCACAGCCAGGTCAGCAGCACGACCACCGCGCTCAGCGAGCCGTAGGTCGCGCCGTAATTCCCGAAATTGGCCACGTAGAAACCGAAGCCGACCGTCGCGGCGAGCCAGATCAGCGTCGCTGCGAGTGAACCCGGGGTCAGCCACGCCCATTTGGCATGCGCGCGGTTCGGCCCGTACCGATACAGGCACGCCGCTGCTGTGACGGCGAGCATTGCCAGCACCGCATAGCTGGTAAGCCGCAGCAGCGTCAGGACGAAATCGGGAGCCCCCGGAATCATGCTGTCGAGCAGTGCGAAGGCCGCGGTCGACAGCGCGGCGGTTAGCGCCAGAACCACCGCGCCCGCGGTGATCGAAAATGCGAGGATATACAGCGCGAAGAACCCGCGGGTCTCTCGTTCCTCATAGGCGATGTTGAGCGCGGTGACGATCGACGATGCCCCCTTCGACGCACCATAGAGCGCGAGCGCGAGCGCGAGGATCAGCCCGAACCCCTTTTTGCCCTCGGACGTGCCGACCACGGTGGCAAGCTGGTCGCCGATGACTTTGGCGGCGTCCGCCGGCAGCACCTGGAACAGGCCGCGGATATTGGCGACGACGGTCGCCGTGTCCGCGACCAGCCCGTAGATCAGCACGATCGAGGCGAGCAGCGGCACGATCGCCGCGAATGCGTAAAAGGCGGTGCCCGCGGCGATCAGCCCGATATTGTCGTCGCTGGCTTCGGCCCAGCTGCGCTTCAGCACCGACCACCAGGTGGCCATCGACATCGACCACGGGCTGGTCACGTCGACGGGCGCGTCGCCGTTTGCCACTGCATTGCTCACTCAAAAACCCCCTTGGCCGCCCATCGCGCCGTCCCGACCCCATGCAAACGCCGCGGCCGCGATTTCGTGCCGCGACCGGAACAGGTCAGAGGTCGCGCAACGCCCGGGCTGGCCTGGCGCTGAGGATCGGCCAGGCCCCGATCAGCCCGATCGCCATCGTCAGCCCCGCACCTACGATCAGCGTCGCGAACACCGCCGGATAACTCGGCAGCCATGTGAACGCGAAGACCTGCGTGACGACATACCACGCCGCCCCCAGCCCCAGCAGCAGCGCTACCGCGGACAGGATCACCGTCAGAAACGCATATTCGAGCGCCTGGACGCCGAGCACCTGGAGACGCGTCGCGCCGAGCGTGCGCAGGATCACCCCGTCATAGGTCCGCGCTTCGCGTGCCGCGGCGATCGCCCCGATCAGCACTGCGATGCCGGCGAGGATCGCGACCGACGCCGCCGCGGTGATCGCGGTCGCCATCTGCCCCACGATCGTCCGCAATTGCCCCAGCACGTCGCGGACCTCGATTACCGAAACAGACGGAAATCGCGGGAGCAGCGCACGCATCACCGCGCCCTCCTCGCCACGGTCGAGATCGATCGTTGCCGCCAGATTATGCGGCGCATCGGCGATCGCGTTGGGGGAAAAGACCATGACGAAGTTGAAGCCGAGCGTATCCCAGCTGATCCGCCGGAACGAGGCGATCCGCGCGCTCCGCTCGACACCCAGCAGGCTGTACTGAATCGGATCGCCGATTTTCAGACTGAGCGCCTTGGCCAGCCGCTCGTCGATCGACACCAGTGGCGGCCCGGCATAGCCGCGCGGCCACCAGCGTCCCGCGGTGATCTGGCTGCCGTCCGGCAGCGTCTCGGCATAGGTCAGGCCGCGTTCGCCACGCAGCGCCCAGGCGCCTTCGGGCAAGGTCTTGAGATCGGCGACACGCGTCGTTGCATAGCCCGTGATAGTGCCGCGCATCGCGGGCACGGTGGTCACAACCGGCTTGCGCGCGGCCTCAGCGACCGTGCGGCGGAATTCGGCTTCGCGCTGCGGCGGGACGTCGAGCGCAAACAACGCAGGCGCGCGCTGCGGAACGGTCCGCGCGATATTCGCGTCGATGCTCGTCCGGATTGCCGCCAGCAGGACGAACAGCGTCAGCCCCAGGCCGAGGGCGACGACCAGCGTGCCGGTGCGAGCGCCAGGACGGTGCAGTGCTGCAACCGCAAGCCTGAGCAAAGGCTGGCGCGCCCGCGGCAATCGCGCAGCCGCGATCCGGATGACCCAGCCGAACCCGGCGAGGACGAGCAGCACTGCCGCGACCGCCGCAAGGAACCCCGCGCTGAGCCCGGGCTGTTCCGCGGTCAGCAGCGCGAGCGCGACGAGTGCAAGCCCGCCACCGGCGACCCAGGGCAGCGTCCGGCGCAACGGTACGCGCCGCTGGCCGGCATTGCCACGCAACAGCACGACCGCCGGCACGCTTCCGGCTTCGACCAGTGCTGGCGCGGTAAACGCCAGCGCGATCACCATGCCATAGGCGGCGGCGAGCAGCAGCGGCACGGGCTGCACCGCGAAGCTCGGCGCGACCGGCAGCACGTCGCCCGCGAGCGCGACGATCAACGGCACCGCCGCGGCGCCGGCAATCAAACCGGCGAGAATGCCAATCCCGGCGACGACGACGATCTGGATCAGATAGACCCTGGCGATCATCCCGGACGTCGCACCAAGCACCTTAAGCGCGGCGATGCTCTGCCGCCGCGCGGCAAGATAGGACGAAACCCCATTCCCGACGCCGATACCGGCGATGACGAGCGCGGAGAGGCCGACGAGCAACAGGAACTGGCCCATCCGTTGGACGAAGCGCTCGGCACCGGGCGCTGCACGGTCGCGGGTCTTGCTTTCCCAGCCCGCGGACGGGAATGCCGCTTTGATCCGGTCGACGGCGCGCGTTGGCGCGAGTCCCGACCTGAGGCGGACGCGATATTTGGTTTCGTAGAGGCTGCCGGGCTGGATCAGGCCGGTCCGCGCAATCCCGGGCAGCGAAACGATCGCGACAGGCCCCAGCGTGAAGCCTTCGCCCAGCCGGTCAGGCTCCTCGGCGAGGACATGGTCGACCACGAACTCGGCCGTACCCAGCCGGACCCGCGCGCCGCGGCCGACGCCCAGCCGGTCGGCGAGCGCGGGCGCGATCCAGATCCCCGAGTCGCGCGGCGGCTCCGCTGCGCCCCCATCGGCAAACCGGACGGTGCCGTACAACGGATAGGCGCCGTCGACACCCTTCAGTTCGATCGGGACGCTGGCCGAACCGCGAACCGCCGTCGCCTGCATGCGCACCGTCTCCGATACGGTGCCGAGCGCGGCCATCGCGCGGCGCTCCTCGGGCGTCGCGGCGCGCTGCGACGTGGCGAATTCGACGTCGCCGCCCAGGATCGTGCTCCCGCGACTTGCCAGTTCGCCGTCGATCGCGCGGGTCAGGCTGCCGATCGCCGCCAGCGCGCCGACCCCCAAAAACAGACAGGCCAGCAGCAGTCGCAGGCCGCGGAACCGCAGATTGAGCTCGCGCCTGGCCAGACGCCAGGCGAGCCGCCAGTCGGTCATGCCCCCGCGCCCGTCACGGACCGCAACTGGTCGCGGACGATACGCCCGTCACCGAGTTCGACGACCCGATCGCACCGCGCCGCAAGGACCGGATCATGCGTGATGATGATCAGCGTCGCGCCCGTCGCCGCGCGTCGATCGAACAGCAGGTCCATCACCGCCGCACCCGTCGCGGCATCGAGGTTGCCCGTCGGCTCGTCCGCGAAGACGAGGTCCGGCCGCGGTCCCAGCGCGCGAGCGATCGCGACACGCTGCTGCTCCCCGCCCGACAGCTGGGTCGGATAATGCCCGGTCCGGTGGCCGAGCCCGACCGCCTCCAGCTCATCGGCGGCGCGTGCGAACGCATCGGCCATGCCGGCAAGCTCCATCGGGACGGCGACGTTTTCCAGCGCCGTCATCGTCGGCAACAGATGAAATGCCTGGAGCACGATGCCGATACGACCGCGCCGCGCGCGCGCCAGCGCATCCTCGTCGAGCGCGCCAAAATCGAGTCCCGCAACCTCGACCTGCCCGCCGCTCGCCTGTTCGAGCCCGGACAGCACCGCCATCAGCGACGATTTGCCCGACCCTGAGGGCCCGAGCAGCGCCACGCTGCTGCCCCGCGCAATGTCGAGATCGATGCCCTTGAGGATCGCGGTCGCGGCACTCGCGCTGCCGAGCGTCAGCGTGACATTGCGGGCCGATATCACCATATCGTCGGAGGTTGATCGGGACATGGAGCACTTTACGTTGGAGCGAAACAGGCCTTCATATGTGGCAGTCGCCGCGGTTCTCCAAGCGCTGGTCCTCGCGGGGTGCGATCGGGCGGCGGATAGCTCGGCCCCTGTGGCGGCCACCCGCGGCGCGGGCAACGACACGGCGGTCGATGGTACGGCGGTCGCGATGCCTCCCGCGCCGGCCGGTCGCGAGCGCCTGATCCTGGCCTTTGGCGACAGTCTGTACGCGGGGTACGGCGTCGCGCGCGGTCACAGCCTGCCCGACGTGTTGCAGGCGACGCTGCGCCGCAAGGACGTCAACGCGACGATCGTCAATGCCGGCGTCTCGGGCGACACCAGCGCGGCCGGGCGCCAGCGGTTTATCTTCACGCTGGACAGCCTGCCCCGCAAACCCGATCTCATCCTGCTCGGCCTGGGCGGCAACGACGTGCTGCGTCAGATCGCGCCTGCCGAGACCCGCGCCAACCTGACCGCGATGATGGACGAGGCGCGCCGCCGCAAGATCCCGGTCGTGCTGACGGGCATGCGGGCGCCCCCCAATCTCGGCCCCGAATATCAGGCAGCGTTCGACACGATCTGGCCCGATCTTGCCAAGACCTATGGTGCGGGACTCTATCCGTTCATTCTCGATGGCGTGATCGGCGACGCCGCGCTGATGCAGCGCGACCATGTCCATCCGAACACACGCGGCATCGATCGGATCGCCGATCGATTTACGCCGATCATTCTGGGACAGCTTGATAAAGGCTGATACGGACCAATCGACCTGTTGACGACCGGACGAACCGCATGGTTGAGCATGGGGTTACGGGCGGCCGCAACGGGCAGCCGAGATGGGCAGCCGACAGGGGCCGCCGACAAGGGCGAATGCAGGGGCGGAACGATGCATCGAAGTGGGTTGATCGCGCGGCTCGAACGCCATCTTGCGCTGACGGAAGAGGAACGCGCAGCGATCTCGCGCGCCGAGCAACGCGAGATCCGGCTCAAGCCCGGCGAGATCCTGATGGCCGAGGGCGGGACCAGCCATGCACTGTTCGTCGTCCATTATGGCTGGCTGCATTCGGCGGCGAGGCTCGCGGCCGGCGGCCGCCAGATCCTGCGCTTCCATTATGCCGGCGACCTGATCGGCACGTCGAGCATCGCCTGGTCGCAGGCCTCGGCGACGCTGACCGCGGTGTCGGACTGTACCGTCACCGAACTGCCCAAGGCCGATCTGGGCCAAATCTTTCGCCAGCAGCCACGGCTCGCCGGGCTGCTCTATGCCATCGCCGCGGCCGAGAATGTCGCGATGAGCGACCGGCTCACCTCGATCGGCCGCAAAGGTGCGGCGGAGCGGCTGACCACGCTCCTGCTCGATATCCTGGCGCGTCTTCGGGTCACTGCCGGTGGCGTGATCGACTCCTTCGACCTGCCCCTGACGCAGAGCGATATCGGCGATGCGCTCGGCTTGACCAAGGTGCACGTCAACCGGACGATCCGTGCGCTCGAGCGTGACGGCGTGATCGAGCGCAACGGTCGACGAGTCCGGATCCTCGACCCGGAGCTTCAAATGCGGCGGACGGGCTTTGTCGACCGCTACGGCGAGATCGAGACGGCATGGCTGCCGCCGGCGCCGTAACCACGGCGCCAGTCCGTTTGGCGGTCAGTTCGGCTCGACGACGAAAAGCGTCACGCCCTCATATTTGATGTCGTGCGGGTTGAAGACGGCGTCGGGCCGGAACCCCTCGTCGATCACGACGATATCCTTCAGCCCGGCGAGCTTGAACGTGCCGAGCTTGATCTCCTTGGGCGGCTGTCCGTCGCGCTGCAGCGTGACCGCGTCGACGAACACGTCATCATGGCGCGTGAACAGGATATGCGGCGCGAGTTTGACATGCATCCGGTTGTAGACCGCGGTCACGCACTGGCGCAGCGCGATCGCTTGCAGCAGCAGCGCGTTGGCGTTGCTCGGGACGGAACCGGGTGTCGAAGAAGCAGGCATATGGTGCATCGCAGCATTGTTTAATGGTGTTGCGGCGTTCGCACGAACGCCGGCGGGGTGACAAGCGTAAACCGACGCTGCGGCGGGCTCAAGCCGCCGCGTCGACGCTGTCGGTGTGGACGTCGAAGCCCACGAGCCGCGCTGGCCCGAACGTCGTCGTGAGCGCGGCATCGGTCGCATCGCGGCCGCGCGCCATCAGGATCCGGCCGATCCGCGGCTGGTTGTGTCGCGCGTCAAACGTATGCCAGCGGCCGCCGAGATAGACGTCGAACCACGCCGAAAAATCCATCGGCGCATCGACCGGGGGAATGCCGATATCGCCGAGATAGCCGGTGCAATAGCGCGCCGGAATGTTCATGCAGCGGCACAGCGTGATCGCGAGATGCGCGAAATCGCGGCACACGCCCTGCTGTTCCTGATGCGCATCCCAGGCGGTCTTGGTCGCCCGCGCATGATGATAGCCGAATTCGATATGGTCGTGCGTGAATTGCACGATCGCCTGCACGCGCGCCCAGCCTGAGGGCACATGCCCGAAGAGCGACCAAGCGGTCTCGGACAGCCGGTCGGTCTCGCAATAGCGGCTGCCGAGCAGGAAGACGAGGATCTCGTCCGGCAGATCCTCGACGGCATGCTGAACGGCATCGGGATCGACTGGGTCGGGCTGCCCGTCATCCTCGATCGTGAAGTCGCACGACAGCGTCAGGCCGCCGGCGGGGACGGTCATGCGCGTGCAGACATTCCCGAACGCGTCGAGATAATCGTAGATCGGGACGTCGGGGCTTGCGACGATCCGGTGCGGGGTGACCAGATCGCGGTTGCGCGACGGGTGAAGGCTCAGCATCGCCATCAGCGGCGTCGGAACATCGGCTTCGAAGCGAATATCATAGCCGGCGCGGATCAGCATGCGGTCGTCTTTCTCATGCCCGGACCGGCTGCGGCGCGAGCGGGGTTGTGGCTGTAGGGGCGACGTCCGGACCGTCGACGGCGATGTCGACTGAGACGGTCATGTCGAGGAAGCTGCCGGGGAAGCCCGCCCAGCTTCCCGAGATCGGCACGGCCTGGTAGATGTCGCGGGCGATCGCGACGCGGATCAGCCCGCGACTGCCGATGATGCCGTTGGTCGGATCGAACTCGACCCAACCCGATCCGGGCAGATAGATGCGGACCCAGGCATGCGTGTTGCCGCCCCCGGTCCGCTGCTCGCGGCCTGAGGGGTTGTAGACATAGCCCGACACGAACCGCGCCGCGAAGCCGAGCGCGCGCGCCGCCTCGATCATCAGCATCGCATAATCGCGGCAGGTACCCTTGCGGCGGGCAAGCGTCTCGATCGGCGACTGTGTCCCCTTTTCGGGGCGCGGCACATAGGTGAAGTCGCGCCGGATCGCCGCGGTCATGTCGGACAGCATCGCCAGCGTATCCGTCCGCCCCGAGGGATCGAGGAACCGCCGCGCCCAGCGATCGATCTCGCGATGCGGATCGTGATGCTGGCGCTCGATCGACCGCAACAGGTCGGGCATGTCCTCGGACGAATAGGTGAACGGATAGGAGCGTGCGTATTGCTCGATATCGACCGTCGCGAGTTCGGCGGGGCTGTGATCAAGCCGCACCCGGCTGTCGAACACGAGTTCGCGCGAACGGCGATCGAAGGTCGCGATCGCCACCGAGTTGCCGAACACGTCGTGCAGCCAGCGCACCTCCGACGGTTCGGGGGTTATGGTCAGCTCGGCCGAAATCAGCTGCTGGTCATGGCTTTCGCGCGGACGGACCATGATACGGTGCTCGCCAAATGCTACCGGTTGCCGGTAAGTGTATCTCGTCACGTGAGAAAGTGTGAGAAATGGCATTCAGGATCCGTATCGCATGACCAACCGGACCGAGGGACCGCTGATCGCGGCAGGAGACAGGCCTCCGACCGTCATCATCAACCCGAAAGGCGCATCATCGTTCCTCCTGATCGGCGATCATGCTGGAAATTCAGTGCCCGTGTCGCTCGGGTCGCTCGGTCTCGACGATGCCGAACTGGGCCGGCACATCGGCTGGGACATCGGCGTCGGCGAGGTCGGACGGTTGCTGGCGAACCGGCTCGACGCGGTCTTCATCCACCAGACCTATTCTCGGCTGGTCGTCGACTGCAACCGGAGCGAGACGCAACCCGATGCGATCGCCGAGACCAGCGACGGCACGCCGATCCCCGGCAATCGCGACCTGAGCGAGGCGGATCGAGCCGCGCGATATGCGGTGATCCATGCGCCCTATCATGCGGCGATCGCGGCCGAGATCGCACGCCGGGATGCCGCCGGACAACCGACCATTCTGGTTGCGCTGCACAGCTTCACCCCGGCGATGCGCGGCGCGGACGGAGCGGCAATTCGGCCCTGGCATATCGGCATCCTGCACGATGGCGGCGACACGCGCTTCGCCCTCGCGATGCTCGAGGTACTGGCAGATGAGCCCGACCTCGTGGTGGGCGACAACGAGCCCTATCGGATGGACCTGATCGACTATACGATCCCGCGGCATGCCTATCCTGCCCGGCGTTTCTATGCCGAAATCGAAATCCGCCAGGACCTGATCGGCGCACCCGACGGCTGCGCCGCCTGGGCCGAACGCGTCGCGTCCGCCCTGACATCCGCCAGCGCGCGCGTCCGTTCCGCATGACACCAAACTTCCCGGGGATCGACCACCGCCTGTCTCGCGTTTGACGACCCGGGTCCAGTGACGCCGGCTGCATGGCTGGTCGTATGCCGGACCCGAGTTGGTGTTCCTGCGAGTAGAAAATTCGATGCCCTCGAGTCCGAACAATGTCCCCGGGAACGACCGTCAGCGCGTATCGGCACGTCCCGGCGAAGGCGACTATCGCGAAGTGTTCACCGCGATCGATATCGGCTTCGGGCTGGTCGATCTGATCTTTGACGGCGATCGCGTGATCGATTGTCGGTTCCTCGAGGCGAACGCGCAATTTCTCCGGCAGACGGGCTTGCGCGACCCGGTCGGACAGACCTGGCACGCGCTGCAGCCCGCACTGGATGGCGATTGGATCGGGACGTTCGGCGAGATCGCCCGGACCGGGCACGCAACCCGGTTCGAGACGCGCGTGGCGCAGGGCGATCGGCGCTATGATGCACAGGTCGCGCGGATTGGCGAGCCGGGCTCGGTCAGGATCGCCGTGCTGCTCAGCGACGTGACCGAGCGGCACAGGACAGAGACGCTCGCCCGCGAGGCCGAGGAACGGTTGCAGCTGGCGCTTTCGGCCGGGGGCGGGATCGGTACCTGGGACTGGGACATCGCCCGGGATCGCGTCACCGCCGATGCCCGGTTCGCTCTGCTGTACGGGGTGGATCCGGCGGCGGCATTGGCCGGCGCACCGATAACGACGTTCTTTCAAGGCATTCATCCGGACGACCGCGCGCGCACCGAGCAGGCAATCGAGATGGCCGTCCAATCGGGCGGCCCCTTCGAAGCCGAATATCGCCTGCTGGAGCGCGACGGGACGATCCGCTGGGTGATCGCGCAGGGCCGTTGCGAGCGCGCGGCCGACGGGACTGCGCTACGTTTTCCTGGGATCAGCTTTGAAATCACCGCCCGCAAGCTCGCCGACGTGCGGCAAACCGCGTTGCTGGCGCTCGGCGATGCGATTCGCGATCTGACCGACCCTGCGGCAATCGCCTATGCAGCGGCCGAAATCCTCGGCCACGCCCTGCAGGTCAGCCGGGTCGGCTACGGTGTGATCGACACCCTTGCCGAGACGATCACCGTCGAGCGGGACTGGAATGCGCCGGGAACACGTACCCTGGCGGGCATGCTGCAGTTCCGCGACTATGGGTCCTATATCGAGGATCTGAAGGCAGGGCGCACGGTCGTGATCGCCGATGTCGAGCGCGACCCGCGCACCGCTGCGGGTGCTGCCGGCCTGAAGGCGATCAGCGCATGGTCGTTCGTCAACATGCCGTTGCTCGAACAGGATGCCTTCGTCGCGCTGCTCTATGCCAATCACGATCAGCCGCGAGTCTGGGCGGACGAGGAACTCCAGCTTATGCGCGAGGTCGCGGACCGGGTTCGTGCGGCGACCGAGCGGCTGCGTGCGGAAGCAGCACTCCGCGAGAGTGAAGAACAGTTCCGCGTCTTCGCGCAAGCGGTGCCCAGCCTGATCTGGGCGGCGCGTCCCGATGGCGAGATCTACTGGGTCAACCAGCAGGTCTATGATTATGCCGGTATTTCGCCCGGCGCTCTAACTGGATCCGGCACCTGGCTGTCACTGGTTCACGCCGACGATCGCGAGGCCACGGCGACGACGTGGCAGGCCGCACGCGATACGGGCACTACCTATGCCGCCGAGTTCCGGTTGCGTAGTGCTGATGGCGGCTACCGATGGTTTCTTGCTCGCGCGGAGCCGGTACGGACCATCGGCGGCCAGATCACGCGCTGGGTCGGCACCAATACGGACATCGACGATGGCCGCCGGCATGCCGCCGAACTGCTCGCCTGGACCGAAACGCTCGAGGATCAGGTCGCCGCGCGCACCCGCGAGTTGATGGATGTCGAGGCCGCACTGCGCCAGAGCCAGAAGATGGAAGCCGTGGGCCAGCTGACAGGCGGGCTGGCACACGACTTCAACAATCTGCTGACGGGGATCATGGGCAGCCTCGAATTGCTCGGCATCCGCATCGCACAGGGACGGCTGGGCGATGTCGAGCGTTACTCGCTTGCCGCACAGGGTGCCGCCAAGCGTGCCGCGGCGCTGACGCACCGCCTGCTGGCCTTTTCGCGGCGGCAGACGCTCGACCCCCGGCCGACCGACGTCAACCGGTTGATCGGCGGCCTGGAGGAGCTCGTGCGCCGGACGGTCGGGCCCGATATCGCCGTCGAGGTGGTCGCCTCCGCCGGGCTGTGGTCGACGCTCGTCGATCCCAACCAGCTTGAAAACGCGATCCTCAACCTGTGCATCAACGCGCGCGATGCGATGCCAACCGGCGGGCGGCTGACGATCGAGACGGCCAATCGCTGGATCGACGCGCGGATGGGCCGCGACCGCGATCTCGAACCCGGACAATATGTCTCGCTCTGCGTGTCCGACAACGGCACCGGCATGCCGCCCGAGGTCGTCGCCAAGGCCTTTGATCCGTTCTTCACGACCAAGCCCTTGGGTCTGGGCACCGGGCTCGGCCTGTCGATGATCTACGGCTTTGCGCGCCAGTCGGGCGGACAGGTTCGGATCTATTCGGAGGTCCGGAAAGGCAGCAATATCTGCATCTATCTGCCGCGGCATTTCGGTCCGTCGGACGAGGACGAACCGCAGCCCGACTTTGCCGAGGCCCCGCGCGCTATCCGTGGCGAGACGGTGCTGATCGTCGACGACGAGCCCACCGTTCGCATGCTGGTCGTCGAGGTGCTCGAGGAACTGGGCTATGCCGCGATCGAGGCCGCGGACGGGCCTGCCGGCTTGAAGATCCTCCAGTCCGACACGCGCATCGACCTGCTGGTCACGGATGTCGGCTTGCCGGGGGGGATGAACGGGCGGCAGATGGCGGATGCCGCGCGCGTAGGCCGTCCGGACCTCAAGATCCTCTTCATCACCGGCTATGCCGAAAATGCGGTGGTCGGCAACGGCCATCTCGATCCGGGCATGCACGTGATGACGAAACCCTTTGCGATCGACGCGCTGGCCGACCGTATCCGCGATCTCATCCGCCTGCCCTAGTCCACATGCCAGGCCACCCCTGCCCGGGTTGTGCCAGTTCATGACGGAAAGTTCATTTAAGGGGTTTAACGCCGTTTCGGCCACAGCTAGAGGATCTGCTCAAAGGGGAAGCTAAGGCGATGATGCGGAAGGCAAGTTTACTTTCCGTCTGGGCGTGCCTGCCGGCGCTTGGCGCTTGCAACCGGCACCAGTCGACGCTGGCCCCGTTCGGCGAACAGGCTGATCAGGTGCTGTCGATCACCATCGTGCTGGTCGTCGGCGCGGTCGTCTTGGCGCTTGGCCTTGCGCTGCTGATGCGGCATGCGATCCGCGCGCCCGAGGGGCGGATGACGCACAAGGGCGGGATGAAGATGGTCCTGTGGCTCGGCGGGATCGGCCCGTCGATCCTGTTGCTCGCGCTGCTGCTCTACGCGTTGCCCGCGATGCGCCCACGACCGGTCGCCGATGCCGACCTGCGGATCGGCGTCGATGGCGAGCAGTTCTGGTGGCGCGTACGTTACGCCCCGCCCGGCGGCGCGGTCGTCGAGGCAGCGAACGAACTCCGCCTCCCCGTCGGCCGCACCGTCGAGCTGTCGCTGCGCAGCCCCGACGTGATCCACAGCTTCTGGGTGCCGGGGCTCGCGGGCAAGATGGACATGATCCCCGGCCGTACCAATCGCCTCGTCGTCCGCGCGACCAAGGCCGGAACATATCGCGGCGTCTGCGCCGAATTCTGCGGGCTGGGGCATGCGCTGATGGCATTCGACGTCGTCGCGATGGAGCCTGCCGCGTTCGAGCGCTGGCTCACCGCGCAGGCGCGTCCCGCGACGGTCACCGCATCGCCCGGCGCGAGGTTGTTCGCCAGCTATGGCTGCAGCGGCTGCCACAGCGTGCGCGGGGTGGGCCCGGCGGCAAAGATCGGCCCCGACCTGACGCATTTCGGATCACGTCCGACGCTTGCCGCAGGGATCCTGCCGATGACCCACGCCAATATCGCGCGGTTCGTGCGTCAGCCCGGCAAGACCAAGCCCGGCGTGCGCATGCCCGCCTTCCCGCAGATGTCGGCCGCCGAAGCCGACCAGATCGCCAGCTATCTTCAGGGGCTGAAATGACGACCGACAGTCCGGCCTATGTCGCCCCCGACCAGAACGATCCCGCCGTCCGAAAGGGCCAGGAGGATCGCCTGCGCGAGGTCTGGAAACCGCCGAGCGGCTGGTTCTTCCGCTGGACCGACGTCAACAATAACCGGATCGGCGTCTGGTACACGCTGACCGCGTTCGGCTTCATGCTGTTCGCAGGCGTGCTCGCGCTGATCATGCGCACGCAGCTGGCGGTGCCGAACAACGATCTCGTCACCGCGAACACGTTTAACCAGCTGTTCACGCTGCACGGCTCGATGATGATGTTCCTGTTCGCTGTGCCGATGTTCGAGGCGGTCTCGATCATCCTGCTGCCACAGCTGCTCGGCGCACGCGACCTGCCCTTCCCGCGGCTCTCGGGCTTTGGCTATTGGAGCTTCCTGATCGGCGGCGTGTTCGTCTCTGGATCGATCTTCTTCGATGCCGCGCCGGATGGCGGCTGGTTCATGTATCCGCCGCTGACGACGCGGACCGATCTGAGTGGGCTCGGCGCGGACATCTGGATGCTCGGCCTCAGCTTCATCGAGGTGTCGTCGGTCGCAGCCGCAGTCGAACTGATCGTCGGCGTGCTCAAATGCCGCCCGCCCGGCATGCGGCTCAACCTCATGCCGCTCTACGCCTGGTACATCCTCGTCGTCGCGGTGATGATCCTGTTCGCCTTCCCGCCGCTAATCGCAGGCGACGTGCTGTTCGAGATGGAGCGGCTGCTCAACTGGCCGTTCTTCAACGCGGAAAAGGGCGGCGACCCGCTGCTGTGGCAGCACCTGTTCTGGATCTTCGGCCACCCCGAAGTCTATATCGTCTTCCTGCCGTCGATCGCGCTGTTCGCGATGCTGATCCCGACCTTCGCGCAGCGGCATCTGCTCGGCTATCCGTGGATCGTGCTGGCGGCAGTCGGCACTGCGTTCCTCAGCTTCGGGCTGTGGGTCCACCACATGTTCACGACCGGGCTGCCCAAGATCAGCCTCGCCTTCTTCGCGGCAGCGTCCGAGGCGGTTGCGATCCCGACCGGTGTCCAGATCTTCGTGTTCATCGCGACGCTCTGGGCGGGCAACGTCAAGAAATCGACGCCGTTGCTCTACGCGAGCGGCAGCCTCGCGGTGTTCGTGATCGGCGGGCTTACCGGTGTGATGGTCGCGGTCGCACCGTTCGACTGGCAGGCGCACGACACCTATTTCATCGTCGCGCATCTCCATTACGTGCTGATCGGCGGGACGCTGCTGCCGCTGTTCGCCGGGCTCTATTATTACTGGCCGCTGGTGACCGGCAAGAAGCTGTCGGATCGGCTCGGGCGGACCGCGTTCTGGATCATGTTCGTCGGCATGAACCTGACCTTCTTCCCGATGCATTTGTCGGGCCTGCTCGGCATGCCGCGCCGCGTGTTCACCTACCCCGAGGAACTCGGCATCGGCGGGCTCAATCTCGCCTCGACCGCCGGCTCCTACATGTTCGCGCTCGGCGTGCTGATCGTCTGTATCGACCTCGCGCTGTCGCCGCGCCGCCCCAAGGCGCCGCGCAATCCGTGGAACGCAGGGACGCTCGAATGGCTGGCGCTGCCCGATGACGAGGACTGGGGCATCCGCTCGGTCCCGCTGATCGAGAGCCGCTATCCGATCTGGGACCAGAAGAATTTCGTCCAGAAGGTCGACGAGGGTCGTTTCTTCCTGCCCGACGCGGAGGAGATGCGGCGCGAGTCGATCATCACCACCGTGCTCGACGCACGACCGTTGCAGGTCATCCGCCTCGGCACGCCCAGCGTGAAGCCGATGATGACCGCGGTCGCACTGGCGGGCGTATTCATCCTGACGACCTATCACCTTTATCTGCTGTCAGCGCTCAGCGGCGTCGCGACGCTCGCCTGCGTGCTGTGGTGGCTGTGGACCGGCACCGCCGAGATCCCCGAAAAGCCGACCAAGCATATCGGGCACGGGATCAAGGTGCCGCTCTATACCTCGGGGCCATCGGCGCCGGGCTGGTGGGCGATGTTCATTACGATGATGGCGGATGCGACCGCGTTTTCGGGCCTCGTCTTCGGCTATTTCTTCTTCTGGACGATCCATAGCAATTTCCCACCCACGGGCGCGGGGCTGGACGGACCGGGCGTATTCTGGCCGATGGTCGCGCTGGCGCTGACGTTGACCGGCTGGGCGGCGACCGTCGGCGCGCGCGAGGTGCATCGTCGCGGCAACGTCGCCGTGGGCCGCCTATTGCTGGTCCTCGGCATCGTCGCAACGCTGTCGAGCCTGTTCGCCGGGCTCGCCGGGCCGTGGTATTCGGGGATGGACCCTGAACTGCATGTCTATCCGGCGATCGTCTGGACGCTCGCGATCTGGACGGCGGTGCATGCCGCGATCGGCGTGATCATGCAGGCCTATACGCTCGCGCGTAGCCTCGCGGGCAAGATGACGCCGGTCTATGACGCCGATCTGCGCAACATCACCGTCTACCATCATTTCCTCGCACTGACGGGCATCGTGACGTTCTGCACGATCGGCCTGTTCCCGGGGGTCGCATGACAACACCGAAGGACAATCGGAAACACTGGGCGCGCGACCTGAAGGTCACGTTGTGGACGCTGATCGTCCCGCCGACGATCTGGGCCGTGCATTTCCTGTTCTGCTATCTGTGGGTCGCGGTGACGTGCGCCAAGTCCCCCACGCCGGCGACAGCGCTGACGGGCTTTCCCGTGGCGACCCTGATCGCGACGATCGTCGCGTTGCTCGGCATCCTCGCCGCGGGCTATATCGCGCGTGTCCAGTCGCAGACGCCGGGCGACGCCCCGCCGCATGACGAGGGGACCGCGATCGACCGGCTGCGCTTCCTTGCGCTGTCGACCCGGCTGCTCGCAGGCCTGAGCTTCGTCGCGGTGATCTTCACCGCGCTGCCCGTGATCGTCTTCGGCGACTGCCGATGAGGCGCGCGAGCCTCGCGCTCGGCGTCGCGCTGGCGCCGATCGGCTGGGCGTTCGCCGCCGCGCCGCTCGGCATGGTCGGCCACATGACCGGCCACATGATCGCCGTCGCAGTCGCGGCACCGTTCCTCGCCTATGGCATCGCGGGCAGCCGGTTCGATCCCGCCGAGCGCTGGCCGACGATCGTCACTCCGCTGGCCATGTCGCTGGTCGAGCTGGTCGTCGTGTGGCTCTGGCACCTCCCCGCGCTCCGGCTGCGCGTCGACATGCAGCCGGTTGCGCTGCTGCTTGAACAGGCGAGCTTCCTCGCGGCCGGCCTGCTGCTCTGGAGCGCGGTGCTTGGCACGCGCACCGGTGGCGCGACCGACCGGCGCGTATCGGGCGTCGCGGCGATGCTGCTGACGTCGATGCACATGACCCTTCTCGGCGCACTCGTCGGCCTCGCCCCGCGGCCGCTTTACGCGATGATGGCGATGCACCCGGCCGCGCACGGCCTCGACGCGCTCGAGGATCAGCAGCTTGGCGGCGTCGTCATGCTGATGGTCGGCGCGGCAAGCTATTTCCTCGGCGGGCTCGCGATGCTCGGCGGAGTATTGAAGACACGGAGCGCGACGGCATGACGATCCGCATTACCTGGGCGCGCGCGATCGCCGCGATCGTCGCGCTGGCGCTTGCCGGGCTGTTGTTCGCCTGGTCGGGCGTGTTCAACATCGCCGCCTCGTCAGGTCATTGGAAGATCACCGACTGGTTCCTTCACTGGACGATGCGCAACTCGGTGCGCACGCACGCCGCCTTCACCGCGCCCAACGATCCCAAGGCGAATGAAGGCCTCGTCAGCGCCGCGGGCCTGTTCCGGGCAAGCTGCGCCTCGTGCCACGGTGCGCCCGGCGTGCGTCCGCTGCCGGTGATGCAGGCGGCGACGCCCCCCGCTCCCGACCTCGCCGTCAACGCGCGCGAATGGACCGACAAGCAGATCTTCTGGATCCTCAAGCACGGCGTCAAATACACCGGCATGCCCGGCTGGGCGGCCAAGGATCGCGACGATGAGGTCCGCCGCATGGTCGCGTTCGTCCGCCTGTTGCCGGAGATGTCACCTGCGACCTATCGCGCCCTGACCGAAGTTCCGGGCAGCGGTACCGCCGGTCCTGACGCAGCACGAATCGCCGTCTGCGCCGGATGTCATGGCACAGACGGCCGCGGCCGTGGCCAGCCCGATATGCCCGTGCTCGGCGGCCAGAGCCCCGCCTATCTGCGTGCCGCGCTTCAGGCCTATGCGACCGGCAAGCGCCAGAGCGCGGTCATGGCCAACGCCGCCGCGACGCTGACGCCCGGAGAGATGACGCGGCTCGCGCGGCATTTCGCGGCCATGCCGGGTCTCGGCACGACCACAGCGTCGGGCAGCGTGAATGCCGCGCGGATCGTCCGCGAGGGCCTGCCTGCCAAGCAGCTTCCCGCCTGCGCGAGCTGCCACGCGCCGGGCAAGCCCTACCCGGTGCTCGCCGGGCAGAGCGCCAGTTACATCGCACAGCGTCTGCGCAACTGGCGGGGCGACGAGACGGTGGTCGACGCGCGCAAGTCGCAGGCGACGATGCCGGTGATCGCGCGCCGCATCCCCGAGGATATGATCGACCCGATCGCGGCGTATCTGGCCGGCAAATAAGCTGCGTCCCGCCGTACGCGGGACGCAGCCCGGGTCAATCGCTCGCCGCGACGAAGACCGGTCCGTCCACGAAAAGGTCGGCTGCGCGCTCGCCGGTCGCGAGCCGCGTTTCACCCCACCATGCCGCAGGAACCGCCGCCCCCGATTGATCGAGCAGTTCCGCCGCGCAGCGTAGCGCGACCGCGACCCGCAACGTCTGCCCATTCGCGCGGCGCTCGAAGGCGAGGACATGCGCGGCACGCGGTCCGGTCACGTCGAGAGGGGCGTAGTCGCCTTGGGCGAATATTTCGGGTGAGGCCGCCCGGGTCGCGAGCAGGCGGGCGATCAGCGCGAGCTTTGCAGGCGCATCGTGCTCGAGCAGGCGCGCGCGGCAGGCATAATCCACCGGCCGGCGGTTATCCGGATCGACCAGGCTGAGATCCGCCAGCTCGGTGCCCTGATACAGATCGGGAACCCCCGGCACGGTGTAACGCAGCGCCGTCTGAACAAGCGCATTCGCCTGCGCCGCCGCCGCGGTCGCTTCGACAAGATCTTGCAGCTCGCGCAGAAACCGCGCGGAACGATCCGGGTCGAGCAAGGCGCGGGCGAGTACGTGACAGCGGTCCTCATAGGCCTCGTCGGGCGCCTCCCAGGACGACCGCAGCTTGGCCTCGCGCAGCGACTTTTCCTGCCACCCGACGATGCGCTCGGCAAAAGCGGCAAGCCCTGCGCGATCGTCGATCTGGAGCCCCTCGGGCCACGCCCCGAACAGCGTCTGCAGCAGCATATACGTATCGCCTGCATCCACCGCGTCGTCGATAGCGGCCGCCGCTGCGACCCAGCCCGTCACAGTCTCACGCCAGCGCACCGGGATCTCGCTCAGCACGGCGAGCCGGGCACGCACGTCCTCGCCACGCTTGTGATCATGCGTCGCCGACGCCAGCATCGCACGCGGCCAACAGGCGGCACGCTCCGCCATCGCGGCATGAAACGCCTCGATGGGCAACGTGAAGGCCGCGGGGTCGAACCCGACGTCGTTGCGCGACAGCAACCGGCCATAGCGGTAGAAGGCGGTGTCCTCGACGGCCTTCGCCACGATCGGTGCCGAGAGTTGCTGGAACCGCCTCACCGCGGCCGCGGCGAGATCCGGATCGCCCGGCCCTTCACCGGCGAGCCAGTCTAGGATCAGGTCGACGACCGGTCCTTCGCCGGGTGCCAGATGCGTCGCGACCCGCTCGCGCACGATCGCCCGGATCGCGGCATCGGCGGCGGGTGCCGCGATGCCGGTGCCATAGGTGCGATAGACCGGGAAGACCCAGAGCATGCGCTCCACCGCCCGCCGGATCATCCCCGTCGTCAGCCCGTCCCCTTGCGGCGTCGACCGTGCCAGCGCGACGAACGCCGCGACGCATCGGGCAAGCTGCCCCTCGAACTGCCAGGACAACATGTCCTGACGCGCGCGCAGATCCTCGGGCTCGAACGCGGCCGACCGGCCGCTGATATCCGCCCACAGTTCGGCGAGCGGTGCGGCGCCGTCCTCGTCATGCAACAGCGCGGTGACCTGCGCCATGAAGTCGTACCCGCTGGTACCATCGATCCCCCAGTCGGTGGCGAGCGGTTCGCCCTCTGCCAGGATCTTCTCGACGACGATATAGGCCGGATCCGCGCCAGCTGGCGTGATCGCATCGAAGTGCGCGCGCAGCGTTCGGCAATAGCCGGCGGGGTCGGTCAGTCCGTCGACATGATCGACCCGGACACCGTCGATCAGCCCCTCGGCATAGAGGTCGAGATACAGGCGGTGGCTCGCCTCGAACACTGCGGGGTCTTCCGCGCGCAGTCCGGCGAGATCGTTGATCGTGAAAAACCGTCGCCAGTTGAGATCGTCGTTCGCGGTGCGCCACGATGCCAGCCGGTAATGCTGCCGATCGAGCAACGCGGCCAGGTCGTCGCTCGTGGCGGTCGCGTGATCCTCGGGACGCAGCGGCAGACGGTGCTCGCCATAGGCGACGAGCATCGGCACATCGTCGACCATTTCGACGCCGAGCGCACCCTGCGCGATCGCCACCGACACCGGATCGCCCAGAATCGGGAGCAGGACGGGTTCGCGCCAGTCGATATCGAAGAATTGCGCATAATGGCTCGACGCACCGTTCGCAAGGACGTCGTTCCACCAGCCATTCTCGCCGCCTGCCACGCCCATGTGATTGGGAACGATGTCGATGATCATGCCCATCCCGTGCGCCTTCAACCGGTCGACGAGCCGGCGAAACCCCGCCTCGCCACCCAGTTCGGGATTGATCCGGGTCGGATCGACGACGTCATAGCCGTGCGTCGATCCGGACCGTGCCGTCGCGATCGGCGAGGCGTAGAGATGGCTGATCCCGAGCGCGGCGAGATAAGGCACCTGCGCCTCGGCGTCCGCGAAGGTGAAGTCCTTGTGGAACTGCATCCGGTAGGTCGCACGTGGCGTCATGACGCGCGCGCCGTTTCGATCAGGGCGATGCGTGCGGCAGTGTCGGGGCGCGCGAGCAGCGCGTCGGTGTTGTCTGGCATGCGTCTCCGCCAATTGGGGTGTTCATCGGTCGTGCCGGGAAGATTAGGCTGCTCGACGAGACCGACGAGGTCCTCGAGCGGGAAGATCGCCAGCCCGCATGGCGTCCGTGCGACATGCGCCAGCGCCGCGTCGACGACCGGCGCGGTGTCGCTCGGATCGGGCTGTGGCTCCGGCGCACCGAGCGCGGTCCACAGACGGGACCGATCTTCGGCGCGGGCGGCATGGTCGGCCGCCTCGTCCGCCGCCTCGCTGGTCCGGCCAAGGGCCCAGTTCCAGGCGATATCCCGCCCCTGCCACCAGCCCGCGATCGTCGCCAGATCATGCGTCCCGCTCATCGCGACCGCATCGACTGACCAGGATTCGGGGGAAATGAAATTACCGTCACCGTCGCGCTCGAACCAGAGCACGCGCATCCCCAGCATCGCCCGTGCGTCCATCGCCTCGCGAAACCCGTCGGGCAAGGTCCCCAGATCCTCGCCGATGATGATCGCACGCGCGCGGTGCGATTCGATCGCGATGATCCGCATCATGTCGGCAAAGGGCATGTCGAGATACGCCCCGTCCGCCGCCGAGGCGCCGTCCGGCACTACCCATAGCCGCCGCAGGCCAAAGGCGTGATCGATGCGAAGCCCGCCGGCATGCGCCAGACCCGCACGGATCGTCGCGATGAACGGCGCGAAGCCGTTTGCCGCCAGCGCGCGCGGATCGAATCCCGTGATGCCCCAGGCCTGCCCGTCGGGGCCCAGCGGGTCGGGTGGCGCACCGATCGACAGACCGTTCAGCAGATCACCCCGCCGCCGCCACGCATGGCTGCCGCCCGGATCCATGCCGACCGCGAGATCCGCGACCAGACCGACCGCCATGCCGCCATCAAGTGCCGTGCGCTGCGCCCGTTCAAGCCCGGTATCCGCCAGCCACTGAAGGAAGACATAGAAGTCGCACGTATCGCGCTGCTCGGTCATGAACGCGGCCACCGCGGCGCCATCGGGATCCTGATAGGCGGCAGGCCAGTCCCGCCATCCCCGGGCGCCCGACTGCGCAAGAAAATGCGCGTGAAGCGCGTCGAACGCGGCGTGGAAACGCAGGTCACTGCCGCCCCTAGCGCCGAACGCCTCGACCTCGGCCCGTACGGTGTCCGACAACGTGTCGAACCGTCGACGCAATGCGACGAGGCGATCCGGGATCGCGCCCGCCCAGTCGATCAATGCGCGCGGCGACCCTGCGTCTGCCTGCGCATCGCCCGCTATCACGGACGGAACGGCGAGCATGACGTTGAGGAACTGGCGGCTCGACGGGGCATAGGGGCTGAACCGGGTCGCATCCGCCGGGAACAGCGCATGTGTCGGGCTGATCGCCACCGCATCGGCACCGCGCGTCGCGAACGCGCGCACCGTGTCCGCAAGCGTGCCGAAGTCGCCGAATTCAGTGCCCCGGCCGTCGCGCAGGGCCGGGATCTGCACCGCCGGGCCCCAGAGACGCCCACCTGCGTCGACATCCGCAATCGTGACGCAGCGCGGTGGCGCGATCGCGAGCCGGATGTCCCGGCCGCCGATCGTGAGCATGTGGTATCCCGGCTCCGTGATGCCCGGCAGTTGCTCGTCGACGATCGTCACGGCACGCGACGACCCGTCCTCCAACGTCAGGATGGCAGGTCCGTCGCCTGCTCCAACCGACACCCGCGCACCGATATCTGCCGAGACGAACGACGGAGGTTCGGCACGCGCCGCGCGTGCGGTAGCCAGGCTGGCGCGTATCGCTGCGTCGCAGTCGGCTGGAAGCCCGAGCGCGCTCAGGATCGCTCGCAACGCCTCGTCGGCTACGGTCTGCGCACGCCCGCCGGCATCCTGCCACCGGGGCTGCAAACCAGCGGCGGCGGCCAGGTCGTGGAGCAGACTCATGCCGCCAGCCACACGGCGACACTCGCGGGCTGCCCCGCATCGCCCTGCGCGAACAGCATCTCGCCGGAGGCCTCCGGAAATGCGACCGGATCCTCGCCGAGATTGAGCGCGATCGTGAGCACCGCGCCGTCGCCCAGCGTCCAGCGCGCGACGACCGCTGCCGGCCCGATCGCCTCCGCGCCCATCGCGCGCGTGCCGGACAGGCGCGGTATGATCGCTCGCTGCCGGACCGCGGTCAGCGTGCGATAAAGATCGCGCCACGCATCGGCGTCGGGACCAGGCGCAGCAACCGACGCCTCGAAGGTCGCGCGCGCATTCGGATCGGGGATCGCCGCGCGGGCGGATTCGTCGGCGAACGCGGCAAACTTCGCGAATTCCCGGCGCCGGCCATCGCGCATCGCATCTGCCAGCTCGTCATGGAAGTCGGTGAAGAACAGGAACGGCGTCTCGCTCCCCGTCTCGTCCCCCATGAACAGCAGCGGGATCTGCGGGCAGAGCAGCAGCAACGCGGTCGCGGCACGCAGCCGCGCGTGATCGGTGAGCGCCGTCAGCCGCTCACCAAGCGCCCGGTTGCCGATCTGGTCGTGGTTCTGCAGAAACGACACGAATGCGGTCGGCGAGAGGTGCGCGCTCGACGTGCCGCGTGGCTTGCCGTCATGATTGGCCGACCCCTCCCCCTGATAGATGAACCCTTCGCCCAGGCACCGCGCGAGACGCTCGGCCGGCCGGTCGGCGAAGTCGGCGTAATAGGCGCTGGTCTCGCCCGTCAGCAGCACGTGAAGGACATTGTGGAAGTCGTCGTTCCACTGCGCGTCATAGCCGCCGGACCGCAGCCGATCGGCGTCGTTGCGCTCGTTCTCGAGGACGAGGTGGACCGGCCGGTCGGTCACCGTCGCGCGGATCTCAGCCGCCATCGCATCCAGAAACCGGTCATTGTCGATCGCGTGAACGGCGTCGAAGCGCAGCCCGTCGATCCGATAGTCGGTGAGCCACATCAGGGCGTTGTCGATGAAGTAGCGCGCAACGGGCTCGACATCGACCGCCACCGCCCCGCCCCAAGGCGTATCGACGTCCTTGTGAAAGAACGATCCGGCATAGGCGCCGAGATAATTTCCGTCGGGTCCGAAGTGATTATAGACGACATCGAGCAGCACCGCGACGCCCAGCGCGTGCGTCGCGTCGACCATCGCCCTCAAATCGTCGGGCGTGCCGTAGCTCTCGGCGACCGCATAGGGCAGGACTCCGTCATAGCCCCAATTGCGCGTGCCGCCGAACGCCGCGACCGGCATCAGCTCGATCGCGGTCACGCCGAGCGCGGCGATCTCGGGCAGGCGTGCCGTGATCCCGGCGAAACCACCCATGGTGCCGGCATGGACCTCCATGATCACCAGCTCCTCCCAGCGCCGCCCGCGCCAGTCGGTCGATTGCCAGCGATACGCAGCGGGATCGACGGTGACGCTCCAGCCATGCACACCACCCGATTGCTGGCGCGAGGCCGGATCGGGCACGACCAAGTCTTCGCCGATTCGGAAGCGATAGCGCACACCTGCCCCGACATCGGCGGTCGCGGTGAACCATCCGTCGGCCTGCCCGTCCATCAATATCGCCGCGGCCCCGTCGATCTCGAGCGTCGCCCGGTCGGCATCGGGCGCCCAAAGCCGGAACGCTGTGCCGCCGCTCGTCGGCGTCGCGCCCCACGCGCTCATGCCGGATCCATCGTCCAGGACAGCAGCGCCGCACCCTGTGGTGCGAGGTCATAGCTGTCGGTGATCGGCATCGGTAGCTGATCGGGCTTGGCGCTGTCGATCAGTACCATACGCTCGACCTCGGAGGGCGGTGGCATGGTGAAGGTCAGCGGACCCTCCGACGCGTTCAGCAGCAACGACACGACCTGGATCCTGCCATCCTCGCACAGCGCCGCACGACGCATCGTCAGCGCACGGCCATTGGTGTTTTCCCAGTCCTCAGGCGACAGCTGGACACCGCGCTCGTCCCACCATTCGATGTCCTTCAGACCCTCCGCCGGGGTATCCTCGCCGTAGAGGAAATTGCCCGCGCGCAGCATCGGATAGTCGCGCCGCAACGCGGCCAGCCGCGCGGTGAAGTCGATCAATGCTTCGCCCTCGGGGGTCTTCGCCTGCGTCCATTCGAGCCAGCTGATCTCGTTATCCTGGCAATAGGCGTTGTTGTTGCCGCCCTGCGTCCGCCCGAACTCGTCGCCCGCGACGAGCATCGGCGTGCCGAGCGAGGCGAACAGCGTCGTCAGCATCGAGCGCGCGACCCGCTTGCGCGTTTCCGCGATCGCGGGATCGTCGGTCGGCCCCTCGACACCCCAGTTGCGCGAGCAATTGTTCGAATGGCCGTCGCGATTGTCCTCGCCATTCGCCTCGTTGTGCCGTTCCTCATAGGCCGTCGTGTCGGCGAGCGTGTAGCCGTCATGCGCGCCGAGCAAATTGACGCTGGCCCAGGGGCGCCGGGCACGGCGATCGAACAGATCCGCCGACCCGGTCAGCCGCGCCGCCAGATCCGCCCGCTGCGCATGGTCACCGCGCCAGAACTTGCGGACGGTGTCGCGGTACTTGTCGTTCCATTCGGCAAAGCCCGGGGGGAAATTACCCAGCTGATAGCCACCCGGACCGATGTCCCACGGTTCGGTGATCAGCTTCAGCCGGCCCAGCACCGGATCCTGGCGCAGCACGTCGAAGAAGCCGGCGCCCGGATCGAAGCCGGTATCTGTCCGCCCCAGCGTCAGCCCGAGGTCGAAACGGAACCCGTCGATCCCGAAGCTCGTCGCCCAGTAGCGCAGCGAATCCGCCACCATCTGGATCACCCGCGCCTTGGTCAGGTTCAGCGTGTTCCCGGTCCCCGTGTCGTTGATCGAGAAGCGCGGCTGATCCTTGACCAGCCGGTAATAGCTCGCATTGTCGAGCCCGCGCCACGACAGCGTCGGCCCCTGCTCGGACCCCTCGCACGTGTGATTGTAGACGACATCGAGGATCACCTCGATCCCCGCCGCATGGAGACGGCGGATCGACCGGCGCAGCTCGTTGTGACTGTCGGTCGCGAAGAAGGAGCGTTCGGGCGTGAAGAAATTGAGGGTGTTGTACCCCCAGTAATTCCGCAGCCCCTTCTCCTGCAGGAACCGGTCCTGCGTATAGCTCTGGATCGGCAACAACTCGAGCGCGGTCACGCCCAGCCGCTTCAGATGATCGATGACCTTGGGATTGCCGAGCGCGGCGAACGTCCCGCGTTCCGAGGGCTGTACCTCGTCGAACAACTTGGTCAGGCCCTTGACGTGCGCCTCGTAGATCACCGTCTCGGACCAGGGCGTGTTCGGGCGAACGTCGCGCGACCAGTCGAAATGGCTGTCGGTCACGACACCCTTGGGCATGGTCAACGCATTGTCGCGCCGATCGAAGCTCAGATCTTCGCGCGCTGACTTGACCTGATAGCCGTACATCGCGTCGGTCCAGCGCAGTTCGCCGGTCATCGCCTTGGCATAGGGATCGAGCAGCAGCTTGTTCGGATTGAACCGGTGGCCCTCTTCGGGTGCGTACCGGCCATAGGCGCGATAGCCATAGGACAGCCCCGGCTGCGCATCGGGGAGATAGCCGTGCCACACCTCGTCGGTCCATTCGGGCAGGACGTAGCGCTTGAGTTCACGGCGGCCGCTGTCGTCATAGACGCACAGCTCGATCTTCTCGGCATTGGCCGAATAGACCGCGAAATTGACCCCGAGCCCGTCGAACGTGGCGCCGAGCGGATAGGCCGAACCGGCCTCGAGCGTATCAGGCAGAAGATGCAAAGCGAGCCCCCAGATTGACGCCAACCTCCACCATTCTAGCAGCGCGGCGGCGTGTCAGGGCGAAAACCCGCCTGCTCTCGGCAATGTTCCCGGTTCGGTTTCTTTTCCCTGTCGACGCAAAATCATCGGTCGGATCGAGCAAGGCGGGTGACGCCGATCGGCGTCACCCGGTGCATCGCCGCCGCTATCCGAGCTGCTCGAGTTTCGCTTCCGGGGCTGCGGCCGAGGCGCGGAACCGCGCGACGCTCGTCTCCTCGAACGGCTTGGCAACAACCGTCGATACCGTCTTGAAGTCCGCGGTGGCATGGTCCGGCGTCAGCGTCAGGACGATGAACCCCTTGCGATCCTGGTCGCAGAAGCGGACCTCGTCATTGGCGTCGGCGATCAGGGTCCCGATCCCCGGTATCAGCGAACCATAGGACGGGCTGGTGATCGCGGTCGCACCAAATTCGACCGCGACGAGCTTCCCCGATGCATCGTGCAGATCGTTCGCCCAGCCGGCATGGCTATCCCCCGACAGTACGACCGGTCGCGACCCCGACCGCTTGAACGCGGCATAAAGCCGTTCGCGCGCTGCGGGATAGCCGTCCCAGCTGTCGAAGTTGAACGGCAGACCCGCGCGATAGGATGCCATGCTCGCCATCAGCGCCGTGCGCCATTTCTCGGGGAGCCGCGCCATCATCGCGGCGAAGCGATCGGGGCCGAGCTGCTTCTCGATATCGGGGCCGGCGACGCGCGCCATCACCACCTGGTTGCCGAGTACCTGCCACGGCTTGCCCGCCGTGACTGACGCCGCCATCGTCCGCTCGATCCAGGCGAGCTGCGGTGCGCCCAGCATTTCGCGACCCGGCTGCGCGCGCTCCGCCATCATCGGGGCATATTCGGCAGGCGCAATCGCCTCGCCCTTCGCCGCGACCTGCCTGCTCCGCGCGAGCAGCCGCGTCTCGACCATCACCAGCGTCGCGAGATCGCCGAACTCGAAGCTGCGGTTGATTGCCTCCCACGGCTCGCCGGGCTTCGGATCGCGGATCGGCATCCATTCGAAATAGGCCTGCATCGACGCGGCCTTGCGCGCCTTCCAGTCGCCCTCGGTCGCCGGGTCATGGTTCTCGGCGCCACCGATCCAGTCGTCATTGGCGACCTCGTGATCGTCCCACACGCAGATGAACGCCGCGCGGGCATGCGCCGCCTGCATGTCGGCGTCGCGCTTTACCTGCGCGTGACGCATCCGATAGTCGGCGAGCGTCACGATCTCATGCGTGGGCTCGACCAGACGGCCGATCTTTTTGCCGATGTCGCCGCCATAGCCGTCGATGGCATATTCATAGATGTAGTCGCCGAGATGCAGCACCGCGTCGAGCCGGTCGAGTTTCGCGATCGAAGCATAGGCGTTGAAGAACCCGCCGGGGTAGAGCTGGCACGACACCACGCCCATGACGACATCCGCCACCGCGCCGCGGGGCAGCGTGCGGACCCGGCCGACGGGTGAGCGCGTGCCCGCCGCGGTTTCGAACCAGTAGCGATACTCTGTCCCGGGTTTCAGCCCCGTCACCGCAACCTTGGCGGTGAAGTCGCGCGCCGCCCGCGCCGCGATCCGGCCCGAACGGAGGGGCGTGTCGCCCTCGCGCAGCGCGACATGCCAGGTCAGCGCGATATCGCCGGCCTGTTCCAGATCCTGCGGGGTCGCGCGCGTCCACAGGATCGCGCCGTCCGCCGAGGGATCGCCGCTCGCCACGCCGTGGTCGAAGCGCGCTGCCCCCGCGCTGCCGTTCGTGCGCGCCGCGGTGGCGAGGCCGGGAAGCGCGAGCGCGGAGCCGGAGCCGAAGAGCGTGAGGGCGTCGCGGCGATTGATCGTCATAACAGTGCCTTTTGCGGTGATGCCGCCTGCTAGGGGCGCTCGGCGTCAGTCACGTTGCGGCAGCGTTACGCCGCGATGACAGGCCGTCACGCGTGGGTCATGTATCCGACGCGGAACCGTAACGACCCCGCCCTAGGTGCTCGCTCACTGACAATCGGGGGACTTCATGACGACCATTTTTACGCGCCTGGCTCTGGCCGCGCTTGCTGCATCCTGTTCGACGGGTGCGCTTGCCCAGGCGATCGTCGCGCCCGATCCGGCGACCGGCACGGCCGCCCGCGCCGACGTGACGGGCGGCGACGACATCGTCGTCACCGCGCAGAAGCGCGAACAGCGGATCGAGGACGTGCCGTTGACCGTCACCGCGCTCACCGGCGCGAAGATGGCGGATATTGGCGTCAACTCGCTGTCCGAAGTCGCCGCCTATATTCCCGGCCTGCAAATCCAGGAGCAGAGCGCGAACAACCCCGGCTTCGTGATCCGCGGCATCACCTCGGACAATGGCTCGTCGCAGCAGGGTGCGCGGGTGACGCTCTATTATAACGGCGTCGACATCAGCCGCTCGCGCGGCGCCTATCAGGATCTCTATGATCTCGAGCGGATCGAAGTCGTGAAGGGCCCGCAGGCGACGCTGTTCGGCACCGCCGCCGCGGTTGGTGCCATCAACCTTATCTCCGCCAAGCCGCAGCCCGGCACCTCGGGTGCGATCACCGGCTCCTATGGCAATTACAACCGCACGCAGGTGTCGGGCTTTATCAACGCCGGCAACGACGTGCTGTCGGGACGGCTCGCCTTCGCCTATAAATATCGCGACGGCTATGTCCGTAACATCGCCGGCGATGCGAACATCCCCAACCAGAACCAGGGCAAGGTCGATCAGGACGATCTGAACGGGCAGGACCAGCGCGGCATTCGCGGCTCGCTGCGCTTCCGGCCGAACGACGCGGTCACCGCCGATCTCGTCCTGACCTATGATGGTCAGCGCAATCCCGGCACCGCGTTCAAGAGCCGCGCGCATGCCCCGACCGGCGGCCAGACGGGCGATTACGGCAATGCCGAACTCTCGGGCTCGCCGTTCAGCGCCGAGGCGCTCGGCGCGCGCAAGCTCGGGCTCGACCGCAACGTCTATGACGCCAACCTGACGGTGTCGGTCGATCTGTCGCCCGGCATCACCTTCACCACCGTCAACGGCTATCGCCGCTTCGACGCACTCGAAATCTTCGACGCGGATGGCGGCCCGGCCTGGTATCTCGAGTTCGCCGAGGATGCGAAGGGCGACCAGTGGAGCCATGAGAGCCGCTTCGCGTTCGACGGCCCGAAATATCGCGCATCGTTCGGGTGGAACGCCTTCTTCGAAAACGGGTCGCAGCGCGTCCCCTTCTCGACCGAGGAGGGCACCTATATCGCTTGCTCGATCGCCACGGCCTATCAGCCGTTCCGTACCGCGCTGAACGGCGCGGGGATCCCGACCGGCCCGGGCTGTGTCGCCGCCAACGGCACGATCCCGGCGGCGACCCGCGCCACCGCGATCCTCACCGGCGGCCGTTCGACGCAGATCCCCTATTCGTCCGAGTTCACCAATTACGGCAACAACGACACCTATTCGGTGTTCGCCGATGCGACCTATATCCCGATCCCGGCGCTCGAGCTGACCGCCGGCGCACGCATCCTGATCGAGGATCGTCAGTCGGGCTATTCGTCGATCCAGCCCAATTCGCAGATTCTCGCCGCGCTGGGCGTCCGCACCAGCCTGCTTGGCACCGCGAACACCAACGGCGTGAAGTTCGAGGCGGACCAGAGCTTCGCCGCGATCCTCCCGCGCTTCAACGCGCTGTTGAAGCTCGACGACGATGTCAGCCTTTACGGCACGATCAGCAAGGGCCGGCGCTCACCGGTCGTCCAGTTGGCGGCACTCAACGCCGTCAACGGCGTACGCCCCAATCTTCAGATCGTGCCTGAGGAAAATGTCTGGAACTACGAAGGCGGCATCAAGGGTCGCGTCGGACCCTTCACCGGCGCGGCATCGGTCTTCTATCAGACCTATGACGGGTTCCAGGTCTCGGTAAACGAGGTCAATCCCGCCAATGGTGCGGTCGTCGCGGTCACGCGCAGCGCGGGCTCGGCGAAGAATGTCGGCGTCGAGCTCGAGGGCAATCTGGCGCTTGGCCAGTATCTCTCGGTGTTCGGGACCTTCGCCTATCTCGACGGCGGGATCGCGGACCAGCCTGCAGGCACCTTTGCCGGCAACCGCTTCCGCCTCCAGCCGAGCACCACGGCATCGGGCGGCGCGACGCTCCGGCTCCCGCTCGGCGGCGCGGTCTTCTATGCGACGCCGAGCGCGAATTACCGGTCGAAGGTGTTCTTCGAACTGCCCAACAGCGCCGCGATCAGCCAGCGCGGCTACACGCTGGTCAACCTGCGTGCGGGTATCGAGCTCGCGGACGGGCGCTACCGCGTCGGCGGCTTTGCGCGCAACCTGACGAACAAGCGGTACCTGATCGACGCGGGCAACACGGGCGGCGGCTTCGGCATCCCGACCTATATCGCCGGCGAACCGCGCTTCTACGGCGTCGAGCTCGGCGCCAAGTTCTAAACAGCCCTGTCCCACCCTGTCGTTCCGGCACGCGCCGGGACGGCGGGGACCATCCGCGGGCCTGGGCCAGGTGGCGGGTCGCTTCTTGGGCGGCTCCTAACCCGGCCCCGTGCGTTGACGCGCATTCCCCATCGCATGAGGTTCTCAAGATGCGCGCCATCCCCATCGCTACGGCCGTTTCCGCATGAGCGGTCCGCAGCTCTTCACGCCGTTCAAGGTCGGCAAGCTCGATCTCGCCAATCGGATCGTCATCGCGCCGATGTGCCAATATTCGGCGGTCGACGGCTGCATGACCGACTGGCACCTGATCCATCTCGGGCATCTCGCGCTGTCGGGCGCGGCCCTGATGATGCTCGAAGCCGCCGCCGTGACGCCCGAGGGGCGGATCACCTATGCCGATGTCGGGCTGTATGACGATGCGAGCGAAGCGGCGATCGCGCGGACACTCGACAGCGTGCGCCGCTGGTCGGACATGCCGATCGGCATCCAGCTGTCGCATGCCGGACGCAAGGCGTCGTGCGAGGTGCCCTGGAAGGGCGGCGGTCAGATCGCGCCCGACGCTGAGCAGGGCTGGCAGACCGAAGCCCCCTCCCCGGCCGGTTTCCTGCCCGACGATACGCCGCCGACGGCGCTCGATCGCGAGGGGCTGGCGCGACTGCGCGACGCGTTTGCCGCCGCGGCGACGCGCGCGGCTCGCCTCGAGATTGATGCGATCCAGCTGCACGCCGCGCACGGCTATCTGCTCCACCAGTTCCTCTCGCCCTTGGCCAACCACCGCGACGACGACTATGGCGGCAGCCTCGAGAACCGGATGCGCTTCCCGCTCGAAATCTACGACGCGGTCCGCGCCGCCTTCCCGGCGGATCGCCCGGTGACGATGCGCGTATCGGGCACCGACTGGGTCGAGGGTGGCTGGGACGGTGAACAGACCGTCGCCTTCGCAAAGGCGCTTGGGGCTCGCGGGTGCGACGCGATCCACGTCTCGAGCGGGGGCCTCAGCCCGGACCAGCAGATCCCGGTCGGCCCGAGCTATCAGGTCCCGCTGGCGCGTCAGGTCAAGCAGGCGGTCGGCATCCCCGTCGTCGCGGTCGGCCTGATCACCGACTATGAACAGGCCGAGGCGATCATCGGTACCGGTGACGCCGATCTCGTCGCGCTAGCCCGGACCCTGCTCTACGATCCACGCTGGCCGTGGCATGCCGCCGCACATCTCGGCGGCCATGTGAAGGCGCCCAACCAGTATCTCCGCTCACAGCCACGCCAGTACAAGGACCTGTTCAAGGCCTGACGCCAACCGCGACCCTCGCAGGTCGCGGCAATGTCTCCAGCGCGGTCAGCCGTTGTCGCGGAAACCGGGATACAGACTCATCCCGCCGTCGACGGTCAGCGTCGATCCGATGATATAGTCCGCGGCATCGGACACCAGGAACAGCGCCGCACGCGCGACATCGTCGGGTTCGCCGATCCGTCCATAGGGGATGAGCTCGAGCAGCGCGTCGGCGGCATCGCCCTTGGTCGCATCGGCGTTGATGTCGGTCGCGATCGCGCCGGGCGCCAGCGCATTGACCCGGATCCGCTCCTGCGCGACCTCCTGTGCCAGCGTGCGCATCAGCATCCCGCTGCCGCCCTTCGACGCCGCATAGTTCGCATGCCCCGCCCAAGGGATCGTCTCGTGCACCGAACTCATGAACAGGATCTTGCCGATCGCCCGACCAAAGCCGCGATCACCCTGCGCGCGGAAGCGGCGTACCGCTTCGCGCGACACGAGGAACTGGCCCGTCAGGTTGACGTCGATGACGCGGCTCCAGTCCGCTAGCGTCATGTCCGCATAGCCCGCATCCTTCTGCATGCCGGCATTGGCGAACACGACGTCGACGCCGCCGAACCGCGACACGGTCTCGTCGAACAGCCGGAGGACGGCATCCTCGTCCGCGGTATCGGCCTGACAGGCAAACGCCTTGCCCCCGCCCGCCACGATCCGCGCGACCACGTCGTCCGCCGCCTCGCGATTGCTGTTGTAATTGACCGCGACGCGCGCGCCGGCCTGCGCGAAGAGCAGCGCGGCGGCGCGTCCGAGGCCGGAGCTTGCACCGGTGACGATAGCGGTCTGTCCGGAGAGATCGATGTGCATGGGGCTCGCTTTCGCTAGACTGTCGGGAGTTGCGTCCCCAACGCCCGCCTTGCCAAAGCTATCCGTCTGCCCCCACGGGGGGCTAGTCGTCCAGCGTGTCCGCCGTCCGCAGCGCGCGCACATAGGCCTGCGCAGCCTGTTGCTCGGTCGCGGTCTTGAACGCGTCACGAGGGTCGGGCGCATCGCCGAGCGTCGCCAGCACGGCCCACAGCGCAAACCGCCGGCCGGTCTCGCGCTCGGTCCCGAACGCGATCCGGACGCGCTCGAGACCGTCATCGATCGCGATCGTATCCAGCGTATCGAGATCGGTCGTGCCGAAATAATGGGTGAGCATCGCGTCGAGATCCATGACGCAGCGCTGCCCGAGCCGTGCGATCGTGGCAAGCCATGTCTAACGGTCGGCCCCCTCCGTGCGAAAGAGTTGCGCAACGCTCCACCCCGACCTAGATGCCGGTCGCACGCGCCCCTCCGCCATCGCGGCGGCGCGGATACGGTGCGGAAGAGTGTCCGAGTGGTTTAAGGAACTGGTCTTGAAAACCAGCGTAGGGGTAACTCTACCGTGGGTTCGAATCCCACCTCTTCCGCCAAAGCGTCGTCTCAGCTTGCCTCGCTTAGGCTAATGACAGCGCCCAAGGCCACGTCTCCGGCGCGTTCGCATCCCCGGAGAACCGAACCGGTTCATAAACAGCGCTAGTAAATCGGAGTGACTGTCAGGGCACCGGGTGAGCCCGGACGTCCAGAATGGGAGCAAGCATTCTTACAGACGGTGCTTGAAGATCGTCTGTACCGGTACCCTGGTCTCGGAATGACTTGATTTCGGGCTCGGTCAGGAGCTTCATGTACATCCGAATGCTTTGAGGTAATGCGGGGCTTCAGACAAATGAAGCGGTGGTTGCTCTTCATCCTGGGTGTGGCCGTCAGCGTCCCGGCGCAGGCGCAGCTTGCGGCACCGGTGAAGAATGGCGACTCGACCATCGTCGTCACGGGCAACCGAAGCCGCGAGTCGAAGGTGGAGTTGAGCGAGTGGCGAATGGCGGAAACGCCGCACGTCGTCGTGTTCAGCCAGGGCGACGAAACTGCGTTGCGGCGCACCGCGCACAATCTCGAAAAGCTGCACTTCCTGCTCTCGGTCCTTCATGGCCGGGTGGATCAGCCTGACGAGACGATCAAGATCGCCGTGACGATGATCGGCGATGTCGCATCGTTCGAACAGCTTCGACTGACCGAGCTGCGCTGGCAATATGGTCCCTTCCCGCAGGCGTTCGAAAAGACGATCTACTATGATCCGCGCGAGGAAGGGTCGGTGCTCGCAACGACCGAGGAGGGCGTGAACCTGGTTCTTCAGCCCTCAGTCGGCCGCAAGACGAGCCGCAATTGTACGCGCGAGCAGGACCGAAACCCTCCAATCGTTGATTACTACATAAGCCCCAGGGTGACGGCGACCGGACAGCCGACGTACGACGTGAACCAGATTCTCGGACAGCTCGCGGTGAACGAGATCGCCTTTTGCCAATGGGCCGAATCCCGCGTGTATGCCGCCTTCGCCCAGAACTACCTGATGACCTATTTTCCGGCAGCGTATCCGCGCTGGTATCTTCAGGGGTTCGGAGAATTGTTCGCGACGATGGAAGCCGGCGACGACTTCGTGGAATATGGCCACCTTCCGCCTGGCTACGCGAAGGTCATGCATCATTACGGTCTGTATCCGGTCACGCACATCCTCGACGGGCGCTATCTCTCGGGCAAGGGTAGGGCCTGGACGCCCTATCACGCATGGCGGCTGGTCCACCTTCTGTATTTCTCCGAGGAGTGGAAGCCGCGGCTTCACGATTATCTGAAAGCCCTAGCACGGGGTGACGACTTGCCGACCGCCGCGAGCGCCCTTGGCAATCCGAGCCAGTTCCAAAGCGCCGTGACCGCCTACCGAGGCCGCAAATTACAGGCTGAAAAGATGGCCTTTCCGGCCAATCGCGCGCCGGAACCCAGCATCCGCCGTCTGACCCTCGCGGAGGCCGGGCTGATCCGTGGCCGGCTTGAACTCGGCGCGCGGATCGAGGTGCCCGACGCCGGCCCCGACCGTGAGAAGGCGCTCGCACGGCGCTCCGCGTGGCTCGACCGGCTTCGCGACAACGCGACACGCTTCCCCGCCCTGACCGAAAACCATCTGCTCCTGGCCGAGGCCGAATGCCGCACCGGCAATCCCGAAGCCTGTCTTGAAGCCGCTGAGAGGGCGATTGCACAGTCACCGACGGAAACACGCGCGCTGGTGTGGAAAGGCACGGCGCTGACGCAGCTGGCTGTGCGCGCTCCCGCCGTCGAACGTCGGCAGCGGCTTGCAAACGCGAGACGTTTCATCGTCAGGGCCAACCGCCTGGACCCGGAGAGCAGCCTCGCGCTGATCGCGTATCACGACAGCTTTGTAACGGCGGGCGAGCAGGCCCCGGATGTCGCGGTAGAGGGGCTGTACAAGATCGTTCAGTCGGCGCCCGCCGCGCCCGGTCCGAGACTGAAACTCGGTGAGGAGCTGATCGCCCGCGACCTTCGGGGTGAAGCGCGCAGAATGCTGCTGCCGGTCGCCAAAGGGGCGTTCGCAACGCCGGAACAGCCCGTCGCCGCCGCTTTGCTGTCGCCAGCGGGGGCGACGGAGCCGGGGCGTTAGCGGCTGCTAAAATCCGGCGTTCGCAGACCGTAGCACGTTGAAACATCGCCGGGGTCCTTATCCGGACCCCGGCGATCACGTCAGTCGGTAACGTTACAGCCGCAGCGAGACCCCTGCGACGAGCTGCCGGCCGAGCAGGTCATACCCCATCACGGTATTGCCGCGCAGCAGCCCGATCCGCGAACGGCTGTCCGGGATGAGCGGCGGATCGCGGTCGAAGATGTTGTTGGCGGCAAGCCGGAACGTCATCTGCTTGTTGATGTCGAAGCTGAGCGCGACGTCGATCCAGTTGTACGAACCGACACCCGGATATTGATCGCGCCGGGCGCTCGCGTCCTGGGCGGGGATGCCGGTGTCCTCGGGCGCGTAGATATCGAGCGGCATCGCGCCGCGGTGGCGCCAGTTGACCGACAGGCTGGTCGTGCTGTCGGGCGCGGTCCAGGTGGTGCGGAGCTGGTGCTTCCAGCGCGGCATGCTCTCGCCGCAGAGATTGCCGAAATATCCCACGCAGTTGCGCGGTTCGATCGTGGGCGACGATTGCGAGCCGACGCGGGTCATCAGCGTCCCGTTGAAGCTCATGTCGAGCCGGCCGACGCCGCCCAGACCGACATTATACTGCCCCTGGAAATCCCAGCCATGCGACTGCGACTTGTAGCCATTGGCCGAGCCGCGAGCCACCCAGCCCGTCGACGGACTGGTCGCAGGCGAGCTCGAGAGCGTGCCGGTGCCGGGATTGCGGACGATGCCGCGGCAGAAATATTCGTTCCCGGTCGCAAGGCACTCGCCGATGATGTTCTGCGGCTGGAGGAAGTCGAGCTGGTCCTTCAGATCGATCAGCCAGCGGTCGATCGACACCGTCAGGCCGGGTATGAAGCGTGGGCGCAGCACGACGCCGAAGGTCTTGGTGAAGGCACTTTCGGGCGTCAGGTTGAACCCGCCCTCGCGCACGGTGCAACGATCGTCAGGGCAGATCAGCGAGGCACTGCCATAGAGATTGTCGGCAAGGCCGGTGTTGCGGCATTGCTGCAGCGTCGCCGACGGCGCCAGTCGCGCGCCGTTGGGGTTCGACGGATCGATCCGCGGCGCACAGGGATCGGCATAGAAGCCCTGGTTCCAGAAGATGTTGGCGGCACCCTGCGCGGTGCTGACGCCCGGTGCGGCCTGGGACTTGTTGTACGAGGCGCGCAGCGTGATGTCCGCCACCGGCGACCAGAGTCCCTCGACCTTCCAGGTATCGAACTTGCCGTCGAGCCGGTTGTACTGCGACACGCGGTAGCCGGCGTTGACCTGCAACAGCTCGGCGAACCGGCGGTGTTCGATCAGCGGTGCCTGGACCTCGGCATTGGCTTCGAGGATGCTTTGCGTGAAGCGCTGGTTCTCGCCGCCGTTATTCTGCTGGAAGACCTCGTTGACGATCGTGCGTTCCATCTCCTCGCGATATTCCGCGCCCAGCGCGATCGCGATGCCCTGGTCCGCAAGCGGCGAGGTAATGCCGTATCGGCCCAGATCGCCGCTGACGGTGCCGACGAACTGCAACAGGCGCGGAATGCGCGTGCTGATCCCGCCGGTCGCGCCACCGTAGAGATACTGGTTGAGCGCCGTATCCTGGTTGAACGGCGCGAACGCGTTGAACGGCACGCAGGACGGATCGGTCCCGTTGACGACCGCACGACAGGTCGGCGTGCCGTTGACCCGGACGACGTCGAGCGAGCGATTGATGTTCTCGAAGCGCGCGAACGGCACGTCGATGGTGTCGAGCCGCGCGCGCGAGATCATGCCCGCGACATCGTACGACCACACGCCGTCAAAGCCGCGCCCGCGCAGCCCCGCGACGATACGATAGCCCTCGTTGGTGAAGCGCTGCCGCACCAGTGGCAGCCCGTCGAAGCGATAGCGGACGTCGATCGGCGCATATTGTCCGGCGACACCGGCGTTGTCGCCGCACAGATCCCGTGCCTGCGAGGTCGACAGGAACGCGTTGTCGCAATTCACGCGGAACGGGTCCGAGCCGTACGCACCGAAGTTGAAGGTGCGGTTGAGCTGGGTGTTGTAGGACTTGTCGCGGTAGAACAGCCCGTTGCCGTACAGCTCGATGTCATCGGTGATCTTGGCGGTGAGGAAACCGCCAAGGTTGACGCGGTTGAACGCGCGCTGGACCGCCCAATTGTCATAGGGGTTGGCCGACGAGCCCTGCGGCCCGCTGTTGATCGGAATGAAGGTCCCGTTGCCGTTGGGATTGTTGACCAAGATCTGCCCGGCGCGCGGCCCCGACTGCGGAATGATCGTACCGGCGGGCGTGAAGCTTGCACGCGAACAACCGAGCGGCGAGGTGTTGGTCGGCTGGACCGCCTCGCAAACCGAATAGGAGCGATCGACAAGTTCGATCGGATTGGACTGGCGGTAATTGATGAACCCGGTGATGTTCACCCGGTCGTTGAACAAATTGGTACCCGCCGCCAGGCTGACGTCCGAACGACCACCGTCATTGGTCAATCCGCGCTTGGCGGCGAAACCCGCACGACCTGCCGCCTCGGTGACCGCGTTGCTGCCATTGTCGTGATTGTAGAAGCTGTAGTTCGCGTCGAGCCGGATGCCTTCGAAATTCTTCTTCAGCACGAAGTTGACGACGCCCGACACCGCGTCGGATCCATAGACGGACGAGGCACCACCGGTCAGCACGTCGATCCGCTCGACCAGTGCGTTGGGGATGATGCCGACATCGACCGTGTTGGCGAGGCCCATGCGAAGACCGTCGATCAGCGTCAGCGTGCGCTCATAGCCCAGGCTGCGCAGCTTGATGCGCTGGCGACCTTCGGAATCGCTGAAATTCTGTTCCGAGTTCACCTGCACCTGCGGCAGGCGATTCAGCACCTCCTCGATCGTCGTCGCGCCCTGTGCCGCGATTTCCGCGGCGGTCGTCGTCACGATCGGTGCGGCGGACCGGTTGTTCGGCCGCGCGATGCGCGTGCCGGTGACGACGATGTCCGACGCTTCCCGCCGTTCGCCGGTGCGTTCGGCATCTGCAGCGAGCTTGGCGGAGGCGACGGGATCGCCGATCGCGGTCTGGCTTTCCTGCGCACCATCGGCCGCGCCTGTATCCGACGCCTGGGCCTGCGCCTGAGCCGGCATCGCAAACAACGCCGCGACGCAACATGTCGTAGTCAGAAACCCTTTGAACAGCACCATTCCATTACCCCCCATGTTGCCGATCGGGTCACATGGATGGTGATGCATCGTATCGTTTGCCGCCGACCCTGTTCGGAAGCGTTCGATGAACAACAGGACGCCCTTTCATCGGGATCTGTCGCCCCGTGACCTTGCTGACCTTGTTCGGCATCACCATCCGGACCCTCGGACAGGCACATGCTGTCACGTCCCAAATATCAAAACAATACCAATAATTTCAGAAATGACACGCGGTATGGATTTTGTGTCGTAACGGTCTCAATCGGTATCAATGACAGCACTTTGCGTTCCTCAGGCCGCACCATTCCGCTTCGGTTGCAAGTTCGTCCCCTATGGAGCTGTATCCGCTGGGGTCATTGCTATAGGTCGTCGATCAACGCGTCCAAAGCGCAAGCAAGGCGGATAAACTTGCTTGCGACGCGACGCTCTAGACCCGGCGTGACGTGCTCTCGCCTTCCATCCACTTGTGACCGGCGAAGAACACGTCCAGGACCAGTGGAGAGCGGAATGACGACGACAGGACGAGAAGCGACCTGATAAAAGAAATTTGCGAGTGACGATCGCGATCAATCGGTTAGACCCTGCCGCACAAGGGGGGATCTCTACACCATGAAGCACCGCGCACTGACCGCCATCGCACTTTGCCTCGTCGCCACCGAACTGGCCGCACAGACCACGCCGCCACCGGCCGCCAGGCCCGTCGAACGGACCCAGGCGCCCGAGAATCAGGCGACGGTGCCCACCCCCGCGACGACCCGCGCCGACCCCAACCCGTCGCCTCAGCCCGTCGCCGCAGCCCCGGTCACTGCCGCCGTGCCCGCCAATGCGTCGGCTGCCACATCCAAATCGTCCGCCAAGCCGCCGGTCTGGGACGTCATGCAGCCGCGTGGACTAAAGACGCGCGAGGTCGCCCTGCGTGTCGACGAGGGCAGCTGGATGAACGTCGACGTCTCGCCCGACGGCCGGCTGATCGCCTTCGATCTGCTCGGCGACCTCTACACCATGCCGATCACGGGCGGCACGCCGCGACGCATCGCCAAGGGGCTGGCGTTCGAGCATCAGCCGCGCTTCTCGCCCGACGGCCGCCGCATCGCCTTCACGTCGGACCGCGGCGGTGGCGACAATATCTGGGTGATGAACGTCGACGGCAGCGACAAGCGCCAGGTGACGAACGAGGATTTCCGCCTGCTCAACCAGCCGAGCTGGAGCCCGGACGGCCGGTTCATCGCCGCGAAGAAGCATTTCACGACCGGCCGCTCGCTCGGCACGGGCGAGATCTGGCTTTATCACGTCTCGGGTGGCGGCGGCGTCCAGCTCGTCAAGCGCGCGAGCGAGGTGCTGCAGAAGGAACTGGGCGAGCCGATCTACGCGCCCGATGGCAAGAGCATCTTCTACACGCGCAACATCTCGCCCGGCCCGATCTTCGAATATGCGCAGAATTCGCGCACCGACCTGTTCGATATCGAACGCTATGACGTCGACAGCGGCGAGGTCAGCACCGCGGTCTCCGGGGTTGGCGGCTCGGTCCGGCCGACCCCGTCGCGCGACGGCAAGCGGATCGCCTTTGTCCGGCGCGAGAACAACGTCACCAAATTATGGGTGAAGGACTTCGCGACCGGCGTCGAACGGATGATCTATGGTCCGCTCGACCGCGACGTGCAGGAGACATGGGCCGTTACCGGGGTCTATCCCGACATGGCCTGGACGCCGGGCGACACGGCGATCGTCTTCTGGGCGGGGGGCAAGCTGCGCCGGGTGGCGCCCGACGGCTCGGGCGCGGCGGTGATCCCGTTCCGCATCGACGATACGCGCGTCATCGTCGATGCGGTCCATCCGCAGATCGCGGTCGCACCCGACCGGTTCGCGACGAAGATGCCGCGCTGGGCCAGTGTCTCGCCCGATGGCCGCACCGTCGTGTTCGAGACGCTCGGCAAGCTGTGGACCAAGCCCGTTGCGGGTGGCACCGCGACGCGGCTGACGCGCGGCGCGGACGAATTCGAACTGTTCCCGAGCTGGTCGCGCGACGGCCGCCAGATCGTGTTCGTCGGCTGGACGGACACGGGCCTCGGCCAGATCCGGACGATCGCGGCAGGCGGCGGCTTGCCCCGCACCGTCACGACCGTCGCCGGCCATTATCGCCGCCCGCGCTTTTCACCCGACGCGCGCACGATCGTGTTCGAACAGGGCCCCGGCGGCGGGCTGACCGCGGCGCGGGGCAATCCAGACGCCGGGGCCTACCGCGTCGCCGCCAGCGGCGGTGCGCCGGTGCGGATCGCCAAGGAGGCGAGCGGCCCGCAATTCGGGGCGGCGAACGACCGCGTCTTCCTGATGGCGACCGAGAAGGACAAGCGCCAGCTGATCAGCACCGACCTCAACGGACAGGACCGCCGCGTCCATGCCTCGGGCGAGCTGGTCAATGACTATCAGATCTCACCACAGGGCGATTACGTCGCCTTCCGTCAGAATTACGAGGCGTTCGTGATGCCGCTGATGCCGGGACGCCAGGCGGTCGAGACCGATGCCAAGGGCGGCCCCCTGCCCGTCACCCGCGTCAGTGGCGACGGTGCGGACTTCATCAACTGGTCGAACGACGGCCGGCAGATCCACTGGAGCGCGGGCCCGACGCTCTACACGGCCGAGACCGCGGCGCTGTTCCGCGCGGTGCCGACGCCGAAGGGTGAGGACGCGCCGAAGTTCGTCGCGCCGCGCACCGGCACCTCGCTGTCGATGGACATCGCCGCCGCCAAGCCTGACGCGACGGTGGCGCTGACCGGCGCACGCGTCGTGACGATGGCGAAGGCCGATGGCGGGATCATCGACGACGCCACGATCCTGATCCGCGGCGACCGCATCGTCGCGGTCGGGCCACGTGGTACGATCGCCATTCCCGCAGGCGCGAAGACCGTCGACCTGGCGGGCAAGACGGTTATCCCCGGGTTGGTCGACGCGCATGCGCATGGTCCGCAGGGCGAGGACGAGATCGTACCGCAGCAGAACTGGTCGGCGATGGCGAACCTCGCGCTCGGCACCACGACGATCCACGATCCGTCGTCGCGCTCCGCCGAAATCTTCCCGGCGGCCGAGATGCAGCAGGCCGGCATGCTGCTTGCCCCGCGCACCTTCTCGACCGGCGAGATCGTCTATGGCGCGAAAGCGCCCGACGTCTATGCGCAGATCGACACCTATGAGGACGCGCTCGCCGTCGTCCATCGCCTCAAGGCGCAGGGCGCTCGCAGCGTGAAGAACTACAACCAGCCACGCCGCGAGCAGCGCCAGATGGTCGTCGCGGCCGCGCAGGCGGAAGGCATGGAGGTCGTGCCCGAGGGCGGCTCGCTCTTCACGCTCGACATGAGCCTGGTGCAGGACGGCAATTCCACGGTCGAGCATAACGTCCCGCTCGAGCATTTCTATGCCGATGTGGTCGATCTCTGGTCGCAGACGACGGTCGGCTACACGCCGACGCTCGTGGTCGCCTATGGTGGGCCGGCGGGCGATCCCTATTGGCGCGCGCACAGCGACGTGTGGCGGCATCCGCTGCTCGCCCGCCATGCGCCGCCGGCACTGCTCGCGGCGCAGAATGCGCGACGCGAGATCGCGCCCGAGGAGGATTATGTCGATGGCGCAACCGCACGAGAGGCGCGCAAGCTCGCGGTCAAGGGCGTGCCCGTGGCGATCGGCGCGCACGGCCAGCAGCCGGGGCTTGGCGCGCATTGGGAGTTGTGGAGCTTCGTCCGGGGCGGGTTCAGCCCAATCGAGGCGCTGCGTGCGGGTACGATCGAATCGGCACGATCGCTGGGATACGCCAAGGACGTCGGATCGCTCGAACCCGGCAAGCTCGCCGATCTGGTCGTGCTGACCGCCGACCCGACAAGCGACATCCGCAACAGCGACAAGGTCGCGCAGGTCATGCTCGGCGGCCGCCTTTATGATGCGGCAACGCTGAACGAGACGATCACCGGCACGCGCAAGCGCCAGGCCTATTGGTGGGAGAGCGGCAGCGCCGGCGCCGATACGGGCGCACGCATCACCGTCGGCCACGGACACGGGGATGTCGACTGACATCCCCGGTCGGAACCGGCGCTGAGGTCGACGGCGGTCAGTAGATGTCGCGGCGGTACAGCCCGGCCTCGCTCATCGCCTCGACCCGGTCGTCGCCGAGGATGATCCGGAGTTCGGCATCCACCGCGCCGGCCATCCCGACGAGACTGCCGCAGACATAGATCGCCGCCCCCCGGTTCGCCCAGTCGAGCATTCGGTCGGCCTGTTCCGCGACCAGCGCCTGGACATAGCGCCCGCAGCCCGCATCGCGCGAGAAGGCACGGTCGATCCGCTCGAGCGTACCCGCGGCATGCAGCGCATCGAGTTCGGCGGCGAGCGGGCGATCAAACGCGCTGCTGCGTTCGCCATAGAGCAGCCAGGCGGGCGCGCCGCCGGTCCGCGCCCGCTCGCGCAGATGCGCCATCAACCCGGCGAGGCCGGTGCCGTTGCCGATCAGCACGAGCGGGGTCGCCGGATCCATCGGTGTCGCAAACCCCGGATTGGCGCGAAGCCGTATGGCGATAGGATCACCGATCGACGCCACTTCCGTCAGCCACCCTGAACCGATGCCGAGCCCGCCATCGGCTGCGGGACATTGCCGCACGAGCAGCTCGACACGGCCCGACTCTGGTAGCGACGCGACCGAATATTCACGATGCGCAAGCGGCGGCAGCGCCAATGGATCCCGTCCCCCGGCATCGAACGTCGCGGGATCGGGCAGCGTAGCCTTGGCGAGTCCCGCCGCGACCCGGCCGTCATCGACGATCCCGCAATCGGCCAGGAACCGCGCGACGCGGGCCGGATCGTGACGCGGCTCGATCTCGGCGATCGCACCCGGTGCCCAGCGCGTGCCCGCGGGAATGCCGAGCTCGACCCGGTACATCGGCGCGCCCGGGCTGTCGGGATTGAGCCATGTTCGCGCGACCAGCGGCCAGGCGGCATAGTCCGCCGGCTGCCAGTCGGGCTGCGCCGGATCCGCGCCGATCGCGTGAAGCTGTTGCTGCCACTGGCGTTCGCCGTCCGCATCGGCCGCGTCGAGCTCGATCCGGTCGAACAGGCGCTGCGCCCCACTGGCATGCAGCCACGAGTCGGCGCGCTGACCAAAAGCGCAATAGTCGGGATATTCGTGGTCGCCCAGCGCCAGCACCGCGTAGCGGACCCCGTCGAGATCGGCCGGCGTGGCCATGACGCGGCGCTCGAACGCCCGGGCAGCGTCGGGCGCATCGCCCTCGCCATAGGTCGCGACGACGAACAGGACGGTGCCGGCATCGCGCAGATCGGCTGGCGACACCGTCGCCAGCGGCCGGATCGCAGCACCCGGGAACGCCGCAGCGCTCAGCCGTGCGAGACGTTCGGCAGTGCCGGTCTGCGAAGCGTGGACGACCAGCACGCCGGGTCGGTCCGCCCCGCCGTTGTCGGCCGAGGCGGGAACCGCGACCGCCGCGAGCGCCCGCTTGGTCCGCCGGCGGCCCAGATACAGCAGCAGGCCGGTGACCGTGAACAGCGGCATCGTCAGGCTCGTCAGGAACAGCGCGATCCGCCCGGGCAGACCGAAGAATGCCCCCGTGTGGAGCGGGTAGATGCTGGTCGCGATCGTCTCGCCGACGCCGCGCTCGGCATAGCGCTCCGCCTTGGTCAGCGCGCCGCTCCGCGCATCGAAGCGGAGTTCGTCGGTCATCCGGTCGGACCGCGCGCCCAACGGCACCATTCGCATCGTCACCGGTGCCGCGCCCTGCGGGACCGTGATCGTCACCCGGTCGAAACGCGAACCCTCGCTACGCCGGAACCCCGCCCAGGCCGGGGCGATCGGTCGCGACTCTTCCGCCACCTCACCCCGGTCGCCGCGACGGCCACCTGGCGCGCGCCCCTCGCGCCCGCCACGTTCCGGCCGCTCGGTCGTACCGGTCAGCATGTACCGCGCACCCCGCTGATACCAGTCATAGGACCACCAGAGGCCAGTCGCCGCACTCAGCAGGTAGAAGACGAGCACCCAGCCGCCGATCACCGCATGAAGCGCACGGTACAGGTTGCGCCCGGTCTTGCGCAGATCGAGCACGAACCACGCCCGCCAGTCGAGCGGGTGGCGCGGCCAGCGCAGATACAGCCCCGACACCGCGAAGAAGACGAGCGCCAGCGCGGACAGGCCGGTCAGCTGGCTGCCGATGCCGTTGCGTCCACCCGGCAGCGCGAGCCAACGATGCAGATTCTCGATCGTGCGAAACACCCCCGCGCCGATGGCGGTGCCGAGCAACCGGCCGGTCCGCGGATCGATATAGCTGCGCTCGCCACCGCGCTGGCCCTTCTTCGCGGCGAAGCGCACCTGCGCTGCGAGCGTGGGATCGCGCTCGATCGTCAGGTCCTGCACCCGCTTGCCCCCGCGCTGCGCGGACGCGGCCCGAACCAGAGCATCGGGCGATAGCCGTGCCGCATCGCCCGCCCCATTCGGCAGCGGTGCGAGCGTCACCACGCCTGGGCTGAGCGCCGCCATGATCTCGTCCTCGAACGCCATCGCGGCGCCGGTCACACCCATCAGTGCGAGCACGAACCCCGCGGTAATCCCCAGAAACCAGTGCATCTGGAACAGCACGCGGCGCAGCGTCATTGCGCGCAGTCTCGAACGATCATCATCTGCCTTCAGCCCCCCCGATCACGGATGCCGCACTATCACGTATTGCTATTGGTTCTCAAGTGCAGCTTTGAGCGAGTGTTGGCGGACGGTCGTCGTCACGCATCGACGCTTGCCCGGACGTCGCGGATCGGCAAGCATGCACCAAAGGGGAGAGACACATGAAGACCGCGATACTGGTTGCGCTGGCCGCGGCGACCGCGATGCCGGCCGACGCGCAAACGGCGCCACCGGTTGTGACCTATATCCAGGCCGGCACGCTGCTCGATCGGCCGGGCCAGGCGCCGCGTGGCGCGACCACGATCATCGTCCGCGACGGCAAGATCGCCGCGCTGCGTGACGGCTTCGTGGCGCCTGAGGCCGGCGCGACACTCGTCGACCTGCGCACCGCGTTCGTGATGCCGGGCATGGTCGACATGCACGTCCATCTCTGGGGCATCGGCGGCGACCCGATGCGTGCGCGGCTCGAGGCGATGACCCGCGACCGGTTCGATGACGAGATGACCGCGGTCGCCAATGCACGGCAGACGCTCGCCGCAGGGTTCACCTCGGTCCGCGATCTTGGCGGCGATCCGCGCGGTATCCGAGCTTTGCGTGACGCGATCGATGCAGGCGCGATCGAAGGTCCGAGCATCACCAATGCCGGCGAGATGATCTCGGTCACCGGCGGTCATGGCGATGGCGGCAACGGCCTCGCCGAGGAATTCGCCAATATGGTCCATGGTCGCGAGGTCAATGTCTGCAACGGGCCCGATGACTGCCGCCGCGCGGTCCGGGCACAGGTCGCGCTCGGTGCCCGCGTCATCAAGTTCGCGGCGACCGGCGGCGTGCTGTCGAACGTCAGCGGCGGCCTAGGCCGCGCGATGACCCCGGACGAGATGCGCGCGATCATCGACACCGCGCACATGCTCGGCCGCAAGGTCGCGGCGCACAGCCACGCGACCGAGGGAACCCGCGCCGCGCTCGAGGCGGGGGTCGATTCGATCGAACACGGCACGTTTCTCGACGACGAGACGATCCGCCTCTTCAAGACCAGGGGCGCCTATCTGGTGCCGACCGAGATCGCACCGGTCGCGGCACTGGCGCAGGCACGCGGCGGCGCCCTGCCCGCGGCCACCATCGTCAAGGCCGAGTCCGCCGCCGCGGCGATGGCCGCCAGCCATCGCCGTGCCTATGCGGCCGGCGTCAAGGTCGCCTTCGGTACGGATACCGGCGTGTCGAAGCACGGCGACAATGCGACCGAATTCGCGCTGCTCGTGCAGAACGGTCTTACCCCCGCACAAGCCATCGCCGCGGCGACGAGCGGCGCGGCGGATCTGCTGGGGCGGGACGATATCGGCACGCTCGCGCCCGGCAAGACCGCGGACATCATCGCGGTGCGGGGGTCCCCACTCGACGACGTCAACCGGCTAACGCAGGTCGATTTCGTCATGCACCGCGGAGTCGTGGCGAAGGCGATCGCGGCGAAGTGATCGTCATGCGGCGGCGGCCCCTGCGCATCGAGCGCGCCGCCGCCGTAGCGGCTCAGGCGGTCAGTTGACGCCGCCGGACCTCGCCGAGCAGCGCTTCGGCGGCGGGGTCGCCGACCTCGCCTTCCGTCGCGCGATAGGCGGCAATTACATCGGCATCCGACGCCGCGGCCAGCAGGCCCCGGACCTCCGCGTCGAACGCATCGACCTCACCCGCCGCAGCATCGGCGGCGTCGTCGCTGCTGATCGCCGGTGCGTCGGCGGGCGACGGTTCATGCGCCATGATCGCGTCCTGCTTGAACACGTCAAAGGCGTCTGCGGCCTCGTCACGCTCGACAAAGGCGATCTTGAGCGAGGTGAGCAGATCGAGCGGCGATGCGATATTTTCCATATGCTCACGGTAGGCACGGGCCCGCGAATGGCAAGCGCGATCGCGTCTCAACGGGACAAGTCCGTCGCTCGCTGGCCACGGCGCGACGCGCGTCCCGAAGCGGGGCAGCCTATTGTACGATCAATCTCGTCCGCGTCTCTTGACGACCGGGCAATGGCCTATACGATAGCGGTAACATGAGTGGAGAGGGAAATTGATGTCGCATATCGCCGCGCCGGTCCTGTCGGCGTTGCCTGCGGACTGGCGCAACGCGCTGCTGCTTGGCCGGGTTAATCTCGGCGACGGCCCCACGCCGATATTGGTAAGCCGCGGTGAAGTCTTCGACATGTCCCGTGTCGCACCGACCGTGTCCGCGCTCGTCGCGGGCGGCACGTTCGACACGGCAGCCGGGCAGTCGCTCGGCACCCTCGAATCGCTCGACCTGTCCGCGGCGGTCGATGCGCCTGCGCGCCTGCTGAGCCCGATCGACCTGCAATGCGTCAAAGCCGCCGGCGTGACGTTCGCGGTGTCCGCGATCGAGCGCGTCATCGAGGAGCGTGCGCGGGGCGATGCCTCCAAGGCGGTCGAAGTGCGTGGCCGGCTCGAGGCCCGGATCGGCGTCAGCGTCCGTTCGGTCGTGCCGGGCTCCGCCGAGGCGGCGGCGCTCAAGGCGGCGCTGATCGAGGACGGGATGTGGTCGCAGTATCTCGAGGTCGCGATCGGCCCCGATGCGGAGATCTTCACCAAGAGCCCGACGCTCTCGACCGTCGGCTGGGGTGGCCCGATCGGGATCCGGTCCGATTCGACATGGAACAACCCCGAACCAGAAGTCGTGCTGCTGGTCGATGCAGACGGCGCGATCGTCGGCGCGACGCTCGGCAACGACGTCAACCTGCGCGATTTCGAGGGCCGTTCCGCGCTGCTGCTGAGCAAGGCCAAGGACAATAACGCGTCCTGCTCGATCGGGCCGTTCATCCGCCTGTTCGACGACGGCTTCTCGCTCGACGACGTCCGCGCGAGCGACGTGACGCTCAAGATCGAGGGCGAGGACGGCTATGTGCTCGACGGGCATAGCTCGATGCGCGAGATCAGCCGCGACCCGACCGATCTCGTCACGCAGGCGATGAGCGAGCATCATTACCCGGACGGCTTCGTCCTGTTCCTCGGCACGCTGTTCGCCCCGACCAAGGACCGCGACGAACCCGGCCGCGGCTTCACGCACAAGATGGGCGACGTCGTCACCATCTCGAACCCGAAGCTTGGCGCGCTCGTCAACCGTGTCACGACCTCGCGCGATGCGCCCGCATGGACGCTGGGCATCGGCGGACTGATGGCCAATCTCGCGCGTCGCAAACTTCTCGACGCATGACCTACGATCAGACGGAGACTCCCGTGTTGCAGCAGACCAGCGCCGGTGAAGGCCGCGCCATCTATCCCAGTCTCGCCGGCAAGCGGGTCCTCGTGACCGGTGGAGGATCGGGCATCGGCGCAGGTCTGGTCGAGGCGTTCGTCGCCCAGGGTGCGCGCGTCGCGTTCGTCGACGTCGCCGACGAACCCAGCCAGGCACTGCTCGAGCGCCTCGCGGTCGATGCGGCCCATGCGCCGATCTATCATCGCTGCGACCTGACCGACATCGATCAGCTGAAGACGGTGTTCGGCGCGCTCGAGCAGGCGCTCGGCGGGATCGACATCCTGATCAACAATGCGGGCAATGACGACCGGCACGGCGTCGACGAGGTCACGCCCGCTTATTGGGACGAGCGGCTGAACGTCAATCTGCGACACCAGTTCTTTGCAGCCCAGGCCGTCGTCCCTGCGATGAAGCGCGCCGGCGGCGGCACGATCCTCAACTTCGGGTCGATCAGCTGGCATCTCGCGCTGCCCGATCTGGTCCTGTACCAGACGTGCAAGGCAGCGATCGAGGGTCTGACGCGCGGCCTCGCGCGCGACCTCGGCCGCGACGGCATCCGCGTCAACACGATCGTCCCGGGCAATGTCCAGACGCCGCGCCAGGAGAAATGGTACACGCCCGAAGGGGAGGCGGAGATCGTCGCCGCCCAGTGCCTCGACGGCCGGATCCAGCCGATCGACGTCGCAGCACTCGTGCTGTTCCTCGCATCGGACGATGCGCGGATGTGCACCGGGCACGATTATTTCATCGACGCGGGCTGGCGCTGAGCCATGGATAGCGAAGCTCGCCTGCTCCACTCGGTCGGCGCCGAGCTCGGTGAAGGACCGGTCTGGTCGGCGCGCGACAAGGCGCTGTGGTTCGTCGATATCAAGGCGCCCTGCGTCTATCGATATGATCCCGCGTCGCATGCGCTGGATCGTTTCGACGCGCCATCGCATGTCGGCTGGATCCTGCCCGCACAGGACGGCCTGTGGGTCGCCGGGCTCGCCAAGGGCCTTCACCGCTTCGATCCGCGCGACGGCAGTTTCACGCTGATGAACGGCATCGAGGCGGAGCTGCCCGACAACCGCCTCAACGACGCCGCGGTCGATCCCGCCGGCAGGATCTGGTTCGGGTCGATGGACAACAGGGAAGTCCACCCGACCGGCCATATCTATCAGTGGCACCGCGGCGCCGTCAGCAGGACCGCCGTGCCGCCCGTCGTCATCACCAACGGCCCTGCCATCTCGCCCGACGGGCGCACCGCCTATCTGGTCGATACGCTGGGCCTGTCGATCGCCGCGCATCCGATCGGTCTCGACGGCACGATCGGCGAGGGTCGCCCGTTCCTCAAGTTCGACGCGAGCAAGGGTTATCCCGACGGCGCGATATGCGACGCCGGCGGTGGCGTTTGGGTCGGATTCTACGGCGGCTGGGCGGCACGACGGTTCGCCCCCGATGGCACGATGACCGACGAAGTGCGCTTTCCCGTCTCGAACGTCACCAAGATCGCGCTGGGCGGGGACGATGGTCGCACCGCCTTTGCGACGACCGCGCGACAGGGACTGTCAGCCGAGCGCCTCGCCTCGCAACCGCTCGCGGGCGACATCTTCACGTTCCGGACCGACATTGGCGGCATTCCCGTCATGCCGGTCAGCTTGGACCTTTAATCTCTAGACCTTGAACACGCCAACAGAGCGTGCATCATCAGGAAGGACGTCACTAATGAACGGCACGGCTACAGCCAGGGCCACGGGCTCACCCACCGATACGGGGGGCGTCAACAGCGCGCTGATCGCCCTCATCGTCGCGGTGGCGACGATCGGGGGCTTCATGTTCGGATATGATTCGGGCGTGATCAACGGCACGCAAAAGGGGATCGAGGCGGCGTTCGACCTCGGCAGACTGGGCATCGGCATCAATGTCGGCGCGATCCTGGTCGGATCGTCAGTCGGCGCATTCGCGGCGGGCCGCCTATCCGACGTGATCGGCCGTCGCAACACGATGATGCTGGCCGCAATCCTGTTCATCGTCAGTGCGCTCGCAGCGGGGGCGGCGAACTCGTCGTTGCTGTTCATCATCGCGCGGATCATCGGCGGGTTCGGCGTCGGCGCCGCCAGCGTGACCTCGCCGGTCTATATCTCGGAAGTCGCACCGGCCAATATCCGCGGACGACTGACCAGCATCCAGCAGGTGATGATCATCTCGGGCCTGACCGGCGCGTTCGTCGCGAATTTCGCGCTCGCCCGGTTCGCCGGCGGCTCGACCGCCGAGTTCTGGCTTGGGTATCAGGCCTGGCGCTGGATGTTCTGGCTTCAGGTGATCCCCGCCACGATCTATTTCGTCGCGCTGTTCTTCATCCCGGAAAGCCCGCGCTACCTCGTCGTGAAGGGCCATGACGCCCGCGCCGAAGTGGTGCTGACCCGTCTGTTCGGCGCGGCCGAGGCCCGCCGCAAGGTGGCCGAGATCCGCTCTTCGCTCGCGGTCGATCACCACAAGCCGCGGCTGTCCGATCTGGTCGACAAGACCACCGGCAAGATCCGTCCGATCCTCTGGGCGGGTATCGGCCTCGCGGTGTTCCAGCAACTCGTCGGCATCAATGTCGTGTTCTATTACGGCGCGACGCTTTGGGAAGCGGTCGGCTTCACCGAGGACAATGCGCTCCAGATCAACATCCTGTCGGGCGTCCTGTCGATCGGTGCCTGCCTCCTGACGATCGCGTTGATCGACCGGATCGGGCGCAAGCCGCTGCTGCTGGTCGGGTCGGCCGGCATGACGGTCACGCTCGGTATCGTTGCCTGGGCCTTCTCGAACGCCGTGCCCGCCGCCTCGGGCGTCGGCGTCACGCTGCCCGGCAATACGGGGCTGATCGCCCTCGTCGCCGCCAATCTCTACGTGATCTTCTTCAACGTCAGTTGGGGGCCGGTGATGTGGGTGATGCTGGGCGAGATGTTCCCGACGCAGATCCGCGGCTCGGCCCTCGCCGTCGCGGGGTTCGCGCAGTGGATCGCAAACGCGCTGATCTCGGTCAGCTTCCCGTCGCTCGTCCTCTCGCCGGGGCTGGCCTTCACCTATCTCGGCTATGCGATCGCCGCGCTCGTCTCGTTCTTCTTCGTCCGCGCCGCGGTCACCGAGACCCGGGGTCGCGAACTCGAAGACATGACCGGCTGAGCCGGACCATGAAAAAGGGCGGGCGGGAGGTGTTCCTCCCGCCCGCCCCATTTCGGCCTATCGGTGGCGCGCTCGGCGCCTAGTGATTGTGCCGCGGCGTCTTCGCGGCAATCCCGCGATACTTCACCGCAAAGTCCAGCACCCCGCCCTGCGCCAGCTGCCCCGTCTTTTCACGGTACAGTTCCTCCCAGGGCGAGTTGCTCGGCGGGATCGGCGGCGCAGGCTCGGTCTTGCGACGGGCGATCTCGTCTGCATCGACCAGCGCGTCGCAGGTCCCCGCGACCAGATCGATCCGGATCATATCCCCGTCACGCAGCCAAGCGAGTCCGCCACCGACCGCGCTTTCGGGCGACACGTTAAGGATCGACGGGCTGTCCGACGTGCCCGACTGGCGTCCGTCGCCCAGCGTCGGCAACGTCAGGATCCCCTGCTGGATCAGGGCGTCTGGCGGCTGCATGTTGACCACCTCGGCCGATCCGGGCCAGCCGATCGGACCGGATCCGCGGATCACCAGGATGCACCGCTCGTCGATCCCCAGCGCGGGGTCGTTGATGCGGTGGTGATAATCGTCCGACCCGTCGAACACGACCGCGCGGGCCTCGAACCGGTTCTCCGCCCCCGGCGTCGAGAGATAGCGCGCGCGGAAGGAGTCGGAGATCACCGACGTCTTCATGATCGCATGATCGAACAGATTGCCCTTGAGCACCAGGAACCCGGCATGCTCCATCAGCGGCGCGTCGAGCGTGCGGATCATCTCGCGGTCCCGCGTCACCCGACCCGTCAGATTGTCGCCCAGGCTCTGCCCGGTGATCGTCAGGCAGCTCGTGTCGAGCAGCCCCGACTCGGCCAGCTCGTGCATCACCGCAGGCACCCCGCCCGCGCGGTGGAAGCGCTCGCCGAGATACTTGCCCGCCGGCTGCATGTTGACGATCAGCGGCACGTCATAGCCGTGCGTCGACCAGTCACTCATGTCGAGCGCGACCCCGGCATGCTGCGCCATCGCCATGATGTGCGGCTGCGCGTTGCTCGACCCACCGATCGCGCTGACGACGCGGATCGCGTTCAGAAAGGCTTCGCGCGTCAGGATCTTCGACGGGCGAAGATCCTCATAGGCCATGTCGACGATCCGGCGTCCGGTCTCGAACGCCATCTGGCCGCGTTCGCGGTACGGCGCGGGGATCGCGGCGCACCCGGTCAGCGACATGCCGAGCGCCTCGGCGACGGCGTTCATCGTCGAGGCCGTCCCCATCGTGTTGCAATGTCCGGCCGATGGCGCGCTGTCGGTGGCGCGGGCCAGGAACTCCTCCTCGTCGATCTCGCCCGCGGCCAGCTTGCGCCGGCTGCGCCAGATCACGGTGCCCGAGCCGACGAGTTCGCCATCATGCCATCCGTCGAGCATCGGCCCGCCCGACAGGACGATCGCGGGAATGTCGACGGTCGACACCGCCATGATCCCCGCGGGGGTCGTCTTGTCGCATCCCGTGGTCAGCACGACCGCATCGATCGGATAGCCGTACAGCGTCTCGACCAGCGTCATATAGGCGAGGTTGCGGTCGAGCGCCGCGGTCGGGCGACGGCAATTCTCGAAGATCGGGATCGTTGGGAATTCCATCGGGATCCCGCCCGCGGCGATGATCCCGTCGCGCGTCCGCTTGGCGAGCTCGACATGGATGCGGTTGCAGGGCGACAGGTCGCTGCCGGTCTGCGCGATCCCGATGATCGGCTTGCCGCAGCGCAGCTCGGCGGGGGTGAGCCCGTAGTTCATGAAGCGTTCGAGATAGAGCGCCGTCATGTCCGAGCGGGCGGGGTCGGCGAACCAGTCGCGCGAACGAAACGGCCGTGCCGGTACGCGATCCAAAGCTTCTCTCCTCCAAGTCAATCCGATAGCGCTACCTTTACCTGCCGAACAGTCAAGCTCGGCGCGCCCCCTTGTGGCGAAACTCCCGCCGCAACGGGATCGCCGTACGACGATTTGAGGTTCGTGCCGATTGTAACACACATGCAACATGGCGGATTGACGCTCGATCGTGAAGCTGTTGAAACCGGTACATAATCGTGCGGGTCGGGAGAGCCGGAATGCGACAGGTCACAGGCATGTATGCCATATCGCCACGATTGCCGTCGGGCGAGCCGTGTACCGGACGCTCCATCTCCGGGTCACCCCGGTCGACCGGCCTCCTGGTGAACCTCGTCCGGTGACACCGCGGCAGATCGATCTCGTCCGCGACAGCTTCGTCCATATCCTGTTCGCGGCGGACGAAGCCTCGACGATCTTCTACGACCGACTCTTCGCGCTCGCCCCGGAATCGCGCGCGCTGTTCACGAACGACCGCACAGTCCAGGGCCGGCTCTTCATGCAGACGCTCGCCAAGATCGTCACCGGGCTGACCGCGTTCGAGGCGATGCGTCCTGAACTGAGGGCGCTGGGCCGACGCCATGTCGCGTATGGCGCCAAGGATCATCACTACGCCATTATCGGCGACGCGTTGCGCCATGTCGTCGCGCAGTTCGCCGGTGCGGACTTCGATCCTGATACCGACCGAGCCTGGCAAGACGCCTATGGTCTGGTCGCGCAGGTGATGATCGAGGCTAGCCACGAGCCGCACGAATAGCCGGCCGGGACGTGCCGCGAAGCACGCGCCGCCGGCATCACCCCAAGCGGTCCGGGGCCACCGGCGCATAGTGCGGCACGACGAGATGGATGACGGCGAGCGCGACGAGATAGGCACACGCCGCAACGATGAAGATCAGTTGATAGCTGCCGACAGTCTCGAGGATGCGACCCGCGAACTTCGCCATCAGCATGCCTCCGATCGCGCCCGAAAGGCCCCCCAGCCCCACCACCGACCCCGTCGCCCAGCGCGGCAGCAGGTCGCCCGGCAGCGCATAGAGATTGGCCGAGAACCCCTGATGCCCGGCACAGGCCACGCCGATCATCAGCACCGCCCACCACATGCTCGGCACCTGGGTCGCGAACGCGATCGGCACCGCACACAAGGCGCAGGCGAACATCGCGGTCTTGCGTGCGCGATTGACGCTGTAGCCGCGTCCGATCAGCCGCGACGAGAACCAGCCGCTCGCGACCGACCCGACATCGGCGAGCAGATAGACCGCGATCAGCGGCGGGCCGAAGGCGAGCATCGTCACGCCATATTGCCGGTTGAAGAAGTCCGGCAGCCAGAACAGGAACGTCCACCACACCGGGTCGATGAGGAACCGCCCGAGGATATAGGCCCAGGTCTGGCGTTGCCGCAGCAGCGTCCGCCACGCGACGGGCCGACCGGGTTCGACCGGCTCGCTCTCGATATAGGCGAGCTCCTCGGCCGTGACCCGGGGATGCTCGCGGGGGCGGCGGTAGAAGCCGAGCCAGACGATCAGCCAGACGATCGTGAGCAGCCCGGTCAGGATGAATGCCCAGCGCCAGCCCATCGTCACCGCGATGATCGGGACCAGCAACGGCGTGAGGATCGCGCCGACATTCGACCCTGCGTTGAAGATGCCGATCGCGAGCGCCCGCTCGCGCCGCGGAAACCATTCGTTGGTCGCGGCGATCGCGGCGGGGAAGGTCCCGGCCTCGCCGAGCGCGAGCGGAATCCGCGCAAGGATCATCCCGCTGGTCGAGGTGAAGAAGACATGGCCGACATGGCCGAGCGTCCACAGCGCCACAGCGAGCGCGTACCCGATCCGCGCGCCGAGCCGGTCGATGAGCCGGCCGAAGACGAGATAGCTCAGCCCGTAGGCCGCCTGAAACCAGATGGCGAGGTCAGCATAGCCCGTCTCGCTCCAGCCATAGCGTTGCTGCAGATCGGGCTTCAGCGTCGGCAAGACGAGCCGGTCGACATAGCTCAGCACCACCGCCGCGAACAGCAGCGCGCAGACGATCCACCGGACCCGGCCCCGCGGTTTCTCGACCTCGGCGGGGCTCGTTCCGTCGGCGCTCACCAGTTGCACAGCGTGCCGTCTTCCAGCCGCGCGACCGGAAGATAGGCGCGCCGATACTCATGGGTTTTGGCCAGCGCCTCGTCGATATCGACGCCGAGGCCCGGCGCCTCCCCCGGATGCATCATGCCCGCATCGAAGCGATAGGCATGGGGAAAGACCGCGTCGGTCTCGTCCGTGTGCGGCATATGCTCCTGGATCCCGAAATTGGGGACGGAGAGCCCGAAGTGCAGCGCGGCGGCCATCGCCACGGGAGAAAGGTCGGTCGCGCCGTGGCACCCGGTCCGGATATGATAGAGGTCGGCGAGCGCGGCGATCCGGCGCAGATGCGTGATACCGCCCGCATGCACGACGGTGGCGCGGATATAGTCGATCAGCTGGTGCTCGATCAGGTCCTTGGCATCCCAGATCGAATTGAACACCTCCCCCACCGCGATCGGCGTCGTCGTGTGGTGACGGATCAACTTGAACGCCTCCTGGTTCTCGGCAGGCGTCGGGTCCTCCATCCAGAACAGGTTATAGGGTTCAAGTGCCTTGCCGAGACGCGCCGCCTCGATCGGGGTGAGCCGGTGATGGATATCGTGGAGCAGATGGACGTCCCAGCCCATCGCCTCGCGCGCCGCCTTGAACAGCTCGGGGACGACGCGGAGGTATTTCTCGGTCGACCACACGCTCTCGCTTGGCAGATCCGCATCGGCGGGTTCGTAGCGTGCGCCGTGCTTCGCGACGCCATAGGTCGAGGCGAGCCCGGGCACGCCGCATTGCAGCCGGATCGCCTTATAGCCCTTGGCCTGCTCGGCTTTCGCGACCGCGATCGTGTCGTCGATCGTCGTGCCATTGGCGTGGGCATAGACCATGCACGCGTCGCGCGCGGCGCCGCCGAGCAGCTGATAGACGGGCATCCCCGCCAGCTTGCCCTTGATGTCCCACAGGGCCGTGTCGACCGCGGCGATCGCCGCCATCGTCACCGGGCCACGCCGCCAATAGGCACCCTTGTAGAGAAATTGCCAAACGTCCTCGATCCGGTGCGCGTCGCGACCGATCAGGCATGGCACGACATGATCGGTCAGATAGCTCGCGACGCTGAGTTCGCGACCGTTGAGCGTCGCGTCGCCGAGCCCGGTGGTGCCGTCGTCGCACTCGATCTTGAGGGTCACGAAGTTGCGCCCGGGGCATGTCACGATGACGCGGGCATTGACGATCCTGGGCATGACGATCCTTCAGGCGATTTCGAGAATAACGGTCTTGAGGCGCGTCGAGTCGGCACCAACGGAAATGTCGAACAGACCCGGCTCGACCACCTCGCGCATCGCGATGTCGAAGAACCGGAACGCGTCCGGGCCGAGCGTGAACTGGACCGTCCGGCGCTCGCCGGGGGCCAGCGTCACGCGTTCGAAGCCCTTGAGCTCGAGGATCGGCCGCGCGACGGACGACACCTGATCGCGCACATAGAGCTGGACCACCTCGTCGCCCGCGCGCGCACCGACATTGGCGACGTCGACCGAGACCGTGACACTACCGGCGATCCCGATCTTCGCGGACGACAGGCGCGGCGCACCGATCTCGAACTTGGTGTAGCTGAGCCCGAAGCCGAACGGGAACAGCGGCGCGGTCGTGTCGAACAGATAGCCGCGGCGCGCCGAGGGCTTGGCGTCGTAGAAGACCGGCAGCTGCCCCGTCGACCGCGCGACCGTCACCGGAAGCTTCGCACCCGGATTGATGTCCCCGAACAGCGCCTCCGCGATCGCGGTGCCCCCCTCCTGCCCGACATACCAGCATTCGAGCACCGCGTTGGCCTGCGCCGTCACGCTCGGCCAGGATGGCGGGCGGCCGTTGATCGCGACCACGATCACAGGCTTCCCCGTCGCCTTCATCGCGGCGAACAGCGCATTCTGCTCGCCGAGCAGGTCGAGACTGGTGCGATCGCCGAGATGCGTCTTGGCATAGCCCTCCCGGCTCGTCTGCTCGGTGTCGCCGACCGCGAGCAGGATGACGTCCGCGGTGTTGGCGACGGTTACCGCCTCGACGATCAGGTCTCGGTTGCGCGCAGGATCGGCCAGCAGCACTTCGTTGGCGGAGCGGTCCTCGCTCTGCGTGATGAAGACGCCCTGCGCGTGCACGACTTCGGCCTTGCCCTTCAAGCGCGCGCGAACCCCCTCGAGCAGCGACACCGTCGCCTTGGGGATCGACGAATAGCCACCGAGCCGCGCGACCGCTGCGTTCGGACCGATGACCGCGACGCGCTTGTGCGCCCCCGGGCTGAGCGGCAGGACGCCGTCGTTCACGAGCAGCGCGATCGATCGCCGCGCCGCCTCGAGCGCCAGCGCGCGCGCCTCCGCATTGCCGGTCATCCGCGCCGCCGCCTGCGGATCGACGATCGCCTGTTCGAACATCCCCGACCGCATCTTCAGCGTCAGCATCCGCCGGCACGCGGCATCGACCGCCTCGATCGCCACTCGGCCGGCGCGGACCTGATCGGCGAGCGAGCGATAGGCCTCGCCGTCCGGCAGGTCCGAATCGACGCCTGCCGCCAGTGCGAGGCGCGCCGCTTCAGCCTTGTCCGCGGCGATGTGGTGGAGCGATGCGAGTTCGCCGATCGCCGCATAATCGCTGACGATCGCGCCGTCGAAGCCCCATTCGCCGCGCAGCACGTCGTTCAGCAGCCAGCGATTGGCATGGCTCGGGACACCGTCGATCTCGTTATACGACGGCATCACCGCGCCGATCCCGGTCCGCGCGACGACCGCGCGAAACGGCGGGAAGAAATTCTCGCGCAGTTCGCGTTCGGCGATCGGTGCGGGGGCGACATTCTCGCCGCTTTCGGGCTGGCCGTGCCCGGTCATGTGCTTGAGCGTCGCGAACACCTTGCTGGGTGCCAGCGTCTTGCCCTCGCCCTGCAGACCGATCACCGCCGCGACGCCCATTTCCCCGCACAGATAGGGGTCCTCGCCGAACGTCTCCTCGATCCGGCCCCAGCGCGGGTCGCGGGCGATGTCGACGACCGGCGACAGCGCCAGCACCGTGCCGTGCGCCCGCACCTCGCGCGCGATCACCGCGTTGACCCGGCGGACGAGGTCGCGATCGAACGATCCCGCCAGCGCGATCGCCTGCGGGAAGCTGGTCGCCTCCGGCGCCATGAAACCGTGCAGCGCCTCCTCGTGGAACAGGATCGGAATGCCCAGCCGCGTGCGGGTCGTCGCCCAGCGCTGCGCCGCGTTGACGAACGCGATCGTATCCGCCGGCGCACGCCAGCGGCCGGTCACGGCGGCCGCCGTGTTGGCCGCGGTGGCGGCCCCGCCCCGGTCGGACGGCCGCGCAATCTGGCCGATGCCGTTGGGATAGGCCGTATCGGCACGCGTCGGGTCGAAGCGCAGCGCGTCGTCCATCACCTGCCGCTTCGTCGTCGACAGCGTGATCAACTGCGCGACTTTCTCGTCGAGCGTCATCCGCGCCATGAGATCGCGGACCCGCAGGTCGACGGGCGCGCGGGGATCCCGGTAGACGAGCGAGTCCTTTGCAGCGCTTGCCAGTCCGGGGGCCAGACCGGACGTCAAAGTCGCGAGCGACGCCGAACCCAGCCAGCGGAGCATGCCGCGGCGACTGGTCGCGATTGTCCTGAAACTCGTGCCGCTCACCCATCGTCTCCTGTCGTCAAACGCGGCATTGCTGTCGATGCCGTCATCGTGATAGCGATAACATGTTCGACAAGCAGACCCGTTGTCAATGCGGGAGGCTGTGCCGGGAGAGGAAAGAATGATGCGAGTGCGTTGGCTTTGCGTGGCGGTCGCGGTTGCGATGGCAAGTACGACCGGGGCGCAGGCAGAGGACGGCTACGACCTCTGGATGCGTTACCGCCCCTTGGCGAAAGAGGCGGCGACGGCGCTCGACCGGGACGCCGAATCGGTCGAAATGCGCGGCCAGTCGGCAACGTTGCGCGCCGCCGCGGACGAGCTTCGCCGCGGTCTCGCGGGGCTGACCGGGCACGCTTTTGCCATGGGTCCGAGCCCACATCCGATCCTGCTGGCGACCTCGGCCGACGGAGACGTCGGCCGCCTCGGCCTGCCGCTGAACGACCTCGGCGACGAAGGCTATGTCGTGCGGCAGGTGCGTCTCGGCGGCCGCGACGTCACGCTGGTGACGGGGCGTACCGATCGCGGCGTGCTCTACGGCAGCTTCGCGCTGCTGCGCCACATCCAGACCGGCGGCCGGATCGACCGGATCGCGCTCGCCTCGGCACCGCGGGTGAAGCTGCGCGTGCTGAACCACTGGGACAATCTCGATGGTGTGGTCGAGCGCGGCTATGCCGGCCAGTCGCTCTGGGACTGGTGGACGCTGCCCGACTTCAAGGATCCCCGCTACACCGACTATGCGCGCGCCAATGCGTCGATCGGCATCAACGGCACGGTTCTCAACAACGTCAACGCCAAGCCCGACAGCCTGTCCGCCAGCTATATCGCCAAGGCGGCCGCGCTCGCCGATGTCTTCCGCCCCTATGGCATTAAGGTCTATCTGTCGGCCCGGTTCTCCGCGCCGATCGAGCTCGGCAAGCTGAAGACGGCAGACCCGCTCGACCCCCAGGTTGCGGCCTGGTGGAAGGCGAAGAGCGACGAGATCTACCGCGCGATTCCGGATTTTGGCGGCTTTCTCGTCAAGGCCAATAGCGAAGGCCAGCCGGGGCCGCGCGATTATCACCGCAGCCACGCCGACGGCGCGAACATGCTCGCAGCGGCGGTCGCGCCGCATGGCGGCATCGTGATGTGGCGGGCGTTCGTCTATGCCGACACCGACCCGGACGACCGCGCGAAACAGGCCTATACCGAGTTCAAGCCGCTCGACGGCAAGTTCGCCGCCAACGTCATCGTCCAGGTCAAGAACGGCGCGATCGACTTCCAGCCGCGCGAGCCGTTCCATCCGCTGTTCGGGGCAATGCCCAGGACGCCGCTGATGCTCGAGTTTCAGATCACGAAGGAATATCTCGGCTTTGCGACGCACCTCGCCTATCTCGGGCCGCTCTTCGCCGAGACGCTCGGCAGCGAGACCTTCGCCGGCGGCAAGCGCGCGACGGTCGCCCAAATCGTCGAGGGCGGCATCAATCGCCACGCGCTGACCGGCATGGCGGGGGTCGCCAATGTCGGCCGCGACCGCGACTGGGCCGGATCGACCTTCAACCAGGCGAACTGGTTCGCGTTCGGGCGGATGGCCTGGGATCCGACGATCGGCGCACAGCCGGTCGCGCGCGAATGGGCGGCGATGACCTTCGGGCCGAACCCCGCGATCGTCGCGCCGGTGACGGACATGATGATGGGCTCGCGGGAAGCCGTGGTCGACTATATGACGCCGCTCGGGCTCGCGCACGTCATGGCGACGGGCCATCATTATGGCCCCGGTCCGTGGGTTGCCGACCTGAAGCGTCCGGAGTGGAATCCGGTCTATTATCACCGCGCGGACAAGGCCGGGATCGGCTTCGACCGGACGCGCACCGGCAGCAACGCCGTCGCGCAATATGCCCCAGAGCTTGCCCGACGTCTGGCCGATCCAGCGACGACACCGGAGCGTGACCTGCTGTGGTTCCATCACGTGTCATGGGACCGGCCGATGGCATCGGGGCGCAGCCTCTGGGCCGAGATGGTCCATGATTATGATCGCGGCGTCGGCTATGTCGCGGACATGCGCCAGCGCTGGGACGGACTGCGCGGCCAGGTCGATGCCGAACGCTGGGCCAAGACCGCGACCTATCTGGGTATCCAGGAACGCGAGGCCCGGTGGTGGCGCGATGCCAGCCTCGCCTATTGGATGTCGGTGAACGGCCGGTCGCTGCCGGCCGGCGCTGCTGCGCCCGCGCATGATCTCGACTGGTACAAGGCGCAGCACCCCGCCTTTGCCCCGGGCAACCCGCAATGAGCGGCCTTATGGAGAAAGCGATGACTGTGGGATCTTCGGTAGCCAGGCCGACGGCGTGGCTGTTGGCAGCATTGCTCGCGACCGGCGCGGATGCCCAGCGCGCCGCGCCGGCTCAGCGGTGGACCGGGAGCTGGGGCTCTGCGCAGATGATCGCGACAGGAGACAATGCGCTGCCGGCCGACCGCGCCGGCGCGATCACGCTCCGACAGGTCGTCCGTCTGTCGGCTGGCGGCACACAGGTCCGCGTGCGGCTGTCCAACGCGTTCGGCACCCAGCCGCTCAGGATCGGCGCGGCGCATATTGCCCGGCCGACCGCTCTCGGCACCTCGCGTATCGCGGGCGGCACGACGCTTCGCTTTGCCGGACAGGTGAACGCCGTCATCCCGGCGGGTGGGGAGATCTACTCGGATCCGGTCGCGCTCGCGTTCGCACCCGGGGCCGACCTCGCCGTCAGCCTCTATCTGCCCGATCCCGCCACGCCGCAGACCGGCCATCCCGGTGCGCGGGCCACCAGCTTCACGGTCGCGGGCAATCACGTCGCCGACCCGCTTCTCGCAGGCGCGACCACGACGCCACACTGGTATGCTCTCGCCGATGTCGAGGTCGCGGGGCCCGGCGTCGCCCAGGTCACCAGCGCGGCACGCCCGACGACGATCGTCACGATCGGCGATTCGATCACCGATGGCTATGGCGTCGCCCCGGAACGCAACAGCCGCTGGCCCGACATCCTCGCCGAACGGCTGCGCGCGGCACCGGCGACACGCCCGCTCGGCGTCGTCAATGCCGGCATCGGCGGCAACCGGATATTGCTCGACGGGCTCGGTCCCAACCTTGTTGCCCGGTTCGACCGCGACGTGATCGCGCGCAGCGGCGTCGGCTGGGCGATCCTGCTCGAAGGGGTGAACGATCTCGGCGTCTTGACGCGCGACGCTCCGGCATCGCCCGAAGACCATGCGGCGCTCGTCGCGCAACTGACCGCCGGCTTCCGCCAGCTGGCCGACCGCGCGCATGCACATGGTATCAAGATCATCGGCGGCACGGTGATGCCGTTCGGCGGCAATGACTATTATCACCCGGACGCCGCGCTCGAGGCCGATCGCCAGGCGGTCAACAGCTTCATCCGCAACTCGGGCGTCTTCGATGCGGTGATCGACTTCGACCGGGTGATGCGTGATCCGCGCCGTCCCGACCGTCTCGCGCCGGCGTTCGACTCAGGCGATCATCTTCACCCGTCCGAAGCGGGCTATCGGGCGATGGGTGCCGCGGTGCCGCTCGCGCTGTTCACCACGCCGCAGCGCTGAGCACGCGCCCGGCATGACGGTCGCGCCGGTCCCCCGCCTGTGCCGCCGGACCGGGTGATCAGTTCGCCCGTTCCTGCGGTTGGTCCGAACCTGCCTGAACAGGCCCCGCCCCGCTTTCCAATGACGGGGCAGGTCTCTCCCTGTCTCAAGTATTAAATAATCATATTTAAGTTATTTTATCGGCTATGGCTTTACTGCCACTGTGTCTAAAATACGCGACACAGAATACAGATTACCGTTGACAGTATTCGTGCCCATGGTAGCCCTATCACACACCGCCAATAAGAGCGGTTTCGGAAGGGCTGCGGTCATGCCGCAAAGGGGGAGAGAATGATGAGGGGTTCGTCCATACTCAATGCACTCGTGCGTTCGAGTTCGATTGCCACAGTTGCCGTTTGCCTGCTGAATCCGGCACAGACCTTCGCGCAAATGGCGCCAGGCACCGAGACAGGGTCGCCTGCGACTGCCGCGCAGCCAGCGCTTCCGGCAACATCCACCGCGCAAGACGCAGGGCAGACCGCGAGCCAGGATCCACAATCGGCCCCCGGGGACGAGATCGTCATCACCGGCATCCGCGCCAGCCTTGGTCGCGCTATCGACATCAAGCGCAACTCGGCCGGCGTCGTCGACGCCATCTCGGCCGAGGATATCGGCAAGTTCCCCGACACCAACCTCGCGGAATCGCTGCAGCGCGTCACCGGCGTCTCGATCAGCCGCGCCAACGGCGAAGGCTCGCAGGTTGCCGTCCGCGGCTTCAGCGGCGGCTTCAACCTCGTCACCCTGAACGGCCGCCAGCTTCCGGCGACCAGCATCGACACGAGCACCGGCAACGCGTTTGCGACCGGTACGGGTCGTTCGTTCGATTTCCAGAATCTCGCATCCGAGGGTGTCGCCACGCTCGAGGTCTACAAGACCGGCCGCGCCAACATCCCGTCGGGCGGCATCGGTGCGGCGATCAACGTCGTCACCCGCCGACCGCTGTCGTCGAGCGAGAGCGGCCTTTCGGGGTCGATCGGTGCCAAGGGGCTGTATGACAGCTCGGTCGAGAAGGCGGAAGGCGATCTGAGCAAGATCACGCCAGAGCTGTCCGGCCTCATCAACTACAAGAACCCGAACGAAACCTTCGGCGTCAATGTGTTCGGCAGCTATCAGCTGCGCGAATCCGCTTCGGTTCAGTCCAACCCCAATTACTGGAACATCGTGCCGCTGGCCGATTTCCTCAACACGGCGGGCGCCTATATCCGGCCGACGACGGTGATCACCAATCGCCCGACGACTGAATATGTCCAGATACCGAACGACAGCCGGTACCAGTTCTCCGAGAACCGCCGCGAGCGTCTGAACGGCCAGGCCAACATCCAGTTCAAGCCGTCCGACCGGTTCGAAATCTCGATCGACGGCATGTATGCCCGGAACAAGCTGAGCGAAGAGCGCAGCGAGCAGACCAACTGGTTCCAGCGCCCATTCACCGAAGTCACCTTCGACGACAACAAGCAGATGCAGAGCGCGGTGATCCTCGCCGAGTCGATCCAGGCGGACAAGGGTTACGAGCAGCAGCGTTTCGCGACCAAGACCGAGCTCTATTCAGTCGGTGGCAATGTGAAGTGGGACTTCACCGACAATCTGCGACTGACGCTCGACGCCAACCATGCCAAGTCGAAGACCAATCCGGATAACGCGAACGGAACCTCGGCGACGACGATCTCGATCGGTGCGCCGGTACGCTCCTCGCACAAGGTCGACTTCACCACCGGCTTCCCGCAGCAGTCCGAGACGATCAACGACTGCACCGCAACCAACGGTGGTCGCGGCGGCAACTGCAACAACACGCTCGACATCGCGGATCTGGGTAGCCAGGTCGCACGGAAGATCACGTCGACCCAGGAAGCCCGGATCAACCAGTTCGGCGGCGACGTCGCCTGGGACCTGGGCGGGGGCAGCAAGTTCAACGTCGGCGGCAACTATATCGACGCGAACATGCGCTCGACCACGGTCAACACGATCCAGACCCTCGGCGACTGGGGCATCACGGATACCGGTCGCGTCGCAGAACTCGCCGGCGATCTCGTCGACACCTTCTGCCTGACCTGCAAGTTCGACAAATATGATCCGAAGTCGACAGGCTCGTCACTGGTCGCCTTCCGCGCCAACGCGGTCGATCTGCTCGACGTCTTCGAGCCTTTCTACGCCGCCCGCGGCAACGCGGTCTCGCCGAGCCCGTCCTCGGACGATACCGTCGGTGAGAAGACCTGGGCGGCCTATGGCCAGATCACCTGGGCCGGTGAACTCGGCGGACGCCGCGCCAATGCGCTGATCGGCGCCCGCTATGAAAAGACGCGGGTCAAGTCGATCGGCATCCAGTCGGTGCCGAGCGGCATTCGCTGGTCGCAGGACAATGACTTCGCGGTCGATGGCGGGCCGCCCAGCGGCGCCGTCACGGTCAAGGCGAGCTACGACAATCTGTTGCCATCGCTCGATTTCAACATCGAACCGATCGACAACGTCATGGCGCGCGCCTCGTTCAGCCGCACGCTCGCCCGTCCCGACTATGGCAACCTCTTTGCCTCCGTCAGCGCCGGGGCGCCGAACCGCCCGACCGCGCTCGGTGCGGCCCCTGCGGGCGCAACGCGTCAGGATCCGGCGCTGTTGCCGCTGGTCTCGGACAATTTCGACGTGTCGCTCGAATGGTATTACAAGCCGACGAGCTTCGTGTCGGTCGGCTTCTTCAACAAGGACGTCCGCAACTTCATCGGCAACCAGGTCACCAGCGGCAATCTGTTCGGGCTGCGTGACCCGGGTTCGGGCGCGGCCGGTTCGCGCTCGGGTACCGCGCTGGCCTATCTCCAAGCCAACGGCCTCCCGCTCAGCGACATCAACCTGTTCTCCTACACCGCGTTGCTGACGCAGAATAACGGGAACCAGGCGGCCGCATCCGCCGCGTTCCAGAACAATATCGATCCCGCGACGGGTGGCCTGAGGACGCAGTTCGTCGTCGATCTGGCCAATGCGGTCGACATCGTCGCCGATCCCAACGATCCCCTGTTCGAGTTCGCGATCAGCGGACCGGTCAACAACCGCGAGGGCAACATCCACGGGTTCGAGGTCGCCTGGACCAACTTCTTCGGTCAGACCGGCTTCGGCTTTGCGGTGTCGTACACCAAGGTCAATGGCGACGTGAACGTCGATCCCTATGCCGATCCCAACGTCAACATCTTCGCACTGACCGGCCTCGGCGACAGCGCGAACCTGACCGGCATCTATGACAAGAACGGGCTTTCGGCGCGTGTCTCGTACAACTGGCGCGACAAATATCTGTCGGGCACCAACCAGGGCGGCAACCGCAACCCGCTCTTCACCGCAGCCTTCGGGACGCTCGACGCGAGCATCAGCTACGACATCGCGCAGAGCTTCTCGATCTCGCTCGAGGCGGTCAATCTGACGAGCGAACCGTTCCGCCAATATGCCCGTACCGAGACCAATCTGGTCTATGTGCAGGAACTGAAGCCGCGCTTCTATCTCGGCGCACGCTACCGCTTCTGAGCACGGGCCGGCGTGCGCCTCGGCGCGCGCCGGACACCGCATCGGGCAATGGAGGGGCCGCAGCACCGTGCCGCGGCCTTTTCCTGTTGTCCGACGCCGCCTGGCTGATAGACCCGGACAAAAAGGGACCGGAGCGGATGAACCCCGTACAGATCAATAATATCGATCATGCCGACCTGCGCGTCAGCCCACGCGCCGGCGCTGCATTCAATGACGCGGCCAATCAGGCGCTGGTCTTCCCCGCCGAATTCGAGGAACTGCAACGCGAATTCGCGATCGTGTTCCGCCGCCGCGACGAAGGTCTTCAGGCCTATGTGCTGCTGGGGCTCGACCGCGACGAGAATCTCTTTCTCACCGACGACCGCTGGACCAGCCGCTACGTCCCCGCCAGCCACCGGCGCGGTCCCTTCTCGATCGGCATGACCCGGTCCGCACCGGACGATGTCGGCGAGGCGATGCTGCAGGTCGATCTCGACGATCCGCGCGTCAGTGACCCGGCGGGTCTTCCGCTGTTCCTCGAGCATGGCGGCAACACGCCCTATCTCGATCATGTCACCGGCGTGCTGCGGCTGCTGTACGAGGGGATGGACACCGCGCCCGCCGCCTATGCCGCGCTCGACGACGCCGGGCTGCTCGCGCCGGTCACGCTCACCATCGATGTCAGCGACGAACGCCGCTACACCGTACCCGACGTACTCGTCGTCGACCTCGAGCAGCTCGCGGCGCTCAGCGGCCCGCCGCTCGAACAATTGCACCGCTCGGGCATCCTGCGGCTCGCCATCCTTGCCGCGTCATCGCTCGGCAATATCCAGCAGCTGATTGCACACAAGCAACAGCGGCTCGCGGCAGTCGATTGACCCCGGTGCCCGCCATCACCCGCCGGACACGCGTGATCGAAGGGGCGGACGCGCGGACCCTGCCCGTCGCCGATCTGATCGCGGAGGGCCGCCCGACGATCCTGCGCGGTCTTGCCCGCGACGTGCCGCTCGTCGCTGCGGCGCGTCAGGGTCCCGCGGCCGCGGTAGGCTGGCTCAAGCGGTTCGATGGCGGCCAGCCGGTGACGGCCTATATCGGCGACCCCGCGATCGGCGGCCGTTTCGGATACACGGCCGACTGCACCGCGCTCAACTTCACCCGCGAGCGCGGATCGCTGTCCGCCTATCTCGACCAGCTTCTCGCCGGCATCGACGATGCCGCCGCGCCCAGCATCTATATCGGTTCGACCGACATCGATCAGTACCTCCCCGGCCTCCGGGACCAGGCAGTGCTCCCCTTCGGCGATCCCGAACTCATCGCGCATCCGCCGCTGGTCAGTATCTGGATCGGCAACCGGACGACCGCCTCGGCGCATCACGACATGTCGAACAACATTGCGGTCACGTTGGTCGGGCGGCGGCGCTTCACGCTCTTCCCGCCCGAGCAGGTCGCCAACCTCTATCCGGGGCCGCTCGAACCGACGCCCGCGGGCCAGGTCGTCTCGATGGTCAATTTCGATGCGCCCGACTTCACCCGCCATCCCGGCTTTGCCGATGCGCTGGCGGTGGCCGAAGTCGCGGAGATGGAGCCCGGCGACGCGCTCATCTACCCGGCCTTGTGGTGGCACCAGGTCGAGGCGCTCGATCCGTTCAACGCGATGATCAACTATTGGTGGAACCCGACGCCGCGCTTCATGGACACGCCGCAGAACACGTTGCTGCACGGCCTGCTCAGCCTGCGCGACCGGCCCGAGCATGAGAAGCGCGGGTGGCAGGCGTTGTTCGACTATTATGTCTTCGGCGATGCGGCCCGCGCCGGCGCGCATCTCCCGGCAGACGCACGGGGCGCACTCGCGCCGCTGGATGCGATGGCCGCGCGAAGGCTGCGCGCCACGCTGTTGCAACGGCTCAATCGATGAAGGGATATGCGATGGATACCCCGCCGAAAACCCGTGTGATCATCGCCGGCGGCGGCACCGCCGGCTGGCTCGCCGCGGCGCTGCTGACGCGACAACTCGGCGCGCTGGTCGACGTCACGCTGATCGAGTCGGACGAGATCGGCACTGTCGGCGTCGGCGAAGCGACCATCCCCACGGTCCAGGCCTTTCATGCACTGCTTGGCCTCGACGAGCGCGCGTTCATGGCCGCCACCGGCGCGACGTTCAAACTCGGCATCGCGTTCGAGGGCTGGGCACGCCCCGACGATCGCTATGTCCATTCGTTCGGCGATGTCGGGCGGTCCACCTGGATGGGCGACTTCCAGCATTTCTGGCTCGAAGCGCGCGCCAACGGTCTGCCCGGCGACTTTGGCGACTATTGCCTCGAACTCCAGGCCGCAGAGGCGCGCCGCTTCACCATCGGTCAGCAGGGTCCGCAGCTCAACTATGCCTATCATTTCGACGCGGGCCGCTATGCCCGCTTCCTGCGCGAGCGCTGCGAGACCGCGGGGCTGACCCGGATCGAGGGACGGATCGCCGGGATCGATCGCTCGGCCGAGACCGGCCATATCGATGCGGTCATCCTCGCCGACGGCTCGCGTGTCGCAGGCGATCTGTTTCTCGACTGCAGCGGGTTTCGCGGCCTGCTGATCGGTGATGCGCTGGGTGTCGGCTATGAAGACTGGAGCCACTGGCTTCCCGCCAACCGTGCGCTCGCAGTGCAGACGACGTCGGTCGAGCCCGCCCGGCCCTATACCCGCGCGATCGCGCATGATGCCGGCTGGCAGTGGCGGATCCCGCTCCAGCACCGCGTCGGCAACGGCATCGTCTATTCGAGCGAGTACCTCTCCGATGATGCGGCCCGGGACCGTCTGCTGGCGTCCGTCCAGGGTCAACCGCTGACCGACCCGCGCCTGCTGCGCTTCACGACCGGTCGTCGCCTGCGCGCATGGGAGGGCAATTGCATCGCGCTGAGCCTCGCCGGCGGGTTCGTCGAACCGCTCGAATCGACCAGCATCCATCTCGTCATGACCGCGCTGACCCGGCTGCTCCGCGCCTTCCCCTTCGACGGGATCAGCCCTGCGGTCGTCGCGCAGTTCAACGCGCAGACGCGGCGCGAGATCGAAGGCGTCCGGGATTTCGTCATCCTCCACTATCATTTGAATCAGCGCAGCGAACCGTTCTGGAAGGCCTGTGCCGCAATGCCGATCCCCGACACGCTGGCGGAGCGCATCGCGCTGTTCACCGATGCCGCGCAGGCTTATCAGTCGCCGGACGACCTGTTCCGCGTCAGTTCCTGGACCCAGGTCATGCTGGGCCAGCGTCTCGAGCCGCGCGACTGGCATCGCCTCGCGCGGATGATGCCGCCCGAACGGCTCGGATCGTCACTCGCGGAGCTGAAGGCGGGGATCGCACAACAGGTCGATCGGCTGCCCGCGCACCAGGCGTTCGTCGATCGCTATTGTGCCCAGGCCGCCACCGAGGTTGCGGCATGAGCGTCGGCAAACCCCGACCCGACGCATCGCCTCAGGTCAGAGATTGGCCTGTTCGTCGGTCGGCAGCTCCGCGTCCGGGCCATAATAAAGCACGGCGCATTCGGCCTTCAGGCACCCGCCCTCGATGACGATGTCGTCGCGATAGGCGTCGTGAATGAAGGCGAGCGTATCGACGTGCTTCGCCTCGAAATACATCGGATGCACGTCGTCGCGGCCCGCGCCATAGACGACGCGCCCGACCTTCGACCAGATCGACGCCATCGTGCACATCCCGCAGGGTTGCAGTGTCGAGTAGAGTGTCGCCCCGCGCAGTTCGAGTTCGCCCGTATCCTCGCAGGCGCGCCGGATCGCCATCATCTCGGCGTGCGCGGTCGCGTCCGGAAGCTCATGCGTCTGGTTGCGTTCGCCCGCGATCATCTTGCCGTCGAGCACCATCACGCAGCCCAGCGGTGAGGTCGACGGATCCGATCCCTTCGACCGTGCGATCGCGATCGCCTCGCGCATCCAGCGTTCATCATCCTGCATCATGGCGTCACCTCCCGGAATCACCGTGTAACGCACGGAAGCAGGTCTTGTTCGCCCGGTCCGGCAGAGCGAGCCCTAAATCGGCGATCGGCCTTTGCCGCCGGGTCAAATTCTTCGAAACGGCTGGGCGAAATCCGCCGATGCGCGTTGTCATCACGCGTTGCAGGACGGCCGATAGCCCGTCGTGCAGGACCTTTCGCATCCCGAGGAGCCATTGATGCCGACCACTCTCAAAGCCAAGTTCGACACGCGCCGCGAAGCCGAGATGACGGTGGAACGTCTCGTCCAGGAAATGCAGGTCGAGCGGACCGACATCTTCATCACGACCGACGGCGCAGACAACAGCGCTGGCGACGAACGCGCGGGCGCCGACACCGCAGGCGATAATCCCACGCCCGCGTCGCGCGCCGATGCCGCGCTCGAGGGCAAGATCATCGTTTCGGTCGATATCGCGGACGCCGGGCGCGCCAGCGACATCAAGGCCGCATTCGCCGAATTCGACGCCTCCGAGGTGGCAGAGCGCTAAACGCCGTGAGGACGGGGCGGACTCCACGATGACCGCCCCGCCCCCGCAACCGTCCCCCACTCCCTCCCCGACACCATGGAATCCGACATGACCGACACCACCGCCATCATGGCCCGCCAGCGCGAGATCGCGTCCGAACATCTGCTGTTCAAACTGATGGAATATGTCGAGGCGCAGCACCCGGGGCTGCTCGACTTCATGGAAGCCAGCCTCGACCATCTCGGCGACCCGGCGACCGACGAGACCAAGGATGATGCCGGTGTCCGTCAGATCGCCGCGCGCATGATCACCGGCGCGCGCAAACAGGGCGTCGACGCGGGCTGACACGTCCGACGACAGGCTGACGGCGGGGCTGCAAAACGCCGCGCCGCCCCGCCGCTAGCAGGCGTCCTGTCCGCCGAGCACGTCGAGCGCCATGACGTGCGCAAGGTGCGATAGACCCTGCGGCAGGTTGCCGAGAAACATGCCCGTCTTCGGATCGGCCATTTCCGTCATGATCCCGACGCCGCGATCGAGCGCTTCGGAAATGCCCGCAAGCGCCGCCTCCGCCCGATCACGCTGACCAAGCAGCGCACGCGCCTCGATCATCCAGAAGGTGCACGCCAGGAAACACCCTTCCTCTGACCACACGTCGCTGTAGCGATAGTGATAGGGCCCCGCCCCCAGTTCGCGGTCGATTGCGTCGAGCGTCTTTTCCAGCCGCTCGCGCCCGTCGAAGCCGAACCGCACCGCCAGCGCGAGCGACGCGTCGAGCTTGTCGCTGCCAGGGTAGAAGACGAACGCCTGCTTGGTCTCGGACCAGCATTCATCCTCGATCCACTGCGCGATCCGGTCGCGTTCGCGCGACCAGCGATCGCGGCACGTGGTCGGCAACTGCCCCTGGTCCGCCAGTTCGACCGCACGCGCCAGCGCTTGCCAGCAGCTGATCTTCGACATGGTGTAATGCTGCGACTCCTCGAGCTCCCAGATGCCGGCATCCTTCTGCCGCCACGCGTCCGCGCACCGGTCCGCCAAATGCGACAGCAGTTCGGCGCTCGACGCATCGAGGATATTGCCGCAACTGACGAAGCGGGCGGCGGTCTCGAATATGTCGCCATAGACGCCGTGCTGGTTCTGGTCGGTCGCAGTGTTGCCGACCTGCACGGGCTTCGACCGCCGATATCCCGGCACGTCGATTTCGCTCAGATCGGGGACCAGCGCGCCGTCGAGCGTATAGCAGACGCGCGGGCCGTGTTCGCCCAGTCGCTTCAACAGCCAGGTGAACGCCGCCTTGGCCTCCATCTGCGCCCCCGCGGCAAGGAACGCCTTGATCGTATAGCCGGCGTCGCGGATCCAGGCGTAGCGATAGTCGTAATTCTTCTTGCCGCCGATCCCTTCGGGAACCGAGGTCGTCGCGGCGGCTGCAATCGCACCGGTCGGTGAATAGAGCAGCAGCTTCAGCGCAAGGACGCTGCGGATGAACGCGGGGCGACGTTCGCCGTCATAGTCGATCCGGTGCGACCATTGCCGCCATTCCGCGTCCGAAATATCGATCCGCTCGTCGATATCGGCGATCGTCGGCACGACCAGCGGCTCGTCCTCACCCGCGACAATCGCGACGACCTCGCGCTGCCCCTGCGCGACCGTCAGCACGCCCGTCACCGCCTCGTCAGCGCGCTCCACGACGACGCCATCGCTGTGCAGAAACAGCCCCAGCACGCGGTCGACATGGAAGACCGGATATTCGCCGATCTTCGATTGATAGGGGCTCGCCCCGCTGGCCCTGCGCCCCGGGCGCATCTCGATTCTGAACCGGACGGCACCGTCGAGCCCGTCGATCCGGCGTGCGAGTTCGGTCCAGGGCAGCCGCCCGGCCGTACCGCTGTTCATCGATTCGGTTAGCCGCGCGCGACCGCCATCCGTGATGAAGAGCGTCTCGAGCACGTTGCTGCCGGGCAGATAGCGGCGCTCGACGGTGAACGGCTCGGTCGGGGTGATGCTGAACCGTCCCCCCTCCTCCGGATCGAGCAGCCGGTCGAACAGCGGCTGAGAATCGAGATTGGGCACGCACCACCAGTCGATCGACCCGTCCGCCCCCGACAGCGCGACCGACCGCCCGTCACCGAGCGCGCCATAATCCTCCAGCCGCAGATAGCCGTCATAGCGCACCCCGTCGCGTACATCGTCGCGCGCGGGTCGGGTGGTGGCGCGCAGCACGTCGCTGGCCAATGCGGCAAGGGTCTTGGCCATGGAAGTATCTGTCCGATCGCGTCTCTGCCCCCCACCAGGCCGGGTATTCGACGCTGGGGAAGCCGTGGTCGGACATGAACGTCGCGGCGTGCGCCAATATCCCGCCCCAACGCTATTTTCCTGGCCGCAGCCCGCAACGCGCCGACCGGGTCCGTCCGCCGCTCAGAGCGGGGACACGTCCGGCATGAAGATATAGCCGTTGCCACGTACCGTCCGGATCAGTTCGGTGCGGTCGTGCCGCTGCACCTTGCGCCGCAGCCGGCTGATATTGACGTCGATCGTGCGTCCCTTCGCCGGGCCGTCGCTGCGCCCCAGCGTCGCGATCATGTCGTCACGCGAATGGATCGTCTGCGGTTGCGCCACGAACAGATGCAGCATCTGGAACTCGCCATCGGTCAGCCGGACATTGGTGCCGTCGGGTGCGGTTAGCGTCCGCATCCGGCAGTTCAGCGCCCAGCCCGCAAAGCCGACCAGATCGTGGCTCTGCACGGGACTTGCGGCGCCAACGGGTCGCTCGATCGGCGCGGGGTCGGCAGGATCGGGCGACGCGCCGCTGGCCAGTTGCGCCCGTTGCCGCCGCAGGACCGACCGGATCCGCGCGAGGATCTCGCGCGGGCTCGACGGCTTGGTGACATAGTCATCCGCGCCCAGCTCGAGCGCGACGACCCGGTCGATCTCGCTCGACAGCGCGGAGAACATGATCACCCGCGGCGGATCCTGCGTCTGGGTCAGTGCGCGCAGCACCGACAGCCCGTCCTCGCCGGGCATCATCATGTCGAGCACGACGAGATCGCAGGGGCGATGCGCGAGCCGGGTTCGCAGCGCGGCGCCGCTCGCCACGGCTTCGGCGCGCAGGCCGTGATCGACCAGAAACCCCGTCAGCAACTCGCGCAGCCCGGGATCGTCGTCGACGATGACGATCCGCGCGCTGTCATCCGCCCCTCGCGTGCCGGCATGGAGATCAGGGCCGGGCACGGCGACGGAAACGCTGTTGGTCAAAATCATGCGCCTCGCCTGCAGGTCAGTTCTTTCCGGCATATGTCTGGATGTTGCGCAATCCGTCGCGCCGGCAACGACCGGCGGTGGCGTGGCATGATGCGAAATCGCTGAAACATCGCGAACACATACGTGGCATAGTGGCCGGCGATGCACTGCGCCGCTCCCGAACCCGCCGATACGATGCTGCTCGTGGTCGATGACGACCATGCGATCCGGACGCTGCTCGCGCAGAGTCTGGGGATGCACGGGTACCGCGTCGAAACCGCGACCAATGCGCAGGAAATGGACGTCGCGCTCGCACGGCATCCGATCGCGCTGATCCTGCTCGACGTGATGATGCCGGGCGAGGACGGTCTGGCGGCCTGTCGCCGCCTGACCCGCAAGGGCGCCCCCCCCGTCGTCATGCTCAGCGCACTGGGCGACGAACCCGACCGGATCCTCGGGCTCGAGATCGGCGCGAGCCATTATCTGACCAAGCCGTGCAGCCCGCGCGAGATCCTCGCCACCGTCCGCGCCGCACTGCGTGAACGCAATGGCGCGGCTGTTGAAACCGGACGCAGCTACGGCTTTCTCGGCTGGCGGGTCGATTTTGCCGCGCACGAGCTGCTCGACGGCGACGGCATGCTCGTCGACCTGACCGATGGCGAATTCGCGGTGTTGCGCGCCTTTGTCGAGCGTCCGCGCCGGGTGCTCGCGCGCGACGCGTTGCTGGAGGCGGCGCGGGGCCCGGACACCGACGCGTTCGACCGGGCGATCGACGTCCAGGTCAGCCGGCTGCGACGCAAGCTGCGTTCGCGCGGGGACGAGATCATCCGGACGATCCGCAACGAAGGCTATTTCTTCGTTCCCCGCGTGATCCGGCTGTGACCACGCCGCCACGCACGGCCGGCGCGACACCCGTCGGCGCTAGGGTCGGGCATCCACGACGCTGGCCGCTGTTCCTGCGGATCTTCGCGTTCATCCTGTTCACCGTCCTGCTCGTCCAGCTGCTCAATTTCGCCGCCGTCCTGCTCGTCCCGCCGCCGACGCCGGTGGTCTATTCGACCAGCCGGATCGCCTCGGTCGTGCGTGCCGGACGCGACCCGAGCGGGCTGCTGACGATCGCGGTCGCGACCGCCCCGCCGACTGAGCAGGGCGATGCGCGTGATCGCCATCTCGGCCGGGTGATCGCCGCCGATCTGGGCGTGCCGGCACGCGCGGTGATCGTCGAGGCGCGGCGCTATGGCCCCCCCTTGATGGCGGGCGCGTTTCGTCCGCCCATGCCGATGGGCATGCCCAAGATGCCGCCACAGTCGGTCGTCGACAACACGCTGTTCGGCGCGTTCGTCGTCTGGGTCCATGCCCCCGATGGCCAGTGGCGGACGATCCGCCCGGCGCGGCCGGCGTTCGGCTTGTGGCAGGCGCGGCTGATCCTGTGGTTCCTCGTCGCGATGGCAGTCGCGGCACCGGTCGCGCTGGTGCTGGCGCGGCGCATCGCCCGGCCGGTCGCGCTGTTCGCCGCCGCCGCCGACCGGCTCGGTCGCGATCCCCGCGCCGATCCGATCCCGCTGACCGGACCGCCCGAGATCATGGAGGCCGCGACCGCCTTCAACGTCATGCAGGAGCGGCTCAATCGCTATGTCGAGGATCGCACGACGCTGATCGCCGCGGTCGCACACGATCTGCGCACGCCGCTGATGCGTCTCGCGCTCCGGCTCGAAAAGGCGCCGGACGAGATCCGCGAGGCGAGCGAGGAGGATATCCAGGAGATGAGCCAGCGGATCGGCGCGGCGATGGCGTTCGTCCGCGACATGACCCGGCATGTCCGCCGCCAGCGGCTCGACCTGCGCTCGCTCGCGGAAAGCATCACCGATGATTATGCCGACCGCGGCGAGCAGGTGGTGCTGGCTCCCGGTCCGTCGCTCGCGATCGACGGCGATGCCCCCGCGCTCAAGGCGTTGCTGGTCAATCTGGTCGACAATGCCGTCAAATATGCCGGGCATGCCGAGGTCCAACTTTACCGCGACCGCGACACGGTGGTGATCGAGGTCGGCGATCGTGGTCCGGGCCTCTCCGCCGCCGATGCGTCGCATGCCTTCGAGCCGTTCTTCCGGGCGGAGCGGTCGCGCAACCGCGATACCGGTGGCACTGGCCTCGGGCTCGCCAGCGTCCGCGCGGTGGCGCATGCGCATGGCGGTGCCGCGTCACTGGAGAATCGCCCCGAAGGCGGTCTGATCGTGCGCGTCATTCTGCCGGCATGATCCGGCGCCGAAACAGGAGAAGACCGATGTCGATGCGCGCATGGACGGTGATCGCCGGCGGGATGCTGGCCGCGCTGGCGCCCGCCCCGAATGCCGCGGCAACAGCGCAGTTGAGCCCCGAGCCGGCGCGACCTGCCCGGCAGCGCCCGCAACAGGGCCGCGGCCAGCTGTTCATCAGCCCGATGGGCGAGCCGTTCCGCTCGACCCAGAAGGCCGGCGCCGCGCAGGCATTATGGTTCCAGGGCGCCGACCGCGACGGCGATGGCCGGATCACCCGCGCGGAGTTTCAGGCCGATGCGACCCGGGTCTTCGCGCATCTCGACCGCGGCCGCGATGGCGAGATCGATCCTGAGGACATCGCCTGGTACGAAAACATCCTCGTCCCCGAAATCCGCGTCCGCGGTGGAGGACGCGGCGGATCGGGGGGACGTCCCGACACCGGATCCGGCAAGCGTGGCAACGCCGCCAGCCGCCGCACCAGCACCGCCGACGCGACCTTGCGGATCGGCGCGGGTCGCTTCGGGCTGTTCGACCTGCCCGAGCCGGTCACGTCGGCGGATCTGGATTTCAACCGCGGCGTCGACCGGGCAGAGTTCGCCAAGGCCGCCGCCGACCGGTTCGCCGCGCTCGACCGCAATGGCGACGGCGCGATCCGGCGTCGCGAAGTGCCGCGCGCGGGCGGCGACACCTGGCGCAACGGCGACGACCAACTCGGGACTCCAACGCTGACGCCCGCGCGCTGACATGCCGCATCAGCCGGGTGGCGGCCCGGCCCCCAACGGACCACCCGGCCCACCCGGACCGGGGGGCGCATGGCGAAGCCGCATCAGCGCCTCGAACCCCGCGCGCTGCGGCGTGTCGAGACTGTCGTAGAAGCTGCGTGCTGCCATCAAGCGCGACCGGTCATGCGCTGCGTGCGCGGTCGCCTGCGCTTCGAACCGTTCGAGATGGCGGGCGAAATCCTCGCCACCCGGCATCGACGGGCCCGGGCGCATGTTCGGCCCCTCCCCGCCATCGCGCGGCGGCGGAGGCGGCCCCCAGGCGGACAGAAACGCAACGAGCGCGCCACGCTGATCGGGCCGCAGGTGCAGCAGCAGCGCGATATCGTCAGCCTCCCGGGCCTGCATCGCGTCGACATTTGCGGGCCCACGCTCCGGCCCACGCGGGCGCTCGGCACTGGCAGTGCAGGTCACACCGAGCAGCAGCATCGCGGCCAGCCAGCGTGCCGAACGCGGTTTCGTCATAATCATCGTCATCGTACTTTCCCCGTTCCGGCGCCGGTGTCAGCCGAGCATCCCGGATATGATCCAGCGCCGGCTCAGCGCGGATTTGGTGATCGTCGCCCCGCATCCACGGCAGGCGGCGCGCTGGATCGACGCGCCGGCGACATCGCGGTGCCGCGACCGGGGCAGATGACGCCCGACGCTGCAATCGGTGGTGCGCGGTGATGGCATCGACATGGCTGGCTCCCCGGTTCATTCCGTCGGGCCGGATATCGCAGCGCGGTTTGTCCCGAATATTTCAGCGAGCTGCCCCCCGGACGACAGACGGGAAAAAGCCCCGCCATCACGCTGGATGGCGGGGCTTTTAACAGTTGTACGGTTCGCCTCCCCTAGAACTTTACGTTCGTGCTGACGAAGAAGGCACGGCCATAGGGGTCGTAGGTCGACGGATAGGTGTTCGCCTGTTGCTGGTTGTCGCCCAGAATCGGCGGCTGCTTGTCGAACAGGTTGTTGACCCCGACCGACCAGGTGAAGCCGTCCTTGATCCGGAACGCCGCGGTCAGGTCGAAATAATCATAGGCCTTGATCCGCTCGACCGCATAGGTCGTCGCGCTGTCGTCGTCCTTCACCGCCGACAGATGGCGATACAGCACCGATACCGTCATCGGCCCGGTCGAATAGGTCGCCCGCGTCGACAGCCGCCATTTCGCATAGGGATTGCCGCAGGTCTGGCCGAACTTGCCCGCACAGTCGATCGTCAGGTCGGGGATCGCCGCCAGCGGGTTATAGTCGAACGCGATCAGCCGCGTACCGCTGAAGCGCAGGTCGAGCCGGCTGGTGTCGCTGCCGAACGCGCCGAAGCCGAGCGGCAGGCCGTAGCGCGCCTCGAAATCGACCCCGCGCGTCGTCACGCCCCCCGTATTGGCCAGCGTGTTGGCCGCATCGGTGATCGCAAAGCTGTTCGCGTCGCGCGGCAACGATCCGCAATAGCTCGCGTCATAGGGCGTGTAGCCATTGTCCGCGTCGCCGTAACAGGCGCGGATCAGGTTGGTGGTGCCGACCGTCGAGATATAGTTCGCGATCTTGATCTTGTAGTAATCCGCGGTGAACGAGAAGCCGGGCAGGAAGCGCGGCTGGAGCACGATGCCCGCGGTATAGGTGTCGGACGTCTCCTCGCGCAGCGCGGGGTTGCCGCCGTTCACCGTCTGGATCTGCGTGCTGCCGCCGTCATAGGCGGTGCCGATCACCGACGCCGCGACACCGTTCGACAGGCAGCTCGCATTCAGATTGGTGTTCGTCAGCGCCACCGCGGTCGTGCACGGATCGGTCGCGGCGGGAAAATCCTGCGACGCGCCGCTGAACAGGTCCGAAACGGTCGGCGCACGCACTGCCCTCGAATATTGGCCGCGCAGTGCGATGTCGTCGATCAGCGACCAGACCGCACCACCCGAATAGGTGTTCACCGATTTCGCCGCGGTCGAATAATAGGAATAGCGATAGGCGCCGTTGACCTCGAGCTTCTTCACGAAGGGCAGATCCGCGAGCAACGGTACCGCGACCTCGGTATAGACTTCCTTGACGTTATACCCGCCGCCCAGGCCTTCGCCCGCGTTGAAGCCGACCACGTCGCCCGACGACAGCGAGAAATCGGGATTGTAGCTGCCCTGTTCGCGGCGATATTCGGTCCCGAACACGATCCCGACCGGGCCCGCACCCAGATCGAACAGCTCGCGGTTCGAGATCGACGCGCTGGCGACCTGCTCGCTGATCGTGCTCGAATTCTGGACGGGGATGGTGATGAACGCAGCGGCCGCGTCGCTGATGTTGCCCGCCCCGAAGATGTTCAGCGGGACGCAGCCGTTGCTCGTATCCGAACACACCAGATTGCCGCCGGTGTCATAGGTCGTCCGCAGCGCCTGGAGCACGCGGCTGCGCGAGACGTTGCCGGTCTGGCTCTCGATCGATTTGGTCCGCGAATAGCTGTAATAGGCGTCGTAGTTCCAGCCGCCACCGATATCGCCCTTCGCGCCCAGCACGGTGCGATAGGCGGTGTTGTCGAGGCTCGACACGCGATTGCCGACCTCGCTCAGCCGTCGGTAGATGGTCGAGGTGACATAGCCGTCGCCATCCGTATCGAGCCCCTGGAGCAGCGCGCGCGAGCCTGCGGAGAGAAACGAGGAATCGGCGTCGAGCGAGACCGACCCGGTGAACGGCGTCGGCGCAAGCTGGTTCTTCACGCGGTTGTTGATGAACTGGCCCTCGGCATAGACGGTCAGCGCATCGCTGACGTCGTAATGCGTCTGCGCGCTCATCAGGAACCGCTCCTGCGGGACCTGCAGATAGTTGGACGGCGCATAATTATAGGCGTCGGTCGCAGCGCTATAGGCGGAAAAGCTCCCGTCGCGTTCGAACTTGCGGTTCACCCCGCCGATCGCGAACCGCGTGCCCTCGATCGAGCCCGACCCGCCTGCGATCAGGCCACCCTCGCCATCATCGACCTGCGCCTGTCGCGAATAGTCGCGCGCCGACTGAAGGATGCCGTTGCGCTTGGTATAATCGAAATAGACCGTCGCATTGCCGCGCCCGTCCTCGAAATTGCCCCCGAGCAGCAAATTGCCGTTGAACGTGCCGCCATCGCCCGCTTCGTTGATGCGGTAGTTCGCATTCACCTCCGCGCCGCTGAAATCCTTCTTCATGACGAAGTTGATCACGCCCGAAATCGCGTCGGAGCCATAGACCGCGGACCGGCCACCGCTGACGATGTCGACGCGTTCGATCAGCCCGGCGGGGATGGTGTTCAGATCGACGACCTGGTTCGAGTCATAGGCGACGTAGCGACGGTTATCGACGAGCACGAGCGTTCGCGTCGAACCCAGCCCGCGCAGATCCGCGGTCGCCACGCCGCCCCCGGGGTTGTTCGACGCCCCCGTCGTGCTCGGCACGAGCTGCGGCAGGTCCTTCAGGACATTCTCGACATTGGGCTGGCCCGACAGTGCGAAGTCCTGCGCGCTGACCACCGCGATCGGTGACGCCTGCTGCAACTGGAGACCGCCCAGCCGCGATCCGGTGACGACGATCGTCTCGCCATCGGCCGGCGCAGCGTCGTCAGGCACCGCCTGCGTAGCCGGGTCGACGGTCTGCGCGACGGCCGGTGCACTTAAGCCAAGCAGAAGCGTGGACGCCAGAAGGCGTTTGCGAAAGTCCAGACGCATGGTGATACTCCCTGAGCCGCAACACTTTGGGTTGCGCGGCATTTTTTGCGATGACGGATATGGTCCGTCCGGCAAAGCTGCAGGGATTTGACGGGGTCGACAACGGCTAAGTCGTCATCGAACCGTCATGCGTTCGACCTGTTGTTAGGCAGCCACGGTTTGTTACAAACCATGTCGCAAGCAAGACTGTATCGTGTCTTTGATCGCAGCGCGGACATCAGCCAAGCATCACGCCGCCGGTCGGCGGAACACGACGGTCACGCTCCGCACGCGTTGACCCACAGCTCGGCTCTGTACTCGAACGCCAAACCGCAGCGCTTCGATCGCCACGGCCAAGCCGGTGGCCGACGACCCGCGTATACCGGCTTGGGGCGGCACGGTCGCGCGGCTCATTGGAACGTCGACCCGGCGGCCATCGCCTTGCTTGGGCTCAGCCCCTGCTGCTCGAGGAACTGGTTCAGCGCCGCGACCAGATCCTGCGCAGCCCCGCTGGTCAGCGCGACCCGCCCGACGACGACCCGCTCGACCGACGGCGCGTCGCGCGTGTGATCGCACCGCGCGCTCTCCAGCGTCAGCACGATCACGCCCGACAGATTGGCGAGCCCGGCGAGCCCCGTGGCGAAGACTTCGGGCGCGAACGGATTGTCGACGAGCGGCGGCAGCGTCGGCGCGCTGATCGGCGCGGATGACGGGACGGATTTGATGGCGACACGCATGGCGATGGTCCTCGCAGGATGAAGGGGCGAGCCGATTGGCCCGCACGGCGCTCTAGCCAGCGACCATGTCCCGAACATTTCCCGCCACTTGCTCCATGTGTCAGCCGGTCCCGGCGACCGCGCGGTCGCGCTCGTTGGTGACCCAGTGTTGCAATCCGGCCGGCGCGCGCCATCCGCCGGAAACATCGCCCGCCCAGGCGCCCGGTCTCACCCGGAGACCTCCCCATGATGTTCGAATTTGGCGCCAGTACGATGGCCCTAGCCTTGGCCGGCACGATCGGCGGCACGGCGGTCGCAGCGCCCGTCCAGCATGCGAAGCCCCCCGCCCCGACGCCACCAGCCGGTGCCGCCGTCCGGACGATCCGAACCTTGCGCATCGAGGGCGCGCAGCGGATCGAGCCCGAGACCGTGCTGAGCTACACCAAATTGCGCGCCGGCATCCCCTATACGGCGGAGACGCTCGATCAGGCGCTCAAGGATCTTCAGGCGAGCGACCTGTTCGCCGATTATTCGATCGCCGGCGTCGAGGACGGCAATATCGTCGTCCGCATCCGCGAGAACCCGATCGTCAACCGCATCGTCGTCGAGGGCAACAAGGCGCTCAAGAGCGACAAGATCACCAAGGAGATCAGGCTCGCACCGCGGCAGATCTTCACGCGCAGCGCGGTGCGGCAGGATGTCGCGCGGATCGTCGAACTCTATCGCCGGCAGGGCCGCTTCGCCGCGATGGTCGATCCGAAGATGGTCAGCCTCGATCAGAACCGCGTCGACATCGTCTTCGAGGTCAGCGAGGGCCCGAAATCGAAGGTCCGCCAGATCAACATCCTCGGCAACAGCGTGTTTTGGGACGCACAAATTCGCGGGCAGATGGCGACCAAACAGGCACGGCTCAGCCGCATGCTGTCGTCCGCAACCAGCTACGACCAGGATCGCCTGAGCTACGACCAGCAGAAGCTGCGGCAATTTTATCTGACGCAGGGCTATGCCGATTTCCGCGTGACGTCCGCGGTTGCCGAACTCACCCCGGACAAGAAGGACTTCATCATCACCTATGTGGTGGAGGAGGGCAAACGCTACACATTCGGCGCCGTCACCGTCGACAGCCAGATCCGCGACTTCGACAGCAGCAAGCTCGCCGCGACGCTGCCGCTGAAAAAGGGCGCTTGGTATAACGCCAAGCAGGTCGAGGACGCGGTCGACAGCCTAAGCCAGACCGCAGGCCTGTTCGGCTACGCCTTCACCGAGGTCAATCCGGAGTTCCAGAAGGACGCCGACACGCTGACGATGGGGATCAACCTCAACATCGCCGAAGCCAAGCGAACCTATGTCGAACGCGTCGAGATCAACGGCAACACACAAACCAAGGACAAGGTCGTGCGGCGCGAGATCCGCCTGGCGGAGGGCGACGCGTTCAACAGCTTCCAGGTCAAACGCTCGGAGGACCGGATCAATTCGCTCGGTTATTTCCAGGACAAGACGGAGATCAAGCAGAAGCCCGGCTCCGCGGCCGATCGCGTCATCCTCGAGACCAACCTCGAAGAAAAATCGAGCGGCGAGCTTCAGCTCTCGGCCGGCTATTCCAGCCTGGAGAATTTCATCGCGTCCGCCACGATCACCCAGCGCAACTTCCGCGGCATGGGACAGGAGCTACGGGCCGGAGTCAGCTATTCGAGCTATTCGAAATCGGTCAATCTCGGCTTCACCGAACCCTATCTGTTCGACACCAACATCGCACTGGGCGGCGACATATTCCGGCGGGATTACAGCTCGTACAGCACCACCGGCGACACCGACAGCACGACCTATGAACAGATCTCGACCGGGTTCCAGATCCGCGCGGCGGTGCCGCTGACCGAATATTGGTCGGCCACCGCACGCTATGGCCTGTCCTATGATCAGGTCACGCTCGACGCGGACACCTATTATACCAACGGCGCGTGCGATCCCGCGGTCGCCGGCCAGTATCTGTGCGACGCGGTCGGCAATCGCTGGACCTCGTCGATCGGCTATTCGCTGGTGTTCGACAGCACGAACAGCCGCACCCGCCCGTCCAAGGGCAGCAAATTCAGCGTCAGCCAGGATTTCGCGGGCCTCGGCGGCGACACACGGTATCTCCGCAGCACCGCCAACTATTCGAAATATGTCGATCTCGGCTCGCGCTTCATCCTCACCGCGCACGCCGAAGGCGGCTATATCAGGGGGCTCGGGCAGCAGGTGCGACTGACCGACCGCTTCTATCTGGGCGATCCCCAGATGCGCGGCTTCGATATCCGCGGCGTCGGGCCGCGCGTCACGCGGACCTATTACGACACCAGCACGATCCCTGCGACGATCTCGACCGACAGCAGTTCGAACACGCAGACCGCGCTGGGCGGCACGGCCTATTACCAGGCCCGCCTCGAGGTCGAGCTCCCGCTGGGCTCGGGCGCGCGCGAACTCGGCCTGCGCCCCTCCGTCTACATGGACGTCGGCGCGGTGTTCGGCGGCAGGACGCCGACGCTGACCGACAGCTGTGCCGCCGCGAACGCGACCTCGATCGCGTGCGTCGCCGCGACGCGTCAATACACCGACAGCGCCGGCAACCTGCTCTACCTCGATTCCGCCGGTGCAAGCACGACGACCAACACCGGCACGCCTTACAGCTATTCGCTCGGCGCCTATCGCGAGACCTATACGGGCAATAGCGCCAGCCCGCGGCTGTCGGTCGGCATCGGCGTCAACTGGGCCTCCCCGTTCGGCCCGCTGCGGATCGATCTCGCCAAGGCACTGCTCAAGGCCGATGGCAACGACAGCAAGCTGATCACCTTCAATATCGGTGGCCAGTTCTAGTGTGCACGGCGTCCCGCCGCGAAACGCCCTGCGCGTGGGGAAGCCGCCCGGTTGAGCTTGCCGCGGGGCTGCCCTAGACCCGTCACGCCACCGTCTAGCGTCCGCACATCGCGGCGACGATCCGGGGCATGATGGAGAGCGCCGCCCATGTGTCCTGACCCCGCCCCGAAGTGCAAAGCTGCGAAGCCCCCGACGGCGGTGACACGATGATCCTCCTGCTGCTGGCCGCGCAGGCCGCGACGCTCGGTGCGACCAATTACGGGCTCGACGCACCGATGCCGACGCCCAAGACGACGCCAGCCTTTGCCGACGAATTCAACGGGCGGACGATCGATCGCCGCAAATGGCGGTTCGACACCTCGCGCAATGCCGAGGGCTGGGCCAATCACGAGCGTCAATATTATGCCAAGGACCGGCCCCGGAATGCACGGATCGAAAAGGGCTCTCTGATCATCGAGGCGCGTCGCGAGACGCTGTCCAAGGCGCGCTTCCCCGACTGGGGCGGCCAGAGCTACAGCTCGGCGAAGCTCGTCTCTCGGGTGCCACGCGGCTATGGCTTCTATGAAGTCCGCGCGATGCTGCCCTGCGGTCGCGGCAGCTGGCCCGCGGTCTGGCTGCTGCCAAGCGGCGGCCGCTGGCCCGACGAGGGCGAGATCGACATCGTCGAGCTGGTCGGATGGGACCCGAACGTCGTCCATGCGACGGTGCACAGCGGTGCGTTCAACCACACCAAGGGCACGCAGCGCGGCGCGCAGAAGCGCGTGGCGACCGCCTGCACCCGCTATCATCGCTATCAGCTCGACTGGCGCGCCGATGTCATCACGATCGGCGTCGACGGCCGCGCGGTCATGCGCGTCGCCAATGACCAGCCCGGCGGCAAGGCGGCCTGGCCGTTCACCCGGCCCTATGACCTGATCCTCAACCTTGCGGTCGGCGGCGACTGGGGCGGGCAGAAGGGGATCGACGACACCGCCTTCCCGCAGCGCATGGCGGTCGACTATGTCCGCTACTGGCGCCCTGCCCCGAACCGGTCGCGCCGCTGATCGCCGTCGGCCTCAGCGCCGCCCCCGCGCGGCGAGCAGGATCATCCCCCCGCCCAGCGTCAGCACTGCGAGCACGATCAGCACCGCGTCGAAATCGCGCGGCGTCGCCAGCGCCCAGGTGATCACCGGCCCGAGCAGCCCGGGCAGAGTGTTGGCGAGGTTGAGCAGCCCGAGGTCGCGCCCGCGGTGCCGCGCGCTCGGCAACAGCTGCATCGCAAAGCCCGCATGCAGCGCCAGGAAGACGGAGGTCCCGCCCGTATAGACGCAGAACGCCGCCGCACCGCTAGTGAAGTCGCGCGCCGCCATCATCGCGATCAGCCCCGCCGCCGCGACCAGCGCCGCCGCGAACAGGAACGGCTTGGTCCGCCCGGTCCGATCGGCAAGCCGGCCGACGAGCACCGCGATCGGCAGCGGCACGCTATAGGCGACGATCATTACCGTCCCCATCCGCGCGGCGAGCACCGACTCCGGTACCGACGGCGCGACGGTTTCGAAATAATAGAGCAGATAGACGAACAGCGCGCTGCCCGCGACCTGCACGAGCAGCCGCGCGGTCCAGGCGAGCAGCAGATCGCGCCGCAGCATCGACCGCAACACCGGCGGCGGCGCCCCCGCCTGCCGCGTCCCGCGCACGACGACGAGCGGAAGCGTGCACGCAGCGACGGTGACCGCGATCACCGCGAACCGCGCCGGCTCGCCGAACCGGCTCGCCCCGACCAGCGCGGCGGACAGCGTCGCCGCGACCGGATTGGCCATCGCCAGCAGCCCGCCCGCGACCCCCTTGCGGCCATCGGGCACCTCCTCGGCGATGATCGCCATCAGCGGCGCGATCACCGCGTTCAGCGCGACCTGGAACAGGACGATCCCCGCCACCAGCAAGGCAGGCGTGGTCGCGACCGCGAGCCCCGCATAGGACGCCATCGTCGCGACGACGCCCCCCGCCATGATCCCGCGGCGGCCCCCGCCCCGGCTCACCGACCGGTCGCCCAGCCAGCCAAAGCCGATATTCGCCACGCTCGCCGCGATCGCTCCCGCGATCACTGTCACCGTCAGCAGATCGAGCCGACCGTCGCCCGCCACCTGATCGACCTTGATCGGCAGCAGCAGCGTCAGCAGCGGCAGATAGCCGACGACCGCCCCCGCATAAGCGAGCGCGCAGACGAGGAGGAAAGCTGCCGGTCGCGGCGTGGGCGACGGTAACCGACTATGCGGGGGAGAGAAAACGGAACGCGGCACGATGGCGCCCTTGTGACCCGCTCGCCGTCGTCGGGCAACTCCCGAACCACCCCCGCCGCCGCTGGTCTAAGCCCCGGTCAGGGTTTCATCGTCATCGGCTCGAGCGTCGTCGTCAGCAGCTGCGACCGGTCCGCGGCATCATGCGCCAGCGCGACGCGGTAGCGGCCCCCGGCAATCCGCCAGCCCGGCAGCGCGGTGTCGTACTGCGCGACGACCCGCGGCTCCGCGGTCAGCGTCACGCGCCGCGACTCGCCCGGTTTGAGCGTCAGCCGTGTGAACCCCGCAAGCCGCATCGGCGTCGCCGTCCCCGCCCCGTTCGCCGCCGCCTGCGCGACATAGATCTGCGGGACGTCCGCACCCGCACGGCGCCCGGTATTGACGACGTCGAACGTCACGCTGAGCCGCCGGCCGCCGGTCACCACCGGGTTGCGATAGGCGAAGCTGGTGAAGCTCAGCCCGTGCCCGAAGGCGAACAGCGGCCGCTGGCGCTGCTTCTCGTACCAGCGATAGCCGACGTCCGCGCCCTCGACATAGTCGACCGGAAAGCTTTCGAGCTGGATCGCGGCGGCGTTCGCCGGATTGGCGGCCGCCTGCGCGTCGACTGACGTCAGCCGGTCGAGGCCGACCGGTGCCGGGCGTGGCGCCTGGGTCGCGGCGGCGGGGAAGGTGATCGGCAGCCGGCCCGACGGCGACACCCGGCCGGTCAGGATGTTCGCGATCGCCTCGCCGCCACGCTGTCCCGGATACCAGGCCTGCAGCACCGCCGGCACCGCATCGATCCAGGGCATCAGCACCGGTCCGCCGGTTTCGAGCACCGCCACCGTCCGCGGCTGCGCCTTCGCCACCGCCGCGATCAGCGCGTCCTGATTGTCGGGCAGCGACAGCGTCGGCACGTCCTGCGCCTCGGTCGTCCACTGCGTCGCAAAGACGATCGCCATGTCCGCGTCACGGGCGGCGCGCGCCGCCGCATCCGTGTCCTTGCCGTCGACAAAGGTCACCACCGCGCCCGGCATCGCCGCGGTGATCGCCCGGAGCGGCGACGAGGCATGATAGGTATAGCGCGCGAACGACATCGCCGCGCCCGAGGTCAGCGGGATCTCGATCGGCGCGCCGCCGACCGAGCGGACCTGGCTCGATCCCCCGCCCGACAGCACGCCAACGTCCGCTCGTCCACCGATCAGCACGATGCGTTTGGCGGTACGCGCGATCGGCAGCATCTCGCGGTCGTTCTTGAGCAGCACGATCCCCGCTTCCGCCGCCTCCTGCGCCACGGTGGCATGGCGCGCATAGGGGATCGGCGCCTCTGCGGCGGGCATCGGCGTGTCATAGGCGCCGGTTTCGATCAGGCCGGTCAGATAGCGGACGATCATGTCGTCGAGCCTCGCCTGCGATACGCTGCCGTCGGCCACCGCGGCCTTGAGCGGCGCGCCGAAGTAGATCGCCTTGTCGAGTTCCTGTCCCGACTGCTGGTCGAGCCCCGCATTGGCCGCCTTCGCAGTTGAATGGACCGCACCCCAGTCGCTCATCACCCAGCCGCGATAGCCCCAGTCGCGCTTGAGCACGTCGGTCACCAGATGCTTGTTCTCGCACGCCCAGTCGCCATTGACCTTGTTGTACGCGCACATCACCGATCCCGGTTTCCCGCGCTCGATCGCGATCTGGAACGCGAGCAGGTCGCTCATCCGCAGATCGGCCTCGCCGATCCGCGCGTCGACGACCATGCGACCGGTCTCCTGCGCATTGAGCGCGAGGTGCTTGACCGTCGAGACGATGTGGTTCGACTGGACCCCGGCGATATGCGCCCCCGCCATCGAGCCAGCCAGCAGCGGATCCTCGCCGAGATATTCGAAGTTGCGCCCGTTCCACGGATCGCGCGTCAGGTTGACGCCCCCTGCCAGCAGCACGTTGAACCGCTTCGCCCGCGCCTCCGCACCGATCATCGCACCGCCTGCGCGCGCGATTTCGGGGTCGAAGCTCGCGGCGGTGGCAAGTCCGGACGGCAACGCGGTCGCGACGTCGCCCTTGCGCTGTTCGACCTGATTGGCGACGCCGAGCGACGCGTCGCTCTCGCGGACCAGCGGCACGCCCAGCCGCGCGATGCCGTCGATATGACCCGCCGACGGGATCAGCGTGTCCGTCGTCTTGCCTGCCGCCATTGGCGGGAACAGGCCGTGTGCCAGCTTGATCTTCTCGTCGATCGTCATCCGCGCGACGATCGCCGCGGCACGCCGTCGCGCATCGGGTCCGGCGTCCTGCGCCGCCGTCGCTGGCGCCTTGGGCGGAGCCACCTTCGCAGGCGTCTCGCGCGCCTCGACCATGGCGGCGATCCCCATCAGCGACACGCCCAGCATCAGCGCCCGATACCCCGTCGACATCCTCATTCCCTTCCGGTTTTTCGCCTCCCCCTGCGGACTGCGACACGCGTCCGGCCGGGCTGTGGCACCATTGTCACTATTCACAGCATATTTAGTGAACGTTCACAACCAGCAGCCCAAATCCTTGACACGAATCGCGAAAAGGGAAAGTGAACGTTCACACGGAAGGCGCACTCATAGCGTCGGCTACAGGGAGGATTACCATGCGTGGCTTCACGGCTCGCTCGCTTTCGCGTCTTGTCATCGGCACATCGGCACTGGCGCTCGCCGCCATCCCCGGCGTCGCTCTGGCGCAGGATGCCGCAGCCACGGTCGGCAATCCCGGCCCGTCCGACATCGATCCGCAGGCCGCACCCGCCACGCCCGCCGATCCGAATGCGGTCACCGACGACATCGTCGTGACCGGCATCCGCGCGTCGCTGCGCGAGGCGATCGACATCAAGCGCAACGGCCAGGGCGTGGTCGACGCGATCTCGTCCGAGGATATCGGCAAGTTCCCCGATACCAACCTCGCGGAATCGCTCCAGCGCATCACCGGCGTCTCGATCGACCGCTCGAACGGCGAAGGCTCGACGGTCACGGTCCGCGGCTTTGGTCCTGAGTACAACCTCGTCACGCTCAACGGTCGCCAGATGCCGACCTCGACGCTCGGCGACGGCGCCAGCGCGCCCGCCTCGCGCTCGTTCGACTTCGCCAACCTCGCCTCCGAAGGCGTTGCCGCGGTCGAGGTCTACAAGACCGGTCGCGCCGCGGTCCCGTCGGGTGGGATCGGCTCGTCGATCAACATCCGCACCCCGCGTCCGATCGACAAGCCCGGCACGCGCGGCAGCGTCGCCGTCAAGGGCGTGCTCGACAGCTCGCGCAACGGCAAGGATCCGATCACCCCCGAAGTGTCGGGCATCCTGTCCACGACCTTCGCCGACGACCGGATCGGCGTCCTGCTCAGCGGCGCCTATCAGCGGCGCAAGGCGAGCAACAATTCGGCGGGCGTCGGCTTCCGCGACGGCTTTCTCGGCGCGGAGAACAACTGGGGCACGCTCGCCCAGCCCGGCACGCCCGGCGGTGCCAACATTACCAACCGTCCCGGCCCGACCGACGTCTACGAAATCCCGCAAAGCGCCAATTACGATGTCGTCGACATCGATCGCGAGCGCATCAATGGCCAGCTCGTGCTGCAGGCCAAGCCGACCGACACGCTGACCGCCACGCTCGACTTCACCTATTCGAGCAACAAGGTCGAAGTCCGCAACAGCAGCGTCGGTATCTGGTTCAACTTCGGCGACACGCGCAGCGCCTGGACCGATGGTCCCGCGGCTGGCCCGGTCTTCTATTCGGAGAATTTCGCGCCCGGCAAGGATCTGTCGTACAGCAGCTCGCTGACCGCGAACAAGTCCGAGAACAAGTCGCTCGGCGGCAACCTGACCTGGGAAGCGCCCGGCAACGTCACGATGTCGCTCGACGCGCATCATTCGACCGCGGTGTCGAAGCCGACCAATGATTACGGCAGCAGCACGTCGATCGGTGGCGCGATCTTCGGCGTCCAGTCGCAGACGATCAATTTCGAGAAGGACCTGCCGGTCATCTCGTACCAGATGTATCCCGGCATTGACCCGCTGAACGCGTCGCTGATCACGCCGACCGGCAACGCGTTCCGCAACGCCTATTTCAAGAACGAGATCAACCAGCTCCAGCTGAAGGGTCATTACGACCACGACGGCGATTTCCTGAGCAGCATCGACTGGGGCTTTTCCTATGTCGATAACAAGGTGCGCTCGGCTTACGGCTTCATCCAGAACGAGACCTGGGGCGGTGTCGACCCGCGCGGTGCGTCGTTCGGCGCGGCGGCCGTGCCCGACGATTTCTTCAACCTCACCAGCCTGCCCGACAAGTTCAAGGGTGTCGCCGGATCGAACGATCCCGCGCTGCCGCCGTCGATCTACACGTTCAATTTCGAGCAGATGGCCGAACTGCTGCGCTCGCAATATGCGATCTGCAGCGCACCGCAGACGGGCGTCGCGGCGGAAGGCACCTGTCTTGCCAATTACACCAACGATCGCCGCATCCGCGAACGCACGATCTCGCCCTATATTCAGTTCAACGGCAAGTTCGACATGTTCTCGATGCCGGCGCACCTCATCGGCGGCGTCCGCTATGACGAGACGCAGGTGAACTCGTCGGCGCTGGTGCCGATCCCGAACGGTACGCGCTGGACGGGCGCGAACGAATTCGCGCTCACCTACGGCGCCAATTCGTTCACCTCGCTGAAGGGCCGCTATCACAACTGGTTGCCCGCGGTCGATTTCGACATCGAACCGCTCCGCAACGTCAAGCTGCGCGCGTCGTACAGCCACACGATCACGCGCGCCGATTACGGCAGCCTGCAGGGTGGCCTTAACATCGATTCCAACCCGCGCATCGGCGGCGGCACGGGCAGCCAGGGCAATCCGAACCTCGTCCCCTTCAAGTCGAAGAACATCGATCTGTCGGCGGAATGGTATTACGGTGCCGAAAGCTACATCTCGGTCGGCTATTTCAACAAGGACGTGAAGAACTTCATCGGCACGACGCAGGTCAACACGTCCGCGTTCAACCTGCGCAACCCGGGCTCGGGCCCCCGCTATCGTCAGGCGGTCGCAGCACTTGGAACGACGGACAACCTCCAGGTTCGCGACTACATCCTGCGCAACTTCCCCGCCTCGTCGCAGGTCACGGGCACCAGCGATTCCGGTCTGCTGAACGGCAACATCTTCGGTCTGCCCGAGGACGATCTGTTCAACTTCCAGCTGAGCCAGCCGTTCAACAGCGACCAGACCGCCAATATCGACGGGTGGGAGTTCGCGCTGCAGCACAGGCTCTGGAACACCGGGCTCGGCGTCATCCTGAACTACACGATAGTCAATGGCGACGCGAAGTATGACAACACGCTCGATCCGAACATCGGCCAGTTCGCGCTGACCGGGCTCAGCGACAGCGCCAACGCGGTCGCCTATTACGACAAGAACGGCATCCAAGCGCGTGTGGCCTATAACTGGCGCGGCGAATTCTATGCCGGCGGCGCCTTTGACCCGCTCTATGTCGAATCCTATGGGCAGGTCGACGCCAGCGCGAGCTATCAGGTCACCACGGGGCTCGCCGTGTTCGGCGAGGTCATCAACCTCACCGGCCAGGGCCGTCGCGGTCATCGCCGGTCGGACAATTTCGCCACCTTCGCGCAGCCGGGCTATGCCCGCTACGCAGCCGGCCTGCGGTTCAACTTCTGATCCGCGGCGCAGCCGGCCTACGGAACGACCACTCCCCCGCGGGGGGTGGTCTTTTCGGCGCCTTGGCGGCACACAATGACAGTGTCGGACATGCAAACTGACGGGCTGGACATGGATCGGGCGATCACCTCGATCGTGATCGTCGGCGGTGGCACCGCCGGATGGCTCGCCGCGTGCCTCATCGCCGCCCGCGCGGACCGCGATGCGGAGCATCCGCTTCAGGTTACCCTGATCGAGTCGCCTGACGTCGCGACAATCGGCGTGGGCGAAGGCACATGGCCGACGATGCGCCGCACGCTCGAGCGGATCGGCATCTCCGAAACCGAATTCCTCCTCGCCTGCGATGCCGCGTTCAAACAGGGATCGCGCTTCGACGGCTGGCGCACCGGCGCGCCCGACGACCGCTATCTCCACCCCTTCACGGCTCCCGCCGATGCAGCCCCCCGCGATCTCGCCTCGGCCTGGTCCGACAGCGGTCTGGCCTTTGCCGAAGCGCTCTGCGCGCAACATGCCGTCTGCAGCCAGGACCTTGCCCCGCGTCAGCGCGCGATGCCCGATTATGCGGGCACGCTGAACTATGCCTATCATCTCGATGCCGGCAAGTTCGCCGCCCTGCTCGCCCGCCACGCGACCGAACGGCTCGGGGTGCGCCACCTGCGCGACCATGTCGTCGGCGTCGATGGCGCGGCCGATGGCGACATCGCCGCGGTCCGCACGCGCGTATCGGGCCGGATCGAAGGCGACCTGTTCCTCGATTGCACGGGTCATGCCGCACTGCTGATCGGCGAGCATTACGGCGTCGGCACGATCGACCGCGGACGCGAACTCTTCAACGACCGCGCGCTCGCAGTCCAGCTGCCGGTCGCCGCCGATAGCGTGATCGCGTCGCAGACCAATGCCACCGCGCACGCCGCGGGTTGGATCTGGGATATCGGCCTGCCCGCGCGACGCGGCATCGGCTGCGTCTATTCGTCCGCGCATCTCGACGACGACGCGGCGGCGGACACGCTTACCCGCTATCTGCGCGCGACGGCCCCCGACGCACCACTCCCCGACTTTCGCCCCCTGCGGTTCCAGTCGCGCCACCGCAACCGCTTCTGGCACCGCAACTGCCTTGCGATCGGTCTGTCCGCCGGCTTCCTCGAGCCGCTCGAGGCGTCTGCGATCGTGCTCGTCGAGCTGTCGGTCGAGGCGCTGCTCGACAATTTCCCGGCGACCCGCCGCACGATGGATCTCCACGCCGCGCGCTTCAACACGCTGTTCCGCTATCGCTGGGACCGGATCGTCGAGTTCCTCAAACTGCACTATGTCCTCAGCCAGCGCGACGAACCCTATTGGCGTGATCACCGCGATCCCGGCTCGATCCCGCCGCGTCTCGCCGACCTACTGCTGCTTTGGGCCGACCATCCCCCGTCGCACGCCGATTTCCCGATGGTCGACGAGATCTTTCCCGCGGCGAGCTATCAATACGTGCTCTACGGCATGGGCTTTCCCGCGCCGCGCCGCACGCCAGTCCGCACGGGCGCGCGCGGGGCCGCCGACATGCTCGTGCAGCAGGTCGACCGGCACGGTCGCATGCTCGCCGCCGCCCTGCCGACCAATCGCGCCTATCTCGATGCCCTGCGGCATGCGATGACAAGCGCTACCATGGAAACGAGAGCCTGATGCCCGACCACGCGATCCTGACGCCCGAAGAGCACCGCGACCTGCGGATCCGCACCGACCGGTCGGATGCGCTGGGCGACGCCGTGATGGCGTGCATCACCGTCCCCAGCGAGTTCCGCCGTGTCCAGACGCATTATCCAATCCTCTTCCAGCGCGACCAGACGCGCGACGGCTTCACCGCGCTCGCGATGTTCGGGTTCGAAGCGGGCGAAAACCTGTTTCTCGACGGCGACCGCTGGGATGCCCGCTATCGCCCGCTCGCGATCGACAGCCAGCCCTTCCTCGTCGGTCGGGGGCCGGAGGGCTCGTCGCTGCGCCAGGTGCATATCGACATGGCGAGCCCGCGGATCGGCGCCGGCGAAGGCATGCGCGTATTCGACGATACCGGTCGCCCGACGCCGTTTCTCGAACGCATCGCCGATCAATTGCGCGCGCTCGACGAGGATTATGTCGCCGCGACCGCGTTCTTCGCCGCGCTCCAGCGTCACGACCTGCTCGAACCGCTGACGCTCGACGTCACGCTCGACGATGGCTCGAAGAACCGGCTGGTCGGCTATCACGTCATCGACGAGGACCGCCTGGAAGCGCTCGATCCCGCATCCGTCGCCGAGCTCCACGCCGAAGGCCATCTGTTGCCGATCTTCATGGCGCTCGCCTCGCTCGGCCAGATCGGGGATCTCGTCGCGCGCAAGAACCGACGGCTCGCGCATGGCTGACGCCGGCACCGCGGGGATCTTCGCCGCCCTGCCGCGGATCCGCGAAGTCGACATCAGCGGGCCGGCGGCGCTCGACACGCTGCTGCGCGAGGCGACGACGCCGTTCATCGTCCGCGGGCTCGTTGCCGACTGGCCGATGGTCGAGGCCGGTCGCCAGTCGGGACGCGCGGCGCGCGACTATATCGAGCGCCATGCCCGGCCCACGCCCTTTGCCGTCTCGGTCGGCGCGTCGCAGAGCGGCGGCCGGCTGTTCTACGGCGACATGCAGGGCATGAACTTCCAGATGATGCGCGCGCCGCTGCCCGAGATCTTCGCGCGGATGACCGAGAACGAAGGGGTGGACGGCGCACCGTCCATCTATCTCGCCTCGATCGACATGCAGAATTTCTTCACCGGACTGCACGAGGCCAATCACGTCGATCTCGGCGACCGCACGCCGCTCGCGAGCATCTGGATGGGCACGCCGACCCGGATCGCGGCGCATAACGACGCGCCCGACAATCTCGCCTGCGTCGCGGTCGGTCGTCGCCGCTTCACGCTGTTTCCGCGCGACCAGTTCCGCAATCTCTATCTCGGTCCGGTCGACAATACCCCCGCGGGCCGCGCGGTGAGCATGGTCGACTTCCACGACCCCGACTTCGCCGCCTATCCCGGCTTTCGCGATGCGCTGGCGCAGGCGCAGGTCGCCGAACTCGACGCCGGCGACGCGCTCTACATCCCGGCCTTGTGGTGGCACCATGTCGAGGGGCTTTCGGACTTCAACGTGCTGGTGAACTACTGGTGGCGCGACACGCCCCGCTGGCTCGGCCAGCCGCAGGATGCGCTCAACCACGCGCTGCTCGCGATCCGCGACCTGCCTGAGGACGAGAAACGGCACTGGCGCGCGATGTTCGATCACTATGTCTTTTCGGAAGACCCCGCGGTCGCGGCGCATATCCCCGAAGCCGAGCGCGGCGTCCTCGCCCCGCTCACCCCCGACAGCGCAGGCAAGCTGCGCGCCTTCCTCCTGAGAGCACTCAGCCGATGACCACGCCCCCGATCCACCGCGTCGTCATTGCCGGCGGCGGCACCGCCGGCTGGATGGCCGCCGCCGCGATCGCGCGGACGATGGGCCGCACGGTCGCGGTGACGCTGGTCGAGTCCGAGGCGATCGGCACCGTCGGCGTCGGCGAATCGACGATCCCGCCGATCGTGACGTTCAACCGCCTGCTTGGGATCAACGAAGCCGAGTTCATGCGAGAGACGCAGGCGACGTTCAAGCTCGGCATCCTCTTCGACAACTGGAAGGATCGCGGCGAAACCTATTTCCATTCGTTCGGCACGACCGGCAAGGATCACTGGTCTGCGGGCTTCCAGCATTTCTGGCTGCACGGGCTGACGCGCGGCCATCACCAGCCGTTCGACGATTACTGCCTCGAACTGCGCGCCGCATTGCAGGGCAAGTTCGCGCATCTGCCCGATGGCCGGATGAACTATGCCTATCAGCTCGACTCGGGTCTCTACGCCCGCTTCCTGCGCAAGATGGCGGAGGCCGACGGCACGACCCGGGTCGAGGGCAGGATCGCGCAGGTCGAGCTGAACGGCGAAAGCGGCGACATTGCCGCGCTGACGCTCGACTCGGGCGCTCGGATCGAGGGCGACCTGTTCCTCGACTGCACCGGCTTTCGCGCGCTGCTGATCGAACAGGCGCTGCATGCCGGGTTCGACGACTGGACGCATTTCCTGCCGTGCGATTCCGCGATCGCGGTCCAGACCGAGAGCGTCCGGCCCGCTCTGCCCTATACCCGCGCGATCGCGCACGATGCCGGATGGCAATGGCGCATTCCGCTGCAGCACCGCACCGGCAACGGCATCGTCTATTGCAGCCGCTATCTCGATCACGATGCCGCGCTCGAGCGTCTGCTCGGCACCGTCGAGGGACCAACCCTGACCGAGCCGAACAGGATCCGCTTCGTCACCGGCGCGCGACGCCAGCAATGGCACCGCAACTGCGTCGCGATCGGCTTGGCCGGGGGGTTCATGGAGCCGCTCGAATCGACGAGCATCCATCTGATCCAGCGCGCCATCCTCCGTCTGCTGCGGATGTTCCCATCGGCCGGGATCAGTCCGCGCGACGTCGCCGAATTCAACGAACAGCAGCATACCGACATGCTGCAGATCCGCGATTTCCTGATCCTCCACTACAAGGCGACCAACCGCCGCGACAGCGCCTTCTGGCGACAATGCGCGTCGATGCCGGTGCCCGATTCGCTCGCGCACAAGATCGCACTCTTCCGCGAGACCGGCCGCGTCTTCCGCAAGAATGACGAGCTGTTCGCCGAGAACAGCTGGGTCCAGGTGATGCTCGGCCAGGGCATCGTGCCGCAAAGCTATCACCCGATCGCGACCAAGATGCGCGACGACGAACTCGTGCGACTGCTCGGCGGGCTGCGCGACACGACCAACGCGACCGTCGATGCGCTGCCGGACCATGCCGCCTATGTCGCGCATTACTGCAGCACCGCGCCGTCTGCCTCGGCGGGATCCCCGCATCTTGGCTAGGCGCCGTCAGGCCGTGACGATCAAGCACGTTGCAGCGGACGCCGGCGTCTCGCTGCAGACGGTCAGTCGCGTCGTCAACAAGGAGACCGGCGTCCGCCCGCAAATGGCCGAGCGTGTGCAGGCGTCGATCGATCGGCTCGGCTATGTTCCCTCGATCGCCGCGCAGCGGATGGGCGGTTCGCGCTCCTATCTGATCCTCGCGCTCAACGACCGTGAACGCACGATCGCCGACTGGCGCGCGCGGCAGGGGACCGACTGGGTCGACCAGATGCTGCTCGGCGGGATGCTGACCTGCGCCGAACATGGCTATCGCCTGATCGTCGAGCTGGTCGATACGCATAGCGATCATATCGAACGCGAGCTGCTGGGCGCGATCGCCGCGCTGCAGCCCGACGGGGTGATCCTCACCCCACCGCATTCGGGCAATCCGCTGATCATCGATCTGCTCGCGGCGCAGGACATCCGGTTCGTGCGGATCGGCTCGATCAGCGAAGGGCCCGGCGTGCGCCTGATGATGGACGACGCGCGCGCGGCGCGGATCGCGACCGAGCATCTCGTCGCGCTCGGCCACCGGCGGATCGGCTTCATCGCCGGGCCTGCCGAGTATGAACTCAGCGGCTGGCGCGTCGATGGCTGGCGCGCGGCGATGGAGGATGCGGGCCTCGACAGCACCGATCTGCTCGCATCGGGGGATTTCAGCCATGCCTCGGGCCGGGCCGCCGCCCGTACGCTGCTCGCGCTGCCCGAGCCGCCGACCGCGATCATCGGCAGCAACGATCAGATGACGCTCGCGACGCTCGAACTGGCGCGCGAAACCGGGTTGCGTGTGCCTGAGGATCTGTCGCTGATCAGCTTCGACGACACGCCGATCATCCGCCTCGCCCACCCGCCGCTGACCGCGATCGTCCAGCCGATTGCCGAGGCGTCGGCGCGCGCGGTGAGCCTGATCATCGCCGGGCTGGCGGGCGATCCCACGCCGGACGCACCGATCACCGTCGCGGCGGAACTGACGGTGCGCCGTTCGACCGCGCGCCCACCCGCGAGCGGCTGACCGGTCTGCCTCGCGCCGGCGGGTCCGGCGGGCCTTGCGACGCACGGCCAACTCCCCCACAGGCGGCGCGGGGACGAACGGAGACCGTCATTTTCAATCTCATTTTCGCGACGCCCTGCCTGGTCGTCCTTGCCCGCTGGCTCTGGCCGCTGTCGATGTCGCTCTGGCTCAAGGCCGGCGTGGCGCTGCTCCTGCTGTTCGCCTCGCAGTTCCATTTCTGGAACCGGCTGTCCTCGGGATCGATCTTCGCCCCCGAATTTCCGCGCAGCGTCGTCATCCTGTTCAACTGGGCGTTCGCGGCGATCGTGCTGCTCGCGATGCTCCAGCTGCTGCTCGACATCGGCACGCTCGCGACCGCGATCCTGCGTCGCAGCACCACCGCCGCGCCCGACGGGCTGCGCTACGCGATTGCGGTGCTCGCGGCGCTGATCTCCGCGATCGGCGTCTCGAACGCGCTCCGCGTGCCGCCGGTCAAGGACGTCGCGGTCACGATCGCCGGACTGCCGCCGCGGTTCGAGGGGTATCGCATCCTCCAGCTCACCGATCTTCACATCAGCCGGCTGTTCCCCGCGCGCTGGGCCGAGGCGGTGGTCACCCGCGCCAATGCGGCGGGCACCGACCTGATCGTCGTCACCGGCGATTTCATCGACGGATCGGTCGCGATGCGTCGCGCCGACGTCGCCCCGCTACGCGCGCTCCGCGCGCCCGACGGCGTCTATGCGATCCCGGGCAATCACGAATATTTCTTCGATTACGCCGCCTGGATGCGGCACCTCGACGGGCTCGGCTTCCGGATGCTCCCCAACAGCCACGCCGTACTGTCCCGCGGCGACGCGCAGCTCGTGCTTGCAGGACTCACCGATCTCTCCGCCCCCTCGGTCGGCCAGCCGGGCCCCGATCTCGACGGCGCGTTGCGGGGCGCGCCGGCCGGTGCGCCGGTGCTCCTGCTCGATCACCAGCCACGCAATGCGCGCAACGCCGCAGCGCACGGCGTCGCGCTCCAGCTGTCGGGGCATACGCATGGCGGCGTCGCGCCCGGCTTCGACCGCCTGTTCGCGCGCGCCAATGGCGGGTTCGTATCCGGCCGCTACGACGTCGCGGGGATGACGCTCTATGTCGGCAACGGCACCGGCCTGTGGCCGGGCTTCGCGGTCCGGCTCGGCCGCCCGTCAGAGATGACGCGCTTCACGCTGCACGCCGCCGGGCCGGACCTCAATCCGCGGGCACCAGCGTCTTCAGGTCGACCGTGATGTCGGCCAGCAGCGCCAGCTCGACCCGCGCCGACGCGACCACCAGCGCCCGCCCCTGCACATAATCCCGCGTCTTGTTGACGCAGTCGAGCGCGATCACCCGCCCCGCCTTCAGATATACCACCGAGAAGCTGCGGCTCGCCGGGTCGCCGCGCAGCAGCGCGAGATCATGCCCCGTCGACAGCCCGACGCTCTGAAGTTTCAGGTCATACTGGTTCGACCAGAACCACGGCACTGCGCCATAGGCCTCCTCCACGCCGGTCAGCGCCTTGGCGACGATCGCCGCCTGGTCGTTCGCGTTCTGCACCGATTCCACGCGGATCACGTCCCCGCCGGCAAAGCGGCTGGCGTGCGCCGCGCAATCCCCGACCGCAAAGACATCGGCCAGGCTCGTGCGACACTGCGCGTCGACCATCACCCCGTTACCGCCCGCCGAACCGGCCCCTGCGGCGATCAGCGGCGCGACCGCGGGCACGATACCGATCCCGACGATGACCATCTCGCACGGCAGCACCGTATCGTCCGCCAGCCGCACGCCCGACGCGGCTCCGCCAGCGCCCTCGATCGCCGCCACCGTCACGCCGGTCCGCAGATCGACGCCGTGCGCGCGGTGCTCAGCCTCGTAGAAACGCGACAGCGCCGCCCCCGCCACCCGCGCGAGCACCCGGTCCTGCGCCTCGAGCACCGTCACCTGCTTGCCGAGCTTGGTCAGCACCGCCGCCGCCTCGAGCCCGATATAGCCGCCCCCGACGACCACGACCCGCGTGACGCCGGGCAGTTCGGCGATCATCCGGTCGACATCGTCGCGCGTGCGCACTCCGTGCACCCCGGCAAGATCATGCCCGTCGCACCCCAGCCGCCGCGGCGATCCCCCCGCGGCCCAGACGAGCGTGCCATAGTGCAGGCTCGTCTCGTCGGCGCTCTCGCTCGACTGCGCGTCGACATGGCTGACGCAGTGCGCGGCCGCGTCGACCCGGGTCACCCGGCGCCCGGGGATCAGCGTGATCCCGCGCTCCCCCCAGAAGCTGGCCGGACGCAATAGGATGCGATCGAACGCCTTGTCGCCGGCCAGATAGTCCTTCGACAGTGGCGGCCGCTCATAGGGGGGCGACGTCTCGTCGCCGATCAGACCGATCGTCCCCGCATAGCCGCGTTGCCGCAGCGCGATCGCGACCTGCGCACCGGCATGGCCGGCCCCGACGATCAGGACGTCATGATGATTGCGAGCGGACATGCATCGACCTCTGTGATTGGCTGGTCTCGATGCCCGTCCCGACGCCGGTCGACAAGGGCGCGACGATGGTCGTAATGGCCAATCATCGCGATCGACCGGATAGAGGCCTGGAACCAGGCGCCGCCGGACGCGCTCAACCCGCAAGTCAGGAACTGTGCAAACCACCCCCTCCCCCCTAGCCCGCTCCGCTGACGGCATGCCCCGCACCGTCCCGCGCCGTTGCGCGATCATCGTCATGGGCGTCAGCGGCAGCGGCAAGTCGACGCTCGGCCAGCGTCTCGCCGATCAGACCGGCCACCGCTTCCTCGAGGGCGATGGCTTCCACAGCGCGGAGGCGGTCGCAAAGATGCGCGCCGGCCATCCGCTCGACGACGCCGACCGATGGCCCTGGCTCGACCGCGTCGGTCACGCGATCGGCGATGCGGTCGCGGCGGACGGCTTCGCGGTCGCCGCCTGCTCTGCGCTGAAGCGGGTCTATCGCGAGCGGCTCCACGATGCGGCGGGCGTCCCGCTGCTGTTCGTGCTGCTCGACACGGATCCGGCGGAACTCGCGCGACGGCTCGGCGCGCGCGCGGGGCATTACATGCCGGCCAGCCTGCTCGACAGCCAGCGCGCGACGCTCGAGCGCCCGGGGCCCGACGAAACCGCGATCACGCTCGATGCGCAGGCGACGCCCGACACGCTGGTACGCGACGTCTGGGCCTGGATCGATGACCGCGCCAGCGCGGATGGCGCTAACGGCACGGATCGGCGATAAGATCGACCAAGGTCGTAATGGCCATAGGGCAACTGGTAGCCGAACAGGGTGGCCGACAGCGCTTGCAGGATGGGGGATCTGATCGTGACGATAGGACGACGCGAATTTGTCATCGGCGCAACCGCGCTGGCCGCGGTGCCCGCGATCACGCAGGCGGCTGACCCGACGCGCAAGCTCGGCTATGCGATCGTCGGGCTGGGCTATTACGGGCTCGACGTCATCATTCCCGAATTCGCCAAATGCGCGCACAGCCGGCTCGCCGCGGTGGTCAGCGGTGACCCCGCCAAGGCGCGCCGCGTCGCGGCGGCGCATGGCCTGCCCGACCGGTCCGTCTACAGCTATGCAACCTTCGACCGGATCCGCGACAACCCCGATATCGATATCGTCTATATCTGCCTGCCCAACGCGATGCATGCCGAGTACACAATCCGCGCCGCGCGCGCCGGCAAGCATGTGCTGTGCGAAAAGCCGATGGCGGTCTCGGTCGCCGAATGCGAGGCGATGATCGCGGCCTGCAAGGCGGCGGATCGCAAGCTGATGATCGGCTATCGCTGCCATTTCGAGCCCTGCAATGTCGAGGCGATGCGGCGCGCGCGCGCGGGGACGATGGGCAAGACGCGCTATGTCCGGTCCGAACACGGCTTCGTCCAGCGCGATCCGTCGAAGTGGCGGCTGAACAAGGCGCTGGCCGGCGGCGGCTCGCTGATGGACATGGGCATCTACAGCCTCCAGGCGGCGCGCTACATGACCGGCGAGGAGCCCGTCGCGGTGACCGCGCGCGAGTCCACCGATCGCACCGATCCACGATTTCGCGAAGTCGAGGACATGATCGACTGGACGCTCGAATTCCCGTCCGGCGCGATCGCCAGCTGCCAGTCGATGTACAGCGCGAACCAGAACCACATCCTGTTTATGGGCGAACGCGGGCGGATCGAGCTCGAACCCGCGACCCGCTATGCCGACAACAGGATGTGGACGGGCGCCGACGGGCGCGAGCGCGATGTCACGCCAGCGGCGTCGGGCCGCACCCAGTTCGCCGGCCAGCTCGATCATCTCGTCACCTGCATCCGCACCGGCCGAGAACCGATCGTGTCGGGTGCGGAGGGCCTGCGCGACCTGCGTATCGTCGAGGCGATCTATCGCTCGGCGCGCGAAGGGCGGACGATCCGGCTGGCGTCGGGCACCAAGGCGTGATGCGCCTCCTGCTCGCGCTGGCGACGCTCGCGATCGCCACAGTCGCCTCGGCACAGGAAGCGGCGCGCGATTTCGCCGCGGCGACCGATATCCCCCGCGCGGTCGCGGCGCTCGAAGCGACGATGAAACCGGGTCAGGGCTTTGCGATGCAGACGCTCGTCAACGGCGGGGGCAGCGTCGTCGCGCTCGAATATTGGAAAGCCGAAGGCCGTCCCGCGGTGCACCCCGATGAGAATGAATATGCGACTGTCGTCGCGGGATCGGGGACGTTGCTTTCGGGCGGACGCCTGGTCGATCCGCATGTCGTCAACCCCGGCCTGACCGACGGCGCGCGGATCGAGGGCGGCACGACCCGCGCGCTCCGCCCCGGCGACGTCCTGCTTATCCCCGCCGGCGTTCCGCACGGCTTCGGTGTCGGCGCGAACGGGCTGGTCCTGCTCGGTATCAAGATCACGCCGCGCCGACCGGCTGCCCCTGCGCGATAAGATGCGTCTGCCAATCGCGACGTCCCAATCGGGCGTCTCGATCCGCACCCTGATCTGCCGGATCTGTTGACCGCGCCGGATGTCGGACCCGCTGCGAGCGCACGCATGCTACAACCGCGAATGCGCGTATTTGTGAGGATCTATAGGATTGGTCTGGCGCGCGTATAAACTCAGCAAATCGCAAGATCAGCGCCCAGATTCGACGTCGCGAACAGAATTCCCGGTCAATTGAGCGCTTTAATAATATTTGCGGGTGTCATTTTCTGCCAATAGCGCGTAGTCGCGCGAATGGAGGGGGAAAATTTTTCAACAATCAAGGATCCCGTGTGACCGAAACCATCAATACCGTCGAACTGGCGGCAGAACTGACGGCAGCCTGGCTGGCGAACCCCAACACCCGCACCGCTGCCGAAGACGTTCCTGCGTTTCTCCTGTCGATGCACACCGCCGTGACCAAGCTCACGACCGGCGCAGAGATGACGGGCGATACCGCCGAGGCGACGACCTATGAGCCCGCCGTGACGGCGCGCAAGTCGCTTGCATCGCCTGACCATATCGTCTCGATGATCGACGGCAAGAAGTACAAGACACTGCGTCGCCACCTGACGACGCATGGCATGACGCCGGAGCAGTATCGCGAACGTTTCAACCTGAAGGCCGACTATCCGATGGTCGCTGCGACCTATTCGGAAGCACGCCGTGCGATGGCGAAGTCGATCGGCCTCGGCCGCAAGGCTAACTCGAAGGTCGAAGCCGCTGCGGAAGACGCAGGCAAGACTTCGCGCAAGACCGGCAAGGCCGCGCTCGATGCCGCCAAGCGTACGCTCGGCAGCGACGATTGATCCGCTACGGGGAGGGCTGATCGCCCTCCCCGACCGTTAAAGCCATCCTGAGCGCTCTCCCGGTCGCGCTCTGAATCACGCTATACTGCCGTCTGGCCCGATCCGGGTTTCGCGCGTTACACAGATCGATGACCGAACCGATCTCCCCCGCCATTCCGGCTGCCACGTTGGTGATCTTTCGCGATCGCCCGTCGCTCGCCCCCGAACTGCTGATGGTCGAGCGCGCGGGATCGATGGCGTTTGCCGGCGGTGCACTCGTCTTCCCCGGTGGCCGCGTCGACCCTGCCGACCGCACGCTCGCAGAGCACCTCATCCAGCAGCCCGCTGATCAGGCTACGATCGAAGAGGTCGCCGCCCGCATCGCCGCAATCCGCGAGACGATCGAGGAGGTCGGGCTCGCCATCGGTCTTCACCCTGCACCGTCTGCCGACACGCTCGCGACACTGCGCGCGGCGCTGCATGCCGGCCGGGAACTGGGGCCGATGCTCGACGCGCTCGGGCTCCGCTGTGATCCGCACATGCTCACCTATTTCGCGCGGTGGCGGCCTGCGCATCATCTGACCCGCATCTTCGACACGCGCTTCTACCTCGCGCGCCTGCCCGCCGACGCCGCCCCCGCCCGCGTCGACGAGACGGAGAATGTCCGCCTGCTCTGGGCGACCGCTGCCGAGATCCTCGCGCATGCCGATGCCGGGCGCGCACAGGTGATCTTCCCCACCCGCCGTAACCTCGAGCGCCTCGCGCTGTTCGCCAGCTTCGACGACGCGGTCGACGACACACGACGCAGACCGGTCCGCACCGTGACGCCGTGGATCGAGCCGCGCGACGGGATCGACCATTTCTGCATCCCCGACGATCTCGGCTATCCGGTGACGAGCGAGCCCGTCACGCGTGTGGCGCACGGCTGATGCGTGCGGTGCGACGGACGCTGGGCTGGATCGTCGCGCTGGCGATGATCGCGGGCCTCGGCCTGATACTCTGGTCGACGCTGCGCGGTCGGCCGCAGGATCTGCCCTGGACCCCGCTCGACCTCGGCCAGCCGATCGGGCTGATGACCGGGCGCAAGCTCAACGCGCTGACACAGTCCTATCCCGCCTGTCGGGCCGCGCTCGAGCGTGCCGGTGTCCGCTACACCGCGCTGCCGCCTCGCAGCGGCGAAGGCCAATGCGGCTATAGCGACGGCGTTCGGTTCACATCCGGTGGCGCGCGACGGACCGACTTCGCGCCCGCGGGTCTCGGCATCGCCTGTCCGGTCGCCGCCGCGCTCGCGATATGGGAATGGAATGTCGTCCAGCCCGCGGCCGAACGGCATTTCGGCACCAAGGTCACGAGCATCGACCATTTCGGCAGCTATAGCTGTCGCCGCATCTACGGCCGCGATGCCGGCACGTGGAGCGAGCATTCGACCGCCGACGCGGTCGACATTGCCGGCTTTCGGCTGGGCAATGGCACGCGGATTACCGTAGCCCGCGACTGGAAAGGCGATGCCGCCAAGGCCGCCTTCCTCCGGGAGGTACGCGACGGCGCCTGCCAGCTGTTCGCGACGACGCTCTCGCCCGATTACAACGCCGCACATGCCGACCACTTCCATCTCGATCAGGCGGATCGCGGCGCGATGGGCTGGCGCGCCTGCCGCTGAGCCGTCAGGTGGCGAGCGACGTCCCGCTGTCGACCTTCTCCACCCAATAGGGAAAGAAGACCGGCTCCCGGCTCGACCAGCCCGACGCGGTCGCCGCGGCTTCGCTGATGGATTGGAGCAGCTTGCGGCGCAGTTCGGGGTGGAGATGCGGCAACGCCGCCGCCGCGCAGAAGGCGGACGGCAGCCACGGTCGGACATCCGCGCCGGCAAGCCGCTCGTACAGGAACCGGAACGCGGAAAAGCTCGTCAGCCGCCCCTGCCCCAGATCGAACGCGGCCAGCGTCACCAGTTTTCCCAGAAACCGGTCCGCCCCGCCGAGCCCCGCATCCTCGGGCAGAAGCTCGCGAAGATCGTCAAGACCAAGATAGAGCCGCGCCTGTGCACGGATGCTGGCCTCCTCGACCACGTCGCGCGACCAGCGCGTCATCGCATCCTCGCGATCGAGGCCGACATCGAGCGAACGCCGGATATAACGCTGCGTCGCGCTGGAAAAGCCTGCGAATTCCTTCATCTCGGCGAGCGTCGTGATGCCCTTTGCCGGTTTCATCCGTGAAGCCATATCGTCACCCCGCCTTGCTGCAAGTAACAGGCGTTCCCATGCATTTGGGGCAGAGGAGGGTCCCTAACGCATCGTCACGTCACGGTTATAAGCGACCATGAAATCTGTTGCGCTGCAACACGCAATGCGACCAGTCGAGGCCAGACATCAAACTTTTCGCCAAGGGCGGTATTTACGCAACATTAGAACTTGGAATGTCGGAGCGCCGCCCGCGCCCGGCATCGGCTGGGCGCGAGCAGACTCCCCGATAGATCAGCTGTTCTTTTCGGACAGCTTGCGTTCTGCTTCGGCATCATAGCCCGACGACGGCGCCGGCCCCTGATTGTGCACCGGCTGAGTCGAGGCGGGCGGATCGCTCGCATCCATCGACTCGTCGAGCGCATTGTCGAGACGCGCATCGTTGCTCGACGGGTTCTTCTGCAGCCGCTTGCCGATCGACTTGTCCTGACCGGCCTCCTGGCGCGGGTCGCGGCCGTCGGTCCGGCCGTTGGCAGCATCGCCATCCTGCCCATCCGGTGCAACCGACAGGCTGTCGAGCGCGCGTTTGTCGATATCGTTCATGTCGAGACTCCTGTGAAAATCGTTACGGACGCAAACGGTTCAGCACGCCCGGTGTTCCTGCCGCTGCGACGAGCGACTCGCGTCGCGGACCGGTCACGCAGTTTCGTCGTCGAGCGCGCGGACCCGGACAGTCTGCGTCCACAGCGTCGCCTGCCCGAACACCGTCATGAACGCGATGTCGGTGGCGTCGCGCCCGATGCAGACACGCGCGATATCGCCGCACGACGCCATCCCCGTCGGATCGACCAGCCGCCACGCGCCATCGAGCCAGAGCTCGGCGACCGCGTGGAAGTCGGGCGGATCGACCCCCGGCGCATAGGCCGAGACGCAGCGCGCCGGGATCCCCCCCGCGCGTGCGAGCGCGACCAGCAGATGCGCATAGTCGCGGCACACGCCCGAACGCGACGCGAAGGTGTCGAGCGCGGTCGTCTCGCCCGAACTCGATCCCATCCGGTAATCGAGCGCATTGCCGACCCAGGCACTCAGCGCCGCCGCCAGCGCGCCGCCGTCGAGCCCGGGAAACTCGCGCGCGACGAACCCCTCGAACCGGTCCGACTGGCAATAGCGGCTTGGCATCAGATAGGCGGTGACGTCACCGGGCAGCAGCCGGGGCGGCGTGGTGCCATAGGCGCCGAGCGCGACGACCGGCCGCTCGACCTTCACCACCGCGCGGTACGCCGCGGTCAGCCGGCCATGCCCCCGCGCCCAGCAACGCTGGCCGATGCCGTCCTCGCCCGGGACCGCGCGGATCGGGCTGTCCGACCAGATCGTCAGCGACTGCTCCTCGATCCGCTGGTCGGGCATCGCCGCCGCCTCGATCTGCAGCAACACGTCGGCGTCGCCGGCAATTCCATAATCCAGATGAACGTCGATCGAGAGACGCATTGTGGTCTTAAATCCTGGCCAGGATGCAAAAACGGCCCGGCAGTTTCCCGCCGGACCGTCACTCAGAGAAGGTGCGAAGCGCTTAGTTGCGGCTGCTGCCGAACAGGCGAAGCACGAACATGAACATGTTGATGAAGTCGAGATACAGGCTCAGTGCCGACATGATCACGACCTTGCCGACCATGTCCGTACCCGCGACCTGCATGTACAGGCTCTTGGTACGCTGCGTGTCATAGGCCGTCAGACCCGCGAACAGCAGCACGCCGACGCCGCTGATGACCAGCTGCATGACACCCGACTGGAGGAAGATGTTGATGATGCTCGCCACCAGCAGACCGACCACGCCGATGATCAGGAACGTCCCGAACGCCGACAGATCACGCTTCGTGGTGTAACCGTACAGACTCAGCCCTCCGAAGCCGGCGGCGGTCGCGAAGAACGCGCTGGCGATCGACGTGCCGCTATAGACCAGGAAGATCGTCGACAGCGACAGACCCATCAGGATCGCAAAGCCCCAGAACAGCATCTGCAGCGTCGCGGTGCTCATCCGGTTCTGGCCGAAGCTCATGCCGAACACGATCGCGAGCGGCGCGAACATGATGACGTACTTCAGCGGACCGCCGCCCATGAACACCTGTGCGGCAGGCGACGATGCACCGCCCCAGGCGAACAGAAGCGCGACGATGCCGGTCAGCAGCACGCCCGAGCCCATATAGTTATAGACCGACAGCATGTACGAGCGGAGACCCGCGTCATATGCTGCCGAACCGGTGGTGGTGGCCGTCGCTCCGAACGGCGCGGCACGAGGCCGGGGATCAGACCAATTAGCCATTGAAATTACAACTCCTCTATCCGGCCACATGCCGCTTGCGTGCAACATCGGTGCTGGGAGGACGATTTTCAAGCGGAGACGTTCCCAATTCGGGGTGATCGGCGCTATCAATCCCGCCGATGCTACGCCTGTTTCTCGCGCTCCGCCCGCCCCTCCCCATCCGCGAGATGCTGTTCGACCTGATGGACGGGATCGGCGGTGCGCGCTGGCAGGATGACGAGCAGCTCCACGTCACGACGCGCTTCCTCGGCGAGGTCGATCCGCGTCTGGCCGACGACATCGTGACCGAGATCGACCGGCTCCGCCTGTCGCTGACGCCGGCGGCGCCAACGGTGGCGTTGCATGCGGTCGGTCAGTTCGCGAGCCGCGGGCGTACCGACACGCTCTGGGCGGGCGTCACCCCGCACGCCGCGCTCACCGCGCTGCACCGCAAGGTTGATCAGGCGGTGGTCCGCGCCGGGCTGCCACCCGATCGCCGCGCCTATCTGCCGCACGTCACGCTCGCGCGGCTGCCGCGGTCGCTCGGCACGTCGCCGGAGATCGACGGCTGGATCGCCCGCCATGCCGGGCTCGCCAGCGCGCCGTTTGCGATGACCCATCTGACGCTGTACCAGAGCCACCTCGGCCGCGACGGTGCCTGGTACGAACCACTGCTGCGCTGGCCGCTCGAACCCGACGCCGGAACCGCCGGCGACTTTGGCGGGTTCGCGTCGGATCAATAGGGAGAGACGGACATGCGGATTGCAACATTTGCGCTGGTCGGTGCAGCAGCGCTCACGCTGGCGGCCTGCGATCAGAAAGGGCTCGAGACCGGGACGCCGATCGCAGGCGGGCAGAGCGCACGCGCGATGCTGATGAACGCCGCCGGGGTCGATGTCGGCCGCGCGACCGCGACCGACGTTGCCGGCGGACTGCGCTTCACCGTCGACGCCAAGGCGCTGCCGCCGGGCACGCACGGCGTCCATATCCACACGACCGGTCGCTGCGACGCGCCCGACTTCACGACCGCGGGGGGCCATTGGAACCCGACGTCGATGAAGCACGGGTCGATGAACCCGCAGGGGCCGCATGAGGGCGATCTGCCCAACCTGATCACCGGCACCGACGGCCGCGGCACGGTCGGCGTCACGATCCCGGGTGCGACGATGGCCGGGCTGCTCGATGCCGATGGTTCGGCGTTCGTGGTCCATGCCGGTCCCGACGATTTGATGACCGACCCCGCCGGCAACAGCGGCGGCCGCATCGCCTGCGGCGTGTTCCAGCCGAGCTGAACCACTTAGCCTAGCCATGGCATCCTCGGCGAGGGACCATGGCTAGGCGACCTCCCCCGCCGCCCGGGCCCGCGCCTCGCGCGAGGCCTCGGCGGCAGGGACCAGCCGGTACGCCGCGACCGCCGCGGCCAGCGTGATCGGCACGCTGACCAGCAGCGACAGCATCCCGACCGACAGGCTCCCACTGAGCGTCGACACCCGACCCGCCAGATACGGCCCAAGCGCCAGCCCGATCAGCGTCGTGCCGATGAAGAAGGTCGCGGTCGCCGTTCCCCGCATCCGCGGCAGCACCAGATCCTGCGTTGTCGCCGCGGCGGCACCGAGCGCACAGCTCGCGGTGATCTGCGCGAGGAAGATTCCGGCATAGAAGGGCAGCGGCACCGACGCGGTAAAGGCGAGGCACAGGAACGGCACCGGCACGACCGCGCCGAAGATCACCACCAAAAGCCGCCCGGCAGGGTTGGTCCGCCGCAACCGGTCCGAGACCACTCCGCCCATCGTCAGCCCGAGAAACCCCGCAAGCGCGCCCAGCCCGCCGAGCAGGAACCCAGCGCTCGACGGCGTCGCGCCGAGCACGCGCAGCGCATAGGGCGCCGCCCAGAAGCTCGCCGCATAGCTCAGGAACGCGTTCAGGCCATAGGCGACGACCGTGCACAGGAACGCGGGCGTGCCGATGATCAGCGCGAAGGTCGGCGGATCGCGGCGGCGCAGCGCACAGGCCCAGGAGAACACGGCATAGACGCCGGTCCCGATCGCCACCCATTGCGGCCAGGGCTCGCCCGCTCCAACCAGTCCGACCACCGCCAGCGTGACGATCGCCAGCCCGGCGAGGTTGACGACGAACGCCCTGACCCCGCCCATCGCCGCACCGATCAGCGTCAGCGGCGGCACGATGGTCAGCAACTCGCCGGCGAAGGCGCGAAACGGTGCGGGGTGCGGCGCCGGTTCGGGAAGCCCCTCGACATGCCCGCGGATCGGTTCCCTCAGCGTCGCGATCCAGATCGCGAGCAGCAGACCCGGCACACCGACCGCCATGAACGCCGCCTGCCACCCGACCAGCCCGAACGGCCCGCCCCCCGGATAGGCCCGGTTCCAGCCCTGCACGATCGCCCCGCCGATAAACAGCGAGCAGCCGCCACCGACATAAAGCCCGGCCGAATAGATCGACAACGCAGTCGCACGCAGCCTTTTGGGGAAATAATCGGAAATCAGCGAATAGGCCGACGGGCTGGCGGTCGCCTCGCCGATGCCGACGCCGATCCGCGCCGCCGCGAGATGCCCGCCGGTCCGCGACAGGCCGGACACCGCCGTCATCACCGACCAGAGCGTCAGGCCGATCGTCATCAGCCGGACCCGGTGCCAATTGTCCGCAAGCCGCCCGAGCGGGATCCCGAACAGCGCATAGAAGACCCCGAACGCGGTCCCGTAGAGAAACCCGAGATCCTGATCCTTCAGCCCCAGATCACGCTTTATGTCCTCGGCAAGGATCGAGATGATCTGCCGGTCGACGAAGTTGAGCACATAGACCAGGAACAGGATCGACAGCACATACCAGCCATAGCGGGTCGCCCCCGCCTGCCCGTCCGGCTCGGCAGGCGGCGCCGCTTCTTCGAACTTCGATTGATCCGCGACCTGCGCCATGACCCCTCCGACCGTCGTTTTCGAGCAATCGGTATCAGAGGTTTCTTCGTATCAACAGCGGTTTCACGCGGTCGCGGTATGTCAGCCCGATGTCGCCTGACGCCGCCGGGTCGCACCCTGCTCCAGCCGCCGCAACAGCGACTCGATCGAAGGCGGTGACGGCGATGCAGCCGGCGCCGGCGTATCGACCAGACGCGGCTCATGGCGCGCCGCACCGTTGACGGCGCCAACTGACGGTGGAGCCGACGATGGCGCTGACCAAGCCACCGAGACCCGCGGTGCGACCGGCTCGCTCACCATGATCGGGACCGTCGCGGCCTCCACCGGCTCGTCGATCGCGACGGATTCGTCGGCTAATGCTTCGACCCGCTCCTCGTCTTCCACCGGAGTGGCTGGCGCGACCGGCGCCGCCTCGGCCTGCACCAGCGGCGTGACCGGCCGGATCGGCGCCATCGGCACCGGCAGGATCGCATGCGGGTCGAACGCCGCGAGCGGCTGGTCGAGGTCCGCGGGGATCGATCGCTCGAGCGTGACCGGGTTCGCCGCGGTCACCTCCATCATCGGCGTGCCGAGATCGGCCGCGGTCATCGGCCGGCGTGGCGGCGCGTCGGGATGCGCATCGGCCCGGCGGACGACCGGCACGCCGTCGTCGCGGCGACGCGGCGGACGCACCAGCAGACCCCCCGGCCCCACCAGCAGGAACAGCGCCGACCAGGTCACCGCCGCGCCGATGACCGCGGTGGCGAGCGCGAGGACGATGCGCGCGGTCGTCCCCAGCGGCGGCTGTGCGGCGGGGATCAGCGCGGCGACGCCGGTCCGCCAGACCAGTTCCTCGAGCATCGTCCCCGGCATCGCGACGAAGCCAATCATCGCGGCGACCGCGACGAGCAATGCTGCGGCGACGGGAAGGTGGCGGATCGGGGACTGTCGATGGAATTCGGTCATGCCATGGTCCGTCATTCGGCCTGTATCAGCCGATGGTAAAGCGGTTCGTAACGCAAAATGTTTGACGACCAGTTACGGTCGCGCTCGACGAACGCCCGCGCGCGCTGGCGGCGCGACGGCCAGTCCGCGCGATCGTCGAACATCCCCGCCAGTGCCGCCGCGATCGCTGGCGGATCGTCGGGTGGGAACAGCGTGCCCGTATCCCCGTCACGAATCAACTCGCGGTGTCCGCCGACGTCCGACGCGGCCACCATCCGCCCCTGCGCCATCGCCTCGAGCGGCTTGAGCGGCGTCACCAGATCGGTCAGCCGCATCCGCTTGCGCGGATAGGCGAGGATGTCGATCAGCCCGTAATAGCGCTCGACCTCCGCATGCGGCACCCGGCCGACGAAATGGATCGCGTCCGCGACCGGCGAGGCCGCAGCCTGCGCCGCCAGCGCATCCGCCATCGGCCCGCCCCCGACCAGCAGCAGCCGCGCGTCCGGCCGTGCCGCGGCCAGCGCGGGCATCGCCGCGATCAGGTCGTCCAGTCCCTCATAATCATAGAAGCTGCCGATGAAGCCGACCACATCCTTGCCGTCGAGCCCCAGCGTCGTCGCCAGCGCGTCGTCGCGCGGCGGCACCGCCCCGAACAGCGTCAGGTCGACGCCGTTGGGCGACACCATGATCTTGCCCCCGTCGATCCCGCGCGCGATCAGGTCGTCGCGCAGTCCCTCGCAGATCACCGCGACGCCGTCCGCACGGCCGACCGCCCAGGTCTCGAGCGCGCGCGTCGTCCGATAGGCGAGCGATCCCTCGGCCCCGGTGCCGTTACCGACCGCGGCATCCTCCCAGAACGCCCGGATCTCGTAGACCAGCGGCAGTTTGCGCCGCCGCGCGACGATCAGCCCCGCCAGCGCATCGAGCACCGGCGAATGCGCGTGCAGGATGTCGGGGCGAAAGGCGTCGACCGCCGCCTCGATCCGCCGGGCAAAGGCGCGGATCCCGGCAATCTCCCCCAGCGGCCCCGACCGGCGCGTCGCCGGCGTCCGGTGAAAGGTCAGCCCGTCGACCGACTCCACCGCGGCGGCGGCCGACCCATGACGCTGCCCGGTCACCGCCGCGACCGTCCAGCCGCGCGCCTCCTGCGCCTTGAGGATCGCCCGCGTGCGAAAGGTATAGCCGCTCTGCAGGGGCAGGCCGTGGTCGAGGATATGAAGAATGCGCATCGTGAGTAGCGTGTTGCCATGACAGCGCTTAACGGCGCGTCAACCGCCATGGCCTATGCCGCGGCGACGGACACAGGCGGCAACGGGACCGCGCAGACACGGAAAGGCGGGCCGATGATCGACAATTTCGCGCTGGGCCTGACGCACGGCCTGATGATGATCGCCGCGATCCTGCTGCTCCGCCGCCCCGATCTCGATTCCGAGCCGGAAGCCGGCAACGATCGTGAGGGTGGCAGCCCGCCCGCCGGTGACCGCCCGGCGGCACGCGGTACCGGACGCCGCCCGCGTGCGTGATCTCGCCTTCATCGGCTTTCTGGCTGCGATCTTCGCGCTCGGGTTCCGGCGTCCGTTCCTGCTCGTCCTCGCCTATGTCTATATCGACATCGTCTCGCCGCAGCGGCTGACCTATCTGCTGCTCAACACCGTCCCCATCTCGCTGATCGCGGTCGCGCTGGCGGTCGGCGGCTGGCTGATCGCGGACGACAAGCGCGACACCCGCGTCGCGCCGCGTCAGCTGCTGATCGTCGTGCTGCTGCTCTATTGCTGGGCGACCACGCTTGCCGCGGACTTCCCGATCGAGGCGAAGGACAAATGGGACTGGGTCTGGAAGGCGCTCGCCTTTGCCGCCTTCCTGCCACTGACGCTGCGCACCCGGCTCCGGATCGAGGCGCTGCTGCTGTTCATGATCCTGTCGGCGGCCTCGATCATCATCGTCGGCGGGATCAAGACGATCGCCAGCGGCGGCGGCGGCTATGGTCAGCTGAACCTGATGGTCGACAATAATTCGGGGCTCTACGAAGGCAGCACGATCAGCGCGGTCGCGGTTGCGATCATCCCGATCATTATCTGGTTCATGCGCTACGGGACGATCTTCAAACCCGACTGGCGCGTCCGCGGCTTCTGCGTCGCGCTCGTCTTCGCCTGCCTGCTGATCCCGGTCGGCACCTCGACGCGCACCGGTCTGCTCTGCATCGCGCTGCTCGCGGTCCTGTCGCTCCGCGTCGTCAGACGCAAGGCGCTGTATCTGGCGGGGCTGACCGCACTCGGGCTGATCGCCATCCCCTTCCTGCCCTCGACCTTCACCGACCGCATGAACACGATCAAGACCTACCAGGCCGACGAATCCGCCTCGACCCGGATCGCGGTGTGGCAGTGGACGATCGACTATGCCAAATCGCATCCGTTCGGCGGTGGGTTCGAGGCCTATCGCGGCAACCGCATCCGCTACGACCTCGCCGGCACCGGTGCTGCGACGCCGGGTCGTGTCGAGGAAGACAAGGCGCGCGCCTATCACAGCGCCTATTTCGAGATGCTCGGCGAACAGGGCTATTTCGGTCTCGCGCTATGGCTGGTCCTTAATCTCGGCGGCCTCGTCCGGATGGAGATATTGCGCCGCCGCTACCGCGATCCGGAAGGGCAGTTCGCCTGGGCCGGCCCGCTCGCCGCCGCATTGCAGACCGGCCATCTCGTCTATCTGCTCGGCGCGGCGTTCATCGCCATCGCGTTCCAGCCGTTCATCTACATGCTGATCGGCGCACAGATCGGGCTCGACACCTATCTCGGGCGCAAGCGCCGCGAGGCGAGCTTCCGGCCGATGCGTCGTCCCGCGCGCACGCCCCTGCCCGCATGAGCGAACTGAGGGCGCTGACCGGCGCGCGCGGCGTCGCCGCCTGGTTCGTCGTGCTGTTCCATCTCCGCGCCGCGCTCGGCGTGTCCGACGGCGTGCAGCGGTTTCTCGCCAAGGGCTATCTCGCGGTCGACTTCTTCTTCCTTCTCTCGGGCTTCGTGATCTGGCTGAGCTATGCCAACCGGATCGCCGTGCAGCGCTGGCGCGCCATCCCCGGCTTCCTGCGCCGCCGGGTCGCGCGGATCTGGCCGCTCCACCTCGTCATGCTCGGCTTCGCGCTGCTGATCGTCGCCGCGCTGGCGCTGACCGGACGCCCCCCTGACCCGCGCTTCCCGCTCGACCGCTTGCCGGTGCATATCCTCCTGCTCCAGAACTGGCCGATGACGCGCGACTGGTTAGGCATCACCGCGCTCGACTGGAATGATCCCGCCTGGTCGATCTCCAGCGAGATGTTCGCCTATCTCGTCTTCCCGCTGCTGCCGCTCGTCATCGACTGGCGACGCGTCCCGACACCGGGCCTGATCGCAGCGATCGCCGTCGCGCTGGGCTTGCTCGCTTACGTGATGCGATCGAACGGCATGGCGACGCTCGGCCAGGCGATCCCCTGGTTCGGCATCCTGCGCTGCGTCACCGAATTCGGCGCAGGCACAGCGGTCGCAGCTTTGTGGCTACGCCACCGCGAGCAGCCCCGGCGCGCACTCATCGCGGCAGTGTGTGTCAGCGGCCTGGGCTTTGCGAGCTTTGCTAGCGGCCTTCTGAACGAGATCGTCGCGGTGCCGGCCGCACTCGCGGCGCTGCTGCTCGCGCTCGCGCTGACCTCGAGCCGGCGCCGCAACCCGCTCGCCTCATGGCCGCTGCACCGGCTCGGCGAGATCAGCTTTGCGACCTATCTCAGCCATTCATTGCTCTGGACCGCGTTCAAGATGGCGTTCGTCGCCAGCGCGGTCGCGGTCCCGCCGTTCCTGATCGGCGCGCTTCTCATCGCGATCCTGCTCGCCTCCCTCGCGCTGTACCACGGCGTCGAGCGGCCCGCGCAGGCCTGGATCAACCGCTTCGGACAAGCAGCAAAAAGGGGCCAGCAAACACGCTGACCCCCGGTATCTCTTCGTGTCTGGCCGTCGAGCGTCAGTCGACCGGCTCGTCCGCCAGCTCTTCCTCAAGCGCGGCGATGATCGCCTTGTTGAACGCGGGGATGTCGTCGGGCTTGCGGCTGGTGATCAGATTGTCGTCGACCACGACCTCCTCATCGACCACGTCCGCGCCGGCATTCTCCAGATCGGTGCGGATCGACGGAAAGCTCGTCAGCCGGCGCCCGTCGATCACGTCCGCCTCGGCCAGCAGCCAGGGCGCATGGCAGATAGCCGCGACGATCTTGCCGTCCTCCATGAACTCGGTGATGATCTCGATCGCGCGCTCCTGGACGCGCATCGCGTCCGGGTTGGCGACGCCGCCGGGCAGCACCAGCGCGTCGTAATCGTCGGTATCAACCTCGTCGAGCGTCAGCTCGGGGGTGATCGTCTCCGCCTTGTTGATGTCGCCCTTCATGCCCTGGATCGGGTCGGTCTTGATCGACGCGAGCGTCACCTTCGCGCCCACCGCCTCGAGCGCCTTCTTGGGTTCGAACAGCTCGACGGTCTCGAAACCGTCGGTGGCGAGGATCAGAATGCGTGCCTGGGAAAGATCGGCCATGTCATGTCTCCAGTGAAATCCCGTGCCCCCTCAACCCCGCGCCGCGCCGGTCGTTCCGGAACGATGCGCCCGCCCGGACATTTCGAATGTCGGCCGGAAGGAACGACGCATTGCCCAGCAGACTCGTATATTCAGATGACAGCAAGCCGGGCATTTCCCGCCGCAAGATGCGCGCCGGCTGGGGCTATTGGGATGCGTCCGGCACCCGCATCACCGACCGTGACGAGATCGACCGGCTCAACGCGGTCGGCCTGCCCCCCGCCTACAGCAACGCCTGGTTCTGCCCCAAGCCCAATGGTCACATCCAGGCGGTCGGCTGGGACGAGAAGGGCCGCAAGCAATATCGCTATCACGCCGGCTTCCGCGAAGCGCAGGACGCTGCGAAATATGAGCGCTGCGCCGATTTCGGTCTCGCTCTCCCGAAGCTGCGCAAGGCGGTCGAGGCCGATCTGCGCAAACGCTCGCTCAGCCGCGACCGTGCGGTCGCCGCGGTCCTCCGCCTGCTCGACGGCGGGCATATCCGCATCGGGAACGAGGCCTATGCCGCCGCGAACGAAAGTTTCGGCGCGACGACGCTCCGCAAGCGCCACGGCGCGGTGAAGGGCGCCACGCTCCGGCTCGAATATAAGGGCAAGTCGGGCAAGATGCGCACGCTCCGGATCACCGATCGCTCGCTCAGCAGCTTCGTGAAGAAATGCCAGGACCTCGACGAACAGCATCTCTTCGCCTGGCTCGACGATGACGGTGCCGCGCATCCCGTCACGTCGAGCGACGTCAACGCCTATATCCAGGCGGTCACCGGCACCGACTTCACCGCCAAGCACTTCCGCACCTGGGCCGCCAGCGTCGCCGCGTTCGAGGCGCTCGCCTCGGCCGAGCGCGATCTCAGCCTGAAGGCGATGCTCGAGCCGGTCGTCGCGCGGCTCGGCAACACGCATGCCATCGCGCGGAAAAGCTATGTCCACCCCGCCCTGATCGACCTCGTCAAACAGGGCCAGTCGACCTTCCGAAAGGCGCTCCGCCTCCCGCGCGCCAAGCGCTATCTCAGCCGGGAGGAATGCGGCCTGATCGCCTTCCTCGAAGCCGGCACCCCCGCGACCATCGCCGTCGCGGCCTGACGAGTATCCAGATGTCCAATACGAACAGCGTCGCCAAAGCCCCCATCTTCAACGCGAGCGATGTCGGCAGCCAGGCGCAGGGCTTCGTCACCGCCAGCCTCGCCTGGGTCCAGGCCTATTGGCTGCAGATCCTGATCGCGTTCGGCGCCGGCGCGCTGATCGTCCTCGCGCTGCATACCGCGCGGCGTTTCGGCAGCCGGCTGTGCGAACGCCCGCGCGCGCTCAACGGCTGGGGGATCGTCGTCGGCAAGGCGGTCTCGCGGACCAGCAACTTCTTCATCGTCATGCTCGCCGCCAAGCTCGTCGACGGCTATTCCGCCGCACCGGGCGAGGTCGCGACCACGGTCAACTTCCTCTTCACCGTCGCCGCGGTGTTTCAGGTCGCGGTCTGGGTGCGCGAGATCATCCTCGGCGCGATCGAGCACCGCACCCAGTCCGAACATTATTCGGGTGAGGCGCTGCTCTCGGCGATGGGGCTGATCCGCCTGCTCGTCACCTTCGTCGTGTTCGCGGTCGCGATGGTCGTCGTGCTCGACAATCTCGGCGTCAACGTGACCGGCCTCGTCGCGGGCCTCGGCGTCGGCGGCATCGCGATCGGTCTGGCCGCGCAGGGCATCTTTGCCGACCTGTTCGCCGCGCTCGCGATCATCTTCGACCGCCCGTTCCGCCGCGGCGATTCGATCAGCTACGACACCGCCTCGGGCAGCGTCGAGGCGATCGGCCTGAAATCGACGCGCATCCGCGGCATCGACGGCGAGGAGCGCGTGATCTCGAACAAGAACCTCCTCAACAAGGAGATCCTCAACAACACGCAGCGCAACCATCGCCGCGCGAAATTCATCATCGGCGTCACCTATTTCACCCCCGCCGAAATCTGCGCGCGCATCCCCGACATGCTGAAGGACGTGGTCGAGGCGCAGGGCAAGATCTTCGTCCGCGCCGGCTTCACCGGCTTCGGCGCATCGAGCCTCGATTTCGAGGTCCAGTTCGACAGTGACGGCCCGGATTACGCCAGCTTCTACAACGGCCGCACCGCCGTCGGCATCGCGATCCTCCAGCGGTTCAACGACGAGAAGATCGAGATCGCCTTCCCCACCCAGGTCAACCTCACCGCCGCCCCGGACGGGTCGATGGTGATGCCATTCCCGGAGGTGCAACAGTCGCGCGCGAATACACCATCCACCTGACGAGGTCCCCGGCTCTGACGAGACTCGCCACACCAACCACCACACCTCCCCGGCGAAGGCCGGGGCCCAGTTGGGAAGGCCGCAGTAACGACATGCCGCCCTCGCCAGTCCCGTCCCCCAACTGGGCCCCGGCCTCCGCCGGGGAGGACGAAGGAAGCGCGGCACGTCTCATACGAGATAAAGCCCACCCCCCTCCGTCATCCCCGCGACGGCGGGGATCCATATACTCAACGGATCGAAATACCCCTCACCGCCAGCCAGTATGGATCCCCGCCTACGCGGGGATGACGAGGCGAAGGTAAATAGGCCAAAAGCCCCCCTCAGATCCCGCCCTCGTCCAGCGACAGCAACGTCGCATTCCCGCCCGCCGACGTCGTATCCACCGACACCGCCCGCTCCGCACAGAAGCGGTAGAGATAGCGCGGCCCGCCCGCCTTCGGCCCGGTCCCCGACAGCCCCTCGCCGCCGAACGGCTGCGATCCGACCACCGCACCGATCATCGACCGGTTGATGTACAGGTTCCCCACCGCCGCCTCGGCCTCGATCACCTCGGCCGCGCGCGCGATCCGGCTGTGCAGCCCCATCGTCAGGCCGTAGCCCTTGGCGTTGACCCGCGCGATCGTCTCGCTGAGCTTGCCCGCCTCCCACGTCGCGACGTGGAGGATCGGCCCGAACCACTCCTCGTTCAGATCCTCGATCGCGCCGATCCGCACCAAAGTCGGCGGCACGAACAGGCCGTCTGCGGGCACGTCGAGCGTCTTGACGGTCTTCGCCGCCACCCGCGCGCGATACGCCATCAGCCGGTCATAGGCGGCCTGGTCGATCACCGGACCGACATCGGTCGCCGGATCGCCCGCACGGCCGATCCTCAGCGTGTCCATCGCGCCCGACAGCATCTCGATCACGCCGTCCGCGATATCCTCCTGCACCAGCAGCAGCCGCAGCGCCGAGCAACGCTGCCCCGCCGAGCGGAAGGACGAGGCGATCACGTCCGCCACCACCTGTTCGGGCAGCGCGGTCGAATCGACGATCATCGCGTTGATCCCGCCCGTCTCCGCGATCAGCGGCACGATCGGCCGGCTGTCGTCCTCGAGCAGCGCGCGTGCGATCTTGCGCGCGGTCGCGGTCGAGCCGGTGAACGCGACGCCCTGAATGCGGGCGTCCGCGGTCAGCGTCGCGCCGACCTCCGGCCCGCCCGTGACCAGGACCAGCACGTCGGCCGGCACGCCCGCCTCATGCGCGAGCTCGACTGCCCGCGCGGCGATCCGCGGCGTCTGAGGCGCGGGCTTGGCCACCACCGCATTGCCCGTGACGAGCGCCGCCACCGTCTGCCCCAGGAAGATCGCCAGCGGGAAGTTCCACGGCGCGATCGTCGCCCAGACCCCGCGCCCCTCGATATGCAGCATGTTGCGCTCGCCCGTCGGCCCCGGCAGCTCGATCGGCTGCAGCTTCGCGCGCGCCTGCTGCGCATAATAACGACAGAAATCCACCGCCTCGCGCACCTCACCGATCGCGTCGGGGATCGTCTTGAACGCCTCCTGCACACAGATCGCCATCAGCTCGTCGCGATGCTTTTCGAGCAGGTCGGCCAGCCGATCGAGACACGCCGCGCGCTCCTCGACGGGCGACCGCGACCAGCCCGGGAACGCCGCATGCGCGCGGGTGATGGCGGCCGTGACCTGATCCCCGCCCAACCCGTCTGCTCCCCCCCGGCGAAGGCCGGGGTCCAGTTGGGAAGGCTGCGGTGACGACGCGCCGTCCTCCGTCACATCACCGCCCCCAACTGGGCCCCGGCCTTCGCCGGGGTGGCGGCCTGACGCAGCGACCGGCGCATTCACCACCTTAACAGTCGCCGCCAGCGTATCCACGTCACTCAAATCGAGCCCCGCCGAATTCCGGTGCCCGCCCGCCCCGAACAGATCGACCGGCAACGGAATGCTCGGATGACGCTTGCCCCCGACCGCGGCGATCTTCGCCACCGGATCCGCGAGGATCTCCCGCTCGGTCAGCCGCTCGTCCGCCAGTTGATGCACGAAGCTCGAATTCGCCCCATTCTCCAGCAGCCGCCGGACCAGATACGCCAGCAGGTCGCGGTGCCCGCCGACCGGCGCATAGACGCGGCAATGATAGCCATTCTCCTGCACCAGCCGCTCGTACAGCCCGTCGCCCATGCCGTGCAGCCGCTGGAACTCGAAATCGCGGCTGTTGCCCGCCCATTCCATGATCGTCGCGACCGTCAGCGCATTGTGGCTCGCGAACGCCGGCCGGATATTCTCCGCCGCCAGCATGTCCTTGGCGACCGCCAGATACGACACGTCGGTCGCCGCCTTGCGCGTGAACAGCGGATAGTCCGCCAGCCCCTCGACCTGCGTCCGCTTGATCTCGCTGTCCCAGTACGCGCCCTTGACCAGCCGCACGTTCATGATCCGGTCGAGCCCGTTCGCCCATGCGATCACCGGCCGCGCGCGCTTGCCATACGCCTGCACCGCCATGCCGAACCCGTCCCAGCCCTTCAGCAACGGCAGCCCGGCGACCGTGCCGATGATGTCAAGGCTCATCTCGAGCCGCTCGGACTCCTCCGCATCGACGGTCAGCGCGATCCCCTTCGACGCCGCCTGCACCGCCAGCGCCTCGAGCATCTCGGTCAGCGCGGGCACGCACTCGCTCCACCGCGCGACCTCATAGCGCGGGTGGAGCGCCGACAGCTTGACCGAGATCGAATGCCCCGCCGCGGGATCGCGCCCGACCGCATCGACCGCACCGACATAGGCCTGGAAATAGCGCTGCGCATCGGCATGCGTCCGCGCCGCCTCGCCGAGCATGTCGAAGCTCGCGGTGAAGCCCTTGTTCTCAGGGCGCCGCATCCGCTTCATCGCCTCGTCGATGGTCCGGCCCATCACGAAGATCTCGCCCATCATCTTCATCGCCGCGCCGACCGCCTGGCGCACGAACGGCTCGCCAGCCCGGCTGATCAGCCGGCGCAGCGGCCCGGTCGCGCCCTCGCCAACCAGCACGCGGCCGACCACCAGCCCCCAGGTCGCCGAATTGACGAGCTTCGAATTCGACTTGCCCGCATGCGCGCGCCAGTCGGCATCGCCCAATTTGTCCGCGATCAGCAGGTCCGCGGTCTCGGGATCGGGCACGCGCAGGAACGCCTCTGCCAGCGAGAGCAACGCGACCCCTTCCGACGAATTCAGCCGATATTCCTGGAAAAACTGGTTCACCCAGCCCTTGCTCTGCGCCGCGCGCAGGTCGGCGAGCAGGCCAAGCGCATGACCCATCACCCGCTCACGCGAATCCGAATCGAGCGCGGCACGCTCCAGCAGCGGTTTTAGAACATCGGGTTCGCTTGCGCGGTACAGCTTCGCCATGGAGTTGCGGGCATTGGACGTTACGGCAGTCGACATTTTCCAGCTTCCGGTTGGGTGAGGCTTGCGGTCGGCCAGCCTGTACGCCTAGAGACGTCGCTGCGCTTAGCGCCAAACAGGCTAGGAGGGGAATGCCGTGGCGACGATCACCACCGCCGAGATGCAGAACCGCGTCGGCACCGAGACGCTGTCCGACTGGGTCGAGGTCACGCAAGGCATGATCGACAAGTTCGCCGACGCCACCGGCGACCATCAGTTCATCCATATCGATCCCGCCCGCGCGGCCCAGACCCCGTTCGGCGGGACGATCGCGCACGGCTTCCTCACGCTCTCGCTGATGCCGCTCCTGTCGTCGAAGATCCCCGACGCGCCGACCATCGAGGGCGCGAAGATGGGCGTCAATTACGGCGGCAATTCGGTCCGCTTCCTCACGCCCGTCCGGTCGGGATCGAAGGTCCGCGGCCGCTTCAAGCTGCTGTCGTTCGACGAGAAGCGCCCCGGCCAATGGCAGCAGACCAACAGCTTCGCGGTCGAGATCGAGGGCCAGGACAAGCCCGCCCTGATCGCCGAATGGATCAGCCAGGTTTTCGTTTGATACCGCTCCCCCTCCCGCTTGCGGGAGGGGACTTCAGAAAAAAGGATAGCATCATGCGTTCAGCCGTCATCGTTTCCACCGCCCGTACCCCGATCGGTCGCGCCTATCGCGGCGCGTTCAACAACACCCCCGCGCCGACGCTCGCCTCGCATTCGATCAAGGCCGCGGTCGAGCGCGCTGGCATCGACGGGGGCGAAGTCGACGACGTCGTCTTCGGCTGCGCGCTCCAGCAGGGGCATCAGGCGGGCAACATCGCGCGCACCTCGCTGCTCCGCGCCGGGCTGCCGACGACGGTCAGCGGCATGTCGCTCGACCGTCAGTGCGCCAGCGGGCTGATGGCGATCGCTACCGCCGCCAAGCAGATCATCACCGACCAGATGGACATCACCATCGGCGGCGGGGTCGAGAGCATCAGCCTCGTCCAGACGCCGCAGATGCGCGTCGCCCCCGATCCCGAACTGCTCGCGATGCACCGCGACGTCTATATGCCGATGCTCCAGACCGCCGAGGTCGTCGCCAAGCGCTACGGCATCACGCGCGACGCGATGGACGCCTATGCGCTCCAGTCGCAGCAGCGCACCGCCGCCGCGCAGGCCGCGGGCTATTACGACGCCGAGATCGTCCCCGTCACCGCGAACATGGCGATCGTCAACAAGGAGACCAAGGACGTCACCTACAAGGAGGTGACGATCGCCCGCGACGAGGGCAATCGCGCCGACACGACGCTCGAGGGCCTCCAGTCGCTGAAACCCGTGATGGGCCCCGACATGACGATCACCGCGGGCAATGCCAGCCAGCTGTCCGACGGGTCGTCCGCCTCGGTGCTGATGGAGGAGAAGATCGCGTCGCAGCGCGGGCTCCAGCCGCTCGGCCGCTATATCGGCATGGCGGTCGGCGGCACCGAACCCGACGAGATGGGGATCGGCCCGGTCGTCGCGATCCCCAAGCTGCTCAAGCGCTTCGGCCTCAAGATGGACGATATCGGCCTGTGGGAGCTGAACGAGGCGTTCGCGGTCCAGGTCCTCTATTGCCGTGACACGCTCGGCATTCCCGACGAGCTGCTCAACGTCAGCGGCGGCGCGATCTCGATCGGTCATCCCTACGGCATGACCGGCGCACGCGCGACCGGCCATGCGCTGATCGAGGGCAAGCGCCGCGGCGCAAAGCATGTCGTCGTAACGATGTGCGTCGGCGGCGGCATGGGCGCGGCGGGCCTGTTCGAAGTCCTGTGATGCTCGCGGGGCGGCGGTGGCAACCATCCTCCGCCCCGCCCGTTCTCTGTGGCAATCCAAGCCAATAGGAGAACGACGATGGCCGACAAGGATACCCCGCAGGAAGTCGCGAACACCTTCCTCGACAAGCTGAAGTCCAGCCCGTTCGTGATGATCGGCCTCGACGACGGCCAGCATTCCGAGCCGATGACCGCGCAGCTCGACGACGATCAGCCCAACGTGCTGTTCTTCTTCGCCGGTCGCGACAACCGCATCGCCAAGGGCGGCGCGGCAATGGCGCAGTTCGTCGGCAAGGGGCATGATTTCTTCGCGTGCATGGCCGGCACCGTCTCGCAGATGAACGACCGCACGCAGATCGACAAGCTGTGGAACAACCAGGTCGAGGCCTGGTTTCCGGGCGGCAAGGAAGACCCCAACCTCACGCTGCTGCGCTTCGACATCAACAGCGCGGAACTCTGGGAAACCGACATCTCGCTGACCGGACGCGTCAAGATGCTGTTCGGCGGCACGATCACGTCGAGCGAGTCGAGCAGCCACGCGGTCGTCGACTCGGTCGGCTGACCCAACTACCGATCGCGACCGCAGGTTATAGCACCGGCGGTCGCGATCGACCTTTATACTGGCGGATCCTTATCCGTTCGCGGTGATGAACTCCTCGACCACCGGCGCGATCGTGTTGCGCCAGCGCGATCCGTTGAAGATCCCGTAATGGCCGGCCCCCTCGGCGATCAGATACCGCTTCTTTGCCTCGGGAAGAGCGGTCGCCAGCGACAGCGCCGCCTTGGTCTGCCCCAGCCCCGAAATATCGTCGCGTTCACCCTCGATCGCCAACAGGCCGATATCGGTGATCGCCGCCGGATCGACCGGCCGTCCACGGTGCGTCAGCAGGCCACGCGGCAGCGCGTGGGACTGGAACACCACGTCGATCGTCTGCAGATAGAATTCGGCGGTCATGTCGCAGACCGAGCGATATTCCTCGTAGAACCCCTTGCTCGCCATCGCGCTCTCGCCGTCGCCCTGGACGAGATGCTTATACATCTCCCAGTGCGAGACCATGTGGTTGCCGAGGTTCATCGACATGAAGCCGGCCAGCTGCAGGAAGCCCGGATAGACCTTGCGCCCCGCGCCCGGATAATTGGCCGGCACCGTCGCGATGACATTCTGTTCGAACCACGTATGCGGACGCTCGGTCGCCAGCGTGTTGACCGCGGTCGGCGCCTCGCGCGTATCGACCGGCCCGCCCATCAGCGTCAGCGTCTTCGGCCGGCACGGATTGCCGTCCGCGCTCATCAGCGCCGCCGCGGCATAGCAGGGCACCGACGGCTGGCAGACCGCCAGCATATGCGTGCCGCCCTGCCCCTCGTTCGCGCCGATCGCCTCGAGGAACGCGATCACGTAATCGATATAATCGTCGAGATCGAACCGTCCGGCGGACAGCGGAACGCTGCGCGCGTCGCGCCAGTCGGTGATGTACACATCGGCGAACGGCAGCATCCGCTCGACCGTGCCGCGCAGCAGAGTCGCATAATGCCCCGACATCGGCGCGACGATCAGCATCTTGGGTCCGCCCTCGACGCCCTCCCGCACGAACCGCTTGAGCTGGCCGAAATCCTTGCGCAGCACGATCTCCTCGCGGACCGCGACTTCGCGTCCGTCGATGATCGTGTGGTCGAGGCCGAACGCCGGCTTTCCGCGAGTCGCATTGACGTGCGCGAACACCTCCAGCGCCGATCCGACGACCGCGCCGCCGCCCAAATAGGCGAATGGGTTTGCTGGATTGTTCAGCATTCCCGCCCCGAAACTGGCCATTCTGCTGGCGCCTGCCATCATCGACCGCTGGAATTCATAGGCATCGTAGAGCATTCGGTATCCTCTACCCCGATAGGGGTTAACATTTCCGTAACGCAATTATGCCGTCGCGCAACGGGGCATTGATCGGATGCGCACGCGTTTCTGTCCCGCTCGGCCGCGCACGTCCCGTTTGTTCAACGACCCGGCCGTCATGCGGTTGCCGTTGAGCGTGACCCCCGCCGCTGCTAGGCGATCCGCCATGGCCAAGCCGATACTCGACGAAAAGACGCCCCGCCGGATCGGCGACCTTGCAATGGTGTGGCGACACGCCGCGAACTACCCGCGCCAGATCACCTTTGCGGGACTCGCGCTGGTAACCACCTCGGCCGCGACGATCGGCATACCCTACGGCTTCAAGCGCGTGATCGACCGCGGCTTCGGCCCGGGCGCGAGCGGATCGGTCGGGACCTCGTTCCACTATCTGCTCATGATCGTCGTCGTGCTCGCGGTCGCGACCGCGGTGCGCTTCTATTATGTGTCGTGGCTTGGCGAACGGGTCGTCGCGGACATCCGCACCACGGTCCAGCGTCACCTGCTCACCCTGACGCCGCGCTTCTTCGAGGAAAATCGCCCGTCGGAGATCGCCTCGCGGCTGACCTCGGACACTGCGCTGATCGACCAGGTCGTCGGCAGCACCGTCTCGATCGCGCTGCGCAACACCTTCACCGGGGTCGGCGGGCTGATCTATCTGTTCGCGATCTCGCCCAAGCTCGCCGGTCTGCTGATGATCGGCATCCCCCTGATCGTCCTGCCGATCGCGCTGCTCGGCAAGCGCGTCCGCAATTATTCGCGCACCTCGCAGGACCGCGTCGCCGATGTCGGCTCGATCGCCACCGAGACGCTCGGCGCGATGAAGGTCGTGCAGGCGTTCGGGCAGGAAGACCGCGAGGCGACCCGCTTCGGTGACGCGGTGCGCGCGACCTTTGCCGCGGCGCGTGCGCGGATCCTGTTGCGCGCGATCATGACCGCGATCGTCATCGGCCTGCTGTTCGGCTCGATCACGCTGGTGCTGTGGGAAGGCGCGGTCGACGTCGCCGCCGGGCGGATCAGCGGCGGCGCGATCGCCGCCTTCGTCCTGACCGGCGGGATCGTCGCGGGCGCGTTCGGGGCGCTGACCGAGGTTTACGGCGATCTGCTGCGCGGCGCGGGTGCCGCCGGGCGGCTGTCCGAACTGCTCCGCGAGACGCCCGAAATCGCGCCGCCCGCCACGCCCGTCGCGCTGCCGCAGCCGTCGCGCGGTGCACTCGCCTTCGAGGGCGTCCGGTTCCATTACCCCACCCGCCGCGACGTCGCGGCGCTCAACGGCTTCTCGCTCGACATCAAACCGGGCGAGACGGTCGCGGTCGTCGGCCCCTCGGGCGCGGGCAAGACCACGCTGTTCCAGCTCGTCCAGCGCTTCTACGATCCCGATGCGGGTCGCGTGACGCTCGACGGCGTCGACCTGCGCGACGCCGATCCCGCCGCGGTCCGCGCCCGGATCGCGATGGTGCCACAGGAAACCGTGATCTTCGGTGCGTCGGCGCGGGACAATCTCCGCTATGGCGACTGGACCGCGACCGACGACCAGCTCTGGGCCGCCGCCGAGGCCGCCAACGCCGCCGAATTTCTCCGCAAGCTGCCCGAAGGACTCGACACCTTCCTCGGCGAAGGCGGCGCGCGGCTGTCGGGCGGCCAGCGCCAGCGCGTGACGATCGCGCGCGCGCTGCTCCGCGACGCGCCGATCCTGCTGCTCGACGAGGCGACCAGCGCGCTCGACGCGGAGAGCGAACGGCTCGTCCAGGAGGCGCTCGAACGGCTCATGGCGAACCGCACCACGCTCGTCATCGCGCACCGCCTCGCGACGGTCCGCGCCGCCGAACGGATCATCGTGATGAACGACGGTCAAATCGTCGAGGAGGGCTCGCACGGGGCGCTGATGACCAACAGCGGCCTCTATGCACGGCTCGCGAGCCTGCAGTTCAACGACGCGGCCTAGCCCTTCGGCGATTTCGCCCGCCTGGGCTTGGGCAGCGGCAGCTCGGCGGCCGAGATCCGGACGATCTCGGCCATCCAGTCGGCATCGTCCCAGCGATCCGCGTCGATCACCAGACAGGGTTTCGCCCCCGGATAGGGCGATGCCTCCTCGATCGCCGCGCCGTCGCTGCCCGCGAACGCGCGCCCGCCCGGGGTCGGCTTGAGGAACAGCCGGTCGTCGCAGATCAGCGCCACCATCCGCCCGTCGCAATAGACGCCATATTCGCCGAACATCGGCCGCGCGGCGACCTCGCCCGCCGCGGCGATCTGCTCGACGATGAACGCGACGATGCTCGGGTCGGAGGCCATTGCCCGATCCTGACAGATCCGCCCCGCCTTGACGAGACGCGGCGTTTCGCTTGCGAGGCGGCTTCGGTCGGGGCAGACTTGCGGCAAAACGGGAGATGGACATGCGCGACTTCGACATCGTCATCTATGGCGCGACCGGCTTCACCGGCCGGCTGGTCGCCGAATATCTGGTCCAGACCTATCCTACCGGCCTGACCTGGGCGATGGCCGGGCGATCGCGCGCCAAGCTCGAGGAGGTTCGCGACCTGATCGGCGCGCCCGCGGACACGCCGCTCATCACCGCCGACTCGGACGATCCGGCAAGCCTGCGCGCAATGGTCGAGCGCGCCACCGTCGTGATCACGACCGTCGGGCCCTACCAGCTCTACGGCTCCGACCTCGTCGCCGCCTGCGCGGCATCGGGCACCGCCTATGTCGACCTGTGCGGCGAGCCCGCCTGGATGCGCCACATGATCGACGCGCACGAGGGGGAGGCCACGCGCACCGGCGCCCGGATCGTCTTCTCCTGCGGCTTCGACAGCATCCCGTTCGATCTCGGCGTCCTCACGCTCCAGGAGGCGGCCAGGGCGCGCTACGGCAGTCCTGCGCCACGTGTGAAGGGCCGCGTCCGGACGATGAAGGGCACCTTCTCCGGCGGCACCGCGGCCAGCCTCAAGGCGACGCTTGCCGCCGCCGCGCGCGATCCCGGTATCGTCAAGCTGCTGACCAGCCCGTTCGCACTCACCCCCGGCTTCACCGGGCCGCATCAGCCGACCGGGCTGCTCCCCGAATATGACTCGACGCTCCAGACCTGGGTCGCGCCGTTCGTGATGGCGCCGATCAACACCAAGAACGTCCACCGCACGAATTTCCTGCTCGGCGAGGCCTATGGCGCGGACTTCGTCTATGACGAGATGATGGTCGCGGGACTCGGCGACATGGGCAAGGCCGCGGCCGAAGCGATCGCGAAGTTCAATCCGTTCGCCGGCGACAAGGGCCCGAAGCCCGGCGAAGGCCCCTCCAAGGCCGAACGCGATGAAGGCCATTACGACCTGCTGTTCGCAGGGATCATGCCCGATGGCAGCCGCATCGACACGGTCGTCACCGGTGATCGCGACCCGGGCTATGGATCGACCAGCAAGATGATCGCGGAGGCGGCGATCTGCCTCGTGCGCGATGTCGCGGGCGATGGCGGCATCTGGACGCCGGGCGCGCTGATGGGCGCCAAATTGCGCGACCGGCTTATCGCGCATGCCGGGCTGACCTTCGTCACCAGCTGAGCGATCACGGCGTAAACATTTGATATAAGGGTGATCGCGCCCTATCTGAACGGGGGATTACAAAGGACTCCCGCCTCGATGCTCGTCGGCCATTCCCTGTCGGACCCGAACGGTCTGCTACTGACGATGGACCAGACCGTCGAGGACCTGCTGCAACGGCCGCTTAGCGAACTCGTCGGGCGCTCCTATGCCGACGTCACCCACCCCGACGACCGTGTCCGCAACATCGATCGGGTCACCATGCTCGCCCCCGGCGCGGGCCCGGTCTGCATCCGCAAGCGCTATCTCCAGCCCGGCGGGGCGGCGGTGTGGGTCGACGTCCATGTCTCGCGGCTCGACCGCGGGCTTGAAGCCGGCCGGCTCGTCGGCACGCTCTACCTCCCGCAAGCCAAGGCGCTCACCGCGGTGCCCAACGTCGTCATGCCCGAACGGCTCTGGCAGGTTGCGCTGAAGGTCGACCGGAGCCTGCACCGACGACGCGAACAGCTGGGCGACGACCTGTTCGGCGATCATGCCTGGCTCGTGCTGGTGCAGATCTATCTCGCCGAGGCCGAGGGCCGGATGATCGACGCAACGACGCTCGGCGCGCTTGCTCTGCTCGATCCGTCGCGCACGCACCGCTGGATCGGCGCGCTCGCCGAAAAGGGCCTGGTCGAACGCCCCGACTGCAGCGCGGGCGTGATCCAGCTTACCGCCACGGGCCTCGCCAGGACCGAAACCCTGCTCGCCACCTACTCCGACTTGGCGTAACAGCGGCGGCGCCATCTTCGATCCGGACCGTCCTGCCCATGCCTGCCGACCCCTTACCCGCCGCCAATTCTCTGGCGAGCCATCCCGAGTCCCTCGGACCGGTCCGCGTCGCCGCGCTCTATCGCTTCACGCCGTTTGCCGACATCGCCGCGATCAAGCCGCCGCTCGCCGCCCTGTGTTGCGCGCAAGGCGTGAAGGGCACGCTGCTGCTCGCAGCCGAGGGGATCAACGGCACGATCGCCGGGACCGACGCGGCGATCGACACCGTGCTCGCGCACATCCGCGCGCTGCCCGGCTGTGCCGCGCTCGACGTCAAGGATTCGCGTGCCGGGACGATGCCCTTCCACCGCATGAAGGTCCGGCTGAAGCGCGAGATCGTGACGATGGGCGAACCCGATATCGATCCGCTTGGCGATGTCGGCCACTATGTCGAGCCCGGCGACTGGAACGCGCTGATCGCCGACCCGGACACGATCGTGATCGACACGCGCAACGACTATGAGGTCGCGGTCGGCAGCTTCGCCGGCGCGATCGACCCGAAGACGCGCAGCTTCCGCGACTTCCCCGCCTGGTTCCGTGAGCACCGCGACCAACTCGTCGGCGACGGCCCGCCGCCGAAGATCGCGATGTTCTGCACCGGCGGGATCCGCTGCGAGAAGTCGACCGCGTTCCTGAAAGCGGAAGGGTTAGACGAGGTCTATCACCTGAAGGGCGGCATCCTCAAATATCTCGAGACCGTGCCCGAGGCGGAGAGCCTGTGGGAGGGCGAATGCTTCGTCTTCGATCAGCGTGTCGCGGTCGGCCACGGCCTCGCCCCCGGCACGCACGGCCTGTGCCACGCTTGCCGCATGCCCGTCAGCCCCGCCGACCGCGCCTCGCCGCTCTATGTCGAGGGGATCAGCTGCCCCGCCTGCCACGACGCCCGCGACGCGACCCAGCGCGCCGGCTATGCCGAACGCGAACGCCAGATGCGCCTCGCCGAAGCCCGCGGCCAGACTCACGTCGGCGCGGTCCTCCCGCAGACGCACGCGGATGACGACGGGCACACCCCTTCTCCGTCATCCTGACGAAAGTCAGGACCCAGAGTACCAACCGGCACCCTTGTGGCTCTGGATCCTGACTTTCGTCAGGATGACGAAGTTTGGATTTCGGATCCCGACGCGTGCGAACCCTCAGCAAACCGCGCCGCGAGCGCCGCATTCCCCTGCGACATCGCCAGCGACGCCACGCTGTTCCCCGCCGCATCGACCACCGCCGGGTCCGCACCCTGCTCGATCAGCAGGTCGATGATCGCCGCCTGATTGAACAGAGCCGCCATCATCAGCGCAGTCTGCCCGACGCCGTTGCGCCGGTTCACGTCCGCCCCCGCCGCGATCAGCATCCGCGCGATCGGCGTATAGCCCTTGAAGCACACCCCCATCAGCGCGGTATTGGCGGTGCTTGCCGGATCGCCATCGACCCGCGCGCCCGCGTCGAGCAACAGCCGCGTCGTCGACTCCTGCGCATTGTAGCTCGCCAGCACGAGCGGGGTGTACCCCCGCGCATCGGTCACCTCGATATCGACCCCGGCCTGCAGGAGCGCCGGGATCATCTCGTCCCGCCCCATCCGCGCGGCATCGAACATCAGCTCGACCAGCCGCTCGATCGGCGGCAATGGCGGCAGCTCGCGTACGTCAGTCATTATTCGCCTCGATGATATGCGGGACGAAGCGCGCCATGTTGCGCGTCACCACCGTCTCATCCTCCCGAACGCCGATCCCCGCGGCTTCGTTGCCGACGATCCACGCCCCGATCACCGGATGCCGCCCGTCGAACACCGGCGGCGGCGCATAGGCCTGGAGGATCGCCCCTTCGGCACCATAGCCCTGGTCGAGAATGGCGGGCGTGCCGCCCTCCCCACCAACGATCTCGACATTGGCGCCCTCGCGCGAGAATAGCGGCTTGCGGACATGGCGCGGCCCCAGGATCGTCGCCGCCGGATCGCCGTCGAAATACGCCGGCAACAGGTTCGGATGCCCGGGATGCCGCTCCCACAGCAGCGGCAGGATGCCTTTGTTCGACAGGATCGATTTCCACGCCGGCTCGATCCAGCGCACGTCCGCGCGCGACAGGTTCGGCGCATAGGGTTCGCGCAGCATGAACTCCCATGGATAGAGCTTGAACGCCGCCTGCACTTCGAAGCCTTCGGGATCGACGAACCGGCCATCCGCGGCGAGGCCGATATCCTTCATCTCGACGAATTTGGGCTCGATCCCGACCTGACTCGCCAGATCCTCGAAGAACCGCACGGTCTGGCGGTCCTCGATCGCGGTCGCGTCCGCTGCGAAATGGACGAAACCCCCGCTCGGGAACAGCGCGCGGAACCGTTCGCGCAGCTTGTCGAACAGGCTGTTGAACTGGTCGGTCCCCGCCGGCATCGCCCCGCTCGCGAGCAGGTCCTCCAGCCACATCCACTGGAAGGTCGCGCATTCGAACACCGATGTCGGCGTGTCGGCATTATATTCGTAGAGCTTCGCCGGCCCCGTCCCGTCATAGGCGAAGTCGAACCGGCCATAGAGCGACGGCTGGCGCGTCCGCCACGTCTCCGCGACATAGTTCCACTGCTCGCGCGGGATCGCGAGCCGCTCCATCAGCTGCTGGTCACGCACCACCTCGTCGACCAGCTCGAGGCACATCGCGTGCATCTGTTCGGCGGCGGGTTCGAGATCCTCCTCGATCTCCACCAGCGTGAAGGCATAGGCGGCGCTCTCGTCCCAATAGGGTTCGATTCCGTCGCCCACCGCCGTGCCGTGATAGACGAACCCGATCGCGTCGGCCCGTTCGCGCCAGTCGCCGCGCGGGTCGACCGCGATCCGGCGCATCAGTTGTCCTGCGTCTTGCTGTCGTCGCGCTGCTCGATCCGCAGCGTCTGGCCGAGCTGGTCGGTCTTGGGCGCGGTCAGCCGGGCGAGCACGTCGTCCGCGGACGACTGACCCGGCAGGATCCCCGCCTGGCGCAGCTTCTCGTCGAGATCCGCACCGGTGCGCCGATCCTCCAGCTCGCCGGCCGCCTTGATCCGCTCGCCGCGGATCGCCTGCCGCTCGCGGATCCGCGCAAGGCTGTCCGCCGCGGAGCCCAGCTTGTTGCCCGCGCCGATGCTGCCCGATGCGACGGTCGCCTGGGCCTTCTGCACCGACTCGTTGACCTTGACGACCTCGACCTCGCGGCGGAGCTGCTCGATCTTGCGGTCGGTCTGCGCGACCGCGGTGTGGATCTGCTCCTCGGCGGCGCGCATGTCCTCGACCTGCGGGCTCTTCAGCGCGATATCCTGCTCGAGATCGGCGATCCGCTGCGCGACCTGCCGTGCGAGGTCCATATTGCCCTTCTCGACCGCGATCCGCGCCGAGGCCTCGTATTTCGCGGCCTGCGCGCGGAAGCTCTCGACCTCGGTCTCGAGGATCCGGCGGCGGGCGACCAGCCCGGCCAAGTCGTCGCGCGCTTTCCCTTGCGCCTTGTCCGCGTCGCGGATCTCCTGGTCGAGGATCCGCAGGGCGTTCGCGTCGACGACCGCCGCGCCGGCTTCATGCGCGCCCGCCCGGCCGAGGGTGAAAATCTTGCTCCAGATGGCCATGCCAGTCTCTCCGTATGATGCTTTGGGTCAGGCGGCGGGGATCTGCGCGTTGCGCAGGTCGGTGGCCGCATCGATCGCGTTCTCGGCCAGCGTGCGCAGCTCGATCACTATCGTGTCGAGCCGGCTCGACGTCGCGAGTTCACCGAACAGTTCATAATAGTCGCGCCCCTCGACGCTGCCGATCCCGAAGTTCGACAGCGGCACCAGCTTCTGCGTCTTCAGCAGGAACGCGTTGAACGCCGCCTGGTCCTCCTGCTCGTCGCACGGCCAGAGCAAAGTGGACGCCGAGATCTGCGCCTCGCTGACATTGACGAACAGTTCGAGGTCACCATGCTCGTGCATCGTGACGAGCAGGATCGGATCGGCCCCCTCGACGATACGGACGCTCAACTCCCCCGTTTTCGCAGGCTCGGACGTATCGAGCGCGGCCTTCAGGCTGCGGACGGTCCAAATGTCGGTCAATGCAAGAACTCCCGTGCTTGTCGCGTGCCCGCACACATAGGCGTCGGCGAAGGGCGCGCCAATGGCGCTTTGCGAGCATCGCCGCTTTCGCCTATGCACAGGCCGAACCATAACGTGAGGATTGCATGTTCGATCGCCTGTTCGGCCGCAAGCAACCGCTTGAAGGCTCCGGACTTCCCGTCATCCGCAACGTCACGCTCGGCCGCACGGTGACCGTGGATCCTCTCGCCTGGCGCCGCTTCGGGTCGGAGCTGCTGTTCCCGTTCGACCGCGACACGCTGGTGATCGTCGCGCAGGGTCTCGTCGACCTCAACGAGGGCGGGTTCGTCCACCGCTTCTACACCGATGACGACATCATGTTCCAGGCGGTCTCGAACGATCGCGCCGGGCAGGACGTCACCGACGTCACGATCTTCGCGCCCTGGGACAGCGCCTACCCCTCCTCCGCCGCCGAACGCCCGGCGTGGAAGTCGCGGCTCGAGGCGCGCAGCTTCACCGCCGAGGGGCTCCCCGACTATGACCGCGTCTGGTTCGGCCCCGAGGCGAGCGAACAGGAGCCGGTGACCTTCTGGGAGGATCTCCACGACGACCGCGACGGCATCGTCGACCGCCGCATCTTCCAGACCTGCATGCTGTTCGGCCGCGACCTGCCGGGCGACGACGGACGCGAACTGCTGCTCGCGATCGACCAGGAGAATGAGGCGGGCGAGGTCTCGTTCGAGATCATGCTCGGCGTCGCACTGGAACTCGGCGAGTTCCGCGCCTAGCATCGTCGCATCAGCGTTCCGGGGGATTCAGATGATCGACTATTACAGCTTCGGCGCCAGCGCGGCGGCCTTCCTGATCGCGTTCGTCGCGGCCGGGCTCTTCACCATCGCGTTCAAGATCATCTTCCAGGCGACCACGCCCTATAACGAGAAGGCGCTGATCCGCGACGGCAATACCGCCGCGGCGATCACGCTGGGCGCGGCGCTGCTCGGCTATGTCCTCCCGCTCGCCTCCGCGCTGACGCACACCGTCACGCTGGTCGAGTTCGCGGTGTGGGCGGTGCTCGCAGGCGTGATCCAGATCGTCGCCGCGCTCGTCGTCCGCCGCCTCGTGATGCGCGACATTCACGACCGGATCGTGCGGGGCGATATCGCCGCCGCCACCTATATGGGCAGCATCTCGCTCTGCGTCGGCATCCTCAATGCCGCCTGCATGACGAACTGAGAGGCAAAGACATGAAGCGTTCCAGCTCGATCGTCCTCACCGGCCTGATCGCGGGCTCGGGCATCTCGCTGACCGCCTGCGACGGCGATGTCGGCGGCAAGCCCGTCGACGCGCAGAGCTATGCCTCGGTCGCCGAATGCCGCTCGGCGGGGGCGATCCCCGCCGCGCAGTGCGACACCGCCTATGAACAGGCCAAGACCGACGCCGCCAAGACCGCACCACGGTTCGAGGACAAGCAGACCTGCGAGGAGCAGTTCGGTGCCGCGCAGTGCGAACCGCGCAACAATGGCAGCGGCGGCAGCTTCTTCACGCCGTTGCTGACCGGGTTCATCATCGGCCAGGCGCTCAACGGCGGCTATGGCTATCGCGGCGCACCGATGTACCGCGATCGTCAGGGCAATTATTATGGCGGCGCCGGCGGCCGCATCAGCCGCGATTACGTCACCGGCCGCACCCGCGTCGGCTCGGACGCCTTTACGCCTACCACGGCGCGTGCTCCCGCGCGGGTCCAGACCCGCAGCTCGGTGATCTCGCGCGGCGGGTTCGGCGGCGGCTTTGGCGGCCGCGGCGGCTTCGGCGGCTGACCCCTGATCCTCCCCCGCCAGGGGGAGGGCAGTATCTCAGGCGTCCCGCGGCACCCGCAGCATCGCCAGCGCCGCGACGCCCATCACCCCCGCCGCGATCAGCATCGCCCAGACCGGATCGCCCGGGAACACCGTCCGCATCACCTGCCCCATCACCGACGACACGATCAGCTGCGGCAGCACGATGAAGATGTTGAACAGCCCCATGTAAACGCCCAGCTTGGCCTGCGGCAGCGCGTTGGACAGCATTGCATAGGGCATCGTCAGAATCGACGACCAGGCGATCCCGATCAGCACCATCGACCCGATCAGCGCATGCGGATCGCGCAGGAGCAGGAACGACCCGAACCCCGCCGCCCCGCTCAGCAGGCCGAGGATATGCGCATTGCGCCGCCCGATCCGCCCCGCGAGCCACGGCATCACGAACGCCCACACCGTCGCCACGCCGTTATACACCGCGAACAGCACCCCGACCCAGTTCGCGCCGTCATTATACGCCGCACTCGCCGTGTCGGTCGTCCCGAACGCGCGCTGCGTGACGATCGGCGTGGTGTAGATCCACATGATGAACAGCGCCGACCAGGTGAAGAACTGGACGAGCGCGAGCCGCTTCATCGTCTGCGGCATGGTCGCAAGATCGCCGACGATCTGGCTGAGAACATTGGACTCTCTACCCGACCGGACGAGCGCGGCGCTGACCAGCAGTGCGATACCGAACGCGATCAGCCCGGCGCCGAGCAGATAGACCGGCTTGTCGAGCCCGAACCGCGCCACCGCCGCGATCACGATCGCCCCCAGCGCGATCCACACCGGCGCCAGCCGCGCGCCCGATCCGACCGGTGCCGCTATCGCCGGCCCCGCCTCGACCGCGCCGCCAACATGCTCGAACGCGGCCATCTCGTCGGGCGAATATTCCTTCGTCGTCAGCACCGTCCACAGCACCGCGCAGAACAAGGCCGCCGCACCGAGATAGAAGCCATAGCGCACCGATGGCGGGATCCCGCCGCCCGCCGCGGTATTGGCGACGTGGAAGACGTCGGTCAGGATCAGCGGCGCGAGGCTGCCGATCACCGCGCCCGCGCCGATGAAGCCGGTCTGGAACGCATAGCCCGCGGTCCGCTGCCGGCTGCCCAGCATGTCGCCGACGAACGCACGGAACGGCTCCATCGCGACGTTGAGCGATCCGTCGAGCATCCACAGCAGCGCCGCCGCGACCCACAAAACGGGCGCGTTCGGCATCCCCAGCAACGCGATCGTCGCCAGCACCGCACCGCCCAGAAAATAGGGTCGCCGGCGCCCGAGCCGCCCCCAGGTCCGGTCGCTGTAATGCCCGATCACCGGCTGGACGAGCAGCCCGGTCAGCGGCGCGGCGATCCACAGAAAGGCAAGATCGTCGACACTGGTGCCGAGCGACTGGAAGATCCGGCTGACATTCGCGTTCTGGAGGGCGAAACCGATCTGGATCCCGAAGAACCCGAACGAGATGTTCCACAGACCCCAGAAACCCTGACGCGGCTTCTCGCGCGTCACGCCGCGGCCTCGCCCGACGAGCGCCGTACGACCAGTTGCGTCGGCAGCACGATGCTCGTCACCGGGCGATCGTCGATCCGCGCGAGCAGCATCTCGACCAGCCGCCGACCGCCCAGCACGGTGTCCTGCGCCACCGTCGTCAGCGGCGGGTTGGCGAGGCTGGCGGCAGGAATGTCGTCGAAGCCGACGATCGCGACGTCGTCGGGCACGATCCGCCCCGCCCCCGCCAGCACCCGCATCGCCGACAGCGCGATCAGGTCGCTCGCCGCGACGATCGCATCGAACGCGACCCCGCGCGCGAGCAACGCCTGCGCCGCGCGCGTGCCGTCCTCCTCGGTGGTGATCGCATCGACCTGCAAGTGCGGATCGGCATCCAGGCCATGTTCCTCGAGCGCCGCGAGATAGCCGCGGTGGCGGTCGTAGAATTCCGGATAATGATCGGTCGCATCCCCCAGGAACGCGATCCGCCTCCGCCCCTGCGCGATCAGGTGCCGCGTCGCCTCCGCACCGCCCGCGACATTGTCGCAACCGACGGTCAGCCCGGGCTGGTCGTGCCGCACCGATCCCCAGCGGATGAAATGCGTCCCCTGCGCCACGAGATGGTCGAGCCGCGCGCGATAATCCGCATAATCGCCATAGCCGAGCAGGATCAGCCCGTCGGCGCGGTGGCTGTCTTCATAATCGGTATGCCAGTCGGACGAGAAATTCTGGAACGAGACGAGCAGGTCATAGCCGTGATCGGCACACGCCCCCATCATCGCGCCCAGCATGCCGAGGAAGAACGGATTGACCTCGGTCTCGTCGGGCGTCGGATCGCGGAACAGCAGCAGCGCGATCGTCCGCGTCTTGCCGCTGCGCAGGTTTGAGGCACTGCGGTCGACGGTATAGTTGAGCTGCTTGGCGATCGCCTCGATCCGCTGCCGCGTCGCCGGGCTGACCGTCGGGCTGCCGCGCAGCGCGCGCGACACGGTCGGCTGCGATACGCCCGCGGCCTGCGCGATGTCGAACGACGTGGATTTGCGCTGGGCACTCAAGACAGGGATCCTCTCGGGGGCGCTCGGACGGCGTCGCCGTCGCAATCATCACTCCAGTTTGCCCGCAACGTCAACGCATTGGCCCCCGCGATCCGTGGCAAATCGGCAACACGGCCGGAACGGCCGCACTGAATACGTATGTCGATTGATTGGCTTTCGTGAGGCGGAATTCCATTGGAACGCCACACACGGCCCACGGCGCGAAAGATGCAGCGGGGCTTTCAGGGGAGTTGAACATGACGACGTCCAAGCGTTTCCCGGCATCTGCCGCGCATCACCTTTTCACCCTATCGGCCAGCGGCACCGCGCTCGCCGTGGCGCTCCTCACCGCGTCGGTCGCCGACGCGCAGGTCGCGACCGATCCCGCCCCGGCCTCCGCCGACAACACCGTGTCGAGCGCACCCTCGACGCCCGCCCCGACCGTCGCGACGCAGGACGCCACCGCGCCGAGCAGCGGCCCCGCCGCCGAGTCCAGCGACGACATCGTCGTCACCGGTTTCCGCGCCAGCCTGCGCTCGTCGATCGCGGTCAAGCGCAACCTCGACGTCGTCGCCGAGATCGTCTCGGCCGAGGATATCGGCCGCTTGCCCGACGTCTCGATCGCCGAGTCGCTCGCCCGCCTGCCCGGCGTCACCTCGCAGCGTACCGGCGGCCAGGCGTCGGCGATCAACATCCGCGGCCTCAGCCAGGATCTCGTCTCCGCCACGCTCAACGGCCGCGAACAGGTCGCGACCTCGGGCAACCGCGTCATCGAATTCGACCAGTATCCGTCCGAACTCATCAACCAGGCCGCGGTCTACAAGAGCCCCAAGGCCTCGCAGATCGAGGGCGGCGTCGCCGGCAAGGTCGAGCTCAGCACCGCGCGCCCGCTCAGCATCCCCGGCAAGACGCTCGTCAGCGTCAACGTCCGCGGCGTCTATAACGACCGCGCCGGCCAGAACCCCGACGCCAGCGAATTCGGCTATCGCGGCAGCGCCTCGATCCAGACCAAGCTGCTCGACGACACGCTCGGCCTCGCGGTCGGCTATGCGCGTCTGAAGCAGGCGAACGTCGCCACGCGCTTCGTGGGCTATGATTACACCGCGACCGGCCAGAACGGCAGCCCGGCGATCCGCGACCTCGACGGCAACGGCCGCGCCGACGCGATCGGCTATGGCTTCGAGGCGGTCCAGTCGGGCGGCAACGAGACCCGCGACGGCGTGCTCGGCAGCGTCCAGTATGAGCCGACCGACACGTTCCGCGTCCTGCTCGACGGCTATTATTCGCGCTTCAAGTCGGACGTGTTCCGCCGCGGCATCCGGGTCGAGAACCTGCAGCAGACCAGCAGCAACTTGACCGACCCGACCGTCATCGGCAACACGATCGTCGGCGGCAACGCCTCGGGCATCCGCACCCGCACGATCCAGCAGAACGAGAACCGGCTCGACAAGCTCTACACCTTCGGCGGCAACGTCCAGAAGGACATCGGCCAGCTCACGCTCACCGCCGACGGCTCCTATTCGCGCGCGTCGAGCTTCTTCAACAATTCGGGTCTCGACGACAACGGCAACACGACCGCAACGCCGACGACGCTCAGCTACAAGCTCGACGGTCTCAACGTCGGCTCGTTCTCGACCAACGCCAACTACACCGATCCCGCCGCGAACACGTTCGAAGGCTTCTACATCGTCCCGCAGAAGGACACCGACCGCCTCTATGCGTTCGCGGGCAGCGCGCTGCTCAAGATCGACGGTCCGTTCCTCAAGTCGTTCGAGGTCGGCGGCCGCTATGGCAACCGCAAGGCGGAGCGGACGATCACCAGCTTCAACGCGTTCAGCTTCGCTGCACCCGTCACGCTGACCGGCTCGAACTCGACGACCGCGGGCTTCAAGGGCAAGTTCTCGTCCTTCCCCGACTTCATCGTCGCCGATATCGGCAGCATCTTCGACTCGCAGCTCGGGCCAGACCGCGTCGTCGACCAGACCCAGGCGTTCACGCAAGACCAGAGCTTCACGATCGACGAGAAGACCTATGCCGGCTACGGCCAGCTTAACTTCGACACGATCGCCGGCTCGCTGCCGTTCAAGGGCAATATCGGCCTGCGCGTCGTCCACACCGACCAGAGCTCGTCCTCGACCATCTCGGACGGCGGCACCGGTCGCTACCTCAACACCCGTGGCCGCAAGTTCACCGACTGGCTGCCCCAGGCGAACTTCATCCTCGGCCTGACCGAGAACGACCAGGCCCGCCTGTCGTTCTCGCGCCAGATCTCGCGCCCGCGCTTCTTCGACTTCCGCAACTCGATCAGCACCAACCTGGTCAGCATCGGCGGCACCGCGGCGCGGCTCGACGGGTCGGGCGGCAACCCCGCGCTCCAGCCGTTCCGCGCCAACCAGTTCGACGCCACCTATGAGCATTATTTCGGCAACAGCGGCTCGCTCGTGCTCGGCGCCTTCTACAAGGACGTCCGCAGCTTCGTGATCGGCGGCGTCATCCCGAACTACGACTTCGCCGCCAACGGCATCAGCACACCGCCGCTCGCCGGGACCGGCTTCACCAGCGTCGTCACGACCGGCAATCTGTTCGCGCCGATCAACGGCAATGGCGGCTATGTCTATGGTTTCGAAGGCGCCATCACCAAGACGTTCGACTTCCTGCCGGCGCCGTTCGACGGCCTCGGCGCGGTGCTCAACATCTCGTACAACCAGTCCGACGTCAGCATCACCAACGCGATCAGCGGCAACACGCTCTCGCTGTCGCTGCCCGGCCTGTCGAAGATCGTCTCCAACCCGACGCTCTTCTACGAGAAGAACGGCTTCCAGACGCGCGTCTCGATGCGCTACCGCTCGAAGTTCGTCGCGCCGCAGTTCGGCCTCAGCGAGCAGATCGTGACCAACGCCGCCGAGACCGTGTTCGACGCGCAGATGAGCTATGAATTCCCGCAGGGCAGCCCGCTCGCCGGGATGACGCTGCTCGCGCAGGCGAACAACCTGACCGACCAGCCGACCCGCTCCTATTTCGGCCAGACCGCACAGACGGGCACGCTGCAATATTTCGGGCGCCAGTTCTATCTCGGTGCGAGCTTCCGCTTCTAACTACCTGCAATACCGCCGTCCGCCCGGGGTCCTCCCGGCGGACGGCGACCCGGCGCCGGTGGCGCCGTCACCGATTCCGGTGCGAAAAGGACATCCGATGATCAAGAGCGTCGCCACCATCCTGGCAGGGTTGCTCGCGCTCTCGCCCGCCATCGCAGACCCCGGCCCGGCACCTAAGGCGGCACCGGCCACCGACTATCGCGCGCGGCTGCCGCAGGACGAGGTCATCTATTTCGTCCTCCCCGACCGGTTCGAGAATGCCGATCCCGCCAACGACCGTGGCGGCCTCACCGGCGATCGCCGCGTCACCGGCTTCGATCCGACCGCCAAGGGCTTCTACCATGGCGGCGACCTCAAGGGTCTGACCAAGCGCCTCGGCTATCTCCAGCAGCTCGGCGCGACCGCGATCTGGCTAGGCCCGATCTTCAAGAACAAACCCGTCCAGGGCGCGCCCGGCAAGGAATCCGCTGGCTATCACGGCTACTGGATCACCGACTTCACGCAGGTCGATCCGCATCTCGGCACCAATGCCGACATGACCGCGCTCGTCACCGCGGCGCATGCGCGCGGGATGAAGGTCTATATGGACATCATCATCAACCACACCGCCGACGTGATCCAGTACCGCGAATGCACCGAGGGCACCCCCTGCGCCTATCGCGACCGCGCCAACTACCCGTATCAGCGCAAGCTCGGCCTGCGCGGCAAGGCGATCAATTCCGGTTTCGCGGGCGACGCCGTCCGCACGCCTGAAAACTTCGCGCGGCTGACCGACCCCGGCTTCGCCTACACGCCCTATGTGCCTGCGAAGGAACGGACCGTGAAGGTCCCCGCCTGGCTCAACGACCCGATCTACTACCATAACCGCGGCGACTCGACCTTCACCGACGAGAGCTCGACGATGGGCGACTTCTCCGGTCTCGACGATCTCGCGACCGAGAACCCCCGCGTCGTGTCGGGCATGATCGACATCTTCGGCGGCTGGATCGACCGGTTCAAGGTCGACGGCTTCCGCATCGACACCGCGCGCCACGTGAACCCCGAATTCTGGCAGGCCTTCACGCCCGCGATGCTCGACCGCGCCAAGGCGAACGGCATCCCCAATTTCCACATCTTCGGCGAGGTCGCCTATGGGACGATGGATCCGGGCTATCTTGCGCGCTTCACCCGCGTCGACAAGCTGCCCGCGGTGCTCGACTTCGGCTTCCGCTGGGGCGTGACCGACGTCGTCGCGGGCAACAAGGGCACCAACGAACTCGCCGCGCTGTTCGACGGCGATGCGCTCTACGAACACGGCGCCGACACCGCGATGATCCTGCCGACCTTCCTCGGCAATCACGACCAGGGCCGCTTCGCCCGCGACGTCCGCCGCCTCAACCCGAATGCGAGCGACGCCGAGGTGCTGGCCCGCGTCAAGCTCGGCCATGCGATGCTGCTGACGCTGCGCGGCGTGCCGACCATCTATTCGGGTGACGAGCAGGGCTTTGCCGGTGACGGCGACGACCAGGACGCGCGCGAGGACATGTTCGCCTCGAAGGTCGCGGTCTATAACGACAACCGCCTCGTCGGTACCGACGCGACCACCGCGACCGCCAGTTTCGGCACGACCCACCCGCTGTTCCGCCAGATCGCCGAGCTCGCGCGCCTCCGCGTCGCGCACCCGGCGCTGACCCGCGGCCGCACGCTCGTCCGCGCGCGGGGCGATACGCCCGGCCTGTTCGCGGTCTCGCGCTTCGATCCCGTGACCGGCGCCGAGATGCTCCTTGCGTACAACACCAGCGCCAAGCCGCTGACCAGCGCGATCCAGGTCGAGACTCGCTCGGCCCGCTTCGATACGCTCGCCGGCGCTTGCGCCGCGCGCGCGACCGCCCCCGGCAGCGTCACGCTGACCATCCCCGCCTTTGGCTATGCGGTCTGCGCCGCGGAGACCCGCTGATGCCCGACGATACGAGCCTGCCCGTGCACCGACCCTGGTGGAAGGGCGCGGTCATCTACCAGATCTATCCGCGCAGCTTTGCGGATTCGAACGGCGACGGCATCGGCGACCTGCCCGGCATCACCCGCCATCTCGACTATGTCGCGAGCCTCGGCGTCGATGCGGTCTGGCTCTCGCCCTTCTTCACGTCGCCGATGAAGGACTTCGGCTATGACGTTGCGAACTACCGCGATGTCGACCCGATCTTCGGCACGCTGGCCGATTTCGACACGCTGATCGCGCGCGCCCACGCGCTCGGGCTGAAGATCATCATCGACCAGGTCTACAGCCACACCTCGGACGAGCATCCCTGGTTCGTCGAGAGCCGTTCGTCGCGCACCAACCCCAAGGCGAACTGGTATGTCTGGGCCGATGCCAAGCCCGACGGCAGCCCGCCGTCCAACTGGCAGTCGGTCTTTGGCGGCCCCGCCTGGACCTGGGACGCGCGCCGTCGCCAATATTATCTGCACAATTTCCTGAAGGAGCAGCCACAGCTCCACCTCCACGACGCGGACGTTCAGGACGAGATCGTCGACACCGCCAAATTCTGGCTCGACCGCGGCGTCGACGGCTTCCGTCTCGACGCGATCAACTTCGCGATGCACGACCCCGCGCTGACCGACAATCCGCCGGTCACCGACAACAGTCTGAAGACGCGCCCCTTCGACTTTCAGGCGCATGTCCATAACCAGAGCCATCCCGACATACCCGCCTTTCTCGAACGACTGCGGCGGCTGATCGACGGCTATGGCGACCGCTTCACCGTGGCCGAGGTCGGCGGCGCGGACAGCGACCGCGAGATGAAGCTGTTCACCCGTGGCCAGACCCGGCTCAACAGTGCCTATGGCTTCGACTTCCTCTACGCGTCGGACCTCCGCCCCAGCACCGTCGCCGACGCGATCACGCTCTGGCCGTCGGACGCGGAGATGGGCTGGCCGAGCTGGGCGTTCGAGAATCACGACGCCCCGCGCGCCGTCTCGCGCTGGATCGGCCCCGATCACCGCGACGCCTTCGCGCGGATGAAGATCGCGCTGCTTGTCTGCCTGCGCGGCAACATCTTCCTCTATTATGGCGAGGAACTGGGGCTCACCCAGGTCGAGGTGCCGTTCGACCAGCTCCAGGATCCCGAGGCGATCGCCAACTGGCCGCTGACGCTGTCGCGCGACGGCGCCCGCACGCCAATGCCGTGGCGGGCCGATGCGCCGCATGCGGGCTTCACCGATGCGTCGCCGTGGCTCCCGGTCGGTAACGACCATCCCGAGCTCGCGGTCGACCGGCAGGAGGGCGATCCCGACTCGCTGCTCGCGCTCACCCGCCGCCTGCTCGCGCTGCGCCGCGCGATCCCCGCGCTTGCGATCGGCGATCTGGTGCTGACCGAGGTCACCGACACGCTGCTCGCCTTCGAACGCCGTGACGGCGACCAGATCCTGCTCTGCGTCTTCAACATGGCCGCGACGCCCGTCGCGTGGAGCCCCGCTACCCCCGAACACTGGCGCGTCCGCGACAGCATCAACGACGCAACGATAGGACGACTGGGCGGCTATGCCGCGCTGATCGTCGAAAGGACCGGATCATGAAGACCCTCTCGCTCACACTTGCGACCCTGCTCGCGACGACCGCACCCGTGATGGCGCAGGATCAGGCCGCTCCCGCGGTCACGACGAACGAGACGATCAAGCCGCAGCCCGTCCCGACGATCCCCTCGGCGATCGCGACCTCCCCCGACGGCAGCATCGCGGTCACCGTCGCGACCGACGGCGAAGGCCATGCGACCTACAGCGTCACGCGCAAGGGCACGCTGATCGTCAAGCCGTCGCGGCTCGGCTTCCTCTTCACCGATGCGCCCAAGTTCGACCGGCATCTGAAGATCGAGACCGTCACCCGCGACAAGGCGGACTCGACCTGGACGCAGCCCTGGGGCGAGTGGAAGACGATCCGCGACAACCATAGCGAGATGCGCGTCCGCCTGCGCGAGACCGACCGGCTGCAGCGCGCGATCGACGTCGTGTTCCGGCTTCAGGACGACGGCATCGGCTTCCGCTACGTCTTCCCCGACCAGCCCGACTTCAAGACCGTCAACATCGCCGAGGAGCTGACGCAGTTCGCCTTTGCCGAGGACGCGACCGCCTGGTGGAAGCCCGGCTTCGAATGGAACCGCGAGGAATATCTCTACAACCGCACGCCGCTCGCCGATGTCGGCACCGCCGCGACGCCGATCACGCTGAAGCTCGCGGGCGGCACGCATGTCGCGCTGCACGAGGCCGCGCTGGTCGACTATGCCGGCATGAACGTCGCCAAGGTCGAGGGCAACACGCTGAAGGCGGTGCTGACCCCCGGCGCCGGCGCGCCCAAGGTCACGCGGACCGGCCCGTTCGCGACGCCCTGGCGCACGCTGATCCTCTCGGACGACGCGCCCGGCCTCTACATGAGCCATATCGAGCTCAATCTGAACGAGCCCAACAAGCTGGGCGACGTCAGCTGGGTCAAGCCCGGCAAGTTCGTCGGCGTGTGGTGGAACATGATCACCGGCAAGTGGAGCTGGGCGACCGGCCCCAATCACGGCGCCACCACCGCGCATGTGAAGACCTATATCGACTTCGCCAGCGCGAACAAAATCCCCGGCGTGCTCGTCGAGGGCTGGAATGTCGGCTGGGACGGCGACTGGTTCGGCGACGGCACCGCGATGCAGTTCGACACGCCGACCCCCGATTTCGACGCCGGCTATCTCGCCAAATACGCCAAGTCGAAGGGCGTCTATCTGATCGGTCATAACGAGACCGGCGGCTCGGCCAGCCATTATGACGGCCAGCTCGACCGCGCCTTCGCCTTTGCGCGTGATCACGGCATTCCCGCGATCAAGACCGGCTATGTCACCGACGCGGGCCAGATCGAACGCGTCGATCCCGACGGGTCGCAGCACCGCGAATGGCATGAGGGCCAGTGGATGGTGAACCACTATACCCGCGTCGTCACCACCGCCGCCAAGTACAAGGTGTCGATCGACAGCCACGAGCCCGTCAAGGACACCGGCCTGCGCCGCACCTATCCCAACTGGATCGCGCGCGAGGGGTCGCGCGGCATGGAATATAACAGCTGGGCCGGCAAGAACCCGCCCGAGCATGAGGCGAACCTCGCCTTCACGCGGATGCTCGAGGGGCCGATGGACTTCACCCCCGGCGTGCTCAGCCTCAAGGGCACCGACGACAGCGATCTCCTGTCGACCATCGCCAAGCAGCTCGCGCTCTATGTCGTGCTCTATTCGCCCGTCGTGATGGCGGCGGACACGCCGGAGAACTACGCGAAATATCCCGCCGCGTTCCAGTTCATCAAGGACGTGCCGACCGACTGGTCCGACACCCGCGTGCTCAACGGCGAGGTCGGCGACTTCGTCACCTTCGCGCGCAAGGACCGCAAGTCGAACGACTGGTATGTCGGCAGCGTCACCGACGAGAATGCCCGGACGCTCACCGTCGCGCTCGACTTCCTCGACGCCGGCAGGACCTACACCGCGCAGATCTACCGCGACGGCCCCGGCGCGGACTATAAGACGACCGCACGCCACGCGATCACGATCGAGACCAAGCGCGTCCGCAAGGGCGACACGCTGACGCTCGCGCTCGCGCCCGGCGGCGGTCAGGCGATCCGCTTCAAGGCACGCTGAGCCGACAGGACCGGCGCTGCCGTATCGCAGCGCCGGTCCGCTCACACGTCAGCGCCGCGGTGGCGCCAGCGGCCCGCCGATCTCGATCGCCTTCTGATAGCCCGGCACCGCCTTCAGCCGCTCGAAATACGCGCTCACCACCGGCTGGTCTTTCAGCAGCCCCGCGCTCTCCGCGGTCGCGAGCAGGTACGACATCTGGATATCCGCCAGCGTCAGCTTGGCCCCCATCAGATACGGCCCCTCGCCAACCGCGTCGGCGATGTACGCAAAGGTCTTGGCGACCTCGGGCTCGGAGAATTTGCCGAGGCCCTCGGGCAGCCCGCCCATCATCTTGCCGATCACCGTCATCATGATCGGGAACGCCGCCGAACTCTCGACATAGTGCAGCCATTCGTCATGGATCGCCGCCTCGGGCGTGCCCTCGGGCGGGCTGAGCCGCGCGCCGCCGTACTTGCGATCGAGATAGGACAGGATCGACGCGCTCTCGGCAAGCGTCAGCTCATCGTCCTGCACGATCGGCGCCTTGCCCAGCGGATGCACCGCCTTCAGCGACGCGGGCGCACGGAAGCTCGCATCGCGCTCGTACCGGACCAGCTCATAGGGCAGCTGCAGTTCCTCCAGCAGCCACAAGATGCGGGAAGACCGGGAGAAATTCAGGTGATGGACGGTCAGCATGGCGGGTCCTCGGATCGTGGTGATTATCGGATCGGCATGCGGAACGGGTCAGGCGGTTGGAAGGTTTCGCTGCCATGACCGGAATACTCCGGAGACGGAGTCGATCATGCCGAACACCAGCCCCGAGTTAACCTGCGACGTCGCGATCATCGGCGCGGGCACCGCCGGTCTCGCGGCCGAGCGCAACGCACGGCGCAACGGCGCGCGCACGCTGCTGATCGACGAGACCTTCTCGGGCACCACCTGCGCCAGCGTCGGCTGCATGCCCTCCAAGCTGCTGATCGCCGCCGCTCACGCCGCGCACGCGGTCCGCCAGGCATCGGTCTTCGGCATCACCGCCGAGCCACGGATCGACGGGGCCGCAGTCATGGCGCGCGTCCAGCGCGAGCGCGACGCGTTCGTCGCGGGCGTCTGCGACTCGCTCGACAAGCTTCCCGACGGCGTGAAGGTCCAGGCCCGCGCGCGTTTCGTCGACGCGACCACGCTCCGCCTCGACGACGGCCGCACCGTGACCGCCAAGGCAATCGTGATCGCCACCGGCTCCTACCCGAACATCCCCGACAGTTTCGACGCGGTCCGCGACCGCGTGCTGACCAACGAGACGATCTTCGAACTGCCGACCCTGCCCGGCTCGGTCGGTGTGATCGGCGCCGGCCCGATCGGCCTCGAACTCGCCCAGGCTCTCGTCCGGCTTGGGGTCGAGACGATGGTGTTCGACCAGTCGCCCGGCCTCGCCGCGCTGAAGGACGAGATGGTCTCGGCGGTGCTGCACGGTATCCTCGACAAGGAACTGCCGATCCATCTCGAAATGGAACTGAAGGCGGAACACGACAGCGGCGGCGTCCGCCTGTCCTGGTCGGGCGAGCAATCGGGATCCCGCCGCTTCGACTATCTGCTCGTCGCGACCGGCCGGCCGCCGCGGCTCAAGGGCCTCGGGCTAGAGACCACCGGGATCGCGCTCGACGATCACGGCACGCCGGTGTTCGACAAAACGACGATGCAGTGCGGCGACGCGCCGATCTTTATCGCCGGCGACGCGGATCACGACCGCACCGTGCTCGGCGAGGCGTCCGCCGAGGGGATGATCGCCGGCCGCAACGCCGCGCAGTTCCCCGACGTCACCCCCGGCCCGCGGATGGTCCCCCTCGCGATCATGTTCACCGACCCGACCGTCGCGGTCATCGGCGACATCACCCCCGACGACCAGAACGGCATCGTCATCGGCGAAGCCTCCTACGAGGATCAGGGTCGCGCGAAGGTCATGGCGCGCAACGCCGGGCTGATCCGTTTCTATGCGGAGGCGGGCACCGGCCGGCTGACCGGCGCGACGATGGCCGCCCCCGGGGTCGAGCACAGTGCGCACCTGATCGCCTGGGCGATCCAGCAGGGCCGCACCGCGACCGACCTGCTCGACATGCCCTTCTATCACCCGACGCTCGAGGAGGGGCTGAAGCCTGCACTCCGGGCGATCTGCAAGGCGGTCAGCGCGCCCGTCCCCGCCGACCGCGACGACGGCTTCACCGCCGGCGCCTGAGCCTCAGTCGTCGAGGTCGAGATAGGCGACAACGTCGTTCTCGGTCGCGATGTACAGCCCCGCCTGGACCTCCTCGGGCTGCTGCGCGGAAATCGCCAGCGCCTCGCCGAGCGGGCCATAGAACAAGGTCGTCGCCGCCCCGCCCTCGAGCACATCGTCGAGATGATAGAGACGAACGCCGACGGCGGAGGAGATGGTACGCATCGCCCGTCCCTGCCGCGCCGCGCGAGCCGGCGCAACCGCGCACGCGTTACACGCCGGTCAGGACGCAATCCGCTCGAGCGCCTGCGCCTCGATCTTCTCCAGCTCCTCCAGCGTCTGCGCGATCGCCGCCTGCTGCTGCTGGAGGTCGTCGATCCGCTGGCGACAGCGTTCGGCAAGCGCGCGCATCTGTTCGACATGCTGCGGATCCGCATCATACAGGACGAGAAACTCCTCGATGTCGCGCAGCGAGAATCCCAGCCGCTTGCCGCGCAAGATCAGCTGCATCCGCGCGACGTCGCGCCGCGTATAGACGCGCGTCGTGCCGATCCGGCACGGCTCGATCAGCCCCTTGTCCTCATAGAAACGCAGCGTCCGCGCGCTGACCCCCAGCGCCTGCGACACGTCCTGAATCCCGGTAAGATCGTCCTGCCGCTCGTTCACGGTGTCGCTCCCCTCTCCCCCGACGCCGCCCCGGCCGGCATCGCGTGTGCCAGCCTGGCCTCTTCCTCCGCGACAAGTTCCTTTTTGGATAGCTTGCCGATCAACGTCTTGGGCAGAGTGTCGCGGATTTCGACCTCGCGGGGAAGCTCGATCTTGCTGATCTTGTCGCGCAGAAAATCACGCAATTCCACAGGGGTTGCGACCGCACCTTCGACCAGCGTGACGAACGCCTTGGGCGCCTGGCCGCGATAGGCGTCGGCGACCCCGATCACCACCACCTCGGCGACCGCGGGATGCTCGTACAGCGCCTCCTCGATCACCCGCGGATAGACGTTGTAGCCGCCGCACAGGATCAGGTCCTTGATCCGGTCGACGATGAACAGATAGCCGTCCGCGTCGAGATGCCCGACGTCGCCGGTGCGCAGCGCCCCGTCCGCGAACAGCGCAGCGCTCGCTTCCGGCTTGTGCCAATATCCTTGCGTAACCTGCGGGCCACGCGCGCAAATCTCGCCATTCTCACCGACCGGCAGCAGCCGGGTCGGGTCCTCGCGGTCGCGGATCTCGATGATCGTGCCGGGAAAGGGCAGCCCCGCCGATCCCGGCTTGTTCAGCCCCTCGATCGGATTGCAGGTGATGATCGGCGACGCCTCCGACAGGCCATAACCCTCGACCAGCTTCGACCCTGTCGCCGCCTCGAACGCGGTACGCACTTCGGCGGGCAACGGCGCACCGCCCGAGATGCACGCATGGATCGACGACAGGTCGATCGGCTGCGTCTCCGCCGCCTTGGTGATCGCGGCATAGATGGTCGGCACCGCGGGGAAATAGGTCGGTTTGGTCCGCACGATCGTCTTGAGCAGCTGCTGCAGCTCGAACCGCGGCAACAGGATCATCTGCGCGCCCGCGCGGATCGAATAGGTCAGCACCGTCGTCAGCGCGAAGACATGGAACAGCGGCAGCGCCCCCATCACCCGGTCCTGTTCGGGCGTCTCGCCGCCGACGAACGTCATCATCGCATCCGCGTTCGACACCAGATTGGCGTGGCTCAGCATCGCCGCCTTGGGCTCGCCGGTCGTCCCCCCGGTATATTGCAGCACCGCGACCTCGTCCGGCGTCACCGCGACCGGCGTGGGCGCGCCCTTCGCACGCACCAGCGACTCGAAGCTGCGATGCCGCGCGTCGTTCGGCGCGCGGGCGATCTCGGCGCGCTTGAAGATCCGGTAGGCGATCGACTTCAGCGTCGGCAGCGCGCCCGCGATCGGGCAGGTGATGACATGCTGCAGCCCCGTCTCGCCCGCGACCTTCAGCACGCGCGCATGGATCTCGGTAATGTCGCAGGTCGCAATGATCTCCGCGCCCGAATCCTTCAGCAGGTGGCACAGCTCGCGTTCGACATAGAGCGGGTTGACGTTGACGACGATCCCGCCGGCCTTCAGCACCGCGAAGAACAGCACCGGATAATAAGGCGTGTTCGGCAGGCACAGCGCGACGCGGGTACCCTTCACCACGCCCAGATCCTGCAGTCCCCGCGCCGCATGCGTGACCGCGTCGCCAAGCTCGGCATAGGTCATCGTCGACCCGAGGAAATCGAGCACCGTCCGCGACCCGAATCCGCGAACCGCCGTGTCGAGCATGTCGCCCAGCAAACGCGCTTCGCCTTCTAGCGGTACGCCGATCGCACGGCCGTCGGTGTCCAGCATCTCTCTCTCCTTTTCGGCGTGCGCTCTCGACTGATATTGTAGGCCGCATCACCTTGACGTATAGGAGAGGTATCGCACCTTAAGGGTAGCCCGCAAGTCTTAAGCGGACCGATTGCAATTGGAGAGGATCATCGTGACCAACGTCGTCATCGCCGGGTACGCCCGCTCGCCGTTCCACCTTGCCGGCAAGGGCGATCTCGCCCGCGTCCGCCCCGACGATCTCGCCGCGCAGACGATCCGCGGTCTGCTCGACAAGACCGGCGTCGATCCCGCCGCGATCGAGGACATCATCCTCGGCTGCGCCTTCCCCGAGGGCGAGCAGGGGCTGAACGTCGCGCGGATGATCGGCCTGCTCGCCGACCTGCCGCTGTCGGTCGGCGGCATGACGGTCAACCGCTTCTGCGGCTCGTCGATGAGCGCGATCCACATCGCGGTCGGCCAGATCAACATCGGGGCTGGCGACGCGTTCATCTGCGCCGGGCTCGAATCGATGAGCCGCGTGCCGATGGGCGGCTACAACCCGCTCCCCAACCCCGATCTCTTCAAGAAGAACGCCGGCGCGTACATGGGCATGGGCGAGACCGCCGAAAACGTCGCACGCGATTACCAGATCACGCGCGCCGAGCAGGATGCGTTCGCGGTGAAGAGCCAGGACAAGGCCGCCGCCGCGCGCGCCGATGGCCGCCTGTCGGACGAAATCGTGACGATCCAGACCAAGGCGGGCCCGGTCAGCCAGGACGGCACGATCCGCGCCGGCACCACCACCGAAGCGCTCGCCGGCCTCAAGCCTGCGTTCAGCGCGGACGGCTCGGTCACCGCCGGCACCTCCTCGCCGCTGACCGACGGCGCCTCCGCCGTCCTCGTCACCTCGGAAGAGTTCGCGACGAAGCACGGCCTGACCATCCTCGCCCGCATCAAGTCGGTCGCGGTCTCGGGTAACGAGCCGTCGACGATGGGCCTCGGCCCGATCTACGCCTCGCAAAAGGCGATGGAGCGCGCCGGGATCACGGTTGCCGACCTCGACGTGGTCGAGATCAACGAGGCGTTCGCCAGCCAGGCGATCGCCTGCATCCGCGACCTCGGGCTCAAGGACGAGACGATCAACCTCGATGGCGGCGCGATCGCGATCGGCCATCCGCTCGGCGCGACCGGCGCGCGCATCGTCGGCAAGGCCGCAGCCTTGCTCGCCCGCGAAGGCGGCCGCTACGCGCTGGCCACTCAGTGCATCGGCGGCGGTCAGGGCATCGCAACGGTGCTGGAGCGCGCATGATGTCGGACCAGATCAAAAAAGTCTGCGTCATCGGCGCAGGCGTGATGGGCGCAGGGATTGCGGCACAGGTCGCCAATGCCGGCATCCCGGTGCTGCTGCTCGACATCGTCCCCCGCGAGGGTGACGATCGCGATGCGGTCGCCAAGGGCGCGGTCGCGAAGATGCTCAAGACCGACCCCGCCCCCTTCATGTCGAAGCGTGCGGCCAAGCTCGTCGAGACGGGCAATATCGACGATCATCTCGACCGCGTCGCCGAATGCGACTGGATCGTCGAGGCGATCGTCGAGCGGCTCGACATCAAGCAGGCGCTCTATGCCAAGCTCGAGGCACTGAAGCGTCCCGGCACCGCGGTCTCGTCGAACACCTCGACGATCCCGCTCGGCCACCTCGTCGACGGCCGCTCGGACCAGTTCAAGGCCGACTTCCTCATCACCCATTTCTTCAACCCGCCGCGCTACATGCGGCTGGTCGAGATCGTCCGCGGCGAGCAAACCGATGCCGCGGTCGCCGGAAAGGTCGAGGATTTCGTCGATCGCTTCATGGGCAAGCGGATCGTCCGCGCAAAGGACACGCCGGGCTTCATCGCCAACCGCATCGGCACCTACTGGCTGGCGATCGCGATCAACGCCGCGATGGACCAGGGGCTGACCGTCGAGGAGGCCGACCAGATCGGCGGCCGGCCGATGGGCGTCCCCAAGACCGGAATCTTCGGGCTCGTCGATCTCGTCGGCGTCGACCTCATGCCGCTGCTGTCGAAGAGCCTCTCCTCGACGCTCCCCGCGGGCGACCCCTATTTCGACACCGTCCGCGACATGCCGCTCGTCGACAAGATGATCGCGGAGGGCTTTACCGGCCGCAAGGGCAAGGGCGGCTTCTACCGCTTCGACAAGGCGACGCGCACCAAGCTCTCGCTCGACCTCGCGACCGGCGACTATCGCCCCGAGGCGAAGCCCGCCGAACTGCCCGGCAAGACCGGCAAGGATCTCGCCGCGCTGATCGCCGAGCCCGGCAAGATCGGCACCTATGCGTGGACGATCCTCGGCAACACGCTGTCCTATGCGGCGATGCTCGTCGGCGAGGCGGCGGACGATATCGTCGCGATCGATGACGCGATGAAGCTCGGCTACAACTGGAAATACGGGCCGTTCGAGCTGATCGACCGGATGGGGCCGGGCCTGCTTGCCCAGCGTCTCGCCGCCGAGGGCCGCGACCTGCCGTCGATCCTGACGACCGCGGGCGACCGCCCCTTCTACCGCGTCGAGAACGGCAACCGCCAGTATCTGACCACCGCGGGCGACTATGTCGACGTGCCGCGCGCCGACGGCGTCGAACTGCTCGAGGACATCAAGCTCCGGTCACAGCCCGTCCTGACCAACGCCTCGGCGTCACTCTGGGACGTCGGCGACGGTGTCGCCGCACTCGAATTCCACACCAAGATGAACGCGCTCGACGATCAGGTCATCGCGCTCATCGAGGAAGCGGTCCCGGTCGTGCGCGAGCGCTTCAAGGCGCTGGTCGTCTATAACGAGGGCAGCAACTTCTCGGCCGGCGCCAATCTCGGCGCGGCGATGTTCGCGGTCGGTGCGGGCCTGTGGGACATGGTCGAGGCGAGCGTTTCGCGCGGGCAGCAGGCGTACAAGGCGCTCAAATACGCGCCCTTCCCCGTCGTCAGCGCGCCCGCCGGGCTCGCGCTCGGCGGCGGCTGCGAGATGCTGCTTCACTCGGACGCGGTGCAGGCGCATGCCGAGACCTATGCCGGCCTCGTCGAATGCGGCGTCGGGCTGGTGCCCGGCTGGGGCGGCAATGGCGAGATGCTCGATCGCTGGACGAAGTCGCGCACGCTTCCCAACGGGCCGATGCCCGCGCTGACCAAGGTGTTCCAGGCGGTCTCCACCGCGCAGGTCGCCAAGTCGGCGGCGGAGGCGAAGGAGATGATGATCCTTCGCAAGGACGACGGCATCACGATGAACCGTGATCGCCTGCTCGCCGACGCCAAGGCGAAGGCGCTCGCGCTGGTCGAGGGCTATGTCGCCCCCGAGTCGCCGACCTTCCGTCTGGCGGGCGCGAGCGGTCGTACCGGTCTGTCGATGGCGGTGTCCGACTTCCACAAGAAGGGCATGGCGACCGACTATGACGTGGTGGTCGCCGACCGTCTCGCCGAGGTGCTGACCGGCGGCGAGGCCGACCTCGTCGACACCGTCACCGAGGCGCAGCTCCTCGACCTCGAACGCGCCGCCTTCATGGCGAGCGTCAAGGACCAGCGCACCCAGGCGCGCGTCGTCCACATGCTTCAGACGGGCAAGCCACTGCGCAACTGAACACCCGTCATCCCCGCGAAGGCGGGGATGACGGTCGCGACCCCGATAAACACCTTTTCACCGCCCCGGATCCGTAAGAAGACTTGACTTGTCTTTGTACAAAACTAAGGGCGGAACGATTACTGCCGTATACGGCAACAAGGTCGCGCTTACGTCGCTGATCTTGTGAGATATTCACGATCGTACACTTACGACGACCCCGAAGCTTAGGAGAGGATAGACGATGTCCCTGATGATGATCGCCGCGCTGCTCGCCGGCGCGCCCGCGACCGCCGACACCGTGGTCGGCCGCTGGCGGACCGAGACGCACAACGCCATCGTCGAGATCGCGCGCTGCGGCCCCTCGATCTGCGGCAAGATCCTGACCTCCGACGCGCTGCGCGCCAACCCGTCGATGAAGGACGCCAACAACAGCAACACCGCGCTCCGCAGCCGCCCGATCCAGGGCATGCAGATGCTCAGCGGCTTCAAGTCCGACAAGGACGGCGTCTGGAGCAGCGGCCAGGTCTACAATGCCGAGGACGGCAAGACCTATAGCGGCAAGATCACCCCGGTCGGCGCGAACCAGTTGAAGCTGCGCGGCTGCGTCTTCTTCCCGCTCTGCAAGACCCAGACCTGGACGCGCGTCCGCTGATCCCAGGTCCCTTTCATCTCCCCAAAAGTTAGCGTTCAGGAATTTTGTAAATGTCGTTTCGTACCAAGGCCCCGTTGCTGGCCGTGACCGTGCTCGTCTCCGCTTTCGGATGTGCCAGCACCGCCTATGCCGACGCCTTCTATCTCCAGGCGCAGTCGGCGCGCGGCGCGGGCCGTGCGTTTTCGGGTGAAGCCGCCGATACCGGCGCCGCGTCGCTCTGGTGGAACCCCGCCGCGATCGCCGGCATCCGCGACGGCAGCGCGACGCTCAGCGCCAGCGCGATCATCCCGCGCGGCGACGTGATCGACACCGGCTCGCAGATCTGCCGTCCGGGCGGCCAGCCCTGCACCGCGATCAGCGGCCAGTCGAACTCGAGCGACCCGGTCAACAAGGGCGTCGTCCCCTCGGGTGCGGTCGCCTATCCGCTGACCGACCGGATTGCGGTCGGCCTCGTCGTCACCTCGCCGTTCAGCTTCACGACCAACTATGACGCCGACAGCTGGGCCCGCTACAGCGCGGACAAGACCCGCCTGCGCACGATCGACATCCAGCCCTCGATCGGCGTCGAGCTGACCGACTGGCTCCGCGTCGGCGGTGCGCTCAACGTCGAATATACCGACGCGATCCTCAGCAACGCGCTCCCCAACGTCTCCGCAGCACAGCCCGACGGCCGCCAGGAACTCAGCGGCGACGGCTGGGATCTCGGCTGGACCGCGGGCGTCCAGCTCCACAACGACTTCGCCACCGTCGGCGTCACCTACAAGTCGAGCATCCGCCACAAGCTGAAGGGCGACCTCGTCGTCACCGGCCTGCTCGGCCCGCTCGCCAGCGGCAACACCGAAGTCTCGGGCGCAACCGCCGAGTTCAACACCCCCGGTCAGGTCATCGTCGCGGGCCGCGTCCGCGCCACCGACCAGCTGACGCTCAACGCACAGGTCATCGCGTTCAACTGGAGCAAGTTCGACACGATCGATCTCGGCGCACCGCTCAACACGTCGATCCCGGAAAACTACCGCGACAGCTGGAGCCTCGCGGGCGGTCTCGACTATGACGTCACGCCCAAGCTGACCGTGCGTGGCGGTGTCCAGCGCACCAAGACGCCGACCCAGGACGGCCAGCGCGACGCGCGCGTCCCCGACGCCGATCGCTGGACCTATGCCGCCGGTGCCTCCTACCAGGTGACGCCGCGCATCGCGGTCGACGCCGCCGCGCAATATGTCGACTTCGAGAACACGACGATCGACCGCGCCACGCTGGTCGCGGGCAGCATCATCCGCACCAACGGCGCGCTCCGCGACGCCAGCGCGATCGTCACCTCGCTCGGCGCCCGCGTCTCGTTCTGACGCTAACCGCCCCTCCCCGTACGGGGAGGGGCACCCTATCCCTTCATCCGGATCGTCAGCCCCGACACCGCGAGATCGACCGTCTCGACCGCAGCCGCGACCCGCTGGTTGAGCATCCCGGCCAGATCGCGGAACCGCCGCGCCATCGCATTGTCGGGCACGATCCCCATCCCGACCTCGTTGGTGACCAGCACCAGCCGCCCCTCGACGCGACCGATCGCGTCCAGCAGCGCGGCGATCGCCGTCTCCGCATCCGCCTCCGCCAGCATCAGGTTCGACGCCCACAAGGTCAGGCAGTCGACCAGTACCACCCCGTCCGGCGCATCCGCCTCGACGATCGCCTCCGCCAGCGCGAGCGGCGCCTCGACCGTCCGCCACCGTTCGTCCCGCTCGGAGCGATGCCGCGCGATCCGCTCGGTCATCTCCCCGTCGAACGCCTGCGCGGTCGCGATATAGACCAGCGCGTGGCCACCTGCCGCCTCTGCCCCCGCCTCTGCCAAAGTTTGCGCATGGCGGCTCTTGCCCGAGCGCGCACCGCCGGTCACCAACACCGTCTTTCCAAACCCCTGCACGACCGTCTCCTCCATCGCCCCTTGCGCTATCGCCGGCGAATGGCGAAGGCCAGCAGCAACGCCGCGGCATCGCCGGCGCAGGGGACGCATGTGCACGCGCTGATGGAACATGGCGGCCGGATCGACAGCGCGCAGGCGCTGTACCCGCACGCGCCGCGTCCCTGGCTCGACCTGTCGACCGGGATCAACCCCTGCGCGTGGGAGCCCCCCGCCGATCTCGCGGTCGACCTCCGCAGCCTCCCCTCGCCCGCCGCACTCGCCACGCTCGAGGCCGTCGCCGCGCGCCATTTCGGCGCCGACCCCGCGCGCGTCGTCGCGCTGCCCGGCACCGAAATCGGCCTGCGCCTGCTCGGCGCGCTCGGCCTGCCCGCCCCCGCCCGCCATGTCGGCCCCAGCTACGCGACACACGAAGCGGTCTTCCCCGCGCGGATCTCGATCGACAGCCTCGCCGACGAAGCAGCACATGGCGGCACCATCCTGCTCGCCAACCCGAACAACCCCGACGGCCGGCTGGTCAGTCCGGACGCGCTCAAGCCAGTGATCGACCGGCTCCGCGAGAATGCGGGCTGGCTGGTCGTCGACGAGGCCTTCGCCGACACGCTCCCCGACGTCGGCCTGGCCTCGCACCTGTCCGCAGAAGATCCCGTCATCCTGTTCCGATCATTTGGCAAATTCTTCGGTCTAGCGGGTGTGAGGCTTGGCTTCATGATCGCACCGCCCGGCATCGTCGCGCGGGTCCGCGACCGTCTGGGCAGCTGGCCGATTTCCGCCACCGCGCTCGCGATTGGCACCGCCGCCTATGCCGACCGCGACTGGATCGACACGACGCGCGCACAGCTCGTCACCCGTGCAGCCGCGTTCGACGCGGTGCTTCTCCGCCACGGGCTGACTGCGAAAGGCGCCTGCCCGCTCTTCCGCCTCATCGTAACAGACGACGCCAAGTCCCTGTTCGAGCGCCTGAATATGGCGGGCATCCTGACCCGCCCCTTTACCTATGACCCCCGCTGGCTGCGTCTCGGCGTCCCCGCCGACGCAGCCGCACTGGCGCGTCTCTACACGGCGCTCGCGCATGGCTGACCCCGTCGCGCTCATCGCCCTCGCGCTCGACGCCGCGTTCGGCTGGCCGGAGCGGCTCTACCGTCGGGTCGGTCACCCCGTCGGCGGGATCGCCGCGATCATCGGCAGCCTCGAAAAGGCGCTCAACCGTTCCTCATGGCCAGACGCGACGCGCCGCATCGCCGGGGTCGCGACGCTCGCGATCACGCTCGCGGTAACGGGCGGGATCGCCTGGGGCGCGACCTGGCTGCTCGCGACCTATCTCGGCGCCTATGCCTGGATCGGCATCGGCCTCCTCGCCGCCCCCGGTCTTGCGCAGCGCAGCCTCAACGATCACGTCGCCCCGATCGCCACTGCGCTTGGCATGGGCGACGTGCAGGGTGCGCGGATCGTGGTCGGCCGGATCGTCGGTCGCGACACCGACCGGCTCGACTCCGCCGGCATCGCCCGCGCCGGGATCGAGAGCCTCGCCGAAAGCTTCTGCGACGGCATCGTCGCGCCGCTCTTCTGGCTGCTTATCGGCGGGCTCCCCGGGCTGTGGATCTACAAGGCGATCAACACTGCCGACAGCCTGATCGGCCACCGCGAGCCACGCTGGCGCGCGTTCGGCTGGGCGTCCGCACGGATCGACGACCTCGCCAACTGGATCCCCGCGCGGATCAGCGGCGCCCTGCTGTGCCTCGCCGGTCCCGGCGGCTGGCGCGTGATGCGGCGCGACGCGCGCAAACACGCCTCGCCCAATGCCGGCTGGCCCGAAGCGGCGATGGCGGGCGTGCTCGACCTCCGCCTCGCCGGGCCGGTCAGCTATGACGGCGTCACCCAGCTGAAGCCCTGGATCGGCAGCGGCCGGCCCGCCGCCACCGCCGCCGACATCGCCCGCGCGCTCCAGGTCTATCGCCGCGCCTGCCTGCTGCTCTGGATCGTCACGGGGGTGCTGCTGTGGGTGCGGTGATGCTCCAGGGCACCGGCTCGGACGTCGGCAAGTCGGTGCTCGTCGCCGGCCTCTGTCGCGCGCTGGCCAATCGCGGGCTCGCCGTCCGGCCCTTCAAGCCGCAGAACATGTCGAACAACGCCGCCGTCACCGCCGATGGCGGCGAGATCGGCCGCGCCCAGGCGACCCAGGCGATCGCTGCGCGCACCGCTGCGACCACCGACATGAACCCCGTCCTGCTCAAGCCGCAGGGCGACCGCAGTTCGCAGCTCGTCGTCCACGGCAACGTCCGCGGCATCCTGCGCGCGAGCCGCTGGCGCGAGGGGCGCGCGGGGCTGATGGACGACGTGCTCGCCAGCTATCACCGGCTCCGGGCGCAGGCGGACATCGTCGTCGTCGAAGGCGCGGGCAGCCCCGCCGAGATCAATCTGCGCGCCGCCGACATCGCAAACATGGGCTTTGCGCGCGCCGCCGGCGTCCCCGTCATCCTGATCGGCGACATCGACCGGGGCGGCGTCATCGCCTCGCTCGTCGGCACGCGCGCGGTGATCGATCCCGCCGACGCCGCGATGATCCACGGCTTCCTCGTCAACAAGTTTCGCGGCGACCCCGCACTGTTCGACGACGGCTATCGCGCGATCGAGGCGCGGTCGGGCTGGCGCGGCTATGGCGTCATCCCCTGGCTGCCCGAGGCCGCCCGCCTGCCGAGCGAGGATGCGGTCATCCTCGAACGCGGGACCGGTCACGACCGGCAGGACGGCCAGGTCGTCATCGCCTGTCCGATCACCCCGCGCATCGCCAATTTCGACGATCTCGATCCGCTGCGGCTCGACCCCGGCGTCACGTTGGTCATGGTCGCGCCCGGCGAACCGATCCCCGACGCCGACATGATCATCCTCGCCGGCTCCAAGGCGACGATCCCCGACCTCGCCTTTGTGCGCGCGCAGGGCTGGGACATCGACATCCACGCGCATCGCCGCCACGGCCGCCCGGTGCTCGGTCTTTGCGGCGGTTATCAGATGCTCGGCCGCAGCATCGCCGATCCGGACGGGCTGGAGGGTCCCGCCGGTATCGCCCCCGGGCTCGGCCTGCTCGACGTCACGACGATCCTGTCCCCCGCCAAGACGCTCGAGCGCGTCGCCGGCACCGCGATCGGCGCACGGTTCGACGGCTATGAGATCCATATCGGCGAAACCACCGGCCCCGACACCGCGCGCGCGCTGACGACCCGCGACGATGGCCGCCGCGACGGCGCGGTCAGTCCCGACGGGCTCGTCTCTGGCAGCTATGTCCACGGCCTGCTCGGCCTCGCGGATCAGCGTCGCGCCTGGCTCAGCCGGCTCGGTGTCGGTGCGGTCGGGCCCGACCATGGCGCGTCGATCGACGCCGCGCTCGATGCGATCGCCGAAACACTCGAACGCCATCTCGATATCGACGCGCTGATCGCGCTGTCGAAGCTCGCGGGCTCAGACGCGGCCGGCAATGGCTATCGCGACTAGCATCCCGGTCTCGACGAATTCGATCCCCGCGCCGTGGCAATCCCCCGATACGCCCCCGACCCGCCGGACCAGCCACCAGCCGAATAGCGCGATCAGTGCAGGGGCCCCTGCAACGGCATGCACAGGCACCCCTAAACACCCTGTTACGCACCCCCAAAAGACCAGATCGTGCACCCTGATCTTCCCTGCCACCATCCCTCCCAGCCCGCCCTCCCGGAGCAGCGGCACCCACCGCGCCCAGCATAACGGCCCGATCCGCGCGAGCATCGGGACGACGATCACGACCGCCCATCCCTGCGCGGAGACAGCATGCAGTAAGACAAGTTTTGCAAGGAGTTGCAGGGCGATCATCACAACGCCGAAGCTGCCGATATGCGGATCCGCCATCACCGCGATCAGCCTGTCGCGATCGCCATGCGCGGCACCCAGCCCGTCTGCCAGATCCGCCAGCCCATCCAGGTGCAAAGCCCCTGTAATCGCTACCCAAATTGTCAGCGCGGCGAGCGCACCGGTCCACGGATCGACCTGCGCGCCGACCCACCCCGCCGCCGCGACGACCACCCCGATGCACGCCCCGACGACCGGATACCACCGGATCGCCGCAGCAAAATCCTCAGCGTCCGCAGCGACTTGCGGCATCGGCACGCGCGTCAGGAAGCCGAAGGCGACGATCAGCCGCGTCACGAAACCGGATCCGTCTGCAGCCCCACGATCTGCGCCGTCCGGTCCGGCCAGATCCGCAACGTAATCAACGCTGCATAGGGCAAATCGAACGCCCAGAGCTCGCGCAACCCGAACCCGCACAGTGATTTCAGCGCCGCCCGGATCGCCCCGCCATGTGTCACGATCAATGAGGTTTCAGATTTAAGATCTTCTATTGCATCGGCAATTCTCGCGACCAGATCGCTCCACCGTTCCCCACCCGGTGGCGGTGCACCATCCGGATCGTCCCAAAACGGCTGCAACGCCGCAGCGTCGATCTCCGCCGCAGCCAGCCCGTCCCAATCGCCGAAATCCAGCTCCCGCCACCGCGCATCGGTCGTTGGAGCCATCCCCCGCTCCCGCCCGATCGCATCCGCAATAGCCTGCGATCGCATGAGATCAGAACAGACGATCTGTTTGAAACCCAGTGATTTTACCCGCGCCACACAGGCCGCCAGCCCCCCCGCCGTAACCGGGCTATCGGTCCGCCCCAGCATCCGCCCGGTCAGTTCAGGCGCACCATGCCGCAACAGGTGGAGCAGGACCGCCCCACTCACGCCACCGACACCCCCGCCTCGGCAAACGTCGCCATCCCGTCATGCGCCGCCAACGCCGACCGGATCACTCCCACCGCAACCGCCGCCCCGCTTCCCTCCCCCAGCCGCATCCCAAGTCTCAGTAAAGGCTCGAGTTTCAGCGCTTGAAGCAATCGCTCATGCCCCGGCTCGGCCGAACAATGCCCGGCAATGCAATGCTCTGTAATGCTAGGATACGCCGCCGCGATCGGTGCGATCGCCGCCGACGAAATGAATCCGTCCAGCATCACCGGCACCCCCGCCAGCCGCGCCGCCACCACCGCGCCAGCGATCGCGACGATTTCACGCCCCCCCACCCGCCGCAACGTCTCGAACGGCGTACGCGGGAAATCAGCATGCCGCGCAATCCCCGCCTCGACGACCGCGATTTTCCGCGCGATTCCCGCCACATCAACCCCCGTCCCCGGGCCAACCCAGTCGGCGGCGGTTCCGCCGTAACTGCGCAGACACAGTGCTGCGGCCGACGTAGAATTCCCGATCCCCATCTCACCCACGACGAGTATGTCGAGCCCAGGCACGACGACGTCGGCACCGATGTTGAGTGCGGCGAGACACGCGGCTTCGTCCATCGCCGGCCCCGTCGTGAAATCCGCCGTGGGGGTTTCCAGATCGATGTCAGCGATGACGAGTTCGAGCCCGACGGCATCCGCCAGCGCATTGATCGCCGCGCCCCCACGACGGAAATTCTCGACCATCTGTGCGGTCACGGAGACCGGGAAAGCGCTCACCCCGTGCACCGCAACGCCGTGATTTCCGGCGAAAATCGCCGCCCGCGCACGCTCGAACCGCGGCCGCTCGCGCCCCTGCCAGCCCGCCATGAAGACCGCGAGGTCTTCAAGTCGGCCGAGCGATCCGGGCGGCTTGGTCAACTGTGTTTGCCGCAGCGATGCGGCCCCTCGCGCGGCGTCGTCTGCCACGGGAAGGGCCTCCAGCGCCGCCTCGAACGCCGCGACCGTCGGGAACAGCGTCACTGCGCGACATAGCCGGCGGGGGGCGTCCGGGTGATGAAATGCCCCTTGATCCCCGCAGGCCACTGCCGAAACGGCACCTGCCCCTCCGAACTCTCCGCATGCAGCACGGCGTAATCGAGGATCGCCCGTGCCGCCTCCTCATCAGGCGTGAAGCGCCCCAGCACATAGCCGATCTTCGCGGGCCCGCGGACGTGGATGGTGCAGAAGTCCTGGCAGGCGAACAGGCACGGCATCGCCTGCACCGCAATCCCGGCATAGCGCGAATCACTCGCCTGGACCGCCTGCAATGCCGCGACGAGTCTCGCACCGCCGCGCATGCCCTCGGCATCGTCCTTCGCATCGGTGGACGCGCGGCAGGTGCTGCAGGCGACGACGGCCGCACCGTCTTCGGCGGGAACCAGTAGATTCGGCATTGAAACCCCATGACATACGCGCCCGCGGCACAGGCCGCAGGCTGGTTATGTCGTCGCGCGGGTTTACCCCCGTCCGCTCGGCGCACCCTGGCCGGACGAAAGACGACTGCGACGGGCAGGTCTCCTGGCTCACGGGTCACAGCCCTTCGCGCCGCCTTCTCGGGACCGGGATCCCAATGGCATGATGGCACGATGGCTCGCCGCTTACAGTTGCAGGGGCAGCCGGGGTTCTCCCGTTCCCTTTTCATCCCCGTCGCCGGGGAACCTGTCGCGGTCAGAGGGATAGGCCGGGCGAGCGGCCCGGGTCAATCGCCCTGCGCGCTGTCACGCGTCAGCGGTACCACGACCGGTACGCCCTCGATCGATCCGAACCACGCCCGAACACCATAGGTCTCACGCAGCCGCGCCGGCGTCAGCACTGCCGACGGCGCGCCGTCGGCGACGAGCCGGCCCGCGTCTAGCACGAGGATGCGATCGCAATAGCGTGCGGCGAGCCCCAGATCATGCAGGACGGCGATCACCAGGACACCCCGCGCGGCCTGCGCCCGCAGGATCTCCATGACTGCGATCTGATGCGCGGGATCGAGCGACGCGAGTGGCTCGTCGACGATCAGCGCCGGCGCCTCCACCGCGAGCGCCCTTGCCAGCAGGACGCGGGCCCGCTCGCCCCCCGAAATCTCGGTCGCGACACGCGCCGCAAGCGTGGTCACGTCCGCCGCCGCCATCGCACGGGCAATCGCGGCATGGTCGTCCCGTGAGATGCGGGACAGCGGTGCGAGATGGGGCAATCGGCCCAGCGCGACGAGACGTTCGACGCTCAGCGGCCAATGAAGATTTTGACCCTGCGGCAGATACGCGACCGTCTGCGCAATCTCGCGTCGCGAGCGCTCCGCCAGCGGAACGCGGTCGAGCAGGATCGCCCCCGTAGCGGGAACCAGCCCGAGCAGCGCCTGGACCAGCGTCGATTTGCCCGCCCCATTGGGGCCGACGATCCCGATGAGCGCGCCGCCCTCTGCCGCGAAGCTGACATCGTCGACCACGACCCGCCGTGCACGGCGGACGTTGAGGCGGTCCGCGGAGAGGGCTACCACAGCCGCCGCTCGCGCATGAGGTGGACGAGGAACACCGGCACGCCGAGAAACGCGGTGACGACCCCGAGCTTGAGTTCGTTCGACGTCGGGATCACCCGGACCAGCACGTCGGCAAAGGTGAGCAATGCGGCCCCGCCCAGTGCGGAGGGCAGCAGGATCGCCGACGGCGAACGATCTGTCATCGGCCGGACGAGATGCGGGACGATCAGGCCGATGAACCCGATCGCGCCCGATACCGCGACTGCGCCGCCGACCCCGATCGCCACCCCGACCAGCATCCGAACGCGCGTCCGACGCAGATCGACGCCGAGCGCGCGCGCGCCATCCTCGCCAAGCGTCAGCGCGTCGAGCGCATGGCTGTCCCAGGCGACCAGCACCATGCCGAGTGTGATACAGGGCAGCGCCAGCGCGACATGGCTGAACGACCGGTCTTCGAGCGACCCGAGCAACCAGGTCATGATCTCCATCGCCGCAAACGGGTTCGGGGACAGGTTGAGCGCAAGACTGACCCCCGCGACGGCCAGCGTTCCGACCGCGATCCCCGCGAGGATCAGTGACAAGGCGCTTTGCGACCCCGCCGACAGCACGAACAGCAACCCCAGCGCCGCGAACGCCCCGGCGATCGCCACAATCGGCAGCATCGCCGGGTAAAGCTCCGCCAGCCCGAAATACAGCGCGATCACCGCGCCCAGCGATGCGCCATTCGACGCACCCAGCACCGATGGCTCGGCCAACGGATTGCGCAGGAACCCCTGCAGCGCGGCACCCGAAAGCCCCAGCATCGCGCCGACCGCCAGCCCGAGGATCGCGCGCGGCAGACGAAGTTCGAACAGGATGGCGCGTTCGATCGGATCGCCCTGCCCGCTGAGCGCCCGCACGACATGCGCCAGCGGGATCGCCGCGCTACCCACCGCGACCGACGCGGCGCCGGCCAACAGCGCAAGCAGCGCGAGGCCACCGACCAATCGCGCACGCGTCACGCGTTCCATAGTGCCAGATCCCACCGCATCGATTTCCGCCTAGCGCATAAGCGGCCGCTGCGGCAGGGCTTTGCGCATGCGCGGCCGCCGTCTCCTGACCATCCTGATGATCGCCGCCGCCGGTGCACCTGCTCCGGCGGCAGCGCCTCGACCGCCGGCGCGTATCGTTTCGCTTAACCTATGCGCTGACCAGTATCTTCTGGCGCTGGCCGACCCCGCGCAGATCGTCGCGCTCACCCGGTTCGCGCGCGATCCGAACATGTCCGCAGCCGCCAACGCCGCGCGTACCATGCCAGTCAGCCGTGGCAGCGCCGAAGACGTGCTGATGCTCCGCCCCGATCTCGTGATCGCCTCGCCGTTCCGACGCCAGACGGTCACGGCCGTGCTGGCCGGACGGCACGTCGATACGCTCGATCTGCCCCCCGCGGACAGCTATGCCGCGATCGTGAGGCAAGTCCGTCAGGTTGCTGCCGCCATCGGGCACCCCGATCGCGGCGAAACGCTGATCCGCCGGATGGACACCGCGCTCGCACGATTGCCGCGCGCGCCGGGAGGTGGTCATACGGCGGCCTATTATCAGCGTCGGGGTTTCCTGACCGGCACCGGCACGCTCGTCGACGAATTGATGCAGCGTCTCGGGCTGGCCAATCTCGCGACCCGGCTCGGCAAACCGGCACTATCGCAACTGTCGCTCGAACAGATGGCGCTCGCACGCCCGGACTATCTCATAGTCGAAAGCGCCACCGACCACGTGACCGATCAGGGCACCGAAATGCTGCATCATCCGATTCTCGACGGGATTCCCCGTCTGCGCATCCCCGAGGCGTGGACCGTCTGCGGAGGTCCCGCCTATGTGCTGGCCGCGCAAAGCCTCGCGGCGCAGTTGCGCACGCCCCGTCCGGCTGGTCCTCGCCGCGACCGTTAGAACTCAACGCCGGCCTGGGCCTTGACCCCGCCCCGGAACGGATGCTTGACCTGCCCCATCTCGGTGACGAGATCCGCCGCGGCAATCAACGCCTCGGGCGCGTTGCGTCCCGTCGCCACGACATGCGTCATCGCCGGTCGCGCCGCGAACCCCGCAAGCACCTCGTCGAGTGGCAGATAGTCATAGCGCAGGACGATGTTGATCTCGTCGGCGATGACCATCGCATAGCTCGGGTCGAGGATCATTCGGCGGACCTCGTCCCACCCTTCGCGCGCCACGGCGATATCGCGGGCCCGATCCTGCGTATCCCAGGTAAAGCCCTCGCCCATCGGCTTGAACTCGACCAGATCGGGAAAGGCGTCAAAGATGACCTTCTCACCGGTCGTCATCGCACCCTTGACGAACTGTACGATCCCAACCTTTCGCCCGTGCCCCATCATCCGCACCGCCATGCCGAGCGCCGCGGTGGTCTTACCCTTGCCCGGCCCGGTGTGGACCATGAGCAGGCCCTTTTCGATCGTCTTGGCCGCGACGATCTTGTCCTGGACGACCTTCTTCTTGGCCATCCGCGCCGTGTGCTCCGCCTCGTTCCGCATCAGAATGCTGCCTTCACGCCGGCATAGGCGCCACGCCCCTGGCCAACATAGCTGAACACCTCCTCGTACCGCTCGTCGAACAGGTTTTCGACCCGACCGAAGACCGATAGCCGGGGCGTCAGCTTGTACGCCGCGTTCAGGTTGACGAGGACATATTCCTGGAGCGAAACGCGGACAGGGACATAGCTCGGATCGGTATAGGCATCGTCCTGCTGCCGGCCATTATACCGGACGGTGAGGGTCGCCGAGGCGCTCTCGTCGCGGCTGAACGCAGTCATGTTGACGCTGCCGATATGGTTGGGGCGCCGGATCTCCACGCCCCCGTCCTCGCGCGCCTTCAGATAGGTATAGGCGAGGTCGAAGCGCAGCTGCGGAATCGGCTGGGCGGTGGCAAACACCTCGACGCCATGCTGCGTCGATCGCGTATTGCGGTTGCCGGGCGTCGCGACGAAGTCGGGGGCAGGATAGGTGGTAAAGATCTCGTTCGTCAGCCGACTGTCGAAATAGGTCGCGCCGATCGTCGCACGATCCCCCCCGAAAGCCTGTTCGACCCCGGCTTCCCACCCCTTTGACTTTTCCGGCTTGAGGTTGGGGTTGCCGATGTAACGACCGTCGGAATAGCCGAAGAGATCGAAATAGCCGGGGTTCTTCACGCCCGTCCCGTAGGCGCCGCGCACCCGCGTCCCGGTCGCGAACCGGTAGCTCGCCTGCGCGCGATAAGTGGTGGTGTCATCGAACCGGTTATTCTCGTCGCGCCGCACCGATCCGCCGATCGCGAGCGCATCGTCGACGACAACGTCATACTGGCCAACGAACCCGACATTGTCGGTATGCCGCCGTCCCGTAAAGACGAACTCCGAAGGAGCCGCGCTAAGCGTCTGGAACTCCTCGCGCTCGACATCGACCGCGGCGGTCAGCCGATGCCGGATGCTATCAGTGCCGAACCGGAAGGCGCTTTCGAACGATCCCTTGTACCGTCGTCCCTTGTTGCCAAAGCTCAAGGCATCGTCGGCCAGCGCCCGGCGTGTCGTATCGGCAAACTGGCCGCTGAGCGCATTCGTCCAGCGGCCATCCGCCAGCGCCAACTCCGCGCGGATGAGCCCGTAATGCGCCTCGACCGTGCTGCGCGCGCCTGGCGTATCGACGATCGTGCCGAACTGCGGGCCGCTCAATGCCGTGTCGTTGCTGTCGGCATCGGTATAGCTGTAGCGCCCGACGCCCGTGACCTTCAGCGTGTCGGTGGGCGACCAGCTGAGCTTGCCCGTCGCGCCGACGCTCTTCGCGCCAATGTCGCGCGATCCGCCCCGTGCGGTCGGCGTGCCGTCGGTGAGATAGGTCGAACTCGACAGCGCGTAGTCGAGATTGCCCGCTACGCCTGCGACCCGCGCGCCGCCCGAAAACGTGCCGAACGATCCCCCCTCGGCCCGCAGCGATACGCCCGGGGCTTCCGCGCCGCTGAGCGTGAGATACTGAATGACGCCGCCGATCGCGTCGGACCCGTACAGCGCCGATTGCTGGCCGCGCAGCACCTCGACCCGTGCCGCCTCGTCGGCAATCAGCGTGCCGAAATCATATTCGCCCTGATAGGGATCGGACACTTCGATCCCGTCGATCAACACCAGCACGTGATTGCCCTCCGATCCGCGGATCCGGACCTGCGTCGTCCCCCCGACCGCGCCGGTCCGGCTGACCGCCAGCGCGGGGACGTCGCGCAGCACGTCGGACACGATCCGGGTCTGCCGCTGGTCGAGCGTGGCGGCGTCGAGCACTGTCACCGACGCCCCGAGCTGATCGGCGGGAACCGCGTCCCCCGATCGCGATGCGGTAACCACCAGCTCGGCGTCGCCCCCTGCCGCCTCGCCCGTCGCCGCGGCAATCGGATCGGGCTCGGCCGCGGCTGGCGATGCAAAGGCCGTGGCGGTCGCGAGAACCGCAAGCGAAACGAAAATTCTAGTCATGAAACGATACCCCCGGCGTCACGAGCGACCGGCCGGGGCCTGCCGTCCGATGCTACGGACAGCCGGCGCAACACTTGGGGTGCACGCCGAACCGCACCCGCCACGCGCGCCGATGCGGCCCCCGCCGCATGGTTCGTCGCTCAGACGGAGTACCGTGCCGCGGCCATCCCCTGGACCATGGCAAGAGCGACCGAGCGCCGGCAGGTCTCCTGGCTCGCGGGTCGACGCCCGGTACGCGACCTTCCCGGGCCCTGCGCTTACGCTCAGGCCTAGTGGTCGTCCCCTCATGACGAAGGAACATGCGCACCGCGCTCACCGCTTACAGTTGCAGGGACAGCCGCGGCATGAGGAGGCTCGCCTCCCGCACCGCATTCCCTTTGAAGCCCCGAGGGGCACCGACGCGATCTGCGACCCCGGCCTTCACCGGTTTCGCGGGGCGACGGTAGCGCAGAAAATTCCTGCCGCCAATGGGCCTAGAGTCTCGCGAGGATCGCCCGCGCCTGGCGCAGGTGCGGCGCATCGATCATCCGTCCATCAAGCTGCAGCGCGCCGGCCTCGGGAGCCGCCGCAAACGCTGCGACGACGGCATGCGCACGTGCCACGCTCGCCGCATCCGGCGTGAACGCGGCGTTGATCGTGGCGACCTGCGACGGGTGGATCGCCATCATGCCGGTGAAGCCGTCGCGGCTGCCGCGCGCGGCATAGGCTGCCAGCCCGTCAATGTCCGCGATTGCTGGATAGACCGTTTCGATCGCCGCTACGTCCGCCGCATGCGCGCCGAACAGCAGCAGCGATCGTACGAGCTTATAGGGCTCGGTATAGGACCCGTCGTCCTCCCGACTGGTCGCCGCGCCGATCGCCGCGGGCAGGTCTTCGGCGCCCCAGGTCAGGCCGCATAACCGGCCGTTGACCCGCGCATATTCGCCCAGTGTGAAGATCGCGGCGGGCACTTCGGTCGCGATCGGCAGGATCGGCGGACAGTCATCGCCATAAGCCTCGACCAGCGCGAGGACGGTCGCGGGTCCGGTCGCCTTGGGCAGCATGATCGCATCGGCGCCCCTCGCCGCAGCGATATCGTCGTCCAGCCACCCCGAGTCGACGGGATTGATCCGGACCATCCGCACGACGTCGGTGTGGTCCTGCAACGCGGCCCGGACCGCCTCGCGGGCAACAGCCTTGCGGGAGAGCGAGACCGAATCCTCCAGATCGAGGATGATGGCATCGGCCCCGCTCGCTGCGGCCTTCGCAAAACGCTCGGGCCGGTCTGCGGGCACGAATAGCAGCGAGCGCAACCTCATGCCGACGTCCGCAGCAGCAGCGCCGAGCGAAGGCACTGACAGACGATCTCGTCACGCTGGTTGATCAATTGGTGCATGAATGTGACGATCCCGGCGTTCGGGCGCGACCGGCTGGGCTTGAGCTCGGCGACCTCGGTCTCGGCGCGCATCGTGTCGCCGATAAAGACGGGTTTTGGATGCACGAGCTTGTCGTAACCGAGATTGGCGACGAGCGTCCCGAGCGTCGTGTCCCCCACCGACAGGCCGACCATCAGCGCGAAGGTGAAGGTGCCGTTGACGAGGATCTGGCCGAATTCGCTCGCCTTCGCCGCCTCCGCGTCGAGGTGCAGCGGCTGCGGATTGTGCGTCATCGTCGAAAACAGGAGGTTGTCCGTCTCCGTGACGGTGCGGCGGATCTCATGGACGATCCGGTCGCCGACTACCCATCGGTCGAAATAGCGGCCGGCCATCAGTCATCCTTCTCGATACGCGCGAGCACCATGCCATCGCTCACCTGCCCGCCTTCGATCGCGGTCAGTTCGGCAACCGTCCCGTCGAACGGCGCGACGAGCGAATGCTCCATCTTCATCGCCTCCAGCGTCACGAGCTTCTGCCCCTTTGCGACACGGTCCCCGACAGCCACGTCGACCGCGATGATCCGTCCCGGCATCGGTGATAAGATCGCGCCATCCGCTGCCGCCCCCATCGCCGCGCCAGACGCACGCCAGGGCCGCAACTGCCAGGTCTGCCCGGCATCGGAAACGAGGGCGGCATCGACCGGTTCATGGACGCCGCGACCGTCGAGATCGATCGTCACCGCGTCGTCGTCGAGCAGGAACCGCGCGGCCTTCAAAGGGGCCGCGTTGAGACGAAAGCCCGCCATCGGCTCGGCGCGTACGAGCGTGCGCGCGGCCTCGATCAGCGCTTCCTCGCTGGGCTGCGCCGGGGGCATCAGCGCCGCACCTTCGCGGGCGATCAGCCCGGTATCGAGCGTTCCCGCGACAAATTCCGAATGGTCGAGCGCCTGGACGAGAAACCCCGCATTCGACCGGACCGGCCAGACGACCGCCTTGTCCAGCGCCTCCGCCAACGTCTCGCGCGCGGCTTCACGCGTGTCGCCCCAGGCAATCACCTTGGCAATCATCGGGTCATAATAGGGCGAGATGTCCGCCCCCTGTTCGACGCCCGTATCGACCCGCGCCGCATCACCCAGATCGAACGCCTCGAGCCGCCCGATCGACGGCAGGAAACCCTTGGCGGGATCCTCCGCATAGAGCCGCGCCTCGATCGCCCATCCGCGGATCGCAAGATCATGCTGCTGCAGCGGCAACGCCTCGCCGCTGGCAATCCGCAGCTGCCATTCGACCAGATCCTGTCCGGTGATTTCCTCGGTGACGGGATGCTCGACCTGCAACCGGGTGTTCATTTCCATGAACCAGATCCGATCGGCGCGCAGGCCTTCGCTCGCATCGGCGATGAACTCGATCGTACCCGCGCCAATATAGTTCACGGCCTGTGCCGCGCGCACCGCCGCCGCGCAGATCGCCGCGCGCGTCGCATCATCCATGCCGGGCGCCGGGGCCTCCTCGATCACCTTCTGATGCCGGCGCTGCAACGAACAGTCGCGTTCGAACAGATGGACAACGTTACCCTGACGGTCGCCGAACACCTGCACCTCGATATGCCGCGGCGAGAGGATATATTTCTCGATCAGCACGTCGGTATTGCCGAAGGATGCGGAAGCTTCGCGCTGGCACGACGCGAGCGCGTCGGCAAAGTCGGCGGACGCGTCGACGCGGCGCATACCCTTGCCGCCGCCGCCGGCGACGGCCTTGATCAGGACCGGGTAGCCGATGGCATCCGCCTCACGCTGGAGCCTATCAGGCGACTGGTCTTCCCCCAGATAGCCTGGCGTCACCGGGACCCCGGCCGCCATCATTCGCTGCTTCGCGGCATCCTTCAGCCCCATCGCGCGGATGCTGTCGGGATCGGGGCCAACCCACAGGATCCCTGCATCAAGCACGGCCTGCGCGAAGTCCGCATTCTCGGACAGGAACCCGTACCCCGGATGAATAGCCTCAGCGCCGGTGGCGAGCGCGGCGGCGATGATCTGCTCTCCGACCAGATAGCTCTCGCGCGCCGGGCTCGCACCGATATGCACCGCCTCGTCCGCGTGCCTGACATGCAGCGCGCCCGCATCGGCATCGGAATAGACCGCGATCGTGCGGATTCCCAACGCCCGAGCTGTGCGGATGATGCGGCAGGCGATCTCGCCACGATTGGCGATGAGCAGTGATTCGATCATTGCGCGGGGCATCCGGTGGTCCGCTTAGACCAAGTGATGTTGAGGATCTTCCACCGGCCCGCGTCGCGCACCATGTCGAAATGGTCGGTCCCGCAATGCGCGACCCGGCCGTCGATGGTGAAGACATAGGGCGACCATACCATCGCGATATCGCCATCGATATCCACGGCGGGATCCGTCAGGCGTTCCGCATATCGCTCCGGTCCGGGCTTCAGACGGGCGGCGAAGTCGGACCAGCCGGTCCGGCGGATGATGCGCGTGCCGTCGGCCATTTCTTCCACTGCCGTAGCACCCCCCTCGGGGCGTACCTGTGCGAGCAGTGCCTGGCCATCGCGGGTGGCCAACGCAGCGAACATCGCGTCGATCGGCACCATGACGCCAGCCTCCTCGGTCACCACGACTGGCGGCAAGCCGGTGCCCTTGACGATCGGCTGGACCGGTGTGACCTGACCCGCGGCCAGCAGAAACGATAGCAGGATCATCGGCTTACATCCTGAACACACCGAACGCGGGGCGTTCGGCGATAGGAGCGTTGAGCGTCGCGGCGAGCGCGAGGCCGAGAACGTCGCGGGTCTGCGCAGGATCGATGATCCCGTCGTCCCACAGCCGCGCGGTCGCGTACCAGGGATTCCCCTCGTCCTCATATTTCTGACGAACCGGCGCCTTGAACGCTTCCGCCTCCTCCGCCGTCCAGTCGTCCGCGTCGCGGTGAACGGTGGCGAGGACCGAGGCCGCCTGCTCGCCGCCCATCACGCTGATCCGGCTGTTCGGCCAGCTGAACAGGAAACGTGGCGAATAGGCGCGTCCGCACATGCCGTAATTGCCGGCGCCGAAACTGCCGCCGATCAGCACCGTGATCTTCGGCACGGTCGCGGTCGCGACTGCCGTCACGAGCTTTGCACCATGTTTGGCAATGCCTTCCGCCTCATACTTCCCGCCGACCATGAAACCCGAGATGTTCTGGAGGAACAACAGCGGTACCTTGCGCTGGCAGGCGAGCTCGATGAAATGCGCGCCCTTCTGTGCGCTTTCGCTGAACAGGACGCCGTTGTTGGCGAGGATCGCGACGGGGAGCCCGTGGATATGTGCGAACCCGCACACCAGCGAGGTACCATAAAGCGCCTTGAACGCATGGAATTCGCTGCCATCGACCAGCCGTGCGATCACCTCGTGCACGTCATAGGGTGCGCGCACATCGGACGGCACGACACCGTAAAGCCCCTCAGCGTCGTATTTCGGCGGGCGTGCCGGTTGCCGGTTCACCGTGACAGGGACCTGTGGCGGCAAAGTCGAGACGATGTCGCGAACGATCGTCAGCGCGTGGTCGTCCGATTCCGCGACATGATCGACGACGCCCGACCGTCGTCCATGCGTGTCCGCGCCGCCGAGGTCCTCCGCGGAAATCACCTCGCCCGTCGCCGCCCTGACCAGCGGCGGCCCGGCAAGGAAGATCGTGCCCTGCCCGCGGACGATGATCGTCTCGTCGGACATTGCCGGGACATAGGCGCCGCCCGCGGTGCAGCTTCCCATCACGCAGGCAATCTGCGGAATCCCCAGCGCCGACATCTGCGCCTGGTTGTAGAAGATACGCCCGAAATGCTCGCGATCGGGAAACACTTCCGCCTGATGGGGCAAATTCGCCCCGCCACTATCAACGAGATAGATGCACGGCAGACGATTTTCCTGTGCGATTTCCTGCGCTCGCAGGTGTTTCTTGACGGTCAGCGGGAAATAGGTCCCCCCCTTCACCGTCGCATCGTTGCACAGGATCATGCATTGCCGCCCGGCAACGCGGCCGATCCCCGCGATCACTCCCGCGCCGGGGACCGCGTCGTCATACAGGCCATTGGCGACGAGCTGACCAATCTCGAGGAACGGCGAACCCGGATCGAGCAAGCGCTCGACCCGGTCGCGCGGAAGCAGTTTGCCACGCGCAACGTGCCGGTCGCGCGAACGGGCGTCCCCGCCGAGCGCGACGCGCGCAACGTCGTCGCGCAGGCGCTGGGCGAGCGCGCGGTTGTGCGCCGCATTCGCCTGGAACGTTTCGGCGTCGACCGACAGCTTCGTATCGAGGACGGGCCCGCTCACCGTTCACCCCGCAGCGACCTGATCCGCACGCTCATTGCATCACCTTGGGTGCGGCACCGATCAGTTCGCGTCCGATCAGCATCCGGCGAATCTCGTTCGTTCCCGCGCCGATGTCGAGCAGCTTGGCGTCGCGCATGAAACGCTCGACCGGCCAGTCCTTGGTATAGCCAGCGCCACCCAGAGCCTGGATCGATTCCAGCGAGACCTTCACCGCGCTCTCGCTCGCCAGCAGGATCGCGCCCGCCGCGTCGAACCGCGTCGTCTTGCCCGCATCGCACGATCGCGCGACGGCATAGACATAGGCGCGCGCGGAACTCAACGCGACATACATGTCGGCGATCTTGGCCTGGATCAGCTGGAACTGCCCGATCGCGGTCCCGAACTGCCTGCGTTCACGGACATAGGGGATGACCACGTCGAGACAGGCCTGCATGATGCCGAGCTGAATGCCCGCAAGCACCGCGCGTTCATAGTCGAGGCCCGACATCAGCACACCGACGCCGCCATTCTCCGGTCCCATCACCGCGTCGAACGGCACGTGGCAATCGGTGAAGACGAGCTCGGCGGTCGGGGAGCCCCGCATGCCCATCTTGTCGATTTTCTGCCCGATCGCGAAACCCGGCATGTCCTTCTCGATCAGGAAGGCGGTGATCCCTTTCGATCCCTCCCCCGTCTTCGCATAGACGACGAGCGTATCGGCATAGGCCGCGTTTGTGATCCAGAATTTGGTGCCGTTCAGGACATAGCCGCGCTCAGTCTTCACCGCCTTCAGCTTCATCGACACGACGTCGGATCCCGCCCCGGCTTCGGACATCGCGAGGCTTCCGACATGCTCGCCCGACACCAGCTTGGGCAGATATTTCGCCTTTTGCTCGGCATTGCCCCAGCGGCGGATCTGATTGACGCACAAGTTGGAATGCGCGCCATAGCTCAAGCCGATCGACGCCGATGCGCGCGATACTTCCTCGACCGCAACGACATGCTCGAGATAGCCGAGCCCGAGCCCGCCATACTCTTCCTCGACGGTGATGCCGTGAAGCCCCAGCTCGCCCATTGCCGGCCAGAGCTCGCGGGGAAACCAGTCGTCCGCATCGATCTTCGCAGCCAGCGGAGCGATCTTCTCCTTCGCAAAACGCTGCGTCGTGTCGCGGATCATGTCCGCGGCTTCGCCCAGCGCGAAGTCGAAATCTGGCGTCACGAAACTCTCCTTACCGTATTGTTCCCGTGGCTTGCCGGGCTGTTCTCTTTACCGTTCTCGCCCGATGCTCAGCGAGGGTCAGGGACCGCAGCCGTCGCGCCGAGCGTCGTGATCACGCCGTCTACGACCGTGATCGGCCAGACCGCAAGCGCTTGACCCACGCAGGGGCCGCCGACGCAGCGGCCATCGTCGATTCTGAACAGTGCGGAATGCCACCCACAGACGATCAAGTCGCCATTCGGGCTCAGATAGTCGTCGAGGGCGCGCGCCAGTGGCAGTCCGGCGTGCGGGCAGCGGTCGACATAGCCGACGACCCCGTCACCGCGCCGAACCGCAAAACCGTGGAACCGCCCCGCGCGCATCTGCACGACATAGCCTCTCGACTGGCCGGGTGCGATCGCCTCGATCGACCCGAGCGCGATACCGGCCGGCGTGGCGAACAGCCGCACCGGCGACGGCGCATCGCTCACGGCACTGTCGTCGCCCGGCTGGCCCTGCATGTCCGTCATGACGTCGTCACGCGTCGACCGTGATCACCCCACGCCGGATCTGGTCGAGTTCGATCGATTCGTACAGCGCCTGAAAGTTGCCGTTGCCGAACCCCTCATTGCCCTTGCGCTGGATGACCTCGAAAAAGATCGGCCCGAACAGCGGTTCGGTGAAGATCTGGAGCAGCAGCCCCTCTTCGCCGACATTGCCGTCGAGCAGGATCCGGTTGCGCCGCAGCCGCTCGAGATCTTCGCCATGGTTCGGCACACGCTTGTCGACCAGTTCGTAATAGGTCTCGATCGTGTCCTGCAGCCGGACGCCGCGAGCCCGCAGTTTCTCGACGGTCGTGTAGATATCGTCGGTGGTCAGCGCGAGATGCTGGATGCCTTCGCCGTTATAATCGCGGATGAACTCCTCGATCTGGCTGTGGTCGTCCTGGCTCTCGTTCAGCGGGATCCGGATCGCGCGATCGGGCGCGATCATCGCCTGGCTGAACAGGCCCGTCGCCTTGCCCTTGATGTCGAAATATTTCTGCTCTTCGAACCCGAAAATCTGACCGTAAAAGGTCGACCAGGTCCGCATCTGCCCGCGCTTTACGTTGTGGGTAAGATGGTCAAGCAGATCGAGACCGACCGAATTCTCTGCCTCGGCCTCCGCCGCACCCGGGATCTGATCCCACGCATCGTACAGGCTGCCCGCGCCGCCATGACGGTCGACGAGATAGAGCAACGATCCGCCGATCCCCTCCAGCGCGTAGCTCTCGTCGCCCAGCGCCCCGAGCGATGCATCGGCCGCCTTCGCACCGCGTGCCAGCGCAGCGTCGAAGGCCGCCTTGGCGTCCGCGACACGGAACGCCATGCCATTGGCCGACGGACCATGGTCGGCGCGGAACGACGCGGCCTGCCCCGTCGGCTCCGCATTGAGCAGAAGGTTGATGCGACCCTGTTTGTAGCGGGTCACTGCCTTGGTCGGATGCCGGGACGCGGGCACGAAACCCAATTGCTCGAACTGTTTGCCCATCGCCGCCGGATCGGGCGATGTGAACTCGCAGAACTCGAAACCATCCAACCCCATCGGGTTGACGTCCATATGCTCCATGATGCGACAGCCTCTCACAGCTTTATAGTATCGTTGGATACCAACTGCGCGTTTGCGCAGATCGTGTCAACTGATACTATCCCGTGCCATGACCGCTTCATCCGACCGCCCACTTCTGCTCGACGACTTCATCCCGTTCCGGCTGTCGTTCACGTCGAACCTCGTCAGCGACACGATCGCGCGCAGCTATGAATCGCTGTTCGGCCTCTCGATCCCCGAATGGCGGCTGGTCGCCGTCATCGCCGAAACCGGCGGCATTACGCAGGCGGAAATCGGTCATCGTACGCGCATGGATAAGGTTACGGTAAGCCGCGCGGCGATCGCGCTGGTCGAGCGAGGCCTTCTCGAACGGCGCGCCAATGCCAGCGACCGTCGCTCGCACCTGTTGATGCTCAGCGATGCCGGTCGCACGCTTTACGCTGCGGTCGCACCCAAGGCGCGCGATCTGGAGGCGCGGATCTTTGCGCAGTTCGACCCGGCCGAAGTCGCTGCATTCACGGCGATGCTCCGCCGGATCGACGCGGTGACCAGCGCGCTCGATCAGCCGGCCCAGGGCGGTGACGGTGTCCACAGCGTCCGCAAATAGTCGAGCAGTGCAACGACCGACGACGGCACTGCACCGCGCGGGTGCAGCGCGAAGATCCCCACATCCGCGCTCCCCTCGATCGCCGGCAGGACGCGAACGAGCCGCCCCGCCGCCAGATCGCTGCTAACGTCCCACAGCGACCGCAGCGCGATCCCCACGCCCGACAGCGCGAGTTCTCTTACGACCTCGCTCGAATTCGTGCGCACATAGCTCGCGGCATCGATCGTGAAATCGCCGTCAGGCCCCGTCAGCCGCCACGGCATTTGGCCGCGCGCCGCGAGCAGGCGATGATCACCCAGCGCCGCCGCGCTGCCGGGAATTCCCGCCGTCTCGAGATAGGCGGGTGCGGCACACAAGACCCGGCGGCTGTCGCCCAGCCGGTGCGCGTCAAAACCCGGCTCGACCGTCGGCGCGATCCGGATCGCGAGGTCGATCCCTTCGCCGAGCAGGTCCGAAAAACCGTCTGACAGATTTAGTTCGAGCGCGATGTCGGGATGCGCATCGAGAAAGGGCTTGAGCCGAGGTGCGATATGCAAGCGCCCGAACGACGTCGGCGCGCTGACGCGAAGCGGACCGCTCGGCCCGGCGGCCCGGTCGCCGACCCGCCCCTCGGCCTCCCGGATCGCGGCAAGGATCGCCACCATGTCGGCGTGGTACCGCTCGCCCCGCGCCGTCGGCTCTAACCGCCGTGTCGTACGATTGAGCAGACGCACCCCGAGCCGCGTCTCGAGCCGGACGATCCGTTTTGACACCATCGCCGGAGAGATGCGGCGCAAGCGGGCAGCCCCGCTCAGGCTTCCTGCCGCGACGACGTCGACGAACAAGGCGGCATCCGGATCCATTCATTCCCCCGGTGATCGACAGCTTCAACACTTGATCGTCTACCGAACAGCCTGGCGGTCGTATAGAATGATCGTCAGATAGGGAGAGAGCGATGAGCGCGACGTCAGACGGCATGATCGACAAGGCGGGGCTGCGTGTCGCCGCACCGCTGGCACGGTTCCTCGAAGACCAGGCGCTGCCCGGCACGGGGGTCGACCCGTCCGCCTTCTGGTCCGGAATGGCCGACATCTACGCCCGCTTCGCACCCGAAAATCGCGATCTGCTTGCTCGCCGCGATGCGCTGCAGGCGAAGATCGACGCCTGGTACGACGCATTTGGCGGCCGCCCCGTCGATCCGGACGCGCAGGCGCGCTTTCTTCACGAGATCGGTTATCTCGTTGAGGAGCCTGCGCCGTTCGTGGCGACCTCGACCCGCGTCGATGACGAGGTGGCACGGCTGGCAGGCCCGCAACTCGTCGTGCCCATCCTCAATGCCCGGTTCGTCCTCAACGCCGCAAACGCACGCTGGGGTAGCCTGTACGACGCGCTTTACGGCACCGACGTGATCCCCGGAACGCCGTCGGGTCGGGGTTATGATCCGGACCGCGGTGCGCAGGTTATCGCCTGGGCCAAGGCGTTCCTTGATTCCAGCGTGCCGCTTGCGTCGGGCTCATGGACCGATTGGGACGGCAGCCCGCCCGTGCTGGCAACACCGGATCAGCTCCGCGGCCGTGCCGGCAGCACGATTCTGTTGCGCCACAATGGCCTGCATATCGAACTTGTCATCGATCGCGACCATCCGATCGGCGCATCCGACCCCGCCGGACTTGCCGATGTCCGGCTTGAATCCGCGCTCACGACGATCGTCGACCTCGAGGATTCGGTCGCAGCGGTCGATGCCGACGACAAGGTCGCGGCCTATGCCAATTGGCTGGGGCTGATGAAGGGCGATCTGGAGGCGCAGTTCGACAAGGGAGGCCGGACGCTGACCCGGTCCTTGGAGGACGACCGGCGCTACATCGCGCAGGGCGGGTCGGAGATCGTCCTGCCGGGACGCAGCCTGTTGTTCATCCGCAATGTCGGCCATCTGATGACCACGCCCGCGATCCATCTGCCCGATGGGACGGAAGCGCCCGAGGGCATTCTCGACGGGATCATGACCGCGCTGATCGCGCTGCACGATCTGAACGGCACCGGCCGCTTCCGGAACAGCCGTCAGGGATCGATCTACATCGTCAAGCCGAAGATGCACGGCCCCGACGAAGCGGGCTTCACCAATCGGCTGTTCGACGCGGTCGAGGATCTGCTCGGCCTCGACCGCCACACGATCAAGGTCGGCGTGATGGACGAGGAGCGCCGCACTTCGGCCAATCTGGCTGCCTGTATCGCCGCGGTGAAGGACCGCATCGTGTTCATCAACACGGGCTTCCTCGATCGCACGGGCGACGAGATGCACACCGCGATGCGCGCCGGACCGATGATCCGCAAGAGCGAGATGAAGGCGAGCGCCTGGATCGCCGCCTATGAAGATCGCAATGTCCAGATCGGCCTCGCCTGTGGCCTCAGCGGTCGCGCTCAGATCGGCAAAGGCATGTGGGCCGCGCCCGATCGCATGGCGGACATGCTCGACCAGAAGATCGCGCACCCGATGACCGGCGCCAACACCGCCTGGGTCCCCTCACCCACCGCGGCGACGCTCCACGCGACGCATTACCACCGCGTCGACGTCTTCGCGCGGCAGGCGGCACGACAGAGCGAGCCCGTCACGCCGCTCGAGAAGCTGCTGACGATCCCGCTGGCACACGGCCATAACTGGTCCCCCGACGAGATCCGCGACGAGCTCGAGAACAATGCGCAGGGCATTCTCGGCTATGTCGTGCGCTGGATCGACCAGGGCGTCGGCTGCTCGAAGGTGCCGGACATTCATGACATCGGCCTGATGGAAGATCGCGCGACCCTGCGGATCAGCTCGCAACATATGGCGAACTGGATGCTCCACGGCATCGCAACACCCGCCGAGGTCGATGCCGCCTTCGTGAAGATGGCGGCCAAGGTCGATGCGCAGAATGCTTCCGATCCGCACTATCGGCCGATGGTCGGGCACGAAGCGACCAGCCTGGCCTATCGCGCCGCGCGCGCGCTCGTCTTCGAAGGGCTTGATCAGCCGAACGGCTATACCGAACCCCTGCTCCACCGCTTCCGGCAGGAGGCGAAAGCGGCACAAACTGGTAACAGTTGACACCATATTGGTCGGGGGCCATCGTCCTTCTTGAAACCCCCGGCCCCCGCGGCACGTCGAACAGGGGTGCGCGAGGAGAGTGTTACGATGGCCAATGACCCGGCCGCCACCGGCTATATTTCGGGTTTCGGCAACCATGTCGCGACCGAGGCCGTCGCAGGCGCGCTACCCGTCGGGCGCAATGCGCCACAGCGACCGCCCTTCGGGCTGTACACCGAGCAGCTGTCAGGCACGGCCTTCACCGCACCGCGTCACGAGAACCGGCGGAGCTGGCTGTACCGCATGCGTCCCACCGCCGAACATCCGCCCTATGTCCGATATGACGGCGCCGCCCGCTTTGCCGCGGGCGCGCATAACGGTCCACTGGCGCCCAACCGGCTGCGCTGGGACCCGAGCGCGCCGCCGCCAGCGGGAACCGACCTGATCGACGGCATGACGACGATGCTCGCCACCCGCGATCCTGCGGATCTGGAGGGCGTCGCGGTCCACCTCTATGCCGCCAACCGCGACATGACCGCGCGGGTCTTTGTCGATGCCGATGGCGAACTGCTCTTCATCCCCCAGGCGGGGCGGCTCGAACTTCTGACCGAGCTCGGGCGGATCATGGTCGCGCCCGGCCAGATCGCGCTCATCCCGCGCGGTGTTCGTTTCCGGGCTTTGCTACCCGATGGGCAAGCAACGGGCTATGTCGCGGAAAACCATGGCGCCCTGTTCCGTCTGCCCGATCTAGGTCCAATCGGCGCGAACGGGCTGGCCAATCCGCGCGATTTCGAAACGCCGGTCGCCTGGTTCGAGGATCGCGACACGCGGTTCGAGGTTATCCAGAAATTCATGGGAGCGCTGTGGTGCACGACGCTCGAGCACAGTCCGCTCGACGTCGTGGCGTGGCACGGCAATCTGGCGCCGTGGCGTTACGATCTCGCGCAGTTCAACACGATCAACACGGTGAGCTTCGACCATCCCGATCCGTCGATCTTCACCGTTCTGACCTCGCCCTCCGACGTACCCGGGCGCGCGAACGCCGATTTCGTCGTCTTCCCGCCGCGCTGGATGGTCGCCGAGGACACGTTCCGCCCGCCCTGGTTCCACCGCAACGTCATGTCCGAGGCGATGGGGCTGATCCACGGCGCCTATGACGCCAAGGCGGCCGGCTTCACGCCCGGCGGTCTGAGCCTGCACAATCTGATGGCAGGCCACGGTCCCGACCTCGATAGCTGGACTGCCGCGACCAACGCCGATCTCAAGCCGCACAAGATCGACGGGACCATGGCCTTCATGGTCGAGAGCTGCTGGCCCTACCGACCGACGCCGCATGCGCTGGAGCATGCCCAGCTCGATTATGACGCTGTCTGGGCCGATTTCCCCAAGGCGGTGCTGCCGGCATGATCCTGCACGGCTATTGGCGGTCGACAACCTCGTACCGTGTGCGGATCGGGCTGAACCTGAAGCAGTGCGCTTATGAGCAACGCACGCACGACCTCAGGACCGGCGAGCAGCGTGACGCGGCCTATCTCGCGCTCAACCCGCAAGGGCTGGTACCTGCGCTCGAGATCGGCGACGGCACGATCCTGACGCAGTCGCCTGCCATCCTCGAATGGCTCGACGCGACCTATCCGGCGGCGCCGCTATTGCCCGCCGATCCGACCGAGGCCGCGATCGTGCGCGGCATTGCGGCGACGATCGGGTGCGACATTCATCCGGTCAACAATCTGCGGATCCTTGATGCACTCAGGACAGATTTCGCCGCGACGCCCGATCAGGTATCGGCCTGGATCGCGCGGTGGATGACCGCGGGATTCGATGCGATCGAGCCACAGATCGCTCGCTATGGCGGCGGCTATGCCTTTGGCGCCACGCCGACGCTGGCCGACTGCTATCTCGTGCCGCAGGTCTATGCGGCCGAACGCTTCGCCGTCGATCTCTCACGCTACCCCTGTCTGGCCACCGCCGCCGCGAACGCCGCGACCCTGCCGGCCTTCGCCGCTGCACATCCCGACATGCAGCCCGACCGCGACCTACTATAGTATTGATATAGATTAGCACAAACCCGGTCCGAGTATCGGACATAAAAGCCGAATTGATGCGTTTCTCACCGAATCGACGCGACCTAGATCGTGATCGCTGGTGAAGGGGTCGGAATGCGAATCGCGATTATTGCGCATCTCAAATATGCCATCCGCGAGCCTTTTGCCGGTGGCCTTGAGATGCATACGCACCTGTTGGCGACCGCGTTACGCCGACGTGGACATGCGGTCACAGTATTCGCATCGATGAAATCCGATCCGGCAATGGGGCTCGAGGCAATCTGCGACGAAACCTCGCTTCTCGAAACCGGCACCGCCGAAGCGCAGGACGTGACGTTCTTCCGCGAACACCATGCCTATCTGCGGCTGATGAGCATGCTGAGAAATCGACGGTTCGACGTCATCCACAACAACTCGCTCCACTATCTTCCCGTCTCGATGGCGGAAACGCTCGATACGCCGATGGTCACGACGCTGCACACACCCCCGTTCTGCTGGCTGGAAAGCGGCATCCGCCTCTGCAAGTCACCATCGATGCGGTTCGTTGCCGTATCTGATACGATCCGTGGTCTGTGGAGCCACGTGACGCCGATCGACCGGACGATCCCGAACGGTATCGACCTTGCGAGCTTCCCCTTCCAACGTGCCGCGGATCCCGACCGCTATCTCATCTGGTATGGGCGGATCGTCGCCGAAAAGGGCCTTCATCTGGCGATCGACGCGGCTAGGCTGGCAGGCTATCCGCTCCGCATCGCCGGACCGATCTCCGATCCGGACTATTATGCGGCCGAGATCCTGCCGCGGCTCGGCGCCGACGTCACGCATGTCGGCCATCTCGAGCATGCGGCACTCGGTGCGCTCGTCGGCGGCGCGAGTGCGTTCCTCTGTACGCCTCGCTGGGAGGAACCGTTCGGGCTGGTGGTCGCCGAAGCCCTCGCGTCCGGGACGCCCGTCGCCGCCTTTGCGCGCGGCGCGATTCCGGCGCTCCTCGACGAGTCCTGTGGCACGCTCGCACGCGCGGACGATGTCGCATCGCTCGCGGACGCCGCGCGGCGGGCGGTGCTGCTCGACCGCCGCGCCTGCCGCCTGCGTGCCGAGGCGATCTGCGACGCCGACGTCATGATCGACCGCTATGAGGATTTGTACGAAGAGATGATCCGGCCGACACGGCACGCCGCACGGGGCGGCGCGTCTGACTATCCAATCACGTTGGCGGGGGCGGCATGACGGACGCCCGCTTCTGCGTATGCGTGCCCGCGCGTGACGAGGCAGACCGCCTGCCAATTCTGCTCGACGCCCTCGCGCGACAGGACGTGGATGGGCCGATCCGCGTCTCGATCTTGATCAATAACACCGTCGATGACAGCGTCGCCGCGGTGGCCCGGGCACAGGCCGCCTGGGGCGAGCGACTGCATCTCGCCGTAGCGTGCCACGATCTTCCGCCCGAGCGTGCGCATGCCGGCACCGCACGACGCCTGGCGATGGAGGCTGGCTTGGCACGCATCGATCCGGATCGCGGCGTTCTCATCTCCACCGATGCCGATACCCGGCCGCCGTCAGACTGGATCTCGGCGATGCTTCGCGCGATCGACGCGGGGCTTGATATCGTCGGCGGCCGGATCGTCGTCGACGATGCCGAACCGCTCGCCGCGGACATGGATGCGATGCAGGTCAAGCTCGACCGCTACTGGGCCTGTGTTCGCGCGATCGAGGACGACATCGATCCGTGCCGCTGGGATCTGGCGCCCCGTCACGGCGACCATACCGGCGCAAGCCTGGCGATTCTTGCCCCGCTCTACCGTGCGGCGGGCGGTGTCCCCGCTATCCCCGCCGGGGAAGACCGTGCACTGGTCGAGGCGGCGGTCGCGGCAGGTGGTCGCCTTGGCCATCCGATGAGCGTGTGGACCCGTGTGTCCGCGCGCACCATCGGTCGCGCGACCGGGGGCATGGCGGACCATATGCAGGCGCTGTCCGATCGGGTGGCGCGCGGCGAGCCCATTCTTCTGCCGTCGTTCGATCAATGGCGCGCACGCGCGGCGTGGCGACGGATGCGGCGCGACCAGCCGGGTGGTGATTCCGGGGTCGCGCGCGATGAACCCCTGCTCCCGCCAATGCGCTGCGACATGCCGCTGGGGCTCGACCGATGAGTGGCCCGACTGCACGGCCGGCCGCCGCGACGCCGTCCCTCGACCTCGTCGAGACGCTCGCGTCCTGCGGCGAGCGTTATGATGCCGCCCCGATGTTTCCCGCGGACAGCATGGCCGCACTGGTCCGCCACTGCCTGCACCGGCGGTTCGCCCCGCGGGCGCTCGGTGGGCAGGCCAATTGTGCACCGGACGAGCTGCTCGATGCGTTGCGGACGGTCGGACGCGGCGACCTCAGCGTCGGGCGGCTGTTCGAAGGCCATGTCAACGCGCTCGCGCTGTTCGACTGGTATGCATCGGCGGATCAGCTCGCCTGGCTCGATACCGAACTCGACCGCGGCGCCTGGTTCGGCGTCTGGGCGACCGAACCCCCGCCCGGCGTCGCAGTGGTCGGCAGTCCTGACGGCCCTGTGCTCGATGGGGCCAAGCACTTCGCAAGCGGAGCCGGCGGTATCGATTACGCAATCGTCACCGCGCGTCCGGCAACGGGCCAGCGTCCGGTCGTCGTCATCCCGGCCAATGATCCCCTGCGTACCGACGCGTCCCGCTGGCGCGTACGCGGCATGCGTGCGAGCATGAGCGGTCGCTATGAATGTTCGGGCTATCCCGCCGGCGTCATGCAGACCCTGGGCGCACCAGGCGACTATGACCGCGAACCCCGGTTCACCGCGGGCGCATGGCGGTTCCTGGCGGTCCAGCTTGGCGGCATGGAGGGGCTGCTGACCGAGACCCGGCGCGCCTTGTCCGACGCCGCGCGCGGCGACCCCGTCCAGCGTGCGCGCTTCGCCGAGGCGGTAGTTGCCGCGCGCACCGCCTACCTCTGGGTCCGTGAGGCTGCGGGACGTGCCGCGCGTGAGGAGGCGGACGCCATCGTCTTCGTCCAGATGACGCGCGGTGTCGTCGAGCGTGCCGCGCTTGACGTCATGGAAGCCGCCGCCCGTCTGCTCGGTACGCGCAGCGCGTTTGATGGTGAGCGTGCGGACAAGATCAGCCGCGACCTTAGCCTCTATCTGCGTCAGGCAGGCCCTGATTATGCGCGCGATCAGGCGGCGCTCGCCTGGCTCGACCGCGACGTCTGGGGCGCCGGTGACCGCTTGTGGTGACCCCCGCGACTGCACTGAGCCGAAGTCCCTGGCGCAGCGCGCGGTGGCTGGTGCTCGCGCCGCACGCCGATGATGAAACGCTCGGCACGGGGGCATTGATCGTCGATACGGCGGCGCGCAATCGCCTTGCCGGGGTGATGATCCTGACCGACGGATCGGGTTCGCATCCCTGCCCGACGCCGGCGGATCGTAGCGCGCTTATCCGGCGACGGCGCAGTGAGGCACGACATGCCGTCGCGCTGTTGACCGGCGAACGGCGGATCGTCCCGCGGTTTCTCGACTGGCACGATGCAAACCCGCACCGCCCCGGAAGCGCCGCGTTCCGTCGGTCCGTGCGGCAACTCGCGGCCCTGTTGCGCCGGCACGCGGTCAACGCGATTGCGACCACCGCGGCAGGCGAGCCGCATTGCGATCATGCCGCGTGCTTCACGCTTGCGGTGCATGCTGCGTACGCGGCGCGCAGGCCGGTCGCGATCTTCGAATATGCCGTCTGGGGCGAACGCCCCGCGGGCAAGCGCGTCGTCCGCACCGCGGCGATGCCGACCGGCCGGCGCAGCGCCGCGCTTCGCGCGCACCGCAGCCAGTTGACCGGATTGATGGGCGACGGCTTTCGCCTGCCGCGCGCGCAACAGCGCATGCCGGGCACCGATCTCCTCTATCTAGCGAACCGATATGCGACCCGACCATAGCCTCGACGCGCGCTATTTCGACGACGTCTTCACCGGCGACGACGATCCCTGGTCGCTCGCTTCGAGCCCGTATGAGGCCGCCAAGTTTGATGCGACGATCGCCGCGATCGACGATCGACGCTATCGTTCGGCCTTGGAGATCGGCTGCGCCCACGGCGTGCTGACCGCGCAACTTGCGCCACTGTGCAATATCCTGACCTCGATCGACATCAGCCTGCGCGCGGTCGAGCTTGCCCGGTCGCGCTGCGCCGCATTGCCCAATGTCACGATCACCCGCTGTAGCTTCCCGGCCCAGACGCCCGACGGCGCGTTCGATCTCGTCGTGCTGTCGGAGGTCGTTTATTACTGGGACGACGCGGATATCGAGCGCGCAGCCGCCGCGATCCGCGCCAGCGCCACGCCCGATTGCCGGATCATACTCGTGCACTGGACGGGCGATACCGACTATCCTCAGACCGGCGACGCAGCCGTCAACAAGCTACGGGATCGGCTCGGCGGCGTCGCGGTCGAGCGCGCCGAAAGAAAAGACGCGTACCGCCTCGACCTCTGGTGCCTGTAATGACGCCGCTCTCCGTCCTGACCCTCGTCAAGGACCGCGAACCCCATCTGATCCAGCTGGTCGAGGGCCTGAAACGGAGCGCGGTCGCCCCCGCCGAACTGATCATCGTCGACATGAGCAGCACCCCGGTCGCGCAGCCGGAGGCGCCCTTCCCCGTTCACGTCCACCGGCTCCAGACCGGCACCCTTGCGCTTGCCGCCGCACGCAACCTTGCAGCACGGCACGCGACGTCTGCACATCTGCTGTTCCTCGACGTAGACTGTATCCCGATGGCGCAGTGCCTCGGTAGGATGGGTGCGGTACTCGATGAGGACGATGCGTTGCTCTGCGCGGATATCCGCTATCTCGGACCCGACGACGCGCGTTCGACGTGGAACGAAGAGGTCCTGCTGGCGGCGGGGCGGCCACATCCGGTGCGCTGTTTTCCCGCGACGGGCACGCGGCGCGAAACCAATCCCGGCCTGTTCTGGTCGCTGGCGTTCGCGATCCGCCGGTCGCGGTTCGATGCGCTTGGTGGCTTCGACGAGGCTTTCGTCGGCTATGGCGCGGAAGACACCGATTTCGGCTTTCGTGCCGAACGTGCACAAACCCCGCTAATCTTCGTCGGCGGTGCGATCGCCTGTCATCAATATCACGACAGCTATGATCCGCCCGTCCAGCATCTCGACGACATCGTCCGCAACGCGACGATATTCCACGCGCGGTGGGGCTGGTGGCCGATGCAGGGCTGGTTCGACGCCTTTGTCGCGATGGGGCTGATCGACTATCGCGATGACGGCATCCGCATCCTGCGCCGTCCGAACGCCGCGGACCTGATCGCCGCGCATGTGGTCTAATCCTAGACGGCAGCACCAATCGGCAATGTGACCGAAGCCGAGAGCCCGCCGCCCGCGGCATCGTCGAGGACCAGCACGCCGCCATACAGCGCCGCGAGTTCGCGCGCGATCGCCAGGCCGAACCCATGACCATCCTCGCGTTCGTCGAGCCGCACGCCGGCTGCGGTCGCCCGCTGACGGTCCGCCAGCGCGATGCCCGGGCCATCGTCGATGACGCTGAGCCGGATCATGCCCTGATCGACCCTCGCGGCGACACGCACCGTCGTTCGCGCATGCCGCGCGGCATTGTCGATCAGATTGCCCGCCAGCTCGTCTAGATCCGCGGCATCGACCGCGACGTGCAGCGCGGAATCGATCGCGGCATCGATCACGACGCCGCGTTCCATCCTCAGCCGCCGGATCGTCGACACCAGATCGGCGATCGCGGGGGCGAGTGCGGTGCGGCTCGCATGACCGCCGGCGATGTTGCGTGCCCGGGCAAGATGATGCCGGATCGTTGCGTCGATCCGTGCAAGCTGCGCCGCCTGGGCCGGATCGTCACGCACCGTTAGCGCAAGCGTCGCGACGGGGGTCTTCAGCGCATGCGCCAGATTAGCCGCCGACGCGCGCGCGGTCGCGAGCGCCGCCGCATTGTCCCGCGCGAGCGCGTTCAGTTCGATCGCGAGCGGACGAAGCTCGTCGGGCTGCGCTTCGGACACACTGGCGGCCCCCCTGCGCATCGCGGCTACACCGTCGCGCAACGCGCGCAGCGGTCGCAATCCGATCCGCACCTGCACCAGCGTCGCAATTCCCAGCAAGATGCCAAGGATGCCGAGCGTCGCGAGCAACGGCACCACCGCCGCCTGGATCGGTCGGGCGACGACGTCGCGCGGTGCCGCTGCGGTCAGCACCACCGGCCCCGCGTCGGTCGCGATCGAAATCTGTCGAGCATGGACCCCGTCGCGTCCCTCCAGTGGTTGCGGACGCGCCTCCCCTTCCCCGCGCAGCGCGTCTCGCGGTGCCGGGCCGGGCGTCCGCAGCGTCGGAAATTCGGCGGAACTCACTGTTTGTGCCGGACCGCTGATCTGCCATTGCCAGCCAGGGCCGGCATCGAGCAGGCCACGAAGCCGTGTCAGTCGCGCCCGGTCGATCCGCCCATCGCCATCGACCGCACCGGCAAGCAGGGACAATTCGGCATCGAGCCGCTGGTCGAGCCCCTGGGTGACGAACCGCTGCAGCACGCCGGCGATCGCCGCGCCCGCAACCGCGAGAGCAACGAGGGTGGCGAGCAGTGAAAGGCCGAGCATCCGCCCATGAATCGACCGCGGGATCAGCGTCATCGGGGTATCGGCGTCGCAAGCCGGTAACCTCGACCGCGCACGGTATCGATCAGCGACGCGCCGATCTTCTTGCGCAGGCGACCTACGATCACCTCGAGGCTGTTCGAATCGACGTCCGCATCGCCCTCATAGACACGCTCCATCAGCGCCAACCGCTCGATCACGGCGTCCTTCGACAGCATCAGCGCCGAGAGCACCCGCCATTCGAGCGCAGTCAGCTTAATCGGCAAACCGTCCAGCTCGAACTGGCCGATCTGCGTCTCGAAGGCGAGCGGGCCGCATTCGAGCCGCGTGGCGCCATGCCCCGCCGCCCGGCGCACCAGCGCACGCAGCCGCATGACCAATTCCTCGACGCGGAATGGCTTGGTCATGAAGTCATCGGCCCCCGCCTTGAACCCCGCCACCTTGTCCGACCATCCGTCGCGCGCGGTGAGGATCAGCACGGGAAGGTCGCGCCCCGCCGCCCGCCAGTCCCGCAGGATCGTGACGCCGTCTCGGCCCGGCAGGCCAAGATCCAGCACGGCGGCGTCATAGGCCTCGGTGTCGCCCAGATGCCCCGCATCGACGCCGTTTGCGGCAAGATCGACCGCGCAGTTCTCGCCTCGCAAGGCCTTGGCCAGCGCGGGGCCGAGATCGGGATCGTCCTCGACGAGCAATATACGCATGACGACCTCGCTAGCTGTGCACGCTAAACCCAAACTGAACGGGGAAGTTCAGCGGGGCGTGGGGATGCGGCGCCTAGAAGCCGGTCATCGACACGAAGAGGAGACGATGAATGCCCCGTTTGATGGAAACACTGAACCGCGGAACGCGGATGAGGCTCGCCGCTGCCGCCCTGCTCGCAGTCGGCGTCGCAGGCGGCGCCAGCGCCGTATCGCTGACGCGGCCCGGCATCGAGATGGCCCCCACCACGCCGACCGCGATCGCCCGACTGTCGGGCACGAGCGGCGTGGTGACGGTGAAGGGCCGTGTGGTCGAGATCTTCGGTGACCGCTTCGTCCTTCAGGACGCAACCGGGCGGACGATGATCGATGCCGGCCGCAACGGTGATGGCGTTACCGCCGGCGCGACGATGACGGTACAGGGGCGCTACGACAACGGACAGCTGCGCGCCTCCTATCTGGTCGATCCGAATGGGCGGATCGTCGCGGGCGGGCCGCCGCCGCATGGCCCCGGTGGTCCTCGCGCCCCGGGTGGTCCCGGCCACGATGGTCCGCCGCCTCCGCCACCGGGCGGCGCGAACTTGGCCCCTCCCGGTGTAATGGCGCCGTCCACCGTCCCAGGCTGCGCCCCATCCGTAACCGGTGTCACGCCGCCACCGGCACCCGTCGGCACACCCGTCGCGCAAACGCTACCCCGCGCACCGGCTGCCACGGTAAATCGCTAGGATGGTTGCGATCCGCCACAACTGTGGCGGATCGAGGCCTCAGGCCGATTGAGAACGACCGGCACCCTCCGTACCGCTTCCGCCGTCAGGCCGAAGCGGTACGGTGTTCGTCTTTCGAAGGTCGTAGGGCACGCGCCATGCCGAGGATCAGGACGACGGGCCGCAAAATGAACATCGGCGCGACCGACAGCGTGCCGACCATGATGACCGCCGCGATCGAGCCACCACCCAGAAACCGCACGACGCGTTCGCCGCTGACCGGCGCCCCGCACCGCAGGAACGCCAGCGTCAGCGCGGCGGCGGCGGCGATCCGCAACAGCCGTATCGTCCCGGGTGCGGTGATCCCGAGATCCCGGCGATAGCGAAACGCGGAGGCCGCGAGCAGCATCCAGCCCGCCAGTGCAACGATGATCGTTTCAAGCATGAACCACTCCACGGGCAGGACGTCGTACCGGAGCCGCCGGACGAAGTTGCGCGACACGCCATGCCGCCATCGCCAGCACGGTGGCGATCGCGAGCATGGTCAGGTCGAACCCGGCAAATACCGGGTCGTCGCCACGCAATGAGGCCGGCAGACCGCGCGCGGTTGTTACGGCATTGATGACCGGAATTGCGGCAAACGCGATGGCGCCGATCGCGAAGCTCTCGATCCAGGCGCGCCGCGGCGATCGGGCCAGCTGCATGACTGCGACCGCGCCCCAGGCCCAGAACATCGCGGCGACTTCGCCATCGGCGCGCCCGGCCGCATCGGCAGGAATCACCCGGTTCGCCAGGAGATACGCTGCCATCCCGACCGGCAGCCCGGCAATCACCGCGATGTTCAAGCGCTCGACAAGCGTCAGCCCCGGGAACGGCGCCGCGCCCGGCCGCCGCCGCTTGGTCGTCCAGAGCAGCAGGCCCGTACCGACCATCGCGGCGCCGGTCAGGCCGAGCAGGCAATAGGCCCAGCGCAGCCCGGTACCCGCATAGCTCGCGACGTGTAGACCGAGCATCACCCCCGCAGTCATCAGCGCGGGCCCGGTGCCGCCCGATCGCTCGAGCATTTGCCCAGTGCTTCCCGAATAGGTCACCGATGGCAGCCGCGCATTGATCGACACGCCGGCATGCCGATACACCGTCACCGTTGCCGCACGATCATTCGGATGGCGTACCACGACCCGCGTCGCAGGCGCGCCGAGCACCGCTTCGGCCTTCTCGATCATCGGCCCGATCGGCAGCAGCGGCGCGGCAATGCCGGTCGCGGCGCGTTCGGTCGGAATGCCGAATGCGACCGCCCCGTAATCGAGCGGCGTCTTGTAGTTCACCATCGCCGGCCACGGCATGTACATCGCCACCAGCGTGATCAGCCCGGTATAGGTGATCATCGCGTGATAGGGCAGCGCAAGCACGGCCGAGACGTTATGCGCATCGAGCCAGCTGCGCTGTCCCTTGTTCCAGCGCAGCGTGAAGAAATCGGCAAAGATCCGCTTGTGCGTGATCACCCCCGAGACGATCGCCGCGAGCATCACCATCGCACACAGTCCGGCCAGCCAGCGCCCCCAGGGATAGGGCAGCTGAAGCTGGAAGTGGAACCGATAGAAATGCTCGCCGCCGCGCGTTTCGCGGGCACGAACCGGCTCACCGCTGCGGGGATCGAGCGTCAGTTCGGCGGGACGTGGCGGTGCCGTCGACGTCGGACTCCGCTGCTCGAACACGCGCGTCACTGCCGAGCGGGCATCGGGAAGATAGAGGAACCACTGGACGTCGTCACCCGCGCCGATCCGCTGCAGATAGGTCATCGCGCCTTGCGCCGCCTGCGCAGGCGACACCGTGCTCGCGCGGATTTCGGGTTGCATCCAATGAGTGATTTCGGGCCGGAAATAGCTTGCCGTCCCCGTCAGGAACATCGCGAACAGCAGCCATCCCGCGAGCAGTCCCAGCCACCCATGGATCCACGCCATGCTCTGCCGCAGCGGCAAGGCAGCCGTCATGGGCGGACCCCGAGCAAGGCCAGTGCCAGGCCGATCGCCGCGCTGCCGCCCCAGATGCCGAGCATGACGCGCATCACGCGTGGCCCGTGAAAGCTCCAAAGCGCGGCGATTGCGTAGACCAGGAACGAGAGGATCATTCCCCAGCTGGTCGCCTCGGCACGGTCCACTGGCAGCAGCCGCGCGATCAGCGTGGCGACCGCCGAGGCAAGAACATAGCCACCGACCAGCGCGGTCCCGATCCGGGCAATCATCGGCACGACCGCAGGACGCAACCGACGCCGCGGCGACGTTGCCGTTCGCCCTAGGTCCGGCGTGCGCTGCGGGGTGGCCTGCATGGTCATGCCCTACAGAAGTTTGCGAGTGGTTATCAATAGCAAAGTTGTTGGACGATTTCCGGTCAGGTCCGAGAGCAGCAGGTCACGGGGAAATCCGCCGCGGCGATGCGATCCATGGATATAAACGCGCGGTCTATCGCTGAACGGGGCAAGGGTGTGCGCATGCAGGACGCCGCCCGATGAAAGGTCCGCGCATGGAAGCTGCCAACGTCTTCAAGAAGCTTGAGATCGAACTCAAGCCCGATCCTTCGCGAACGGTGATCCGCCCGTTCAGCTTCAGCTATCCCGAGGCATTTGCGGCCAACCGTCCATCGCGCGCGCAAACGGTGGCGCAGCGGGTGATGGCACTCGACCCCGCGCTGCGCAAACGCATGGTCGAACTGCTCGCAAAACCGATGGAGGAGCGGCATCGCAATGCCGATGAGGTCTTCCGCCGCCGCTTTGCCGAGGTTCAAGATGAGCTTGATATCGGCGACATCGACGCCGACGAGGCCCTGCTGCTGGGCGCCTATTTCAGTCAGGAATATGCGTTCGAGTCGGCGGCCCTTTTCAATCCGAGCATCGCGCGGATCGACGAGGAACCCGCATCGGCTACGGGCAGCGTCAAGTTCGTGCTGTCGTTGCGCGGCATCGGCGAAGGACATATCTCCTCGGTCACGTTCCGGACTGGCGAATGGGGCCCCGACGATCGCCTCGTGATCGATCCGGCAAGCCCGCATGGTGTGCCGCCACGAATCGACCGCAACCAGGATGGCTGGGTCCGGCTCTTGTGCGACGACAGCCAGGACGCGTCGGAAACGGTCATCTTTCCCGTGCTGCCCAGTCAGCGCCAGGGCGTTGAGGATCTCCGCCTCGTCAATTTCACCGATCATGACGGCGTTCGCAGCATCATCGGGACCTATACCGCGTTCGACGGACGCAAGGTTCAGCAGGAAATGCTCCGCGGCGTCGACATGCGGACCTTCGAAATGCGCCCCCTCGCCGGCGCCATGACCGGCTACAAGGGCATGGCGCTGTTCCCGCGCCGGATCGATGGCCAGTTCGTGATGCTCGGGCGGCAGGACAGCGAGACGATCTGGCTGCTCCGCTCGGACGATCTTTACACCTGGGAGCGCGGGACGCCGATCATGGCGCCGAAATATCCATGGGAGTTCGTGCAGCTCGGCAATTGCGGATCCCCGATCGAGATCGACGAGGGCTGGCTGGTCTTCACCCACGGCGTCGGCATGGTCCGCGGCTATTGCATCGGCGCGTGCCTGCTCGACAAGGCGGACCCCAGCCGTGTGCTGGCGCGCACGCCCTCCCCGCTCCTGTTCCCGAGCGCGGAGCAGCGTGGCGGCTATGTGCCGAACGTCACCTATAGCTGTGGCGGGCTGTTGCAGGGGCGCCGCATCCTGCTGCCCTATGCGATCGGCGACGAATATACCGCGTTCACCACCGCACAGGTCGATGATATCCTGTCGGTCATGGCCCCCGCCTGACGTGCAGGCAGGTTCGGGCGCGGCCGCCGAGCGCCGCGCCCGATCTCGTCAGAAGGTGATATTGAAGCGCGCGTAATAATAGCCGCCGTTGATGCCGTAGGGACTGAACGTCAGCGGCCCGTCGAGAACATTGGCGTCGTTGACCAGCGAGTTGGTCGACCCCGGCACCAGCCCGACGGTCGGCGGCCGCTTGTTGAACAGGTTGTTGGCACCGACCGACAGCTTGAGTGCGGCGGTGAGATCGTAGTTGAGTTCGACATCGCCGATGAACGCCGACCCGACCGTCTGCTTATAATATGCGCCGCCATCCGGGGTCAGATACGCCGTCGTCTTGCCGTAGACGGTCCCGCGCAGCGTCGCGCCGAACTTGTCGAGCGCATAGACGATCGAACCGATCACCTTGGTCTTGGGCGACGCCGTCTCGAGATAACTGATCGCCTCCTGGTCAAAGAGCGGAATGCCGCCCAGCGTCGCCGGCGCCGCATTCAGCCTGAGCGCCTTAGTCTCGTTATAGTTGCCCGACAGCATCCAGTTCACTTTGCCATAGTCGGCAAGATCGGTGACGTAACTTGCCACCAGATCGATGCCGCGCGTCCGCGTGTCCGCGCCGTTGGTGAAAATGTTGATCCCGGTCTGGTTGACGGTCGGGTCGAGGATGTTGCCGTTCGCCCGAATGGCCGCGGTCACGATCGGGAAGTTCGTCGCACCACCGCTGCCGTACAGAGAGCCGGTCCCGAGGATGCGGTCGCGGATCTTGACCTGATAGGCGTCGATCGTGATCGTCAGGCGTGGTGCCGGGCGCAGCACGGTCCCAAGGCTGAAATTGGTCGATTTCTCCGGCTTGAGATTGGCAAACCCCAGGAGCTTGGCCGCGGCGGAATTGGCCGGCAGCTGCACGAACGCGGACGTCGGCGAGACATTGGTCGCGGAATAATAGGACTCCGCGAGCGTCGGCGCCCGGAACCCGGTCGAGACCGTGCCGCGAAGCGCGAACGCACCCGAAAAGTCGTACCGGCTCGTCCCCTTGTAGATGAACTTGCTGCCGAAATCGGAATAATGTTCATAGCGTCCGGCGACATCGACCTTCAGCCCGTCGATTGGCATCATCGCGACATCGACATAGGCCGCCTGGCTGTTGCGGCCGTTCACGCCCGCATCGGATGGCCGGAACCCGGGATAGGATTGCCCGCCCTCCTTGTAGATCGATGCGGCATCGCCCGAGCCGATCTCGTACACGTTCTTTCGATACTCCGCGCCGAATGCGAGGTTCAGCGGGGCCGCCATGCCCACCGCGATCTCGCGGGTGACATCGGCGTTCGCGGTGAACTCGGTCGCCTTGAAGAAGCCGTTATAGAAGCTCGTCGGCGTAAATCCGGTATCCGCGTAGAGCGAGGCGTTGGCGGAATCGACGGTGTAGATCAGGTTCTTGTCCTGCCCGAAACTGGTCGACAGGTCGTAAGTGAAACCGCTCAGCAGTCCGCGAACCCCGCCGGTAAACGCCATGTCGTCCTCGCGGATCTTTTCGCGCGGTGAAAAGCCGTTGACCGGGCTGTCGCCGTCAGGATCGAAATAGGTCGTGACCCCACCGACCGTCCGCGAGACCCGCGTCGGTACGCGCAGATTTTCGTACGCGCTGGCGATCCGCTTCGAATAGGTGCCGAAACTGTAAACCTCCGCCGCGCCGAAGTCGTAGGCGCTGTTAAATTGCAGGTTGGTAAGGCGGGATTGCGCATCGCCGTTGATGCGATTGACGTACGGAAAGCCCGAAATATTGGGGTAGAGTTGCTGTTGCAGGGGACTTAGCGCCGGCGACGTCGTGCCGGTCAGCAATTTGCCATCACCGTCCGTCACCCGCCGGTCGAGCCCGCCGACCTGCGTGAAGTCGTGATAGCGGTGAAATGCGGTCACGTTGAGGAACCCGTCCTCGCCGATCTTGGTCGCGAGATGCAGCGTCCCGGCATAGGTCCGCCCGCCCGTCTGGTAATTCTCGCCCGCGGTCGCATAGCCATCGCCGCCCGTACCGCCGTCCTTGAGGATGATGTTGATCACCCCGGCGATCGCATCCGAGCCATATTGCGCCGCCGCGCCGTCTTCCAGAACCTCGATCCGCTTGATCGACGAGGGGGAGATCAGGTCGAGATCCGCGGTCGCGGCCCCCTGATAGGGCCCGCCGAGCACCGCAAGGTTGGCGGTGCCATGCCGGCGCTTGCCATTGACGAGCACCAGTGTGTGGTTGGGGCTCAGCCCGCGCAACCGCGCGGAAAGCGTCAGGTTCGCGGTGCCGCCGCCAAATGCCTGCGCGGTGAAGGACGGGACCAGCTGCGTCAGGATCTGGTTCAGATTGGGCTGGCCGACATGGCTCATCATGTCGGCATCAAGCACCTTGATCGGCGCCGCGCTTTCGGCGGCAGTAATACCGGTCACACGCGTCCCCGTCACGATGATGTCGTCGGGGATGTCGGCGGACGCATCACTTGTCGGCGGGCTGGCCGATCCTACCGTGGCGGGGTTTGTCGTCTGGGTAAGCTCTTGGGCACTGGCCGAAACATGCCCCCCCCAGCAGCAACGGCAACGATCAAGGCGTGACGCGAGATATGATGAGCGATCTTCATTAGGCTACCCCCGAATGGTGAGCGCCTTTTCGGATCCTTCCCCCAAGTCCATCGACGATTTACGTCGTTTGCTCACGCAATACTGGCCGTGCCGAAATCAATCCTTTGTCATGGGCCCGGCATGTTGCCGGGATCCGTTGCGCATGCTCGGGTCTCCAAATTTTGAATGCAACCTATTCAGGGTAACGAGATCGTATCTGCGCGCGTTTTCCAACCGAAAATTTGAACTTGTTACATTTCTGCAACGATCCGGCCGTACCGCTCCCAGGTTCGATTCCGCGATTTCGCCGCGTCACTTGCCGCCGGGACGCGTTGAGGCCTCGACCTTCACCCTTTTTCGAGACCCGGAGACGCCCGATGCCCAAGACCCTGATCGCCGACCTGTTCGTCGAGACGCTCGAGCTTGCCGGCGTCGAGCGAATCTATGGCGTGGCCGGCGACAGCCTGAACGGCCTCACCGAAGCGCTCAGGCGGAGCGGAACGATCGAATGGGTGCACGTTCGCAACGAGGAAGCGGCGGCCTTCGCGGCCGGCGCCGAAGCGCAACTGACCGGCAAGCTCGCGGTCTGCGCCGGGTCCTGCGGGCCGGGCAACCTGCATCTGATCAACGGGCTGTACGACTGCAACCGGACCCGCGTCCCCGTGCTCGCAATTGCGGCGCAGATACCGAGCGCCGAAATCGGCTCCAACTATTTCCAGGAAACCCGTCCCGAAGAGCTGTTCCGCGAATGCAGCGTCTATTGCGAGACGATCTCCGATGCCGATCAGATGCCGCGCACGCTCGACACAGCGATCCGTGCCGCGGTCGGCCATCGTGGCGTCGCGGTCGTCGCGATGCCGGGCGATGTTGCATTGCGCACGACCACGGGCCTTATCGCCCGATCCCGCACCGCGTTGCTGCCCGAAGCGGCCACGATCATCCCCGATCAGGCCTCGCTCGCCAGCCTTGCCGCGCTGCTGAACGACGCCGGCAAGGTGACGATCCTTGCGGGTCGCGGCTGTCGGGGGGCGCATGCGCAACTCGTCGCGCTTGCCGGCGTGCTCCAGGCACCGGTCGTCCATGCACTCGGCGGCAAGGAATTCGTCGAATATGAAAATCCCTATGATGTCGGCATGACCGGGCTGATCGGCTTCTCGTCCGGCTATGACGCGATGATGGCTTGCGACACGCTGCTGATGCTCGGCACCGATTTTCCCTACCGCCAATTCTATCCGGAAAAGGCGAAGGTGGCGCAGATCGACCTGCGGCCCGAAAATCTCGGCCGCCGTACCGCGATAGACCTCGGCTTGGTCGGCGACGTCGGCGCGACGATCGACCATGTCCTGCCGCTGCTGACACGCGAGCGCGACGGCGCCTTCCTGCGCGACGCACGCGAGGATTACGCCAAGTCGCGCAAAGGCCTGGACGAGCTCGCGACCGGCACCCCGGGCAGCGGCGTGATCCACCCGCAGCATGTCGCGCGCGTCGTCAGCTACCTAGCAAGCGACGACGCCGTCTTTGCATGTGATGTCGGCACCCCGACCGTCTGGGCAGCGCGCTACCTCGAGATGAACGGCCGCCGCCGACTGATCGGGTCGTTCAACCATGGCTCGATGGCAAACGCCCTGCCCCAGGCGATCGGCGCGCAGGCCGCCTATCCCGGCCGTCAGATCGTCAGCCTGTCGGGCGACGGTGGCCTCGCGATGCTGATGGGTGAATTGCTGACCGTTCGGCAGCTCGGCCTGCCCGTGAAGATCATCGTCTTCAACAACGGCACGCTCGGCTTTGTCGAAATGGAGATGAAGGCGGCGGGGATGATCGAGACCGGCGTCGCGCTCGACAATCCCGATTTCGCCGCAATGGCGCGCGCGATCGGACTCCACGGCGTTCGCGTCACCGACCCTGGCGAGATCGAGGCGGGCGTCCGCGAGGTGCTTGCGCATCCGGGCCCTGCGCTGCTCGATGCCGTCACCGCGCGCACCGAACTGTCGATGCCGCCCAAGATCACGCTCGAACAGATGAAGGGCTTCACGCTCTATATGGCGAAAGCGGTGATGAGTGGTCGTGGGGATTCGATCATCGAACTCGGCAAGACCAATGCCGGACTGTTCAAGACGCTCTTCTGAAACAGGTCCGGGGTGCGGCGGCTGCCGCACCCCGGGACTGCTCGATACTTGCGTTCAGCCGTGCAGCGAGCGGCGGAACGTCTCGGGCAGGAAAACCAGACCGACCAATGCGGTGACCGCACAGGCCAGGATCGGGTACCAGAGCCCGTAATAGATGTCCCCGGTCGCCGCGACCATTGCGAAGGCCGCGGTCGGCAGGAACCCGCCGAACCAGCCATTGCCGATATGATAGGGCAGCGACATCGACGTGTAGCGGATTCGCGTCGGGAACAATTCGACCAGCAGCGCGGCGATCGGGCCATAGACCATCGTCACGTACAGCACGAGCAGGACCAAAATCGCGACGACCATCGGCTTGTTGATCTGCGCCGGGTCCGCCTTTTCGGGATAGCCGACCGCGGTCAGTGCGGTCTTCACCTCGGCCCCGAACGCCTTGATCGCTGCAGTACGATCGGCCCCTGTCACGATCGCCGGATTGACGACCGGAATGGTCGCGCCGCCGATGTGGATCTGTGCGACCGTGCCCGCCGGTGCGACGACGTTGGTGTAGGAAATGCCCGCCTTGGCCAGATACGACTTGGCGATGTCGCACGAGCTGCTGTCGAACTTGTTCTTGCCGACCGGATCGAACTGTACCGAGCATTCGTCGGGGTTGGCGACGACGCTGACCGGCGACGACAGCTGCGCGGCATAGAGCGCGGGGTTGGCCGCCTTCGACAGCGCGTGGAACAACGGCATATAGGTCAGTGCGGCGAGCGCACAGCCGGTCAGGATGATCCATTTCCGCCCGACCTTGTCCGACAGCCAGCCGAAGAAGATGAATGCCGGCGTCGCGATCAGCAGCGCGATCGCAATCAGGATGTTGGTGGTCGGCCCGTCGACACGCAGGTTCTTCTCGAGGAAGAACAGCGCGTAGAACTGGCTGGTGTAGAACACGACGCCCTGCCCCACGACCGCACCGAACAGCGCGATCAGCACGATCTTGAGGTTGCCCCATTTGGCGAACGCCTCGGTCAGCGGTGCCTTGGAAGTCTTGCCCTCTTCCTTCATCTTCTGGAACACCGGGCTCTCCTCGAGCTGCATCCGGATCCAGAGCGACACTGCGAGCAGCGCGATCGAGACGATGAACGGGATGCGCCAGCCCCAAGCCGCGAACGCCTCCTCGCCGACGAGCGTGCGCACGCCGATCACGATCAGCAGGGCGGCGAACAGACCGAGCGACGCCGTGGTCTGGATGAAGCTGGTGAACAGCCCACGCTTCTTGTCGGGCGCATGCTCGGCGACATAGGTCGCAGCACCGCCATATTCGCCGCCGAGCGCGAGGCCCTGCAGCAGCCGCAGCACGACCAGCGCGATCGGCGCGGCGACGCCGACCGAGGCATAGCTCGGGAGCAGGCCGACGAGGAACGTCGACAGGCCCATGATCGCCATCGTGACGAGGAAGGTGTTCTTGCGCCCGACGACATCGCCGATCCGCCCAAATACCAGCGCACCGAACGGCCGCACCGCGAACCCCGCTGCGAACGCCGCGAGCGCGAAGATGAACCCGGTCGTCTCGTTGACGCCCGAGAAGAACTGCGCGGTGATGATCGTCGCGAGCAGCCCGTAGAGATAGAAGTCATACCATTCGAACACCGCGCCGAGCGACGATGCGATAATGATCAGTGGCTGGCTCTGCTTCACGTGACCAAGGGGAGATGCGTCCCCTGTTGTCGTTGCCATGGCGGTATCCTCTCAAGTGGAGCGGTGGTATTTTTAAGCGTCGGGCGATCAGAACCCGTATTTGAAGGCGAATTCCATGCGGTCGAGCGCACCGGTATCACCCGAAACCAGTTCGCGGACGGCGTGGCGATATTCGACGCCGATGTCGAAGCCCTTGCCCGGCGACCAGAACAGGTTGGCAGCGCCGCCATAGGACTTGGCATTGGCCAGCCCCGTGACGATCACGCCGGCCGGATAATCGGCCGATTGGTAGCTGCCCATCAGCGTCGAGTGGATCGCATCGGTCCAGCCGATACGCAGTGCCGCGAAGCCCGCGAAATTGTCGATCCGCTCGAGCTGCGTCGCGGTGCCGCCGTAGATCGCGTCGGGGACATATCCCAATCCCAGATACCGGCCGATGCCCTGGCCGTAGGTCGCCATGAAACGCAGGTCGTGACGCTTGCCGATTGGGATTTTCCCGGACCCGGAAACGCCCCAGCCAAAGGCGGTATCGCCGCGGCCCAGCGTATCGGTGCGCAATTCGCGCGCGATGCCGGCCAGTGCGAAATCGCCCAGTGTCGACTTCCAGTTCAGCCGTGCCACCACGTCCGGCAGGCGGTCGTCATCCGTGTCGACCAGCGCCGCATTGGCGGGCAGCGCCGTTTCCGTTTCGGGATTCTCAACCGCGACCTGCAACGTCAGCCCGGTTCGCAAGGGGATGGAGTAGCGGATCAGCGCCTGGCGGTTGAACACCGTGCCATCCAGCGGGCCGACGAAATCGGTCGTCTCGGGCAGCACCGCGATGTTCTGGAAGGTGGACCATTCCTGCCCGACCAGCAGATTGCCATATTCGATGAAGCCACGGCGGAAAGTGGGCGTGTAGGGGTTGGTCGCGCGCTGGGCACCGACCGGCGCCGTCGCGAGCGCAAAATCAAACTCCACCAGCGTCTTTATGTCGGTACCGTTCATCGGGGTTGCCGTGCTGAACTGCAGGCGGGTCTGGCGCGCGGAGAGCAACAGGTCCTGGCTGGAGAACCCGCCGCCGACCGGAATCTGCTGCGGCAGGAAGAACTCCTTGCCCAGCCCCCCGACCGCGACCTCGCCACCGCTGTAGCGGCTGGCAATGGCGTTGAGGCGAACGAAGCCGCCCAGCTTGACCGTCGTGTTCCCCATGCGAAAACCATCGGTCGGTGCCGAATTTGTTGCGACAGGCTTGGCCTGGGCCACATTGGTCGCGCCGGGCGATCCGCCGGGCGATGCGGCCGGCGCCGTCACCTGCGACGCAGCGACGGCGGTCTGTGGGGGCACAGTCGGGGCCGCGGCGGCGGTTGCACGCGCTGCGGTCAACTCACCGCGAAGGTCCTGGACCGCTGCTTCGAGCGCCTTGAGCCGTGCTTCGAGTTCCGCCTCTCGCGCGGTCTGGCCGAAGGCGGCGCCCGGCGTCAGCCCGGCAAGGGCCGTGCCCAGCAGCAACGTCGTGAATACCGATCGTCTCATCCCAACCTCCTGGTTGCTCCACCGGTCTGACGCGTAGATGCAAGCAACACGACGATGGCGGATCGCCCGGGCGGGATCATCCCTGACTTTGGTTGGGGGTGCCGCGTACCGCGCGACCGTCTAGAACGGCGGCAAAAGGAGAGTGTGATGACCGAGGCCAGCTATCCCGTTCCCGCAGCATGGGCCAAGGACGCACGGATAGATGCCGCCGCCTATGACCGGATGTATGCCGAGGCCGCGACTGATCCCGATGCCTTCTGGGCGAAAGAGGCGCAGCGGCTCGACTGGATCGTTCCCCCGACCAAGATCAAGGACACATCGTTCGACGAGGCCGATTTCCGCATCCGCTGGTTCGAGGACGGCCAGCTCAACGTCGCCGCCAATTGCGTCGATCGCCACGCCGATACACGCCCAGACGCGACCGCGATCCTCTGGGAAGGCGACGACCCCGCCGACTCGCGCACGATCAGCTACGCCGAGCTGCGCGACGAAGTCTCGCGGCTCGCCAATGCGCTGAAGGCACGCGGCGTTGCGAAGGGCGACCGCGTCACGATCTATCTGCCGATGATCCCCGAAGCCGCGTTCGCGATGCTCGCCTGCGCACGGATCGGCGCGATCCATTCGGTTGTGTTCGGCGGCTTCTCGCCCGACAGCCTGTGCAACCGGATTCACGATTGCGACAGTCGCGTCGTCATTACTGCGGACGAAGGGCTGCGCGGCGGCAAGACGATTCCGCTGAAGGCCAATGTCGATGCCGCGCTCGATCAGGGCGATCTCGGCGTCGAGACGGTCATCGTTGTCCGCCGCACCGGCGGCGACATCGCAATGACCGACGGCCGCGATTGCTGGTATCACGAGTGCGTCGCGGACCAGTCGACCGACTGCGCGCCCGAGCCAATGAACGCCGAGGATCCGCTGTTCATCCTCTACACCAGCGGATCGACCGGCCAGCCCAAGGGCGTGCTCCACACCACCGGCGGCTATCTCATCTGGGCGTCGATGACGCATGAATATGTGTTCGACTACCGAGAAGGCGAAGTCTTCTGGTGCGCCGCCGATGTCGGCTGGGTCACGGGGCACACCTATTCGCTGTACGGCGCGCTCGCCAACGGCGCGACGACGGTGATGTTCGAGGGCGTCCCCAATTACCCCGACCACAGCCGCTTCTGGCAAATCGTCGACAAATATCAGGTCAGCACGCTCTACACCGCGCCGACCGCGCTGCGCGCGCTGATGCGCGAAGGGGACGACTGGGTCACGCGGACCAGCCGCAAGTCGCTCCGGCTGCTCGGGTCGGTCGGCGAGCCGATCAACCCCGAGGCCTGGAACTGGTATCACAATGTCGTCGGTGAAGGCCGCTGCCCGATCGTCGACACCTGGTGGCAGACCGAGACCGGCGGACACATGATCAGCCCGCTCCCCGGCGCGACCGCGCTCAAGCCCGGCAGCGCGACCAAGCCATTGTTCGGCGTGGTGCCCGAGCTGGTCGATGCCGACGGCAAGGTGCTGGACGGCGCGGTCGAGGGCAATCTCGTGATCGCCGACAGCTGGCCCGGGCAGATCCGGACCGTGTGGAACGATCATGCGCGCTTCTTCCAGACCTATTTCTCGACCTATCCGGGCAAGTATTTCACCGGTGACGGCTGCCGCCGCGACGCGGACGGCTATTACTGGATCACCGGCCGCGTCGACGACGTCATCAACGTCAGCGGCCACCGCATGGGCACTGCCGAGGTCGAGAGCGCGCTGGTCGCGCATTCGAAGGTTGCCGAAGCCGCGGTCGTCGGCATGCCGCACGACGTGAAGGGCCAGGGCATCTATGCCTATGTCATGCTCAACGCGAATGCCGAACCCAGCGAGGAGCTGCGCAAGGAACTCGTGCAATGGGTCCGCCGCGAGATCGGTCCGATCGCGACGCCCGATGTCCTGCAGTTCGCCCGCGGCCTGCCCAAGACGCGCTCGGGCAAGATCATGCGCCGGATCCTGCGCAAGATCGCCGAGAACCAGCTCGACGGTCTGGGCGATACCTCGACGCTCGCCGATCCGACGGTCGTCGACGCGCTGATCACGGGTCGCGAAAAGGCCACCGCCGCCTTCGCATGACCGCGAGCACGATCCTGATCGCCGACGACCACCCGCTGTTTCGCCAGGCGTTGAAGCTGGCGGTCGGTCGCGCGGCCCCCGATGCGACGATCCTCGAGGCGGGGCAGCTCGGCGAGGCGATCGAGGCGGCGCGCGGCGCCGCCCGCCTCGATCTCATCCTGCTCGATCTGCGGATGCCGGGGTCGGAGGGCTTTGCGGGTGTCGCGCTGCTGCATGCTGAGCGTCCCGACACGCCGATCGTCGTCATCTCGTCCGCCGACGAGGCGGAGGCCGCGCCGCGCGCGCGCGCCTATGGCGCGGTCGGCTTCGTGTCGAAGACCGCCGATCTCGCCACGCTCGAAAATGCGGTCGCCCGCGCGCTGGCGGGCGACCGCGACGCCCCCGTCGCCGCCCTACCGGCCGACGACATCTCCAATCGCGTCGCCAGCCTTACCCCGACCGAATTGAAAGTGCTGCTCGGCGTCCTTGCGGGGCGCCTTAACAAGCAGATCGCGTTCGATCTCGGCGTGTCGGAGGCGACCGTAAAGGGCCACATGACCGCGATCCTGCGCAAGCTCGGCGTCCAGAACCGCACCCAGGCGGTGCTTGCCGCGCGCGCGCTCGACATTCGCTTCGCCGACTAGCCGACCGCCTCCCACTCGCAAGACTAGCCGCACGGCAATCGACGTCTTGCGACACCCTCCTGCGCGGTCTAGGCGACCATCAATGGCTTCGACGTCCTACCTGTCCGCGTCGAACCGATCGCGCCAGCCGCTTTGGCGGCGCGCGCGTTCATTCCTGCTGGCGATCGCCGCGCATGTCGTCGTCATTCTCCTGCTGCTGCGGCTCGCGCCAACGCCGACCAAGCCCGAGCCGACGCCCCCGCCCAGCAGCTTCCGCCTGCTACCCGACCGCGAGACGAAACCCGAGACCCCGCAACGCCCGGTGATCGAAAAGGCGAAGAAGGTCGCCGGCGGCGCCTCGCCCAGATCGCCCCGCCCGCCATCGACCGCGCCGGCATCCGACCCGCGCCCCGTCACGCCTGCCCCGGCCTTCCCCAAGATGCTGGCGGGCGGCATGGAGTTGTTCGATTCGGCGGACATATCGAAAATCCCGTCGCACCCGGGCGATCGCCAGGCTGGCGGATCCGACACCGATGGCGCGGGCGCCGGCAAGGACAGCGGCTCTGCCTACGGCCCAGGCGAAGGTCCAAGTGGCGAGCGGCTCTACAATGCCGAATGGTATACCGAACCGAGCCATGCCGAACTTGCGGGCTATGTTCCCAATGGCGCCCCCCCGGGCAGCTGGGCGCTCATCGCCTGCCGGACCGCGGAGAATTACAGGGTCGAGAATTGCCGGTCGCTCGGCGAATCCCCGGTCGGCTCGGGGCTGGCCCGCGCAATGCGCCAGGCCGCATGGCAGTTCCGCGTGCTGCCGCCCCGGGTCGGCGGCAAGAAGATGATCGGCGCCTGGGTCCGCATCAAGATCGACTTCACCAGCGCCCCGACCAAATAGGCGCGCTGGGTCAGCACCTCAAACCGCAGCCGCGGCCGCTGATGCCTGTTCGAGGAATGCCCATAGCTCGCCTGGCACCACCGGCTTGGTCAGGACGGTGATCCCGGCACAGCGCGGATCGTCCGCCGCGCTGCGGTCCGCGGTCACCAGCGCGATCGCGGGCGCCGGCGCCATCGCCGACAGGCGTTCGGCAACGTCCAGTCCGTCCTGCGCCACCTCGAGATGGAAATCGATCAGCGCGACGTCGGGCTCCTCGTCCGCCGCCAGTGTCATCGCCTCCTCGATCGTCGCCGCCAGCAGCGGGACGCAGCGCCGCGACCGGAGCGCCGCGTCGAGCGCCGCGAGAATGGCGGCATCATTGTCGAGGCACAGCACGCGCAGCCCCGGCGGCAGGTCGCGCAGGACCGGGGCCGTCCTGGCACGGTCGGGCAGCGTCGCATGCGCCGCCAGCGGAACGCGAACGGCGAAGGTCGATCCCGCACCCGGCTGCGACCGCAATTCGATCCGCAGGTCGAGCAGTTGCGCGATCCGCTGCACGATCGCCAGCCCCAGGCCGACACCGCCGCCCGCGCTGCCCTTGCTCTCCACCCGCTCGAACTCGGCAAAAATCCGTTCACGGTCACCCGCCGCGATGCCCGGCCCGCTATCCCGCACCTCGACCAGGACGTCACCGCCGCGCCGCCGCGCGCCGATCCAGATCCGCCCCGACGGCGTGTAGCGTACCGCGTTTGATAGGAAGTTCTGCAGGATCGAGCGCAGCAGCGACCGGTCGGTGGCAACGATGTGCGCCCCCGGGTGCGAGGCGAGGTTCAACGCGCGTTCGCCGGCAAGCGGCCGGAACTCGGCGGCCAGTTCCTCGATCAGGTCCCCGAGCACGAACTGCTCGATCTTCGGCACGACCCCGCCCGCATCGAGCCGCGACACGTCGAGCAAGGCCCGCAGCAGCGTATCCGCCGACCCGATCGCGCCATCGATCGCGCGAACCAGGTCGGCTTGGTGCGGCGCCTTGCCCTCGTCGAGCGCCGCGCAGAAGAGCCGGGCGGCATGAAGCGGCTGAAGCAGGTCATGGCTTGCCGCCGCGAGGAACCGGGTCTTGTCGCGCGTCGCGGTCTCGGCATGCCGCCGCGCCTCGTCGAGCATCGTATTCGACTGCGCCAGATCATGCGTCCGCGCCTCGACCCGGGCCTCCAATTCCGCCTGCGCGGTCTTCTCCGCGGTGATGTCGGTGAAGCTCTGGACATAGCCGCCGCCCGGCATTGCCTGACCCACTGTCTTGATCCACCGCCCCGACGGTCGAAGCCGCTCGAAACTGTGCGGAAGGCCGCGTTCGAGATGTGCGAGCCTGCGCGACACATGCGCTTCGACGCCACCCGGCCCGCATTCGCCGCGCTCGGCATTGTAGCGGATCAGATCGGCGATCGGCCGTCCGGCGATCACATAGTCCTCGGGATAGTCGAACATCTCGACATAGCGCGGATTCCACGCGACCAGCCTCAGATTGGCGTCGATCACGCTGACGCCCGGGTCGATCGTCTCCAGCGTTGCCGACAGCAGCGACCGCGAGAAGCGCAGGCTGCGCCCCCGCTGGTCGAGCAGCCGGACGACGTCGCCTACGTCCATCGCCGAACCCGCCAGGCTCGACGTCACGATCAGCCGCGCCGAGGGTGCGCCGATCACGCCCGCGATCAGCCGCTCCGCCTGACGGGCCGCGCGTCCGTCGATCGGCGCGCCCGGATCGCGTGACAGCGGGTCCAGCCCCTCTGCGGCTTCGGCATCGCCGACGAAGCGCGCGACCAGGATCTTCAGCTCGCCAAAGGTCGTAACGTGATCCAGCACGCTGTGCCGTCCCCCGAACACCCGCCGCCGCGCCGCGTACAGGTGCAGCCCCGCCATCAGCGCGATATTCACGCCCAGGCTCCAGATCGTGCCGTTGACCAGTGGGGACCCGAGCGCGACCCGCATCAGCGCATCGGGGTCGAGCAGTCCGCCGCTCGCTTTCGCAAGACTGGCGCCGAAACCACCCAATACCGAGGGCATCAACAGGCAATAGGCCCAGACGACGACGCCGCCGATTAACCCGCCGCGTGCCGCCCGGGTATCGGCAAAGCCCCAGCCGACGGTTGCGATCAGCGCGGGCGCGAACTGCGCAACGCCGGCAAACGCGATCAGCCCGATCGATGCGAGCGACAGCTCGTCGCCGATGCTCGTGCCGTACCACAAAGCCGCGGCGACGATCGCGGCGATGATCACGCGCCGGACACGCAGCAGCCGCCGCCCCAGATCGCCCTCCCCGCCATCGGTCTGCCGCCGCAGCAGTAATGGGGCCAGCAGGTCGTTGGTCGCCATCGTCGACAGCGCGATCGTCTCGGCGACGACCATCGCGGTCGCGGCGGAAAACCCGCCGATGAACGCGAGCAGCGCCATCGGATCGTTGTCGCGCGCCAGCGGGACCGCCAGCACATAGAGGTCGGGTCGCGTATCGGCGGGCAGCACCGCCAACCCCGCGAGCACGAGCGGCAGGACCATCACCGAGATCACCGCGAGATAGGCGATGAACGGCCAGCGCGCGCGCCGCACCGCCGCCGGGCCGCTCGCTTCTAGTATCCCGACATAGAATTGACGCGGCAGACACAGAATCGCGCAGGCGGATAGCAGCGTGCGGACGAAGAAGTCGGGGGTCAGCGCGCCGGGCGCGAAACCCTCGACGAACCCGGTCAGCGGCAGCGTGATCCGCGCGGCCGGCATCGTCGCGAGCAGCGTCAGCGCAAATCCGCCGAGCGCCACGAAGCAGAGCAGCTTGATCAGCGACTCCGCCGCGATCGCCGCGACCACGCCGGTATTGCCACCCGCCACTTCATAGCGTCGCGCGCCGAAGCTGATCGCGAACGTCGCCAGCAGCAGCGCGACGAGCGGCCCGACCAGCACCGATCCGCCGATCCCGACCAGCGCGCCGAAGCTGAGCGTCACCGATCGCAGCTGCAGCGCGATATAGGGGATCGACGCGACCAGCGCGGTTCCCGCGACGATCGCCGCGGTACTCCGGCTGCGACCATAACGCGCCGAGATGAAGTCGGCGATCGAGCTCGACCCTTCGTCGCGCGCCAGCCGGACGAGCTTCGTCAGGAATCCCGGCGCGAGCAGGAACACCAGCGCCGGGCCGAGATAGATCGACAGATAATCCCAGCCGCGCGTCGCCGCGGTGCCGACGCCGCCGAAGAACGTCCAGCTGCTGCAATAGACGGCCAGCGACAAGGGATAGGCGATCCGCGCCATGCGCGGCGAAAGCCCGCGCCGATCGACGACCCAGGCGATCCCGAACAACGCGGTGCCATAGGTAAGCATCGCGACGATGACGACGGCGCTGTTGATCGGCTAGCTCCCTTGTTCCCGGATGCCGATACCGTGCAGTCCGGGCCGTTCCAGGGCAAGGCCTGCACGGTCTGCGCTTCGGTACCACAGCTCATGGCGAAACCACGCGGCCCGCGTTACAGGGCCCCATGCTCCGCATCACCGAACTCAAGCTGCCGCTCAACCATGCCGACGAAGCGATCCCCGCCGCGGTCTGCAAGCGGCTGCGCATCACCCCCCGCGAATTGATCCGCTATACCGTCGCGCGGCGCGCGCATGACGCGCGCGACAAGATGGACATCCAGCTCGTCTATTCGATCGACGTCACCGCGAAGAACGAGGCGACGATCCTCGCGCGGTTCCGCAAGGACCGTCACGTCAACACGACGCCCGATACCGGCTACCGCCACGTCGCCAAGGCACCCGAGACGCCGGGCGCGCGTCGCCCGGTCGTCGTGGGAACAGGGCCGTGCGGCCTGTTCGCCGGCCTCATCCTCGCGCAGATGGGGTTCCGCCCGATCATCCTCGACCGCGGCAAGCTGGTCCGCGAACGCACCAAGGACACCTGGGGTCTGTGGCGCCGCAGCGTCCTCAACCCCGAGTCCAACGTCCAGTTCGGCGAGGGCGGCGCGGGCACCTTCTCCGACGGCAAGCTGTGGAGCCAGATCAAGGATCCCCGCCATCTCGGCCGCAAGGTCATCACCGAGTTCGTCAAGGCCGGCGCTCCCCCCGAGATCCTGACCGAGGCGCATCCGCATATCGGCACGTTCCGGCTGGTGACGATGGTCGAGGCGATGCGCGCGACGATCGAGTCGCTCGGCGGTGAATATCGCTTCGAGCACCGCGTCGACGATCTCGACATCGCGGTCGATGCGGACGGCACGCGCCGCATCCGCGGGCTCCATCTGCATACCGGCGACTATCTCGAGGCGGATCATGTCGTGCTCGCGGTCGGGCACAGCGCGCGCGACACCTTTCACATGCTCCATGACCGCGGCGTCTTCCTTGAGGCGAAGCCCTTCTCGATCGGCGTCCGCATCGAACATCCGCAATCCTGGATCGACGAGGCGCGGTTCGGCCCCTGTGCCGGCCACCCCGATCTCGGCGCCGCCGCGTACAGCCTGTCGCATCACTGCACGAACGGGCGCACCGTCTACAGCTTCTGCATGTGCCCGGGCGGTACCGTCGTCGCGGCGACGTCCGAGGAAGGCCGCGTCGCCACCAACGGCATGAGCCAATATTCGCGAAACGAGCGCAACGCCAATTCGGGACTCGTCGTCGGCATCGATCCTGCGCGTGACTATCCCGGCAATCCACTGGCGGGCATCGAGTTGCAGCGCCATTGGGAGTCGCGCGCCTATGTCGCGGGTGGTTCGGACTATAAGGCCCCCGCGCAGCGCCTCGGCGATTTCCTCGCCGGCCGCCCGTCGAGCGCGCTCGGCTCGGTCATCCCGTCCTACCGCCCCGGCGTCCACCTCACCGATCTCGCCGAATGCCTCCCTGAGTTCGCGGTCACCGCGATGCGCGAGGCGCTGCCGGTATTTGGTCGCGACATTCCCGGCTATGATCACCCCGACGCGGTCCTCACCGGGGTCGAGACGCGTACCTCGTCCCCCGTCCGGATCACGCGCGGCGACGATTTTCAGAGCCTGAACACGATCGGCCTGTTTCCCGCCGGCGAAGGCGCGGGCTATGCGGGCGGGATCCTGTCGGCCGGCGTCGACGGCATCAAGGTCGCCGAGGCGGTCGGACTTAGCCTCGTCGGCGCCACGCCGGGGGCTTAACCACTATCTAACATCCGGGTGGTACGCGCAGGCTTCCTGTCACGACGCGCGACCTACCCCATGCTCAAGAGAACAGTGCTCGGTTTCGCCGCGATCGCCGCCAGTACCTCGTGCGTTCCCCCGTCGACGCGCGTGGCTGGACCGCTTGCGGACGTCCCTGTCCGTGACGCAGCAGAAGCGCGCAACCTGCTCGCCGGGCTCGCGCTCGAGGCGCCCGCCGAACCGCTCGACCGCGCTTTTGCCGGCTCTGCAGCCTCCACCGACGACACCCCGCGCACCCTCGCCGCCGCGCCCGCTTTTCCCGGCGCCGCGCAAAGTGACGACGACCGCCAGCGCGCGATCGCCTGCCTGACCGCCGCGGTCTATTACGAGGCGCGATCCGAACCGACCGATGGCCAGCGCGCGGTCGCACAGGTCGTGCTCAACCGCGTGCGCGACCGTGCCTTTCCGCACAGCGTCTGCGGGGTCGTCTATCAGGGGTCGACACGGCGCACCGGCTGCCAGTTCAGCTTCACCTGCGACGGTTCGATGAACCACCCCCGCGACGGTGCCGCCTGGGCAAGGGCCGCATCGGTCGCGCGCGCCGCGTTCGACGGCAGCGTCTTCGCCCCGGTCGGCGCCTCGACCTCCTACCACGCCGCTTCGATCCTGCCCTGGTGGGCGCCAAGCCTCAGCCGGGTCGGCGCGGTCGGCGCCCATATCTTCTATCGCTGGCGCGGCGCGATGGAGCGCGCGCTGAGCTTCCGCCAGACCTATGCGGGCGTCGAACCGACGCGCGTTGCTGCGCCCGATACGATCCTCGCCGCGTCCCCGTCCGCCTCCACCGAACCCGGTACGGCGGGATCCGGCGTCACCGTCCATCGCGGCCGGACCATGCCGGGGGTGGAGACTGCGCTGTCGACACCATCTGAGTCCTCCGCCGCAACACCACGCGTGCATCTGGCGTCGGGTGTCCGCATTCATATCGGTTCGGCACATGCCGGCCCGGTGCTTGGCGGCGGCGCCCCGCTGCCGGTCGTTTCGATTTCAGAGGAAAGCGATCCGACCTGATAGCCCTTTGGGGGGTGCCACGACGCGACGGGCGCGGTAACGCCCGTGCCATGCTGCTCCACCTGCCCTGCCCCGTTACCCGCTTCGCACCGCGATGCTGACCGCCAGCGAATTGCGCGATCGGCTCGTGACCGTTCTGACCCGCGACCATCTCGGCGACCGGCGTCGCTGGCGCATGGCGGTCGGCGAGGTCCGGGTCTATTCGACCGACACGCACGCGCATTGCAACTGGTCGGTCACGCCCTCGGGCAGTGCCGAGGACATCGACCGGATCGAGACACTCGTCGACCGGTTTCGCGAGGAATTCCCGATCATCCGCTGATTGGCGCGCCGCGCGATCGACAAGCTCGGCTATCCCGGCACGGACAGCGTCTTCGTTGCACCGCACCGTGCAGAAGCTGTATTTCGTCCGGTTCATACGGGACAGCGGCCATGCAGACATTACGGCGATCGTTCGGATTACAGGTTCTGATCGGGATGATCGCCGGGCTCGCGCTCGGCTTCGTCGCGCGCGGGACCGGCGCGGGATCGGGCCTTGCTGAGACGCTGCGCATCGTCGGCGAGATCTTCGTGCAGTTGCTCAAGACGCTTGTCGTCCCGCTCGTCTTCACGGCGATCATCGCGTCGATCGCCGCGCTGCGCGATCTCGACAATGCACGCCGGTTGGTCATCAGCACGCTCGCCTGGTTCGCGATCACCGCGCTGATCGCGGTGTCGATCGGCATCGTCCTCGCGCTGGTGATCCAGCCCGGCGTGACCGCGGGGGTCAGTGCCGCCAGCGCGGTCGCGCCGACGACCGCCGGGTCGTGGCTCGACTTCCTGCGCGGGCTCGTCCCTGCCAATATCCTCGGGCTCGAGGCGTCGACCAAGCTGACCGACGAGACCGCGCGGACTGCGCTGTCGTTCAACGTCCTGCAGATCATCGTCATCGCGATCACGATCGGGATCGCCGCGGTCCGGATCGGCGATGCGGGCGCGCCGTTCCTGGCCTTCAACGCATCGGCGCTCGCGCTTTTCCGCCGCATCCTGCGCTGGGTGATACGGTTGACGCCGATCGGTACGGGTGCACTGCTCAGCAACGCGATCGTCCGCTATGGCTGGCAATCGCTGTCGGCGCTCGGCGCGTTCAGCATCGCGGTCTATGCCGGGCTCGCGATCGTACTGTTCGTGGTCTACCCACTGCTCCTGCTCGCCAACGGGCTCAGCCCGCGGCGGTTCTTCGCCGCCGCCTGGCCCGCAATCCAGCTCGGCTTCGTGTCGCGCTCGTCGATCGCCGCGCTGCCGGTGACCGAGGATGTCGTCGAACGCGGCCTCGGCGTCCCCCGCACCTATGCCGCCTTCGCCGTGCCGCTCGCTGCCACGACCAAGATGGACGGGTGCGCCGCGATCTATCCTGCGGTCTCGGCGATCTTCGTCGCCCAATATTACGGCATTCCGCTGCATGCCGCCGACTATGTGCTGATCGTGCTCGTGTCGGTGCTAGGGTCCTCCGCCACCGCAGGGTTGACCGGCGCGGTCGTCATGCTGACGCTCACGCTGTCGACGCTCGGCCTCCCGCTCGAGGGCGCAGGCCTGCTGCTCGCGATCGACCCGATCCTCGACATGGGCCGTACTGCGGTCAACGTCGCCGGGCAGGCGCTCGTCCCGACGATCGTCGCCAAGCGGCAGGGCCTGCTCGACCCGGCACTGCACGGCGCCGGCACGGCACAGGCCGCCACGGCATAACCGCGTGCTGTCACAAACGTGACAAGAAGACTCAGGCACGCGCAGGAGTTTGACAGCGCGACGCTGTAGCTACTCCCTCGACCCGGGCAGTTCGTTGTCATTTTGTGTACCGATCCGTCATCAAACGCGGAACGAGGATGCAGCATGACCTTCCAGACCGACCTTACCCAGATCGACCAGCTGATCGCCGCGCGGAACGGCACCTGGGACGGAATTTCCGCCGAATCGGTCGCCCGGATGCGCGCGCAGAACCGCTTCCGCTCGGGTCTCGACATCGCCCGCTACACCGCGGGGATCATGCGCCGCGACATGGCCGCCTATGACACCGACCCGGCGAACTACACCCAGTCGCTCGGCTGTTGGCACGGCTTCATTGCGCAGCAGAAGATGATCAGCATCAAGAAGCATTTCGGCACCACCGACCGCCGCTATCTCTACCTCTCGGGCTGGATGGTCGCCGCGCTCCGCAGCGAATTCGGGCCCCTTCCCGACCAGTCGATGCACGAGAAGACGAGCGTCCCCGCGCTGATCGAGGAACTCTACACCTTCCTGCGCCAGGCGGATGCGCGCGAACTCGGCATGCTGTTCCGCGACGTCGATACGGCGCGCGCGGCGGGCAACGCGATCGAGGAGAAGCGCCTGCTCAACGCGATCGAGAACCACCAGACGCACGTCGTCCCCGTCATCGCCGATATCGACGCAGGCTTCGGCAATGCCGAGGCGACATACCTGCTCGCGCGCAAGATGATCGAAGCGGGCGCCTGCGCGCTTCAGATCGAGAACCAGGTCAGCGACGAGAAGCAGTGCGGGCATCAGGACGGCAAGGTTACCGTCCCGCACGAGGACTTTCTCGCCAAGGTCCGCGCCTGCCGTTACGCATTCCTCGAGCTCGGCGTCGAGGACGGCATCATCGTCACGCGCACCGACTCGCTCGGGGCTGGCCTGACCAAGCAGATCGCAGTCAGCAAGACGCCCGGCGATCTCGGCGACCAGTATAACTCCTATCTCGATTGCGAGGAGATCGACCCCGCGACCGCGCAGAATGGCGACGTCATCCTCAACCGCGACGGCAAGCTGCTCCGCCCGAAGCGCCTGCCCTCCAACCTGTTCCAGTTCCGTGCCGGCAGCGGCGAGGATCGCTGTGTGATGGACTGCATAGCAAGCTTGCAGAACGGCGCCGACCTGCTCTGGATCGAGACCGAGAAGCCGCACATCGAACAGATTGCCGGGATGGTCGACCGCATCCGCGAGGTCGTTCCCAACGCGAAGCTCGTCTACAACAACTCGCCCAGCTTCAACTGGACGCTGAACTTCCGCCAGCAGGTGTTCGATGCATGGAGCGAAGCCGGCCGCGACGTGTCGGCCTATGACCGGACGCGCCTGATGAGTGTCGACTATGACGGCACGCCGCTCGGCGACGAGGCGGACGAGCGCATCCGCACCTTCCAGGCGGATTCGGCGAAGCGCGCGGGGATCTTCCACCACCTGATCACGCTGCCGACCTATCACACCGCGGCGCTCTCGACCGACAATCTCGCCAAGGAGTATTTCGGCGATGCAGGGATGCTCGGCTATGTGAAGGGCGTCCAGCGCAAGGAAATCCGCGAGGGCATCGCCTGTGTGAAGCACCAGAACATGTCGGGCTCCGATCTCGGCGACGATCACAAGGAGTATTTCGCGGGCGAGGCGGCGCTGAAGGCCGGCGGCGTCCACAACACGATGAACCAGTTCGCGGCCTGACGCCCAAGCCGGAGCGCAAGCTCCGGCGCGGACCCGCGTCAGGCCCGGCCGGCGGGGCCAAAAGCCCCGTCCGACGCCGCGGCTTTGCCGCGGCGCTGGCCTGTTCCAACGCCCAGTAAAGACGCGCATGCCTACCCAAAGACACCTCCCCGGCGAAGGCCGGGGCCCAGTTGGGGGACGGTTATGGCAGGCGTCGCCTTTCGTTACTCCCACCTCTCCAACTGGACCCCGGCCTCCGCCGGGGAGGCGCTATTAAGGGCGCCGCGGGAGCACGCGGTATCGGCCAACCCAAAGCTCACCCCTTCGCAGCCACGCTCCCACTAAAACCAGCCCCCAAGACAACCCATGGCAACACCGCCGCGCTGTCCCCCGGCCGCGCACCGTGGCATGAGCCCCCCATGCAAGACCGCGCCCTGCTCCGCGTCACCGCGCTCGAAAAGTCGGTCCCCGGCGGCCGTCAGCTCTTCCGCGGACTCGACCTCACCGCGCGTGCCGGCCAGCTGATCGCGATCGTCGGCGAAAGCGGCGTCGGCAAATCGACGCTGCTCAACATCCTTGCCGGGCTCGACGCGCCCGATGCGGGGCATGTCGCGATCGAGGACACGATCCTCGACACGCTCGACGAGGCCGCGCTGACGCGGCTGCGCGCGACGCGGATCGGGTTCGTGTTCCAGGCCTTCCACGTCCTGCCCTATCTGACCCTGCGCCAGAACGTCGCGCTCCCGCTCGCGCTCGTGTCGACCGACCGCCGCGCGATCGCCGACCAGGCACAGGCGATGCTCGCGCGGGTCGGGCTCGGCACCCGCGGCGACGGCTATGCCCGCGACCTGTCGGGCGGCGAGCTGCAGCGCGTCGCGATCGCGCGCGCGCTCGTCCATCGTCCCGCGCTGATCCTCGCGGACGAGCCGACGGGCAATCTCGACCCCGACACCGCCGCGAAGATACTGACGCTGTTTTCCGACGCGGTTCGCGAACAGGGCGTCGCCGCGATCATCGTCACCCACTCGGCGGCCGCCGCCGCGATCGCCGACGACGTTCTGACGCTGACCGCAAGCGGGCTGGAACACGCGCGATGAGCATCCTGTCGGCGCGGCTCGCGCTGGGCTGGATGATCGGTGGCGAGTGGCGCGCCCATCCCGCGCGGCTTGCCCTCACCGCGATCGCGATCGCCATCGGTGTCGCGCTCGGCTTCGCGGTCCACCTCGTCAACGGATCGGCGCTGTCGTCGTTCGAAGGCGCATTGCGCACCGTCAAGGGTAGCGCGGATCTTCAGGTCAACGCGACCAGCCCGCTCGGCTTCGACGAGGCGCTTTATCCCAGAGTCGCGACCGCGGCCGGCGTCGCGGACGCAAGCCCGGTCGTCATCCTGCGCGCGACGATCGGGAGGCGGCCCGTCACCCTGCTCGGTCTCGACGTGATCCGCGCGGCACAGGTCACGCCGTCGCTGGTCGGCGTCGCCCCCGCCGGCATCGACCGGCGGGGCGACGCGGCGTTCGACGACGCCGCGCTCTATCTGTCCGCCGCGGCGATGCGCAACGTGAATGCCCGTCCCGGCGCGATGCTCGTCGTCGCCGCGAACGGACGAACCGCGACGATGCGCGTCGCCGGCCGGTTGCCGGGAGTAGCCGAGGGCGAGGCGATCGGCGTGATCGACATCGCCGCGGCGCAGTGGCGCTTCGACCGGCTCGGCCGCCTCGACCGGATCGACGTGAAACAGCAGGACGGCGCCGCCCCTCCACGCCTTGCCACCATCCTTCCGCGCGACGCGGCGATCGGCAGCGACGCCAGTGATGCGACCCGCAGCGACGCGCTGTCCCGCGCGTACCGCGTCAATCTCGACATGCTCGCGCTGGTCGCATTGCTGACCGGCGGGTTCCTCGTCTTTTCCGCGCAGTCGCTGTCGGTGGCCCGCCGGTTGCGGGCCTTTGCGCTCGTCCGCACGCTCGGCCTGCCGCGCAACGGGATCGTCGCGACCGTCGCGCTGGAGGGGCTGGCGATCGGCGTGATCGGCGCCGCGCTCGGTCTGCTGCTCGGCTATGCGCTGGCCTATGCCGCGCTCGCCCGGTTCGGCGCGGACCTTGGCGCAGGCTATTTCGCCGATGGCCGCGTGCGGCTGGCCTTCGCGCCCGCTGCCGCGATCGGCTTCTTCGCGCTTGGCCTGCTGGCTGCGGTCGCGGGCAGCGTCCTGCCGGCGCGGATCGCGGCGCGTGCCGCCCCCGCCGCGGCGCTGCGCAACGCCGGCGACGTCATCGACCCCCGGACCCCCATGCCCGTCCGCCCCGCGGCCATCCTGATCCTGCTCGGTGGTGGCGCGGCGCTGCTCCCGGCGATCGGCGGCCTGCCCCTGTTCGGGTTTGCGAGCATGGCGCTGATACTCGCAGGCGGCATCGCCGGCATGCCCTGGCTCGCGCGCACGCTGCTCGCACCGCTCAGCCGCGGTGCCGGGCGGTCCGTCCCCGTCGACCTCGCGATCCGCCACCTCCACGGTGCCCCCGCCCAGGCCGCCACCGCGCTGTGCGGGATCGTCGCAAGCACCGCGCTGATGATCGCGATGGCGGTGATGGTCACCAGCTTTCGCGGCGCGGTCGACGAATGGCTGGGTCAGGTCCTCTCGGACGATCTCTATCTCCGGGTCGAGGGTGGCACCGGTCTCGATCCCACGGCGCAGGCCCGGTTGCGCACAGTACCCGGCATCGCGGCGATCGCGTATAGCCGGCAGATCCCGCTGACGCTCGCGCCGGACCGGCCGCCCGTCTCGCTGATCGCACGCCCGGTTGAGACCGATGGCCCCGACCCCAGCCTCGTGCTGCTCGAAAGCGGACGCGCCCGCCCCGCCGGCACCGCGCCGATGTGGATCTCGGAGCCCGCCGCGCGGCTCTACGGCTGGTCGGTCGGCGACAGCGTCACGCTGCCGATCGCCGGCCGGTACGTCGTCGCGGGGATCTGGCGCGACTATGCCCGCCAGCAAGGCGCGATCATCGTCCGCGACACCGACTATACGCGCGCCACCGGCGACCGCACGCGGGCCGAGGCGGCGATCACGCTCGCCCGCGGCGCGGATCCCCGCACCGTCGAGCGCGCGCTGACCGCGGCGGCGCCCCCGGCGCTCGCCGGCCTCGTCTCGATCGCGCGCCCGGCCACCCTGCGCCGCTATGCCCTCGAACTCTTCGATCGCAGTTTCGCCGTCACCTATCTGCTCGAGGGGGTCGCGATCCTCGTCGGGCTGGCGGGCGTCGCCGCGACCATGTCCGCGCAGACGATCGCCCGCACGCGCGAATTCGGGATGCTCCGGCATATCGGCGTCGCAAAGCGGCAGATCGTCGCGATGCTGGCGACCGAGGGGGCGTTGCTCGGTCTCGTCGGTGGCATCGCCGGGATCACGCTCGGCGGGGTGATGGCACAGGTGCTCGTCCATGTGATCAATCCGCAGTCGTTCAACTGGACGATGGCGACGCGCATCCCCTGGGGTAGCGTCGGCGGAGTAGCACTTGCGCTGATCGTTGCGGCGGCGGGTACCGCGGTGCTTGCCGGCCGGCGCGCGATCGCCGCCGATGCGGTCCGCATGGTCAGGGAGGACTGGTGATGCGCCCCGTGTTTACGTTTGCAGCGCTGGCGCTGACCGCCGCGACGCCGGCCGCGACCGGCTATCCCGTCGTCCGTCCCGGCGCCTCCTTCACCTTCCCGCGCGAACACGGCGCGCATCCGGCCTTCCGCACCGAATGGTGGTATGTCACCGGTCTGCTGAAGACGCAGGAGGGTCGCAACCTCGGCTTCCAGATCACCTTCTTCCGGACCACCCCGGGCACCGACGCGGCGAACCCCAGCCGCTTTGCCCCCAAGCAGATCCTGTTCGCGCACGCAGCGCTCTCCGACCCGAAGCTCGGCCATCTTCTGCACGGGGAGCGGGCGGCACGGGCGGGGTTCGGCCTGGCCCAGGCACGCATCGGCGATACCGACGTCACACTCAAGGACTGGCATATCCGCAGGCGACCCGACGGCCGGTTCACGACCACCGTTACCACCGGCGATTTCGCGCTGACGCTGACGCTGACACCGCGCCAGCCGCCCCTGCTCCAGGGGAACGCGGGGTACAGCCAGAAGGGTCCGCGGCCCGAACAGGCGAGCTATTATTACTCGATCCCGCATCTCGCGGTGGCGGGGCAGCTGGTGCGGAACGGCACACCGCAACGCGTTACCGGACAGGCGTGGCTCGACCGGGAATGGTCGTCGGACTATCTGGGCGGCGGCGCGGTAGGCTGGGACTGGACCGGGCTCAATCTCGATGACGGGGGGGCGCTGATGGCGTTCCGCATTCGTGGCCGCGACGGCAAGCCGCTCTGGGCGGGTGGATCGCTGCGGCGTGCGGATGGTCGCGTCGTCCGGTTCGCGCCCGCCGACGTCCGGTTCGATCCGCTCCGCCAGTGGCGCTCGCCGCGCACCGGGGCGCTCTACCCCGTGACGCAACGCCTCACCATTCGCCTCCCCGAAGGGGTCCGCCGCTTCCGCCTCGATCCGCTGTTCGCCGATCAGGAGCTCGATGCCCGCCGCAGCGGCATGCCCGTCTACTGGGAAGGCGCGGTCCGCACGGCGGGCGGCAGCGGCTATCTCGAGCTCACCGGCTATGCCGATCCGCTGCAGATGTGACGCCTGCCGGATACCCAGGCTTTGGCATGGCCAAGCTTTGCGGCTATTCCCCACCACTACCGACGCGATAGGGATTACGCGAACCGGAGGGACTGGATGAGACTGAACCGCACGCATATCGGCCTGGCGCTTGCTGCGATCGTCGCGGGCTGCTCGTCGCCCTCGAGCACGGGCAAGGACGGATCGGTCGAGTTGCTCAACGTCAGCTACGATCCGACCCGCGAACTCTACAAGGCGGTGAACACCGCGTTCGCCGCCAAGTGGAAGCAGGACACCGGCCAGACGGTGCGGTTCAACATGAGCCATGGCGGATCGGGCAAGCAGTCGCGCGCGGTGATCGACGGCCTGGGCGCCGACGTCGTCACGCTGGCGCTCGCCTATGACGTCGATGCGATTGCCGAGCGTGCGAAGCTGCTGCCCGCCAACTGGGAAACGCGCCTGCCCGACAACAGCGCGCCCTATACGTCGACGATCGTGTTCCTGGTCCGCAAGGGCAATCCCAAGCAGATTCGCGACTGGAGCGATCTGGTCAAACCCGGCGTCCAGGTGATCACGCCCAACCCCAAGACCAGCGGCGGTGCACGCTGGAACTTCCTCGCGGCCTGGGCCTATGGGAAGAAGGCCGGGGGCGGATCCGACGCCGCCGCGCAGGCCTATGTCTCGCAGCTCTACGGCCATGTCCCGGTCCTCGATTCGGGCGCACGCGGCGCCACCACCACCTTCGTCGAGCGCGGGCTCGGCGACGTGCTGATCGCCTGGGAGAACGAGGCGTTCCTGTCCGAAAAGGAACTCGGCAGCGGCAAGTTCGACATCGTCGTGCCGTCGATCTCGGTGCTCGCCGAGCCATCGGTCGCGGTCGTCGACGCCAATGCCAAGGCGCACGGTACCGAGAAGGTCGCTGAGGCCTATCTCCGGTTCCTCTACACGCCCGAGGGCCAGGACATCGTCGCCAAGAACTATTATCGCCCCCGCGATCCTGCGGTGCTGGCGCGCTATGCGACGTTGTTCCCGAAGATCGAGATGCGCACCATTCGCGATTTCGGTGGATGGAAGGTTGCGCAGCCCCGCTTCTTTGCAGACGGCGGCGTGTTCGACCGGATCTATTCGGGTCCGAAGCGCTGATCGGGAATGCGATCGTTCGGATCCTCGTCGGTGGCTGACGTCGCGCGCCTCGGCGCCAGGCCCGGCCGCGCTCGCCGCGCGCGACGGTCGGTCATTCCCGGGTTCGGGCTGACGATGGGGCTGACGATCGTCTGGCTATGCCTGATCGTGCTCATCCCGCTGTCGACGATCTTCCTGCGCGCGGCGGGGCTTGGCTGGGACGGGTTCGTCGCGGTCGGGCTCTCGGCGCGCGCGCTGTCCGCCTACAAGCTCAGCTTCGGTACCGCGCTGCTGGCCGCGTCGGTCAACGCGGTGTTCGGCCTGCTGATCGCCTGGATCCTCGCGCGCTATGAGTTTCCGGGCAAGAAGTTCGTCGACGCCGCGGTCGACCTGCCCTTTGCGCTGCCGACCGCGGTCGCGGGCATCGCGCTGGTGTCGCTCTATGCCGAAAACGGCTGGATCGGGTCGCTGCTCGCACCGCTCGGCATCCGCGTCGCCTACACCCCGCTCGGCGTCGTCGTCGCGCTCATCTTCATCGGCCTGCCGTTCATCGTGCGCTCGGTCCAGCCCGTGCTCGCCGACCTCGGCGCCGATGTCGAGGAAGCCGCAGCGACGCTCGGGGCAACCCGGTGGCAGACGTTCAGCCGGGTCATCCTGCCCGCCATCGCACCCGCGCTCCTGACCGGCTTCGCGCTCGCCTTCGCGCGCGGCGTCGGCGAATATGGCTCGGTCATCTTCATCGCGGGCAACATGCCGTACAAGTCGGAGATCGCGCCGTTGCTGATCGTCACCCAGCTCGAACAGTTCGACTATCCCGGCGCGACCGCGATCGCGTGCGTCATGCTGGTCGCCTCCTTCTCGATGCTGCTGCTGGTCAATCTGCTCCAGGCGTGGCGTACGAAGCGGAGCGCGAAATGACCCGCGCCGCGTCCAGCGAAAGCCCCGTCGCCCGGCGGATCCTGATCGGCGTCGGTCTCCTCTTCCTCGCACTCTTCCTCGCGCTGCCGCTCGTCGTCGTGTTCGTTCAGGCCTTTGCCAAGGGCTGGCCGATGTTCGTCGACGCAATCGGCCAGCCCGACGCGCGTGCGGCGATCCGGCTGACCCTGCTGGTCGCGGCGATTTCGGTGCCGCTCAACTGCGTGTTCGGCGTCGTCGCGTCCTGGGCGATCACCAAGTTCGACTTCCGTGGGAAAAGCCTGCTGATCTCGCTCATCGACCTGCCCTTCTCGGTGTCGCCCGTCGTCGCCGGCCTCATCTTCGTACTGATGTTCGGCGCTCAGGGCTGGTTCGGGCCGTGGCTGATCGCGCACAACTGGAAGGTCATCTTCGCGGTGCCGGGCATCGTGCTCGCCACCGTGTTCGTCACCTTTCCGTTCGTCGCGCGCGAGATCATCCCGCTGATGGCCGAGCAGGGTCGCGACGACGAAGAGGCCGCGGTGTCGCTCGGCGCGTCGGGGTGGCAGACCTTCTGGCATGTCACCCTGCCCAATATCCGCTGGGGCCTGCTCTACGGCGTGCTGCTCTGCAACGCGCGTGCGATGGGCGAATTCGGCGCGGTGTCGGTGGTGTCGGGCCATATCCGCGGCCTGACCAACACCATGCCGCTCCACGTCGAGATCCTGTACAACGAATATGACTTCGTCGGCGCGTTTGCGGTGGCATCGCTGCTCGCGTCGCTCGCGCTCGTCACGCTCGTGTTGAAGAGCCTGCTCGAATGGCGGTTCGGCTATCATCAGGCAAGGAGTGCGCATTGAGTATCGTCATCGACGCCGTATCTAAGCGGTTCGGCCAGTTCGCCGCGCTGAACGACGTCAGCCTGGAAGCGCGTCCGGGCGAGTTCCTCGCGCTGCTGGGCCCGTCAGGCTCGGGCAAGACGACGCTGCTCCGCATGATCGCGGGGCTCGACTTCCCCGATAGCGGCCATGTCCTGTTCGACGGCGCCGACATGACCGGGACGCCCGCTGCCGAACGCCAGATCGGCTTCGTGTTCCAGAACTACGCGCTGTTCCGTCACATGACCGTCGCCGACAACATCGCGTTCGGCCTGACCGTCCGTGCCCGCCGCGATCGCCCGGCAAAGGCAGACATCCGCGCGCGCGTCACCGAACTGCTCGACCTGATCCAGCTGCCCGATCTTGGCCATCGCTATCCAGCACAACTCTCGGGCGGTCAGCGCCAGCGTGTCGCGCTGGCGCGGGCGCTCGCAGTCGAGCCCCGCCTGCTGCTGCTCGACGAACCCTTTGGCGCGCTCGATGCCAAGGTCCGCAAGGACCTGCGCCGCTGGCTGCGCGAGCTGCACGACCGGCTTGGCCTGACCTCGGTGTTCGTCACGCATGACCAGGAGGAGGCGCTCGAGCTTGCCGACCGCGTCGTCATCATGAACCGCGGTGTCATCGAACAGATCGGGACCCCGCGCGAAGTCTATGACATGCCCGCCACGCCGTTCGTCTCCGAATTCGTCGGGGAGACCAACCGTATCCCGGTGACGGTCGTCGATGGCCGCGTCCTGCATCACGGACAGGCGCTCGACGTTTCTCCGAAGGCGCTCGCCAACGGACCGGCCGAACTGCACTTCCGCCCGCACGAGGCGCTATTGGGGGATGGCGATCCCGGTGCGCTGTCGATCGTCGTCGGCGCCGTGCACAAGCGGGGTGGTACGTGGCGCGTCGAGGCGCGTGTCGACGACATCGCCGTCGAGATCGACACGAGCGGTCGCTTGCCCGAGCGTGGCGCTCGTGCGGGGCTTCGCTTCGACGATGTTCAGATTTTTCCGGCTTCGTAGCCGTGGAGCCGGGCCGACTGGTCTCGGTCGCCCGGGCTCTTAAACAGTAAAGGTGGTGCGGGTGGCCGGGGTCGAACCGGCACTCCTTTCGGAACAGGATTTTGAGTCCAGCGCGTCTACCAATTCCACCACACCCGCACGACCGCCCTGCAGGCTTCAAGCCCCGGGCAGCGGCGGTTTCGCTAGACCATGCGATCCACGCCCGCAAGCACGAACCCGCCTCTTCATCCCCGAACGCGCGCATAAAAAAAGGCCCGCCGTTTCCGGCGGGCCTTGAGGTGGGGGTACGGGATCAGAACCGGACGGTGGCACCAACCGCCAGGTTGCGACCAAGCGAGTCGTAGCGCTGCGGGATCGTGTTGGTCCGTGCCAGCGCGACATTGTAGGAATCGGGGACGATCGGCGCGCTCTTGTCGAGCAGGTTGTTCGCGATCAGGCGCAGCGAGAACGCCTTGTCGATCGCAAAGTTGAGCGCGAGATCGAAATAGCTCTTCGGCGAGACGCGGAAATAGCTGGTCCGCTCGCGCTCGGGCGTGCCGCCGATCGCCGGATCACCCGAATTGTCCGCATTCGTCAGCGAACCGACATAGCGCCAGTTGAACGACGCGCTGAACCCCTTGTCGACCGTCGTATAGGTCGCGCGCAGGCCGTGCGACCATTTCGGGATCAGCTGACCGCAGCCATTGCCGTAATAGCCTGCGCAGTTGCGGGTCGGCTGGACCGGCGAGTCCTGACCACCTGCAAAGGTCGTCAGCGAGCCGTTGAAGTTCCAGTCGATCTTGCCGACGCTGGCGAGATCGAGCGTGTACTGCGCCTGGAAGTCATAGCCGCGGGCGATCGACTTGTAGAAGTTGGTCGTGCCCTGGCGGATGAAGCCGGTCGTCGGGTTGCTCGCCGCGTTCGAGTAGAGCGTGCCGGTGCCGGGATTGCGGACGATGCCCTGGCAGAAGAACGCGTCGCCGTTCGAACGCTGACAGCCATCGGTGTAATAGCTGAAGTCGTTATAGCCGAGCGAGTCGTCGATCTTGATCTTGTAGCGATCGACCGAGAAGACGAGCCCGGGCACGAAGCGCGGCTTCACGATCAGGCCATAGGTCTGGGTATAAGCCGTTTCGGGATCGGCTTCGAAACCGCCCGAGCGAACCGTACATCCGGTCGCCCCCGTCGATGCATCCCCCGGACAGATCAGCGTCGGGCTGCCGTACAGCGCGTCGGACAGGCCGGTCGCGCGGCAGACCTCACGCGAGGCGACGGGCGTGCCATAGGTCACGCCGCCAGCGGCGTTGGTCGTCACGGTCGGTGCGCAGAAATCGTTGAACGTGCCCGATCCGCCACGGGCAAAATCGACATTGGTCGCCTGCCGGATCTCGGTCACGGTCGGCGCGCGCTGCGCCTTGTTGAACGAGGCGCGGAACGTCAGGTCGCTGACCGGGGCGTAAATGCCCTCGATCTTCCACGTGTTGAAGCTGCTCGAATTGCTGCTGTACTTCGAAACGCGATAGCCACCATTGGCCTGCAAAAGTTCCGCGAACGGCTTGTGCTCGATCAGCGGCGCCTGGACCTCGATATTGGCCTCCCAGACGTCCTGCTTGAGATAGGTGTCATTGCCACCAAGCCCGGCGCGGTAGACGCTGTCGGCGGTCGATTTCAGCGTATCCTTGCGATATTCGGTGCCGAGCGCGATTGCGACGCCCTGCTCGGCGAACGGCGAGGTGACACCGTACTTGCCGAGATCGCCGGTGATGTTCGCCTGCACGTCATACAGCGTACCGATCGTGGTCGACGTGCCGCGGTCGTAGAGATAGTCGATCAGCGCCGGATTAGTGTTGCCCGCGCTGAACGCGTCGAACGGCACGCAGGCGGCGTCCGTGGTCCCTGCGCAGGTCGGTGCCGCGAGCGTCCCGCCCACGTTCAGCGAATTCCGCAGATTGGCCGCGTTGACGAAGCTCGGCGTGTAGTCCTGCTTGTTGCGCGCATAGACGCCGCCAATGTCATAGGTCCATGCATCGCCAGCCTTGCCGCGCAGGCCGCCGGTCAGGCGCAGACCGGTGTTCAGATAGCTGTCCGGCTGGTCATTGCCCTCGCCAAGGCGATAGCGGATGTCGATCGGCGCAAACGCCGCGGTACCCGCTGCCGCACCGCAGATCGTGCTGGCCTGCGAAGCCGACAGGAACGGATTGTTGCAGTTCACCTGGACGTTGCCGCCCGCGATCGCCGGGTAGTTGTTATACGACTTGTCGCGGAACCAGATGCCCGATGCATAGACTTCGGCGTCCGGCGCGACGTCGAGGCTGACGAAGCCACCCGCATTCACGCGCTCGGACGGGCGCTGATAGGCATAGTTGCTGAAATAGTTCGACGCATTGCCCGCGCCGGTGCCGAACGGCACGAAGGTGCGCGTGCCATTGGGGTTGTTGACATACTGCCCCGTCGCGACGCCCTTGCTGTCGAGCGGCGAAATCAGGCCGCTCGTCGAGCTGCTCGGCGTCAGGCCGCACGAGATCGGCGCGTTGAGGCTCGTCTGCGTAAGGTAGCAGCCCGAGTTAGACCGCTCGGACAGCAGGACCTCGTCGGTATGCTTGTAGTTGACGAAGCCGTTTATCCGCAGCGCCCCGTCGAAGAACTTCTTGCCCGCGGTCAGCGTGACGTCGGCGCGGCCGCCATCGTTGGTCAGGCCGCGCGGGCTGTTGAAGCCGGCTGCGCGTGCCAGCGACGAGACCACCGTGTCCTTGTTGTTGTGGTTGTAGAAATTATAGTTTCCGTCGAGCTGGATGCCTTCGAAATCCTTCTTCAGGACGAAGTTGACGACGCCGGCGACGGCATCGGACCCGTAGACCGACGACGCACCACCGGTCAGGACGTCGACGCGCTCAAGCAGCGACGGCGGGATGATGCCCACGTCCTGCCCGTTCTGCGTGCCGAGGCGCTTGCCGTCGATGAGGACGAGCGTCCGCTCGAACCCGAGGCTGCGCAGCTTGATCCGCTGCCGGCCGTCCGAATCATTATAGGTCTGCTGGCTGTCGGGCGCGACCTGCGGCAGGCGGTTGAGGACGTCCTCGACATTGACCGCAGCCTGGGCGCGGATGTCCTGCGAGGTGACCGAGGTGATCGGTGCGGCGGAGGTCATGTTCGGACGCTGGATGCGCGATCCGGTCACGACGATGTCGCCCCCGCCAGCGCGGTCTTCGGCAGGCGGCGCGTCGACGGCGCTGGTCGCGGTCGCCGCATCCGCCTCGACCTTGGCCTCCGCGGGCGTGGTAGCCTCGGCCTGTGCCGGCGTGACCTGTCCAATCGCCGGGGTCGCGGACACCATCAGTGCCCCCGCAAGCGCCATATAAGACGCCGAATTACGCACGTTCATACTAAAAACCCTTGTTTGGGCCAGCGTTGTCGCCTGCCCCCGTCTCCTTCGTAAGGTTTTGGTCATAATCGGGTCTCAGTCAATACCTTAGTAAGACCACTGTGTAACGTTTCGGACCGGATGTTGTAAAATGGCCATACGACTGGTCGACTGCCGTGACTTGCGATACGACTGGGCGCCAGGGTGACAACAGGGGGCTGCTGATGAAGACGAGACGATCGTTGCTGACCGCGTTTGGTGGTATTGGAGCGGCCCTGCCCTTTGTTGCGCCGATCGCCCGCGCGCGCGCCGCAACCGGCGGCCCTGCGCCTGCGCTGATCGTGTCGACCTGGGATTTCGGTGCTGCAGCCAACGCCGCCGCTTTTGCCCGCAGACGCGCCGGCGGATCGCTGATCGACTCGGTCGAGGCCGGCGCGATGGTCCCCGAAGCCGATCCGGACAATCACAGCGTCGGCTATTCGGGCTATCCCGACCGCGACGGCCATGTCACGCTCGATGCGGTCATCATGGATGATGCGGGCGGCGTCGGCGCAGTCGCAGCGCTCGAGAACACGATGCACGCGATCTCCGTCGCGCGGCGGGTGATGGAGCGGACACCGCATACCATGCTCGTCGGCGAAGGCGCGACGCGGTTCGCGCGTGACCAGGGCTTTAAGCAAGAGTCGCTGCTGACGCCCGAGGCGGAAAAGGCGTGGCGCGACTGGCTGAAGACCGCGGATTATCGCCCCGAGGCCAATAGCGAGAACCGCATCACGCGGACGCCCGGTGGCGCGCTCGACCATGACACGATCGGCCTGCTGATGCGCGATCCGACGGGGCGGATGGCCGGCGCCTGCACCACATCGGGCATGGCGTTCAAGATGCGCGGCCGGGTCGGTGATTCGCCACAGGTCGGATCGGGACTCTATGTAGAGGCCGGCGTCGGCGGCGCGACCTCGACCGGGCTGGGCGAGGAGGTCACGCGTGTCGCAGGGTCGGCGCGCGTCGTCGCATCGATGCGCGCGGGCGCGTCACCGCAACAGGCCTGCGAAGAGGTGGTCCGCCACATCGCGCGGCTGCGCGGCGACGCGATACGCGGCGTGCAGGTCGGCTTCCTCGCGCTCGATACAAAGGGCGCGGTCGGGGCCTTCTGCCTGTTGCCGGGCTTTACCTACGCCGTCACCGACGCGCGCGGCAGCACCACGGTGCTGAAGGCGCGCGCCTTGTTCGCGAGCTGACCACATGATGCGCGACGCCATGACGCTCGAAGTCTGTGTCGAGGATCTCGACGGCATCGATGCCGCGGTGGAGGGCGGCGCCGACCGGATCGAGCTGTGCGCCGCGCTCGCAGTCGGCGGCTTGACGCCGCCTGCGTCGCTGATCCGCGCGGCGGCGCAGGGCCCCCTCCCCGCGCACCTGCTCGTGCGCCCGCGTGAGGGCGGTTTCGCCTACACCCCGCGCGAAATCGCGCTGATCGCCGACGATATCGTCACCGCTGCGCACGCCGGGCTCGCGGGCATCGTGATCGGCGCAACCCTGGCCGACCACCGGCTCGACGCGGCAACTCTGGCCAAGCTGATCGCGCACGCACGGATGCTCGGCAGCGAGCGCGGCAGACCGCTGTCGCTGACGCTGCACCGCGCCTTCGATGTGTGCTCCGATCTTGGCGCCGCGCTCGACACCGCGATCGAACTCGGCTTCGACCGGGTTCTCACCTCGGGTGGGACGCCCAAGGCGATCGACGGGGTCGAGGCAGTGGCTGACCTGCATCGCCAAGCCGCCGGACGCATCATCATCCTCGCGGGCAGCGGCGTTTCCCCGCAATCACTGCCTGCACTGCTGCGCACCGGCATCACCGAAGTCCACGCCTCGTGCCGTCAGCCGATCGCCGGCGGTGCCGATCCGGTGGACGTGCGATTCGGTTTCGCCGCGCCGAACCGCACCGCGACCAGTACGGACCGCATCCGCCAGCTGTCACATATGCTTACGCAGAAACACACGCTTGAATAAGACCAATCTATAACTTACGCTTGGCATAATCCAACGACGAAGGCCGCCATACGGTCACCGTGCAAGATCCTGAGAGCGAGCTGTCATGACCAACGCCCCCCCCGCCCCCTTGGCGGCACGCGACCCGGAAGCCACGCTGATGTTCAGCGAAGCGGCGGAATCGGGTGCCGCGGTTGCCCGGCTGCTCGCGGCCAATGCCGACGCCTTCACGACACTCGGCGCAAAGCTGCGGGCCGCACCGCCCGCGGTGGTCGTTACCTGCGCCCGCGGATCGTCCGATCACGCCGCGGTTTACGGCAAATACCTGATCTGGACGAAGACCGGCATCCCGGTCGCGGCCGCCGCCCCCTCGGTCGTGTCGCTGTATGACGCAGAGCTTTCCGCGCAGACGACGCTTTGCATCGCCATCTCGCAAAGCGGCCGCAGCCCCGATCTGCTCGCGACGGTCGCCTCGATGAAGGCAGGCGGCGCGCATGTCGTCGCGCTGGTCAATGACGAGACGTCGCCGCTCGCCGCCGCCGCCGACACGCTGATCGCGCTCAAGGCCGGTCCCGAGCGCTCGGTCGCTGCGACCAAATCCTATATCTGCGCGCTGGCGGCGCTGGCGGCACTCACCGCGGAATGGGCCGACGACGATGCGTTGCGCGACGCGGTGGCGGCACTCCCCGCTGACCTGGAGCGCGCATGGGCGCTCGACTGGTCAAGCGCGATCGCACCGTTGCGTACCGCCACCAACCTCTTCGTCATCGCGCGCGGACCGGGCTTCGGCATCGCCAACGAGGCGGCGCTGAAGATGAAGGAAACCTGCGCGCTTCACGCCGAGAGCTTCAGCTCGGCCGAGGTGCGCCACGGCCCGATGCAGCTCGTCGAGGATGGTTTCCCCTTACTCGCGCTGGCGACCTCCGACGCGGCCGGCGACGGCGTGCGCGACGCCGCGGCAGAGTTTGCGGGGCGCGGCGCCTGCGTTCTGCTGGCCGATGCCGCACGCGACGCGCAGGCTGGCGACGCGACGCTGCCCGCGCTCACCGCGCATCCGGCAATCGAGCCGGTCCTGATGATCCAGAGCTTCTACAAGCTCGTCAACGCCCTTTCCGTGGCGCGCGGGTTCGATCCCGACGCGCCCTCGCATCTTGCCAAGGTCACGCGCACGCTATGACGACTTTCCGGTTTTCCAACGGCCATATCGTCACGCCGGCCGCTGTTCTCACCGACGCGACGATGGTCGTCGAAGACGGCCGGATCGTCAGCCTCGACGCGGCGCCCGCTACGGGCACGGCCGTGGAGACGATCGACCTCGACGGGGGCTGGATCATGCCCGGCTTCGTCGACACGCAGGTCAATGGCGGCGGCGGCGTGCTGTTCAACGATGCCACCACGGTCGAGGGGATCGCCGCCATCGGTGCGGCGCATGCCCGTTACGGCACGACCGCGTTCATGGTGACGCTGATCAGCGACACGCCCGACGTGATCGCGCGTGCGCTCGATGCGGTTGACGCCGCGATCGATGCCGGCGTGCCGGGCGTGGTCGGCATTCATGTCGAGGGTCCGGTCATCAGTGCGGCCCGCAAGGGCATCCATGATGCGTCGCGCTTCCAGGATCTCGACGACGATCTGATGGAACTGATGACGCGTCCCCGCCGCGGCCGCGTCATGCTGACACTCGCGCCCGAACGCGTCACCGCCGATCAGGTCGCCGCGCTCACCGCCGCCGGAGTGCTGGTCAGCATCGGTCACAGCGACGCGAGCTACGCAACCGCCGCCGCGGGCATCGCTGCGGGCATCACCGGCGTCACGCATCTGTTCAACGCGATGTCGCCGCTGATCCACCGCGCGCCCGGCGTGGTCGGCGCAGCGCTCGACGACCAGTCGGTCTATTGCGGGATCATCGTCGACGGCTTTCACGTCGATGACGCCGCGTTGCGGATCGCATTGCGCAGCCGCCCGCATGACCGGTTCATGCTCGTCTCCGACGCGATGCCCTGTGTCGGCGCGGCGGATAAGTCCTTCACGATCCAGGGGCGGCCGATCCATGTCGAGGATGGCCGCTGCGTCGGCGCGGACGGCACGCTGGCGGGATCGGATCTCGACATGACCGGTGCTGTTCGCAATGCGGTCGCGCGGCTCGACCTTGCGCCCGAAGTCGCCGCCGCGATGGCGTCGACCTATCCGGCTGCGTTTCTCGGCCTGTCGGACACGCGCGGGGCGCTTGCGCCCGGGCAGCGTGCCGACTGGGTGCGGCTGACGCACGATCTCCACCCCCTGGGCACCTGGTTCGGCGGCGTTCCGTCCGCCTGACCGCGCCCCGCTTTACCCCCCTTACGGCACCAAGGACGACCCCATGGCTCCCATCCTCCTGAGCGCGCCGATGCAGGGTTGGGCGCTGCCCATCGATCAGGTCCCCGACGCGGTCTTCGCCGACCGCATGCTGGGGGACGGCGTCGCGATCGATCCGACCGGCGACGGGCTCTACGCGCCCTGTGACGCGACCGTGCTGACGCTGCTCGACAGCGGCCATGCGATCACGCTGCGCACTGCGGAAGGCGCGGAGATCCTGATCCATATCGGGCTCGATACCGTCGCGCTCGGTGGTCGGGGCTTCTCGCCCTGCGTCGCGGTCGGCGACAGGGTCGTTACGGGCGCGCCGCTGATCCGCTTCGATCTCGACCTGCTCGTCCGCGAGGCACGCGCCGTCGTCACGCCGATTATCGTCGTAAACCCCGACCGGTTCGCCATCACGCAGTGCACGACCGACCGGGAGGTCGCGCTCGGCGACCCGCTGATGACGATCGAACCGGTAGCCGACATCCGGCCCGACGCAGTCGCAGGTGGCGCGGCCTCGGGCGAAATCCTGACGCGGACGATCACTGTGCCGCTTGCGCACGGGATTCACGCGCGCCCCGCCGCGCGGGTCGGGGCGCTCGCGAAACGCTATACCGCGGACGTCACGGTCACGCGCGATGCGAACACGTCCAGCATTCTCAGCCCGATCGGGCTGCTCGCGCTCGGGGTGCGGTACAACGACCCGATCACGCTCGGTGCGCGGGGCCCCGACGCCGCCGACGCGCTCGACGCGATCGCGGCGCTGATCCTCAGCGGCATGGACGAGACCACTCCCGCACCCGCCCCGGCCCCGGCAGCAGCCAGCCCGGTGCGTGCGGCGATCGACGGCGCACTGCTCGGCGTGACCGCTGCACCGGGCCTCGCGGTCGGCAAGGCGCGCTGGTTCCGCCATGCCGAGATCGTGGTTTCCGAACAGGGCCAGGGCATCGCCGTCGAGAATGAGCGGTTCGCGAGCGCGATCACGACGCTCGCCGCGCGGCTTGCCGAGCAGACCCGCCATAGCGCGGGCGCGCAGAAGGCGATCGTCGAGGCGCATGCGGCGATGCTCGACGATCCCGCGCTCCGCGACGGGACGCAGTCGCAGATCGCCGCGGGCAAGAGCGCGGGCCACGCCTGGCGCGCCACGATCCGGCCGCTTGCCGACGCGTTGCGTGCCGGCACCGATGCACGGCTTGCCGAGCGCGCGGACGACATGCTCGACCTCGAACGCCAGCTGCTGGCGGTCCTCGAAGGCGTCGAGACGACCGTCCCGGTCTTTCCGCCTGAGACGATCCTGCTCGCCGACGACCTGCTGCCATCCGACATTCTCGCGCTCGACCGCGCGACGGTCATCGGCCTGTGCGTCGCGCGCGGTGGGCCGACGTCGCATGTCGCCATCCTCGCCGCGACGATCGGCCTGCCCGCTCTGGTCGCGGTCGGCCCCGCGCTTGCCCCGCTGGCGGACGGCACGCCCGTCATCCTCGAGGCGAGCGAAGGGCTCATGCGCGTCGATCCCGACGCGGACACGCTTGTCGCCGCACAGGTCCGGCTTGCGCAGGCCGAGATGCGCCGCGCCGACATGCTCGCGCGCGCCGGCGAACTCTGCCGCATGGCCGACGGGACGCGGATCGAGGCGTTCGCCAATCTCGGATCGATCGGCGATGCCCGTCTCGCGCGCGACAACGGGGCGGAGGGCTCCGGCCTTCTCCGCACCGAATTCCTGTTCCTCGAACGCGAGTCCGCGCCGAGCGTTGCCGAACAGACCGCCGACTATCAGGCGATCGCCGACGCGCTCGACGGTCGCCCGCTGATCGTCCGGCTGCTCGATATCGGCGGCGACAAGCCCGCGCCCTATCTGCCGATGGATGCCGAGGAAAACCCAGCGCTGGGCCTGCGCGGCATCCGCGTCGGGCTCGCCTATCCGCAGATGCTCGAGGATCAGGTTCGCGCGATTCTTTCGGTACGCCCCACGGGTCAGTGCCGGATCATGGTGCCGATGATCGCCAGCCTCGACGAGCTGCGCGCAGTCCGCGCCGCGGTCGACCGGATCGCCGCCGAGCTCGATCTGCCCGATCGCGTCCCGGTTGGCGTCATGATCGAGACTCCCGCCGCGGCGGTGACCGCGGATCTGATCGCCAGCGAGGCGGAGTTCCTGTCGGTCGGCACCAATGATCTCACCCAATATACGCTGGCGATGGATCGCGGAAATCCGGCGGTCGCGTCGGGTATCGACGGGCTCCATCCCGCCGTCCTCCGCCTCATCGCGCAGACCTGCAAGGGTGGCGCGGTCCATGGACGCTGGACCGGCGTCTGCGGGGGGTTGGCCTCCGAACCGCTTGCCGTACCGATCCTGATCGGCCTCGGCGTCACCGAACTCTCCTGCGCACCGGCGATCATTCCGGAGATCAAGGCGCTGGTCGCCACGCTCGGCATGGATGCCTGCCGCGCGCACGCGACCGCGTGCCTCGCCTGCACCTCCGCCGCCCAAGTCCGAACGCTCGCCCGGGAGTTTGCCGCATGAAGTCGATACTCGAAGCCCTGCAGCCGCTCGGCCGTGCGCTCATGCTGCCGATCGCGGTGTTGCCGATCGCCGGCCTGTTGCTGCGTCTCGGCCAGCCCGATCTGCTCGACATCGCGTTCCTGAGCGCAGCCGGGGACGCGATCTTCTCGCATCTCGGGCTGTTGTTCGCGATCGGTGTCGCGACCGGCTTCGCACGTGACGGCAACGGGGCGGCCTGTCTGGCGGGTGTCGTGTGCTTCCTCGTCGCGACCGAAGCGGGCAAGGTGTTCCTATCCGTCCCCGCCGACGTCGTCGCGGGGATAGCGACCCCGACGCTCGAGATTGTCGCCGCAGCCTGGAAGGCCAAGGCGATCGCGCGGCTCGACGTGCCGATCGGGATCCTGTCCGGGCTCGCTGGCGGGCTGCTCTACAATCGATTCTCGGCGATCAAACTGCCGGAATATCTCGCCTTTTTCGGCGGACGTCGGTTCGTTCCGATCGTCAGCGGCGTTGCCGGGCTGGTTTTCGCGGTCATCTTCGGGATGGGCTTCGGCATCCTGAACGCGGGCGTCGATCAGCTTAGCCTGGCGGTCAGCGGCAGCGGTGCGATCGGCTTGTTCCTCTTCGGCCTGTTCAACCGGCTGCTGCTCGTCACCGGCCTGCATCATCTGGTCAACAACATCGTCTGGTTCGTCGCCGGAGATTATCAAGGCACGACCGGCGATCTGCGGCGCTTCTTCGCAGGCGATCCCGATGCCGGCGCGTTCATGGCCGGGTTCTTCCCGGTCATGATGTTCGGCCTGCCCGCCGCGTGTCTCGCCATGTACCACGCCGCGCTTCCCGAACGGCGCAAGGCCGTCGGCGGCATGTTGTTCAGCCTCGCGCTGACCTCCGCGCTGACCGGCGTGACCGAGCCGATCGAGTTCAGCTTCATGTTCCTCGCACCGCTTCTCTATGCGGTCCATGCGGTGCTGACCGGGCTGTCGATGGCGTTGATGAACGCGCTGGGCGTGAAGCTCGGCTTCGGCTTCTCGGCGGGACTGCTCGATTATGTCCTCAACTATGGCAAGGCGACGCGGCCGTTGCTGCTGCTCCCCGTCGGTGCGGTCTATTTCGCGCTGTATTACGGGCTGTTCCGTTTCTTCATCCGCAAGTTCGACCTCGCCACCCCGGGCCGGGAAGCAGAGGCCAGCGTTGCAGCTGCCGCACCGGTAGCAGGCGGTCGTGGCGCGGCATTCGCACAGGCGCTTGGCGGCGGTGGGAACCTGACCACCGTCAGCGCCTGCACGACGCGACTGCGTCTGATCGTCGTCGATCAGTCCGCGGTCGACGACGCGGCTCTCAAGGCGCTCGGCGCGCGCGGTATCCTGCGCCCATCGAACGCCGCGCTGCAGGTCGTGCTCGGCCCGATCGCGGATGTGGTCGCGGTCGAGATCCGCGATGCGCTGGCCTTGGGCGGTCCGGCGGTTATCGCCAGCGCTGCGCCCGCTGCGACTGCCGCACCCGTGCCAGACACCACCGCGGTGCGGCTGTCGGAAGCGGCCTTTGCCGCACTCGGGGGCGAGGGCAATGTCGTCACCGCGAGCCGCCACCCCGGTCGGGTGCGGATCGAAGTGGCCGACGCTGCGGCGATCGACGAACCGCGGCTTGCACGGCTCGGGCTCCGCGCCACCGCACGCCCCGCTGCCGGTCAGTTGCACCTGCTCGGGACCGACGCGACGCTCGCGACGCTGATCCACACAGCCGCCTGACGCCCATTCCGCCTGTCCCTGCGGCATCGGCCGGGGGACGGGCGGCACGGCACCGCCCTCGTTATCGTGCGCGCGGCTCCAGCGTCACGCCGCCGACGAGCCCGGACACGACGCCCGGCGCCGCCTCGACCAGCACCGCGATCGTCCGCACGCCGCCGCCCGGCGGCACCGCCGCCTCCAACGGTCCGACCGATGCGGCGTCCTTTACCGCAAGCCGCGTGCCGTCGACCCATAGCTCCGCACGCCCGGCGATCGCTGCAAAGCGGATCACGCCCCCCTCCTGCGCAACCCGCCGCCACGGCGTGACCGTCGTGCGATAGATGCGCCAGCGGCCCGCACGATCCGGGTCGACTCGCGTCCCGCTGCGTACGAACGCCCAGCTGTTATTATCGCCATCGACCGGTGCCAGCGCCGGATCGGGCCGCGCCGTCATCGCCGGCGAACGCCGCCACTCGCGGATCGCCATCGCAGCTAGCGTCACGGCAACCTGCGCAGGCGGTGCGAGACCCGCGCGGTCGATCGTCAGCCGCGCCGGCTTCAGGCCCGGCGCGGTCGCGGTCATCACGATCCGCCCTCGCCCCTCGCCCGCCTGGACGATGACCTGCGCGAGGCCGTTGAACAGTGATCGGGCATTGCCCTTCTCGCTCTCATGGCTGTTCGGATCGCCATTGCCGATCCCGATGATCGCCGCCCCCTCGACCGCGAACCGCGTCGGCAGGTTGGCGGTCGGCACATGGCGTCCTGCCGCATCGACCGCATCGATCGTCACCGGCTGCGCGTCCTCGCCATCGCCTGCCATCACGGTCCGCGCCGGGGTCAGCCGCAACGCGACCGGCGGCCCGGCGGTCTCATGCGCCGCGCGCGCTACCTGCGAACCGCCGCGCCGCGCGATCACCTCGATCCGCCCGGGCGCATAGGGCACGACGAATTCATTCCCCATGATCCGGTCGATCGCCGCCTCCCCGACCACCCGGCCGTTCAGCCGGACCTCGACGCGCTCGGCGTTGCTCATCACCAGCAGCGTGACCGGCTGGCCTTCCCGCCCCGGCCAGGTCCAGTGCGGGGTGATGCTCACCACCGGCGCGGTATCGACCCAGTGCGCGCGGTGGATGTCGAACGCGGTCTTGGGAAAACCGCACAGGTCGAGGATGCCGAAGAAGCTCGAGATCGTCGGCCATTCATGCGGGGTCGGCTCGCCGTGATAATCGAACCCCGTCCACACGAAGCCGCCCGCGACGAACGGCCGCTCGGCGATCTTCTTCCAGGTACCGCGATGCGTATCCCCCCAGCTTGCCGCCTCGACGTCATAGGACGACTGGACATGCCGCGCAGGATCGCTGGCAAAGGCCCCACGCGTCTCATAGGCGCTCGTATCCTCCGAGCTCGTGATCGGCTTGGTCGGGTTGAGCTGGTGGAAGCGATCATAATCGCCCTGATAGTAATTGAACCCCGTCACATCGATTTCGCTCGAGACGTTGACGGGATCGAAAAAGGCGCCGTTCATCGCAGCGGTCACCGGCCGGCTGTCGTCGAGCGCGTGCGTCGCATGGACCATCCGCCGGAGCATCTCGACGCCGGCCTCCGTCCCCTGCATCGGCTCCTCGTTGAACACCGACCACAGGATCACGCTCGGATGGTTGCGATCGCGCCGCACCATCCATTCGAGTTGCGCCATATAGTCGGGCGCGGGATTGAACTGGCGGTTCTCGTCCATCACGACGAACCCCATCTCGTCGCAGAGGTCGAGCAGTTCGGCCGCCGGGGCATTGTGCGAACAGCGGATCGCGTTGCAGCCCATCGCCTTGAGCCGTTCGAGCCGCCAGCGGACCAGCCCGTCGGGAATAGCGGTGCCGACGCCCGCGTGATCCTGATGCAGGCACACGCCCTTCAGCTTCACCGGCTGAGCATTCAGGAAGAAGCCCCTGTCCGCATCGAAGCGGATCGTCCGGAACCCCACGCGTGTCCGCCGCTCGTCAATGACGCTGCCGTCTCGCATCACGCGCGTGAGGACAGTGTAAAGCGTCGGGGTCTCGATCGACCACAAGCGGGGCGCCGTCACCGGCATCGTCAGCGTCGTCACCACCGGATCGAGCGGCGCGACGGTCGCCGCCGCGCGTGCCGTCGCAACCGGCTTGCCGTCCGGGTCGAGCAAGATCGTCTCGATCGTCACGCCGACCGCAGCCCGCGCGATGCTGCCGATCGTCACCGCGACCGGCACGTGCCAGCCCCCCGCCGGGTCGCGTCGCGGATCGCAGTGCACGCCGTCGGTGACGATCGCGACCGGCCCGCGCCGGATCAGCCAGACATGCCGGTACAGGCCAGCGCCTTCGTACCACCAGCCTTCCATCGCGGTCGCGTCGACGCGCACGACGATCATGTTCAGGTCGTCGTCGAACCGCGCAAACGGGGTCAAGTCGATCTCGACGCTGTTATAGGCGGACCAGTTGTGCGCGACGACGCTGCCATTGACCCAGATCGTCGCGTTGCTCGCGATCCCGTCGAACCGCAGCGCGATCGTCTTGCCGCGATCGTCCGCCTCCAGCCGCAGCGTTCGCCGGTACCAGCCGATCCCGCGCCGGCGATAGCCCTGCGAGATATTCGCATCGCGCTCGAACGGCTGCGCGGACGCCCAGTCGTGCGGCAACCGGACCGGCGTCCAGTCCGAATCGTCGAACGCCATCGCCGCGGCGCCAAGCGCATTGCCCGCCTTCACGCTCAGATAGGTCGCATTATGCCCCTCGGGCGCGGGCGTCGCGACATCGCCTTCATGAAACACCCAGCCGCGTTCGATCCGGGTGCAGGACGGATCCTGAACATGCATCGCGGGCGGCAGTATCCGCGACGGCGCGGGCATCGGCAACGCGCCGGCCTCGCCTGCCTGCCGACCTGGGCCCGCCCCGGCAGCGGCAAAGGCGTCGGTCGGGCGGACGACGAAGCCGACACCGGCGCCCGCCGTGCCGATGAGGAGCTGGCGTCGGTTCATGGCAGTCTTTCGGTGTAACGGATCAGATGTCGGCCAGTTCGGCGACGAAGTCATAGGCGTCGCCGCGGTAATAGGAGCGCGTGAATTCAGCCGCGCGTCCGTCGCGCAGGAAGCCGCGGCGTTCGATCAGCAGCCCGGCATGACCGGCATCGACCCCCAGCATCCGCGCATGCTCGCCGCCGAACGGCACCGCCCGCAGCCGCTGCAGCGCGCGCACCGGTCGGCTCCCCGCCGCTTCGAGGGCGGCATAGAGCGAGTCCGTCACGCCATCGACCGAGGTCAGGCAATAGCCCGCGATGGTCGAGAATTCGAGCGCCATCGCCTCCTCGTCGGCATAGCGGATGCGGTTGAAGCGGAACACCGGCGCGCCCGGCGACAGGCCGAGCGCCATCGCCTCTTCGGGGTTCACCTGGCCCGCCGATCGCGAGATCCAGGTGCTGCTCGATGTCCGGCCGCGTGCCGCCATGTCCTCGCTGAACGACGACAGTTTCGAGAAGCTCTTTTCGACGCGACCGGCGACGAACGTGCCCGCACCCCGGCGCCGCGTCAGCAGCCCTTCCTCGACGAGCCCGCCGATCGCCTTGCGCACGGTGATGCGCGAGACGTCATATTCGATCGCCAGATCGCGTTCGGCGGGGATCGCATTGCCCTGGACGAGCAGCTTCTCGCCGATCGCGTTGCGGATCAGATCCTGCAACTGAAGATAGAGCGGCGACGGATTGCCCTTGCGAAAGCGTCCGATATCATCGGAAAACGCCATGTACCCCCCTTTGACTGGCAGCCCGAAGCGCGCCACACCCTGTCCTGGCGCGGGAGGATAGCCAAAGCACAGCCGCGCGGCAACCAGACCGACGCCAAGGATTATATTGGTATTTCCGTCCAAAACGGGTCGATGCTGTCAGATCGGCTGAAACCCTGGCAAACTTTGCGGAGGCTCGGGACCTGCTTTCAGGACGCCGGCCAATCAACGGCTTGTGTCTGGACCTATATTGGTTACATTCCCCGACCAGCGGCCGTGAGGAGCCGGTTACCGGGAGCAGAAATCATGCGGTCAAACGCACCCCCTCGTTTCGGATGCGCGCTTATCGCGACCGGCATGATGCTCGGCACCACCGGTTTGGCCGATGCCCAGGACCGCCTGCCACTCGTCCCGCAACCCGCAGCGATGACGCGCGGAACCGGCACCGTGACGATCGCGACGGGCAGCACGGTGTCCGCCGATCCCGGCGATGCCGGCACCACCGCCGCCGCCCGTCTGCTCCTCGCCCATGTGAAGACCGAACGCGGCCTGACGCTGGCGACCGGCGCGCGCGGCATGATCCGCATCGACCGCGATCCGACGATCAAGGGTGCGGAAGCCTATCGCCTGACGGTCGATGCGTCCGGCGTGCGGATCGCGGCGTCGGGCGATGCCGGGCTCGTCTATGGCGCGATGACGCTGGCGCAGCTGATCAGCCCCGATCGCGCGTTCGGCCAGCCCGTCCGGATTCAAGCGGTCACGATCGACGATGCCCCCCGCTTCGGCTGGCGCGGGCTGATGATCGATACCGCGCGGCATTTCCAGTCGCTGCCCTCGCTCTATGCGATCGTCGACCAGATGGCGTCGGTGAAGCTCAACACGCTCCATCTCCACCTCACCGACGATCAGGGCTGGCGGTTCGAGGTCAAGGCCTATCCCCGGCTGACCGCGATCGGCAGCGTCCGGACGTCCCCCTCGACCGGCAAGGCGCCTGGCACGCAGGTCGGCGGCTTCTACACGCAGGACGAGCTGCGCAAGCTCGTCGCCTATGCGACCGAGCGCGGCATCGTCGTCGTCCCCGAGATCGACCTGCCCGGCCACGCGCAGGCGCTCGTCGCGGCCTATCCCGACCTCGGCGTCCTCGGCGACACGCCGAAGGTCAGCAGCGACTGGGGCGTGAACCCCTATCTCTTCAATCCCGGCCCCAAGGGCATCGCCTTCGTCAAGACGGTGCTCGACGAGATCATGGCGGTCTTCCCTGGCACCTATGTCCATCTCGGCGGTGACGAGGCGGTCAAGGATCAGTGGGAACGCAGCCCCGAAGTCCAGGCGCAGATGGTTAAGCTCGGGATCAAGGACGAGAATGGCCTGCAGAGCTGGATGATCGACCAGTTCGGCGAATATCTCGCCAGCAAGGGCCGCCGCCTGATCGGCTGGGACGAAATCCTCGAAGGCGGCCTCCCCGCCTCCGCATCGGTGATGTCGTGGCGGGGCGAGAAGGGCGCGGTCGAGGCCGCGAACCAGAACCACGACGTCGTCCTCTCACCCGCACCGACGCTCTACCTCAACAGCCTGCAAAGCGATCGCAGCGACGAACCGCCGGGCCGGATCGAGATCCAGTCTCTCGAGACCGTCTACAAATACGAGCCGATGCCCGCGGGGATCCCCGCCGAAAAGGCGCATCACGTGCTCGGTGCACAGGGCAATCTGTGGAGCGAATATATCGTCACGCCCTATCAGATGCAGCATCTGATCTTCCCACGCGCCGCCGCGCTCGCCGAGATCACCTGGTCGGGCAAGGACAAGCGCGACTTCGGCAGTTTCCTCGAGCGGGTCCAGCCGCAGATCGGCCGCTGGCGCACCTCCGGCATGCAGGTCGCGGACAGCGCGTTCGCGGTCGACTATACGCTCGCTGGCACGCGCGGCGATGCGCTGCGCACCAAAAGCGCCAAGGTCTCGCTGGCGACGCAGGCGCCCTATGGCACGATCCGCTACACGCTCGACGGCAAGGCCCCCGGCCCGCGGTCGCCCGCCTATACGGCACCGCTGTCGATCAAACCGGGGGTCAAGATCCGCGCCGCCGCGTTCGACGCCGCCGGTCAGCAGATCGCCGAGCCACGCCTGTTCGATACCGGCCGCGAGGCACTGCTGACGCGAACTGCTTCCGACATGGTCGCCTGTCCAAAGGGATCGCTCGCGCTACGCGTGCCGTTGACGCCCGAGGCGCAGGCGAACGCGCCGGTGTACAATATCGACCTGTTCGACCTGTGCACCGCCTATCCCGCCGCGCCGATGGACGTCGCAAAGGGCTTCACGATCGATATCGCCCGCCTGCCGCGTCATTATGCGCTGGCGCATGAAGATACCAAGCTGCGCCGGCACTATAACGTCACCCCGCACGGCGAGCTGATCGTGCTCGTCGGCTGCACCGTGGCGGGTGCCAAGCCGGTCGTCGCCGGCACCTTCCCGCTCCCCGATCCGGCAACCGCCGCCACCCGGTTCAGCATCAGGGGCCGCCTGCCCGCGCTGACCGGCGACCGCGACATCTGCCTGCAATTCACCTCCCCCACGTCCGATCCCTATTATGCGGTCGAGCGGATGCAACTCACGGAGACACGCTGATGCGTCGCTGGTTCCTTCTCCCTCTCCTCGCGCTCGCCTCGCCCGCGATCTCGGCCCCGAAGACGGTGGTCACGCTCGACCGCGACTGGCAGGTGCGGATCGATCCGACCGACACGAGCGCGGTCGCCGCGCACAAGCGCGAGGCGAAATGGCTCGCGGCCACGGTGCCGGGGTCGGTCCAGCAGGACCTGATCGCCGCGCGCCGCGTCCCCGATCCCTATAAGGGCATGAACGAGGGCGCAATCCAGTGGGCCGGGCTGACCCGGTGGCAGTTCCGCCGCGTGCTCGACGTCACGCCCGCGATGCTCGCGCGCGACCATCTCGATCTCGTATTCGACGGTCTCGACACCTTTGCGACCGTCACCGTCAACGGCACGCCGCTGCTGAAGACCGACAACGCGCACCGTCGCTGGCGGGTGGACGCGAAATCGGCGTTGAAGCCTGGCCGCAACGAGGTGCTGGTGACGATCGCTTCGCCGATCCGCACGCTGCAGCCGATGGTGCTCGCGGAAAAGAATCCGCTTCCCGGCGAATATGACAGCGCGTTCGGCGACGAGCCCAAGGGCAAGCAGACCTCGCCCTATATTCGCAAACCCAAATATCATTACAGCTGGGACTGGGGTCCCCGGATCGTCAATATCGGCATCTGGCGCCCGGTCCGTCTCGAAATCTGGGACGAGGCGCGGATCGAGACGTTCCGGGTCGAGCAGGAGGATCTGAGCGACGCCGAGGCGCGGATCGCGGCGAAGCTCGACATCGTCGCCGACACGCCCGGTCGCACGACTGTGCACGCCGTTGTCACGGGTCCCGACGGCAAGGCCGTCACGGTCGACCGTAGCGTCACGCTCGCCGCCGGCGGCAACAGCGTCTCGCTCCCGCTGACGATCGCCGCGCCGCAGCGTTGGCAGCCGATCGGCTATGGCGCGCAACCGCTCTATACCGTCACCGCCTCGCTCGCGGGCGCGCAAGCGACCGCCGAGGACAGTGTCACGCGGCGGATCGGCCTGCGCACGGTCGAACTGATCCGCAAGGACGGCAGCTTCGGCTTCAAGGTCAACGGCACGCCGATCTTCGCCAAGGGCGCGAACCTCATCCCGTTCGACATGTTCCCGTCGCGCGTCACCCCCGCCTATATGCAGACAATCCTGAAGGGCGCAGCGGACGCCAACATGAACATGATCCGCGTCTGGGGCGGCGGCTATTATCTCGACGACGCCTTTTACGACCTGGCCGACCGCATGGGGCTGATGGTGTGGCAGGACTTCATGTTCGGCGGCAGCGTCACGCCGCCCGATGCTGCGTTCCGCGAGAATGTCCGGATCGAGGCCGAGCAGCAGGTCGCGCGGATCGGCTCGCATCCCTCGGTCGTGATTTGGGCCGGCGGCAACGAAGTGCTATCGGGCTGGGAGAACTGGTCCGATCGCAAGGCGTTCAAGAAGGCGGTCGGCGCGGATGAGCAGGAGCGGATCGGCGCGGGCATGGCGGTGCTGTTCGACCGCGTGCTGCGCCAGGCGGTGACGCAATATTCGCCCGGCACGCCTTATTGGCCGGGCTCCCCCTCGACCGATTATATGGGCCCGACCGACACCGACAAGAATGGCGACCGCCATTTCTGGGATGTCTGGTCCGGATCGAAACCGGTCGAACGCTATCTCGACAGCTGCCCGCGCTTCATGTCGGAATATGGCTTCCAGGCGATGCCGGACCTCGCGACGATCCGCGCCTTCGCGGGCAAGGGACCGCTTGCCGCCGACAGTCCGGTGATGAAGGCGCATCAGAAGTTCCTCGCCGGCGAGGGCAATGAGCGGCTGCTGATGTATCTGCGCGATCGCCTGCGCCCGGCGAAGGATTTCGCCGATCTCGTGTACCTGACGCAGGTCAACCAGGCCGAGGCGATCCGCATCGCCGCGCTGCATCACCGTGCGTGCCGCCCGGTGACGATGGGATCGCTCTACTGGCAGCTGAACGACGTCTGGCCCTCGATCAGCTGGGCGAGCATCGATCATGACGGCCAGTGGAAGCTGCTGAACTATGCCGCGCGGCGCTTCTTCGCACCCCAGGCGATCGCCGCGGAGCACAAGGACGGCGCGACGCGGATCTCGCTGATCTCCGACGCGACCACGCCGATCGCCGCGCGCTGGCGGGTGCGCGCGATGGACATGGCGGGCACCGTGCTGAACGACACCACCACGCCCGCGACGCTGCCGCCGCTCTCGTCGACGCTCGCCGCGACGCTGCCCGATGCGACGCTGTTCGGCAGCGCCGCGCCGGGGGCCAGCTATGCGGTCGCCGAGCTGATCGTCGGCGACACGGTCGTCAGCCGGGCGATCATCGAACGCGCGTTGCCCAAGGACATGGCCTATCCCGATCCGGGCCTGAGCGTCACCTGGTCGGGCTCGACCGCGACGATCACCGCCAGCCACTTCGCCCGCGCGGTCATGCTCGATTTCGGGGACGTGGCGGCGCAGCCCGCCGATGACGGGTTCGACCTTCTGCCGGGCGAGACGCGGACCGTCGCCGTTGCGTCGGACGCGTCGCCTGCCACACTGCGCAAAGCGCTCACCTTGAGGACCCTTGCCCGATGATCTGGCTCCTGCTCGCCTCCGCCGATCCCGTCGCCACCGCGGTCGCCACCATGTCGATGGAGGAAAAGGCTGCACAGTTGCAGAGCACCGCGCCCGCCGATGCGAAGCTCGGCCTGCCCGCCTATGACTGGTGGAACGAGGGACTGCACGGTCTCGCGCGCAACGGTCATGCGACCGTGTTCCCGCAGGCGATCGGCATGGCCGCGACCTGGGATCCGGTGCTCGTCCGCAAGATCGGCGACGTCGTCGCAACCGAGGCACGCGCGCGCTTCAATGCGAAGCCCGCCAATGCCGATCGCCACATCTATGAAGGGCTGACGATCTGGTCGCCCAACATCAACATCTTCCGGGATCCCCGCTGGGGGCGCGGGCAGGAAACCTATGGCGAGGATCCGTATCTGACCGGGCGGCTCGGTGTCGCGTTCATCGGCGGCCTTCAGGGCCCCGACCCGCTCCACCCCAAGGTCGTCGCCACGCCAAAGCATTTCGCGGTGCACAGCGGCCCCGAGGCCGGGCGCGACAGTTTCGACGTCGACCCCAGCCCGCAGGATCTGGAAGCAACCTACCTGCCCGCCTTCCGTCTGGCGGTGACCGAGGGCAAGGCGCTCTCGCTGATGTGCGCGTACAACTCGATCCACGGGGTGCCCGCCTGCGCATCGTCGCCGCTGATGGTCGACCGGCTGCGGCGCGACTGGGGCTTTACCGGCTTCACCGTCTCGGATTGCGACGCGGTCGGTAATATCAGCACCTATCACCACTACCGGCTCGACACGCCCGGCGCCGCGGCAGCGGCGATCAGGGGCGGCACCGATCTCAATTGCGGCACCGCCTATGCCGGCCTCCCCGCCGCGGTCCGCCAGGGCTTGGTGAGCGAGGCGGAGGTCGACACCGCGCTGACGCGCGCCTTCCGTGCCCGCCGCGCGCTGGGCATCGCGTTCGGCGGCGACAGCCCGTGGAGCAAGATCGGCACCGATCAGGTCGACACCCCCGCGCACCGTGCGCTCGCGCTCGAGGCGGCGCGCAAGTCGATCGTGCTGCTCAAGAACGACGCCAGCCGCCTGCCGCTCAAGACCGGCAGCCGGATCGCGGTGATCGGCACCAATGCCGACGATATCGGCGTGCTCCAGGGCAATTATCACGGCACCGCCGTCGCCCCGGTCACCCCGCTCGACGGTATCCGCAAGCAGTTCGGTGCCGCCAATGTCCGCTATGCCCAGGGCTCGGTGCTCGCCGACGGCGCGCCGGTGGTGGTGCCCGAGACCGTCTTCCCACAGGGTCTGAAGGCGGAGTATTTCGCCGGAACCGGGACGACCGGCGGCACGCCCGTCCTGACGCGAACCGAACGCCGTATCGATGCGGACCTCAACCGCGTCAGTCCGGCGCCTGGGCTTGGCCGCAGCTTCGGCGTCCGCTGGTCGGGCGTCTTCACTCCGCCCGCCGCGGGTGACTATACGCTGGTGATCGACGTCCCGGCGTGCTGGAAGGACTGTTCGGTCCATGACGTCGCACGCCTCTGGATCGGCGACCGCCAGCTCACCTCCGGCGAGATCAAGAAGGGCCGCGTCGAGATCCCGGTCTCCAGCGACGGCAAGCCCGCCGCCTTCCGGCTCGAACTCGATCACCGCAGCGACGACGAAGGCATCCGCCTGCTCTGGACGCCGCCCGCCGCGCCGATGCTCGCCGCCGCCGTCGCCGCCGCGAACGCTTCGGATGTCGTCGTCGCGGTGATGGGCCTGTCGCCCGATCTCGAGGGCGAGGCGCTGTCGGTCAGTGTCCCCGGCTTCGTCGGCGGCGACCGCACCGACATCGGGCTTCCGCTTGCGCAACAGGCGCTGCTGAAAGCACTGCGCGCGACCGGCAAACCCGTGATCCTCGTCCTGACCAGCGGCAGCGCGGTGGCGGTCGATCCGTCGCTCGCCGACTCGATCCTGACCGCCTGGTATCCGGGCCAGGCCGGCGGCACCGCGATTGCCGAGACGCTGGCGGGGCTCAACAACCCCTCGGGTCGTCTCCCCGTCACCGTCTACAAGTCCGCCAGCGACCTGCCCGCCTTCATCGATTATACGATGAAGGAGCGCACCTACCGCTACTTCACCGGCAAGCCGCTCTGGGGCTTCGGCCACGGGCTGAGCTATACCAGCTTCGGCTATGCCGCGGCAAAACCCAGCCTCACCGTCGCCGCCGGCCAGCCGCTCACGCTCGCGGCGAAGGTCTCGAACACCGGCGTGCGCGCGGGCGAAGAGGTGGTTCAGGCCTATCTCGTCCCGACCCCGACCACCGGAGGCGGTCCGACCACCGCGGTGCTCCAGCGCCAGCTCGTCGGCTTCGACCGCGTCGCGCTCAAGCCCGGCCAGTCGCGCACCGTCTCGTTCGCGCTCGATCCCCGCTCGATGAGCAGCGTCGCGCGGGACGGCACGCGCACGATCCAGCCCGGCGCCTATCGCCTCTATGTCGGCGGCGGCCAGCCCGGCGACGGCGAGGGACAATGGACCGACCTGACGATCACAGGCGCAGCGGTGGGGCTGCCCAAATGATCGATCGCCGTTCGTTGATCGCCGGCGGGCTCGCGCTCGTCGGCACCCCTGCTTTTGCCGCCCGCCCGAACCTGCCCTCCAAGCGCCCCGCCGTCGCCGACCGTCTGTTCAAGAGCCGGGCGGTGGAACGCGAGATCGCCCGCGTCTCGGCCCGGATCGCCGATCCGAAGCTGCGCTGGATGTTCGGCAACTGCTATCCCAACACGCTCGACACGACCGTGCGGATGTCGACCATCGGCGGTGCCCCCGACGCGTTCGTCATCACCGGTGACATTCCGTGCCTGTGGCTGCGCGACAGCTCGGCGCAGCTCCGCCCCTATCTTCACCTCGTCCGCAACGATCCCGCGCTGCGCACGGTGTTCCGCGGGCTGATCGCCCGCCAGTCGCGATCGATTCTGCTCGATCCCTATGCCAATGCGTTTCTCGAGGATCCCGCCGGCAAGACCGAGCTGAGCTGGGCGTTGCACGACCAGACCGAGATGAAACCGGGTGTCGCCGAGCGCAAATGGGAGATCGACTCGCTCTGCTACCCGATGCGTCTCGCTTATGGCTATTGGCAGGCGACGCGCGACGCAACCCCGTTCGACGCGACCTGGGCCGAGGCAGCACGCGCCAGCCTGCGCACCTACCGCGAGCAGCAGCGCAAGGACGGCCGCGGACCCTATAGCTTCCTGCGCGCCTCGAACCGTAATACCGAGACGATGGCGCTCGAGGGCTGGGGCAATCCCGCCAAGCCGAACGGCCTGATCCAGTGCGGTTTTCGTCCGTCCGACGATGCCTGCCTTTATCCCTATCTGATCCCCGCCAATCATTTCGCGGTGACGACGCTGCGTGAACTGGCCGTCGTTGCGAAGGAGGCGCGCAACGATACCGCGCTCGCCGCTGATGCCACCGCGCTCGCGGCCGAGGTCGAGACCGCGCTCAACGCGCATGGCAAGATGCGGCTGCGCGACGGCCGCGAGGTGTGGGCCTATGAGGTCGACGGGTTCGGCAACGCGGTCTTCATGGACGACGCCAACGTGCCGTCGCTGTCCGCGCTCGCCTATATGGGCTGCGTTCCCGCCACCGACCCGCTCTGGCGCCGCACCTCGGACGCGGCCTGGAGCGACGCCAATCCCTATTTCTTCAAGGGCACCAAGGCGGAGGGGATCGGAGGCCCGCATGTCGGGCTCGGCCAGATCTGGCCGATGTCGCTGATCATCCGCGCGCTTGCCGGCGCCGACGACGCGACCGTCCGCAGCTGCGTCAGAATGCTGCGCGATACGGATGCCGACACCGGCTTCATGCACGAGGCGTTCGACAAGGACGATCCGGCCAAGTTCACGCGCAGCTGGTTCGCCTGGACGAACGGACTGTTCGGGGAACTGCTCGTCCATCTTGCCGATACCCGCCCTGCGCTGCTGGCGGCGCCGTTATGAGGCTCACGCGACGCGCGTTGCTCGGCTCGACCGGTGCGCTGGCGCTGACCGGCGCGATGCCGGCCTTTGCCGGCCGGTCGCGCGCGGTGCCCGATCTGTGGATCGGGACCGGCGGCGACGGCCATACCTATCCCGGCGCGACCGTGCCGTTCGGCATGGTCCAGGTCAGTCCCGACACGGATACGGAGAACTGGGCGAACTGCTCGGGCTATCATCGCGGTGACCCGTCGATCATGGGCTTTTCGCACACGCATCTGTCGGGCACCGGCATCGCCGACATGATGGACGTGCTCGTCGTGCCTGCCCGCGGCCCGGTCAAGCTGCGCCCCGGCGCACCCGACAAGCCTGGCGAAGGCTATCGCCAGACCTATGCACAGGAGAGTGCCGAGCCCGGCTATTATGCCTGCACGCTCGGCAACGGCGTTCGCTCCGAACTCACCGCCGAAGCGCGCGTCGGCTGGCAGCGGCACCGCTTTCCCGCCGGCCCCGGGCATCTCCTGATCGACCTCGGCAATTACCGCGACAGCCGCCCGGGCGAAGGCCCGCTGATCGACGACAGCCGGATCGAGCTCGAATCGGACGGCATCCTGATCGGCAGCCGCCGCACCTTCCGCTGGGCCAAGGGGCGCCGCATCCACTTCGCGATGCAGGTCTCGCGCAAGCCGGACCGGATCACGCTCCATGCGGGCGACCAAGTCGTCAACGGCGCGATCGCGACCGCCGACCGCGTGCGCGCGGTATTGCACTACGACGATGCGGGCTCCGCCCCGATCGTCGTGCGCACTGCGGTCTCCGCGGTCGACATGGCGGGCGCACGGACCAACCTCGCAGCCTCGGCCTCGCGCGACTTCGATGCCGCGCGGCGCCAGGCCATCGGCGACTGGGCCGACGCGCTCAAGACCGTGAAGATCGACGGTGGCAGCGACGACCAGCGCGTCGTCATGGCCACCGCGCTCTATCATGCGATGCTCGCGCCGACGCTCTTTTCGGATGTCGACGACCGCTATATCGGGCTCGACCGGCTGGTCCACAGCGTGCCCAAGGGCGAACAGGCCTACAGCACCTATTCGACCTGGGACACCTATCGGACGCTCCACCCGCTGCTGACGTTGGTCGCGCCCGATCGCGCGCGGTCACTCGTCCGTGACCTGGTCCGCCAGACGCAGCAGAGCGCCTATGGCCCGCCCTGCTGGCCGCTCCAGGGGGTCGAGACCGGCACGATGATCGGCTGGCATTCGGTCGCGATCATGGCGGAGGCCGCGGCCAAGGGCATCGACGCCGACTATGCCGCCGCCTGGCCCGCGATCCGCACGCGCGCGTTCGACGCCAAGGCCCCCGACCTCGTCAACAGCCGCGCGCGGGGCACCTATATCGCGCGTGGCTATCTGCCCGCCGATCAGGTCGACGAGTCGGTCAGCCGGACGCAGGAATATGCCTATGACGACTGGGCGATGGCCGCCCTCGCCGCGAAGGCCGGGGCGACCGACGACGCCGCCCGCCTGCGCGAACGCAGCCGGAACTATCGCAACGTGCTCGACCCGACGATTGGGCTTGCACGGCCTAAGCTTGCCGATGGGAGCTGGCTGACACCCTATGACCCGATCCAGCTCGGCCATATCAAGCGCTACCACGACTTCACCGAAGCCAATGGCTGGCAGACGACCTTCCTCAACCAGCATGACCTCTACGGCCAGATCGCGCATTTCGGCGGCGATGCGAAGTTCGCTGCGCGCCTCGACGCGCTGTTCGCCGCGCCTTCGACGCTGCCCAAGGACGCGCCGCCCGACATTTCGGGGCTGATCGGCCAATATGCGCACGGCAACGAACCCGATCAGCACGTGCCCTATCTCTACGCCTATGTCGGCCAGCCCTGGAAGACGCAGGCGCTGGTCCGCAAGATCCTGACGACGATGTACAAGCGCGCGCCCGACGGGATCATCGGCAATGACGATTGCGGCCAGATGAGCGCATGGTTCGTGATGTCAGCGCTCGGCCTCTACCCGGTCGATCCGGTCGCGGCGGTCTATGTGTTCGGCTCGCCGCTCTTCACCCGCGCCGAACTCAAGGTCGGGGGCAAGCGTAAGGTCGTGATCGAGGCGCCGGGCAACCGCGCCGATACGCCCTATGTCACCGCGGTCACTTGGAACGGCAAGCCCTGGACGAAAAGCTGGATCGCGCATGCCGATCTCGTCGCGGGCGGTACGCTGCGCTTCACCATGTCCGCCACCCCTGATCCCGCGTTCGGCGCGAAGCTCGCTGACCGCCCCCCCTCGTTCGGCCGCCCCGCCGCCTGAATTCCCATGGAGACGTTGATGACCGAAGTTTCCCGCCGCCTCCTGCTCGCATCGGGCCTGGCCGCAACCGCGACGCCTGCGCTCGCGGCGACCCGCGCGGCCGCCCCCAGGCCATGGGGTGCGACGCCGTCGAAACGCCAGCTCGCCTGGCATGCGCGCGAGCAATATGCCTTTGTCCATTTCTCGATCAACACCTTCACCGATCGCGAATGGGGCTATGGCGACGAGGATCCCAAGCTCTTCGATCCGACCGATTTCGACCCCGACCAGATCGTTGCGGCGGCCAAGGCAGGCGGCATGCGCGGCATCATCCTGACCGCCAAGCATCATGACGGGTTCTGCCTGTGGCCGACGATGCTGACCGAGCATTGCATCCGCAACAGCCCGTACAAGAACGGCAAGGGCGATGTCGTCGGCGAGATGGAGCGCGCAACCAGGCGGGCCGGGCTCGATTTCGGCCTGTACCTCTCGCCCTGGGATCGCAACCACGCGGAATATGGCCGGCCGGCCTATGTCGAGTATTTCCGCAAGCAGGTGGTCGAGCTCTGCACGCGCTATGGAACGCTGTTCGAATTCTGGTTCGACGGCGCCAATGGCGGCGACGGCTATTATGGCGGCGCGCGCGACACGCGGAAGATCGATGCGCCGAAATATTACAATTGGCCGTCGATCGTCGCGCTGGTCCATCAGCATCAGCCGATGGCCTGCACCTTCGATCCGCTCGGCGCTGATGTCCGCTGGGTCGGCAATGAGGACGGCGTCGCGGGCGATCCCTGCTGGCCGACCATGCCGAACCATCCCTATGTCCAGAGCGAGGGCAATTCGGGCGTGCGGGGTGCGCCGCTCTGGTGGCCGGCCGAGACCGACGTCTCGATCCGCCCGGGCTGGTTCTATCACGCGGACGAGGATGCGAAGGTCAAGACGCCCGCGCGGCTGGTAAAGCTGTACGACGAGTCGGTCGGTCGCGGCACCAACCTAAACCTCAACCTGCCGCCCGACCGGCGCGGCCGCCTCGCCGATATCGACGTCGCCGTGCTGAAATCCTTCGGCACCGCGCAGGCCGCCACCTTCGCGCGCGACCTCGCCCAGGGCGCGGTCGCGACCGCCAGCCAGAGCCGCGGCGCAGGCTTTTCGCCGGCAAACGTTCTCGACGGTCGCGCCGACAGCTATTGGTCGACCGCCGACGGCATCACGACGCCCAGCCTCGTGCTCGACCTTCCCCCCGGCCGAACCTTCGACCTCATCCGCCTGCGCGAATATCTCCCGCTCGGGCTGCGCGTGACGCGGTTTGCGGTCGATGCCGAAGTGGACGGCCGGTGGCGTGAACTGGCACAGCACGCCTGCATCGGCGCGCAGCGGATCATCCGCCTGCCCGCGCCGGTCACAGCCCGCCGCCTGCGCCTGCGAATCCTTGAGGCGCCGGCCTGTCCCGCGATCCGCGAAATCGCGCTCTTCCGCCAGGTCGCGCCCGCCGCGGTCGCCACCGTCGTCGCGTCGGACCCGAGCATCGTGGCCACGACGCGCTGGTCGATCGCCGCCGCCTCCGCCCCCGGCGCGCAGGCACTGCTCGACAACGACACCGCGACGAGCTGGGCGCTGCCCGCCCCCAAACCCGGCGCCCCCGCCTCGGTGACGATCGACCTTGGCGCGACCGAGACGCTTGCCGGGTTCAGCCTGACGCCGTCGCGCGCGGTGATGGCAGACACTGCGCCGCCAAAGGACTACCGGATCGAGACGAGCACCGACGGCACCAACTGGCAAGAGGCCGGCAAGGGCGAACTGCCCAACATCGCCTATGCGCTCGCGACTCAGCGGATCGCCTTTGCGACCCCGGTCACCGCCCGTCTGCTCCGCCTCAGCTTTGCCGAGACCGCGATTCCTGCCCGTCGCCTCGCAATCGCCGGGATCGGCGCGTTCCGGCCCCGCAGCGGGTGACGCAATGATACGGTCTGTCCCACGCGTGCAATAAATCGCGCGCATACCCCAGGTCGGATGCGGTGCCGCCACGGCGCCGGTTCGGCCGGGGACACGCCATGACAGCGATCGAAACCAGTACAGTGCCGATGACCACGATCGCAGGGGCCGCCATGGACGGTGCGGAGGTCGCGCCGGTGATACGATCGGCTTGGCTCGCACCAGGTTTCTACCTCGCATTCCTGTTCGGTGCGCTGTTCCTGTTCGCGATCGGCCTGCTTCTGCTCTGGCGGTCGGCGAAAAAACTCCGGCGATTCCGGGCACCTGCTGGAAACGGACTCGGTTCGGCGTGGTCCGGGCAACATCCGTCGCCCACGACCTGATCCCCTAACATGAAGCAGGCCGATTCCTTGCCGTCTGCATGGACCCGGTCTGGTGGATCGCACGTTGAGCCCCCGAACTTCGTCCTCGACAGCAAGGATCCGCAATGAGCGACATCGAACAGCGCAACCCCGGCAACGGTGGTGAGACGCATCAGCAGGCAGGCGGCGACGTCCCCGTCCTGACCACCAATCACGGCGTGCCCGTGTCCGACAACCAGAACAGCCTGAAATCCGGCGCGCGTGGTCCCACGCTGCTCGAGGATTTCGTGCTCCGCGAGAAGATCTTCCATTTCGATCACGAGCGGATCCCCGAGCGGATCGTCCACGCGCGCGGAACGGGTGCGCACGGCTATTTCGAGGCGACCGACGATATTTCCGACCTGACCAAGGCGGCGGTGTTCAAGAAGGGCACGAAGACCGAGCTCTTCACGCGCTTCTCGACGGTCGCCGGCGGCGCCGGTTCGGTCGACACCCCGCGCGACGTGCGCGGCTTCGCGGTCAAGTTCTACACAACCGAGGGCAATTGGGATCTCGTTGGCAACAACATCCCGGTGTTCTTCATCCAGGACGCGATCAAGTTCCCGGACCTGATCCATTCGGTGAAGATGGAGGCCGACCGTGCCTATCCGCAGGCGGGTTCGGCGCACGACACCTTCTGGGACTGGGCATCGCTGACTCCGGAATCGACGCACATGCAGATGTGGGCGATGTCCGACCGCACCCTGCCGCGTTCGCTGCGGATGATGGAAGGCTTCGGCGTTCACACGTTCCAGCTCGTGAACGAGGAAGGCAAGTCGAGCTTCGTCAAGTTCCACTGGAAGCCGAAACTTGGTCTCCAGTCGACGATCTGGGACGAGACGCTCAAGCTCCAGGCCGCGGACAACGACTATCATCGTCGCGACCTGTGGGAAGCGATCGACACCGGCGACTTCCCCGAGTGGGAGCTCGGCATCCAGGTGTTCGACAAGGCATTCGCCGAGGCACAGCCTTATGACGTGCTCGATTCGACCAAGCTGATCCCTGAGGAGGACGTTCCCGTCCGGATCATCGGCCGGATGGTGCTCGACCGCAATGTCGACAACTTCTTCGCTGAGACCGAGCAGGTCGCGTTCCTGCCGACGAACATCGTCCCCGGCATCGATTTCTCGAACGATCCGCTGCTTCAGGGCCGCCTGTTCAGCTATCTCGACACGCAGAAGTCACGTCTCGGCACAACCAACTTCCATCAGATCCCGGTCAACGCACCGCGCAGCCCCGCTGGCAATTTCCAGCGTGACGGAATGATGCAGACCAAGGTGCCCAAGGGTCGCGCCAATTACGAGCCGAACAGCCTGTCGGTTGTCAGCGAAGACGGTGGCCCGCGCGAGTCGCCGAACGGCTTCGTGACGACCACCAACCCGACCGGTGCCGACGAGCAGGGCGAGAAGCTGCGCATGCGCGCCGAACTGTTCGGCGATCATTATAGCCAGGCACGGCTGTTCTGGGTGTCGGCGACCGACAATGAGAAGGCGCATATCGCGTCGGCCTTCACCTTCGAGCTGTCGAAGGTCGGTCTGGCACATGTTCAGGAGCGCACCGTCGCCAACCTCCGCAACGTGAACGAGGAACTGGCCACGCGCGTTGCCGATGGTCTCGGCATCCCCCTGCCGGCGGCCAATCCGGCGTTCCGCGCTCCGGTCGACATGCCACCGAGCCCGGCATTGTCGATTCAGAAGAACATGAAGGAGACGCTCGAGGGCCGTCAGGTCGGGATCCTGATTGCCGACGGGTCGGATGGCGCGGAGATCGACGCGGTCGTCGCGGCGGTCGAGGGTGCAGGCGGCAAGCCGGTGCTGGTCGCGCCCAAGGTCGGTGGCGCGAAGCTCGCCGATGGCAGCATGAAGAAGGCACAGGGCCAGCTTGCGGGCAGCCCGTCGCAGATCTTCGACGCGGTGGCGGTCGTCCTGTCGGCCGACGGGTGCAAGATGCTCCTGAAGGAAGGCGCGGCGGTCCAGTGGGTCATGGATGCGTTCGGTCATCTGAAGGCGATCGGCGCCAGCGATGCGGCCAAGCCGCTTCTCGACAAGGCCGGCGTAGAGCCCGATGCGGGTGTGGTGGCGCTGGCCGACATCGCGACCGCGGGTGCAAAGCGCTATTGGGATCGTGAGCCCAGCGTCCGCATGCTCGCCTGACCGGCACGAGGACGAGATCACGCCGTTCGCGCGTGGTCTCATTCGGGGCATAAAAGAACGGCCGCCCCGCACATCATGTGCGGGGCGGCCGTTTCGCGTTTGGCCCAACTGTACGGGCTGACGGTCTACGAGCGAACGAGCTCGACGATTTCGAATGCATGCGACCGCCAGCCGCGTTGGATCGACGCCTCCTCGGCCGCGACGCGCTTCTTCTTCGCCTCGGCCAATGACTTACTGTGCCCCCAGAACACTTCGGTCTTACCGTTGGCGAGCACCGCGACGATCCGCCAGTAGTGCGTGAACGCAGTCGCCGTAGGCCCGATCGTCTTCACATAGCCATCGGGCAGCGTCGCGGTGAGATAATGCTTCTTCGCCAAGTGCGCGTCAGTCCGCCGCTGGCGCGGCCGCGGCATCCGTCCTGGCCGCGAGCATGTACCCGAAGACGACGAAGACCAGCCCGCCGACGGTGTTTCCCGCGGTCACAACAACGAGATTGTGCACCGTGCCCGCCAGATCGATCACCGGATGCGGCGCCATGAGGCCGAGCGTGAGCGCGGTCATGTTGGCGACCGAATGCTCGAAGCCGGCAGCAACGAACGCGAGCAGGATCCAGGCCATCGCGATGCACTTGGCCGCATCGCCCTTCATCCGCGCCGCCGTCCAGATCGCGAGACAGACGAGCCAGTTGCACAGGATCGCCCGCGCGAACAACGCGATACCGTCCGCCTCGACCTTGTGCTGTACATAGGCGTTGAACATCGTGTCGGCATTGGCGAACACGGCGCCGCCCCCGCCGATTGCGAAGATTGCCGATAACAGGACGCCGCCGACCAGATTGCCGAGCCAGACGACAGCCGCCAGCGTGATTGCTTCACCATAGCTGATGGTCCGCTTCGCCAGGCCGAAGCCAAGATACATGACATAGCCGGTGAACAGCTCGGCGCCGGCGAATACCGTCAGGATCAGGCCGATGCCGAACGTCGCGCCCATCACCAGCGGCCGGACGCCGGAAGGAAGCCCCGCCGCCGCGCTGATCGCCAGGATCATCGCGATTCCGATATAAGTTCCCGCCAGGATCGCGCCCGCGAAGAAGCCCACCGGTGAGCGACGCCACGCCGCGGCCTTGGCCGCCGCGAGCGTCGCATAGGTGTCGATCGTCGGCGCGTATCCCGCGCTCATGCCATCGCGGCCTGGCTCTGACCGACGACCCCCGCGCGCGCCACGCCGCGCTCCGCACCAACGTCCCCGCCGGCCCGCCGCACCGTGACCGGCACCGACTTGTAGGACGGCGTGAAACTCTGCGGATCATGATCCTCGAGCGCGATCAGCGGCTGCGTCTCGGGATAATAGGACGCGATGCACCCGTCCGGCAGCGCATAGCGGACCAGCGTCAGCTTCTGCACGACGCGGTCGGGATGCGCATATTGCAACGCGGTGGCGACATCGACGACATCGCCCTCCGCATAGCCAAGCCGCGCCATGTCCCGCTCGTTCATGAACAGGATGTCGCGACGGCCGAAGACACCGCGATACCGGTCGTCGAGGCTGTAGACGGTCGTGTTATACTGATCATGCGCCCGCAGCGTCGTCAGACGCAGCACGTCCGGCGTGTTTGCGGTCTCGTCTTCCTCGATCCCCTCGGCGACGATGAAGTTCGCCTTGCCGCTGCTCGTCTTCCAGATCCGCATCGCGGCGGAATTGGGCAGATGGAACCCGCCGGGCTTGCGAATGCGCGCGTTGTAATCGGCGAAATCTGGGAACACGGCCTCGATCTTGTCGCGGATCAGGTCGTAATTGGCGACATAGGCATCCCAGTCGATATCGCCCTTGCCCTTGAGCGTCGCCTTGGCGATCTCGCCGACGATCCAGATCTCGGACTTCACATTCTCGCCCGGCGGCATCAGGAAGCCGCGCGACGAGTGGACCATCGACATCGAATCCTCGACGGTGACCGACTGTGGGCCACCGGCCTGCGTATCGAGCTCGGTCCGGCCCAGGCATGGCAGGATATAGGTGTCCTTCGCCATCAACAGCATGGTGCGGTTAAGCTTGGTGGTGATGTGCACCGCCAGATCGAGATTGCGAAACCCTTCGGCGCAGGCCTGCGGATCGGACGACGCGATGGCGAGGTTGCCGCCGAGACAGACGATCGCCTTGGCCTTGCCGTCGCGCATCGCCGCGATGCTCTCGACCACCGAATGGCCATGCTCGCGCGGCGGTTCGAAGTTGAAGACCTTCTTCATCTGGTCGAGCAGCAGCGGCATCGGGCGTTCGGTAATGCCGACCGTCCGGTCGCCCTGCACGTTGCTGTGCCCGCGCAGCGGACAGATCCCGGCGCCGGGGCGGCCCATATTGCCGCGCAGCAGCAACAGGTTGGCGAGCTGCTGGACGTTGCTGGTCCCGGTGCGGTGCTGGGTGATCCCCATGCCGTAACAGGCGATCGTCGCCTTGGACGACGCATAGATCCGCGCGACGTCCTCGAGATCCGCCCGGCGCAGGCCGCTCGCCTGTTCGATATCGGCCCAGTCGGTCTGTGCAAGATCGGCGATATAGGGCTCGAGCCCGTCGGTATGTTCGGCGATGAACGCATGGTCGAGCGCGGGTTCGCCGCCGCTGGCGCGCGCTGCCTCGTCGAGCGCCACGAGTGCCTTGGCGATACCCTTGAGCGCCGCGGCGTCACCGCCGACCTTCACCTGCAGATAGGAGCTGGCGATCTGGGTCGCCGACATCGTCGCCATCTCGACCACCGACTGCGGCGATTCGAAGCGTTCGAGCGAGCGCTCCTTGAGCGGGTTGAACACGATGATCTTGCCACCGCGGCGCGACACCTCGCGCAGCGTCGCCATCATCCGAGGATGGTTCGTCCCCGGATTATGGCCGATCGACAGGATCAGGTCGGTATGGTCGAAATCCTCGAGACTGACCGTACCCTTGCCGATCCCGATCGACTTGGGGAGGCCGACCGACGTCGCCTCGTGGCACATGTTCGAACAGTCGGGGAAGTTGTTGGTCCCGTACAGCCGCACGAACAGCTGATAGAGGAACGCCGCCTCGTTCGAGCAGCGGCCCGAGGTATAGAATTCAGCCTGGTTCGGATCCGGCACCGCGGCCAGACCCGCACCGATCGCGGCCATCGCCTCCGCCCAGGTCACGACCTCATAATGGTCGGTTGCGGCGTTGTAGCGCAGCGGTTCGGTGACGCGTCCCTGATCCTCGATCCAGTGATCGCTCTGCTTCCAGATCTCGGCGACGCTGTGCTTGGCGAAGAAGTCGGCGCCGATCAGCTTCGCCGTGGATTCCCACGCCACCGCCTTGGCGCCGTTCTCGCAGAATTCGAACGACGAGGTATGCTTGGGGTCGGGCCAGGCGCAGCTCGGACAGTCGAACCCGTCGGGCTGGTTGGATTTGAGCAGCGTCTGCCCGCCGCGCACCACGATCTGCTGGGCCTTCAGCGACGTCGCGACCGCCTTGAGCGCACCCCAGCCACCGGCCGGGCCGGTATAGTCGACAATCCCGTCGGGACGCTTGTTACGCATACTCAAATCTCCAAATCGGGCGTGTCACCGCGGAAATTGCCCGGGTCCATGCAGCCTTAACGTTTGGAGTCGCGATACCGCGCCGCAGCATAAGTGCCAAAACAGGAAAATCGCAGCCGGTGATCGCCTTTATAGGTCAGTACGGCTTTCATTTGACTCACAATAAGGTTCGACCATTGCTCGCACGTCCACGCGCGCCTTCAGCCGTGCCGCGAGCAGCGCGGTACCGCTGATCTTCCGCTGCACGAACAGCATGTCGGCCGACGGGATATGCCAGGTCGACCGGTCGCGTGCGATCGCCGCTCCCTCGTCCCGCAGCACCGAGACGAAGCTGCGATCGCCGAAGTCGAACGGCCCCGTCTGGTTCATCTCTGCCAGGATCACGTCGATCATGCGGTCGATCTGCGGCCGATGCCCCACGACCGCGGCCTCGCCCAGAAAGCCCGCCTGCACGGCGGCGTCGCGGACCGCGTCGCGCTGTCCGGCGAGCCCCGCGGCCAGCAGCCGGCGATACCCGTCCGCCACGACCTGCGGCACCGCGCGCGCGGCCCCGAAGTCGAGCAGGACGATCCGTCCCGTCTCGGCCTGCCAGCGATAATTCGCGAAATTGGGATCAGTCTGCATCAGCCGCCAGTCGAGCAGTTCGTGCAGCGTGAGCCTGATCAGCCGCTCCATCGCCGCATCGCGTACATCCTGGGGTGCGGTCTCAAGGCTCTCGATCGGCGTACAGTCGATATACTCCATCGCCAGCACGCGCGGGGTCGACAATGTCGGCTCGAGTTGTGGAACCAGCAGCCCCGCATCGTCGCCCACCAGCGCGCGATAGCGTTCCAGCATCTCGCCCTCGCGGACATAATCCGCCTCGTCGTGCAATTGCTGTTTCGCATCACCGAGCAGCCGCGTGATGTCGAGTTCCTTGGGCAACAGCCCCGACACGCGCAGCAGCGTCGCGACATTGTCGACATCCGCGTCGATGCTGTCCTTCACGCCCGGATATTGCACCTTGATCGCCAGCACGCGTCCGTCGGGGAGCCGTGCCCGGTGAACCTGGCCGATCGATGCGGCCGCGACCGGATGCGCCTGAAAATGGGCGAAGCGGCGGCGCCAGTCTTTCCCCCATTCGGCCGTGAGCACCCGGTCGAGCTGCGCGGGCGGCATGTGATGCGCATCGTTGCGCAGCCTGGCGAGGATCGTCGCCAGTTCGGGCGGCAGCATGTCGCCCGCGTCCATCGACACTATCTGGCCGAGCTTCATCGCCGCACCGCGCAGATGCGATAGCTGGTCCGCGACGCGCACCGCATTGGCGGGAGTCAGCAGCAGGTCCGACATGCGCGGACGCTCGCCACTCGCGAGCCGCCGGGCCCCCTCGGCCACCACCCCGCCGGCCACGCCACCGGCAAGCCGTCCGAACACGCCCAGCCGCGACAGCCGGCCCCGCGGGATCGAGCGCCCGCCACGCGGTTGCGATCCCGCGTCGAAGCCGGACTCGTCATCAGCGTGTGGATTTCGTTCAGCGCCCAGCTTTGTACCGGGCATGACAGGATCTTCGCTCGTCGGTCTATCCTCGGTCTGGAGAGCCCCTTGCGCGAGACCGCTTCTTAGATGGTAAGCTGGGGTGGAGGATCAACCATCGGACCGCCATCCATGACGCCACCTGTTTTCAATAACATCACCCGCCGAACACTGCTCTGCGGCATGGCGACCGCGACGCTCGCCACCGGTCTGCGCGCCGCGCCGACATCGCCGCGCGACGCCCGCGTGCTCGTCGGCACCTATGCGCGCGAGGGCGGCAAGGGCTTGTACACGCTGTCGCATGACCGCGCGCGCAATCGCTGGCAGGTCGAGCCGCCGGTCGCCGGGATCGACGACGCGTCGTTCGCGGTGCGGGCACCCCGCACGGGGCTATGGTATGTCCTGCGCGAGCAGGCGAAAGGGTCGGTGACCGGCTTTGCGCCCGGCTGGAAAGCGCGCGGCACGATGCCGTCGGGTGGTGCCGATCCCTGCCATGCCGCGTTCGACGACGCGTCCGGCTGCCTCGCCATCGCCAATTATTCGAGCGGCAGCGTCGGCTTCTACCGCATCGATCCCGCGACCGGTGCGCCGGGCGAACCGACGATCTTCCGCCATGAGGGGACCGGTCCCGACAAGAGCCGTCAGGAGGGGCCGCATGCGCACTGGGTCGGGTTCAGCCCCGATCGGCGCTGGCTGCATTCGGTCGACCTCGGCGCCGACACGATCTTCGCCTATCGGTTCGATCCGGGAGCGCGCAGCCTTGCAGCACCGGTCCCGGCCTGGCGCGCGCCGCCGGGAACGGGACCGCGCCACCTCGTCTGGCATCCCCGCCTGCCACGCGCCTATGTCGTCGCCGAACTCGCCAATACCGTGACCATGCTCGATGCACAGCCGGACGGGCGTTTCACCACCCGCACGCAGCTGTCCACCCTGCCCGGCGACCATGTCGGGTCGTCCCAGGCCGCGCACATCGCGATCGATCGCGCCGGCCGGCACCTCTACGTCTCGAACCGCGGCTCTGACAGCATCGCGGTGTTCGCGCTCGATCGCGACGGAGTGCCGACCCTCGTCCAGCACATCGCCGCCGGCGGACATTGGCCGCGCATCTTCCTGCTGCTCGAGGATCAGCGGCAGATGCTCGTCGCGAATGAGCGGTCGGGCACGATCGCGGTCATGGCGCTTGGCAAGGACGGCCGTCTCGCGCCGACCGATCAGACCCTGCGCGTCCCCGAGGCGGTGTTCCTCGCGCCGACCGGCTGACGATTACCCGACCGGTGACGCCCCCGCCCCTGCCCTTGCACGGGCCGGGGGATCGGGCATGATCGCGCCTCGATCATCGTCAAAGGAGCCGTGCTTGCGCCTCACCCTCGTTCTCGCCCTGCTGTCGGCTACCCCCGCCGTCGCGCAGCAGCAGCCGATCGCGGCCCCCGCCGACGCCCCGACGCGGCGCTTCACCGGCGCCGACCTCTTCGGCCTGTCGATCGCAGCGGACCCGCAGATCAGCCCTGACGGACGCACGATCGTCTATGTCCGCCGCACCGCCGACGTCATGACCGACCGTGTGCAGTCGTCGCTGTGGCTGATCGACGTTGCGACCGGTCGCCAGTCGCCGTTCGCCGCGCAAGGGTCCGACCCGCGCTGGTCCCCCGACGGCACGCGCGTCGCCTATGCCGCGCGCGACGGCGAGCAGTCGCAACTGTTCGTCCGCTGGATCGCGACCGGGACGAGCGCGCGGGTGACGGGCTTTCCCGGCGATCCTCAGGCGCTCGCCTGGTCGCCCGACGGCACCCGGCTCGCCTATGTCGCGACCGTCGCGGGCGAGGCGACGATGCTCGGCAAGGCACCGCCCAAGCCCGAGGGCGCAAAATGGGCCGAGCCGCTGACGATAATCGACCGCGTCAACTATCGCAACGATGGCCCCGGCTATGTGAAGCCCGGCCGCGATCATCTGTTCGTCGTCGCGGCCGACGGCGGCGCACCGCAACAGCTGACCTTCGGCGCGTTCGATGACGGCGGACCTTTGTCATGGACGCCCGACGGCCGCGGGATCGTGTTCGCCGCGATCCGCGGGCCCGATGCCGAGCGGCAGGTGATGAACTCGGATGTCATTGCGGTCGACACGACGAGCGGCGCGATGCGGACGCTGACGACCCGCGACGGCCCCGATGCGCAGCCGCGGATCTCTCCCGACGGCACGCGGATCGCGTGGCTCGGCTTCGATGACAAGCGGCGCAGTTACGAGAATACCCAGCTTTACCTCGGCGACCGCAACGCCGGCAGTGCCCGCTCGCTGACCGCCGCGCTCGATCGCGGGATCGAGGATGCAGTGTGGGCCGCCGACGGGCGCAGCCTCTATGCGAGCTATGACGATCACGGCCAGCGCCGGATCGCGCGCATCGGCCTCGACGGCCGGACGACGCCGCTGGTCGACAATGTCGCGGGCGGCGGGCTCGACCGGCCCTATACCGGGGGCGAGTTTTCCGTCGCGAGGGGCGGAACGATCGCATATACCGGCGGCGACGGAAGCGCCCCCGCCGATGTCTGGGTGTCGAGCGGTGGCAAGTCCCGGCGGCTGACGCAACTCAACGCGGTGATGACCGGCGCCAAGACGCTCGCACCGATCCGCAAGATCGCGGTGACCGCGCCCGATGGCCGCGCGATCGACGCGTGGCTCGCAACGCCCGCCAATCGCACGCTCGGCCAGCGCGTGCCGCTGATCCTGGAAATCCATGGTGGGCCGAACAGCGCCTATGGCCCTGGGTTTGCCACCGACATGCAACTCTATGCCGCGGCGGGCTATGCGGTGCTGTGGACCAACCCGCGCGGCTCGACCTCCTACGGTGCCGAATTCGCCAATCTGATCGACAAGAAATACCCGTCCGACGATTATGGCGACCTGATCGCCGCGGTTGATGCGGCGATCGCGGACGGGACCGCGGATGCAGACAATCTGTTCGTCACCGGCGGATCGGGCGGCGGCGTCCTGACCGCCTGGATCGTCGGCAAGACCGACCGGTTCAGGGCCGCGGCGACGCAAAAGCCGGTGATCAACTGGGCAAGCGAGGCGCTGACGATGGACAACACGCTGTTTACCTCGCGCTACTGGTTCACCAAGCTGCCATGGGAGGATCCGATGAGTTACTGGAACCGCTCGCCGCTCAGTCTCGTCGGCAACGTCAAGACACCGACCCTGGTCGTGGTGGGTAGTGACGACTACCGCACGCCCGTTTCGGAATCCGAGCAATATTACGCCGCGCTGCAGATCCGCGGCATACCGACCGCGCTCGTCAAGGTGCCGGGTGCGAGCCACGGCGGCTTCACCGCACGGCCGTCGCAATCCGCGGCAAAGGCCTCCGCGATCATCGCATGGTTCGATCGCTATCGCGCCAGGCCGAGCGGACCACGAACCGACTGACCGTCCGTTCGTCACCGCCGGGGCGATGCCTATGGTGCAGTCTCGTGACTGCCGCACGGATCATGCCGATCCGTGCGGCAGTGCTGGTCACGCCAAAGGGCGTAGCCGGCTCATCGTTCGCCCTCGCCACCCTCGTTTTCGCCACCCTCGCCGCGCTCGTTCTCACCACCCTCATATTCGCCTTCGCCGCGCTGGCCACGCTGCTGCTGCGCAGCCCGCGCGCGCCGCGGCGACGTCACCGCATGCCGAGCCTTGCCCGACCGGACGACCCGCCGTCCTTCACCTTCACCCTCGCCTTCACCAACCTGCTGAGCTGGCGACGGCATTGGCTTGGCGACCGCGTCGGCGATGGCGGCTTGGCCCGATTGCGCGATCACAAAGGCGCCGACGCCCATCCATAATTTTGTACGCATACTATCTCCTTGGTCCCGACGCGTTGGCCGGGAGGGCACTGAACTGTTAGGGGCGCATCACCCGGCTCCATGCCGGATTTGCGAGATTTCCCATGATGATCATGATTGCCAACGTCCTGGATGCGGACAATCTCCAGTGGCTGCGAGATAATATGCGCAAGACCCGCTATGTCGACGGACGACGGACCGCGGGGCGCGAGGCACGCACGGTCAAACGCAACGAACAGGTCGACCGCGGCGACCCGTTGCTTGCCGAGATGCAGGACCTCGTCGTCGACCGGCTGCTCGACAATGCCCTGTTCCGCATGGCGACGCGGCCGCATGTCGTCCGCCCGCCGCTCTTCAGCCGCTATGATGCGGGCATGGCCTATGGCAGCCATGTCGACGATGCGATCATGGGCGGGATGCGGACCGATGTGTCGGTGACGGTCTTCCTCAGCGAGCCTGACGATTATGAAGGCGGCGAACTGGTGATCGAGTCCGCCGCCGGCGAACAGGACGTCAAGCTGCCCGCGGGCTCGGCGGTCTGCTATCCGACGACCTCGCTGCACCGCGTGGCGCCGGTCGTGTCGGGCGAGCGGCTTGCCGCGGTGACCTGGGTCCGGAGCCTCGTTCGGGACGCGGATGCGCGGGAACTGCTGTTCGATCTTGAAACCGCCCGCCACGCGCTGTTCGAGCGGCTGGGCAAGACGCCCGAACTGGACCTGCTCGCCAAGACGCAATCCAACCTGCTCCGGCGCTGGGCCGAGGACTGAACGGCGCGGCGCAGATCGTCGTCAGCTTGGTCTGTTGATGAGGCCGAGGGTGGCCGCGTCGCTCGTCCCGGCAAACCAGCGATCGAGCGCCGCGCCGAACCGCGGATCGTTCCCCGCCTCGCGGAACAGCGTCAGCGACGATCGCAGCTTCATCGCATCGATCTCACCGAAAACGGCCCGGGCACTCGTCCCCGTCAGCGCGCCGAGCGCTTCCACGCACTGCCGCAGACGCGCCCCGAGCACCGGATGCGCGAGATAGGCCCGCGCCTCCTCCAGCGACACGATCGCATAATGCTGCGCCATCGCACTTCGACCGAGCCCGGCAATCTGCGGGAAGATGAACCACATCCAATGCCCACGCTTGGCGCCGCCGCTTATCTCGGCAAGCGCGGACTCGTAGATTGCCGCCTGCGCAGTGACGAACCGTTCAAGATCATAAGGATGGGTCATCACCGCCTGCTTTCACTCAATCCTCGGCTCCCCATATATGGCAGAACCGATAGACGCAGGAAGGATTGGCTGGGGCGGCAGGGTTCGAACCTGCGCATGGCGGCATCAAAAGCCGCTGCCTTACCACTTGGCGACGCCCCAGCAGAGGCGGCCTTATAGCGGCGCGCCCCGACGAGAAAAGCCCTATCGCGTCTTAATCGAGTCGATGGACCCACCCATTGGCATCCGGCGCCAGACCGCGCTGGATCGCGACGAGCGAATCGCGGATCCGCAGCGTCATCGCGCCCGGCTCGCCGCCGCCGATCGTGAAGCGGCCCTCGGGCGACGCGACGGTCCCGATCGGGGTCACGACCGCAGCGGTGCCGCAGGCGAACGCCTCGACAAGCTTGCCGCTCGCCGCGTCGGCGCGCCACTGATCGATCGCATAGGGCTCCTCGCGCACGGTGATCCCCTGCGCCCGCGCGAGCGTCAGGATCGAATCGCGGGTGATGCCGGGCAGGATCGTGCCCGTGAGCGCGGGAGTCGACAGGCTGCCGTCCGCAAACACGAAGAAGACGTTCATGCCGCCGAGTTCCTCGACCCAGCGGCGCTCGACCGCATCGAGGAAGACGACCTGGTCACAGCCCTGGCTGATCGCTTCCTTCTGAGCGAGCAGGCTGGCGGCGTAGTTGCCGCCGCACTTCGCCGCGCCCGTGCCGCCCTGTGCCGCACGCGTATAATGCTGGCTGACCCAGATCGAGACCGCGGAGGCACCGCCCTTGAAATAGGCACCGACCGACGAGGCGAGCACCATGTAGAGATATTCGGCGCTCGGCTTGACTCCCAGAAACACCTCGCTCGCGAACATGAACGGTCGCAGATACAGCGCGCCGCCGTCGCTGTCGGGAATCCAGTCCTGATCCGTCCGGACCAGCCGCTCGACCGATTCGAGGAACAGCGATTCGGGAAGCTCGGGCATCGCCATCCGGCGGGCCGAATCCTGGAAACGCCGCGCATTGGCTTCGGGCCGGAAGAGCGCGGTGCCGCCATCGGCGAGTCGATAGGCCTTCATCCCCTCGAAGATTTCCTGCGCATAGTGCAGAACCGACGATGCGGGATCCATCATGATCGGCGCGCGCGTCGTGATCCTGGCATCGTGCCAGCCCTTCGCGTCGCTGAAGCGGATCATCGCCATATGGTCGGTGAAGACCCGGCCGAAGCCGGGATCGATCAGGCGCTGCGCACGCTCGTTCGCAGCGACCGGATCGCCACACGGTTCGAACGAAAATGTCATGCTCGCGTCTGGGGACGATGAGGCCTGCGACAACGGAGGATGCATTGAATTTTTCTCTCTTTCCACGGCTTGCCGTCGACTAGGACCGAAGACTAAACCGGTCAACATGGCTGCCTCAGCATCACCCGCTTCACCCCTGTTTCTTCGCGAGCCCGAACTGCGTCGCGGCATGGAACTCCTGTACTTCGGTCAGAGCCATCTGGTCCGGTCGATCGATGCGGGGCTCGCGGAACAGGGGCTGGGGCGCGCCCACCACCGCGCCCTGTATTTCATCGCCCGCAAGCCGGACATGACGGTCAGCGAGCTGCTGTCGCTGCTGGCGATCACCAAACAGTCGCTCGGCCGCGTGCTGAACGAACTTAGCGATCGTGGCTTTATCGAGGTTCGTCCCGGCGATCGTGACCGGCGTCAGCGGCTGCTGCGCTTGACGCCGGTCGGCAGCAAGATGGAGAGCGACCTGTTCGAAGCCGCGCGACAGAAGATGTCCGCAGCCTATAATCACGCCGGCCACGGCGCGGTTGCGGGCTATTGGGCGGTGCTCGAAGGCCTGATTCCGGAAGAGGAACGCGAGCAGGTCATAAAGCTGCGCGGCTGACTAAAGCGGCGCGAGGTCGCCGCGGGCGTTTGCCGCCATCTCCGCATTCCGCCGTGCCGACGCCGTCAGCGTGCGGGACATCAGGGAGACCAGTGCATCGCCGTCGTCGAGCACGTTCAGCCCTTCGCGTGTCGATCCACCCGGGCTCGCGACCCGGTCCGCCAACACCGCCGGCGAAACGTCCGCGGCGCCGGCCATCCGCGCTGAGCCCTCTAGCGTCGCGATCGCGAGCCGAGCCGCCTGATCCGCCGGCAGGCCGAGCGCCTGCCCCGCCTTGGCCAGCGCGTCGGCAAAACGGAACACGAATCCCGGCCCGCATCCCGCCAGCGCGGTAACGGCATCGAACTGCGCCTCTGCGGCGATCCACTCGACGAGACCGAGCGGCGTCATCAACGCCTCCGCGGTCGCACGCGCCGCGCCGTCATCCGTCGCGCCGTGCAGCGCAACCACGCCGCAGCCGATTGCAACCGGCAGGTTGGGCATCGCTCGAACCACCGCCTGCGCCTGGGACAGACGGTCGAGTGCGGCGATCTCGACCCCTGCAAGGATCGAAATCAGCAGTTTTGGCGCATAGCGCGCGAACACAGGCGTCTTCAGCGCGCCAAGCTGCTGCGGCTTCAGCGCGAGCATGACGGTTTCAGCGGAAAAGTCGTCGGGGTCGGGCACCGCGGCGACGACGTGCACACCGGGTGGCATCACGCGCATACTGGGGCTGACGACGGTCACGCTGTCAGGGGAAAGGCCGTCGGCAAGCCAGCGGGCCAGCATCGCCCCGCCCATATTGCCACAGCCGATCATCAGGATCCGCCCGGTCATCGGCACGCCGCGCCCAAGAAAACGGGCGCGATCACGCCTCGCCCTGGGTTTCGATCAATGCCGAGGCAAGCGCGTCCGCCGGCGTTTTCCCGCCCCACAGAACGAACTGGAACACTGGATAAAAGCGCTCGCACTCCTCGATCGCCGACTCGACAAGGAGTTCGGCGGCCGACAGCGACATCGTCCCATCCTCGCCGCCATCGACCATCGCCGCGTGGCGGAACAGCAGGATCCCACTCGTCGACCAGAGTTCGAAATGGCCGATCCAGAGCTGCTCGTTGGCGAGCCCGATCGTCTCGTAGACCGCCTGACGCCGTTCGTCGGGCACCTTGATGTCCGGAAACGCCAGGAACTGCAGCACGCTGTCGTCCTCGCGCCACAAGGCGCGCAGCTCGTACGTCGTCCAGCTGCCCTTTACGGTCGCGACGATCTCGTCGTCGTGACGTTCATGTTCCCATCCATGCGCAGCATAATAGGCTTCGAGCATGTCGATGGGCGCAGCATCGTCTTGGTCATGGTCGGCGTGGTCGAGCATCATTACGTCCTGGCACTCCCTGTCACGCGACAAAGGGTGCCGGGGCAAAAATGCTCCGACAACCCCGTTCGATCCGAATGCCCAGAAATCTGTGGAAAAGTCAGACGCCGACCTGCATTTTTGCTTCGAGAGCGTCGAGCCGGGCCTTCAGCGCGTCATTTTCGTCACGCGCCGCAGCCGCCATCGACTTGACCGCGTCGAACTCTTCGCGGCTCACGAAATCGAGGCCGCCGAGCCATTCACGGGCACGCTCGCGAACTCCAAACTGCGCTTCGCGGCCGACACCGGCAAAGGTTCCTGCGGCGCCGTTGAGGACCTTCACGAAATCGTCGAACATCCGGTTTTCGGACTGCATCATCATCATCCTGCTAGTAACTTGCGCCGCGCGCCCCGTCACAACATCTGGGAGGTACGCGTCGTCGGCACAAGGGTTTCGGCATCGGGGTTGAGCCGGCCTATACCGTATGTGAGCATTCCCGCAAAGCTGATCCACACCATATAGGGCACCATCAGCCACGCCGCCCCGCGCCGGATGCGCGCGAACAGGAATGTCGCGGCGATCGAGAGCAGCAGCATCGCGACGATGACAAGCACCGACGCCCCGATTCGGTGCGCGCCGAAGAACAATGGCGTCCAGGCAAGATTCAACACGAACTGTGCGGCAAACAAGGCGATCGCGCGCCCTCGCCCCCGCGCGCCGCGCGCATTGAGGATCATTGCGAGAGCCAGGCCGAGCAGCACGTAGAGCGTCGACCAGGCGACCGGAAACACCCAGCCTGGCGGGGTGAGCGCGGGCTTCACCAGGCTGGTGTACCAGGCACTTTCGCTCCCCACCGGGACGGCGCGTCCGGCCAGAAAGCCCAGCAGGACGATCAACGGAACGGTCACGATCGCCCAGCGCAGGAACGACATCCTCAGCTGGCCCTTCGAAGCGATGCCTCCCACATACGTCCTTTCAAGACTGATCGGCTTAGTCCTGCCGCGGGAACGCCCTGCCGTAAACCGCAACATGCATGGACCGATCGGGAAGTGCGTCATTCTGCGACGGCCGATCCGGGTCCGGCGCGGACAGTCTTCGAAACCTCAGCCGCGTGGCGCGGCGACCGCATGCGCGGCGATCAGGAACTCGATATTGCCCTCGGGGCCGGTGATCGGGCTCTCGACGACGCCCTCGACCTGCCAGCCCTGTGCCTCGAGCCAGGCCGCGACCTCGCCGCAGACGCGCGCATGGACGGCCGGATCGCGGATCACGCCGCCCTTTCCGACCTCTTCGCGCCCCGCCTCGAACTGCGGCTTGACGAGCGCGAGCAACCGCGCGCCGGGACGTGCGAACCCGATCGGGCGCTCGAGCACCTTGGCCAGCCCGATAAAGCTCGCATCGCAGACGATCAGGTCGACCGGCTCGGGGATATGCGCGTCGGTCAGGATGCGCGCGCTGGTCTGTTCATGGACGATCACGCGCGGGTCCTGGCGGAGTTTCCACGCAAGCTGGTTGGTCCCGCTGTCGACGGCATACACGCGAGCGACCCCGTTGCTGAGCAGCACGTCGGTAAACCCGCCGGTCGACGAGCCGACGTCGATCGCCACCGCGTCCGTGACCGTCCAGCCGAAATGTGAGAGCCCGTGCGCGAGCTTGATCCCGCCGCGCGACACCCAGGGGTGATCGCGGCCGCGCACGTCGAGGACGACGTCTTCTGCGAGCGTCTGCCCCGGTTTGTCGACCTTGCGCGTGCCGGCAAAGACCAGCCCCGCCATGATCAGCGCCTGCGCGCGCGTCCGCGACTCGACCAGTCCCCTGTCGACCAGCATCTGATCCGCGCGTTGCTTTGCCATACGCCCAGCCTATCGCCCCGGCGTCCGATCATCGCAAGCTGCCTTCCTTTCGCCGCAATGTCCATTGCCCACTGAACTGGTAGGATTATCTTGCGGACAGGGATCGTGATCGGCCGACGTCCCCTAGAGCGTCGACCGATCACGATCCCACCCCCGGGCTCCGGGGGAATGGAGAAGGAGAAGCGTCGTGGGTTCTTTTGCACCATATGATAGCGTTCAACCGACCATCCTGACGGTCCCCGGGCTCGGTGGCTCCGGCCCGTCACACTGGCAGCCCCTGTGGGAAGATGCCCGGCCGGACACCGTCCGTGTCGAACTGGGGATGTGGAACACGCCGCATCGCAACGCCTGGGTCACGCGGCTCGACGAGGCGATCCGGCGCGCGCAGGCGCCCGTCATCCTCGCCGCCCACAGCCTGGGGTGCCTTGCTGTCGCGTGGTGGGCCGAACTCAGTCCGCAACCCTATGGATGGCCCGTCGCGGGGGCATTGCTCGTCGCGCCCGCCGATGTCGACCGGGGCGGCGCCCAGGCCGAGCTCAAGGGCTTTTCACCGACCCCGCGCGGCCCCCTGCCCTTCCCCTCGATCGTCGTCGCGAGCAGCGACGATCCCTGGGTCACGCCCGACCGCGCGCACAGCATGGCCGCCGACTGGGGTAGTCATTTCGTCGATGCCGGCCCGCAGGGGCATCTCAATGCCGCGAGCGGTATCGGCTGGTGGCGCGAGGGACAGGATCTGCTCGAGCGGGTGATCGCCGCGAGTGGCGACGGTCACGGGCAAGCGCTGCCGCCGAGCCAGGCGCGATCGATCCTCGCCGTCAGCGCAACCGACGCGGCCCACTCCCACTATCTGGGCAGATAGGCAGGGCGCGCGTCCGGCAGTCGTTCCGGATCAGCCGCGCAGTGTGTCGTCTGCCGGCACCTGCGACTGCTGATCCTGCTCGTCCGCGGCACGCGCCGCGGGCAACCCGGCGCGCATCCGCCGCCACATGGCGATGTTCAGCGACACCATCACGATCACCGCGAGCGCAATGATCACGATGGCCTTGGTCGGCCCGCTCATGCGCGCGCTTCGGCAACCCCGCCCGAATTATGGCGCAGCGCCTTGAGCACGGTTTCCACCAGCGCCGCCGAATCGAGCCCGGCCTCGGCATATTGCGCGTCGGGCTTGTCCTGATCCTGGAAGAGATCCGGCAGACGCAGCGTGCGCAGCTTCAGCCCGCCGTCGATCAGCCCCTCGTCGCTGGCCAGCGTCAGCACATGCGCGCCGAAACCGCCGACCGCGCCCTCCTCGATCGTGACCGCGACCTCGTGCGTGGTGAGCAGCTTGCGGATCATCTCAACGTCGAGCGGCTTGGCGAATCGCAGATCGGCAACGGTGGTCGACAGCCCCTTGGCCTCGAGCACATCGGCGGCCTTCAACGCTTCCTCGAGCCGCGTGCCGAGCGACAGGATCGCCACGGCCTTGCCCTCGCGAACGATCCGGCCCTTGCCGATCTCGAGCAGTTCGGGCGTGGCAGGCAAGGCGACGCCCGTGCCGTTGCCGCGCGGGTAGCGCACCGCGATCGGGCCGGTGTCATACTGCGCCGCGGTGTGTGTCATATGGACCAGCTCGGCTTCGTCCGCCGCCGCCATCACGACGAAATTCGGCAGCGTCGCGAGATAGGTCACGTCGAACGATCCGGCATGCGTCGCGCCATCCGCTCCGACCAGCCCGGCGCGATCGATCGCAAAGCGCACCGGCAGGTTCTGGATCGCGACGTCATGGACGACCTGGTCATAGGCCCGCTGCAGGAACGTCGAATAGATCGCGCAGAACGGCCGCATCCCCTGCGCGGCAAGCCCCGCCGCGAAGGTCACGCCGTGCTGTTCGGCGATGCCGACATCGAAGAAGCGATCGGGATAGGCCTTGGCGAAGGCATCGAGGCCGGTGCCCGACGGCATCGCCGCGGTGATCGCACAGATCCGGTCGTCCTTGGCGGCCTCGGCGACGAGCTGCGCACCGAACACGTTCTGATATTGCGGCGGTCCCGGCGGCGCCTTGGTCTGCACGCCCGAGATCACGTCGAACTTCTGCACGCCGTGATATTTGTCGGCCGCGGCCTCGGCGGGCGCATAGCCCTTGCCCTTCTTGGTCACGACATGGACGAGGATCGGGCCCTCCTCCGCGTCGCGCACATTCTCGAGCACGGGGATCAGATGCTCGAGATTATGACCGTCGATCGGCCCGACATAATAAAAGCCGAGTTCCTCGAACAGCGTACCGCCCATCGTCATGCCGCGGGCGAACTCGTCGGTCTTCCGCGCGGCGTTGTGGAACGGCCGCGGCAGGCGCCGAGCGAGCTTCTTGGCAAGCTCGCGAATGCCCAGGAATTCGCGGCTCGACACGATCCGGCTGAGATAGGCCGACAGACCGCCAACCGGCGGCGCGATCGACATGTCATTGTCGTTCAGGATCACGACGAGGCGATTACCCGCCTGCTCGGCATTGTTCATCGCCTCATAGGCCATGCCCGCCGACATCGCGCCGTCGCCGATAACGGCAATGCCCTTGCCCGGCGTGCCCGCGATCTTGTTGGCGACCGCGAAGCCGAGCGCGGCCGAGATCGATGTCGAGGAATGCGCAGCGCCGAACGGGTCGTATTCGCTCTCGCTCCGCTTGGTGAAGCCGCTGAGGCCGCCACCCTGGCGCAACGTCCGGATCCGGTCGCGGCGGCCCGTCAGGATCTTGTGCGGATAGCATTGATGCCCGACGTCCCAGACCAGACGGTCGCGCGGCGTATCGAACACATAATGAATCGCGGTCGTCAGTTCGACGACGCCGAGCCCCGATCCGAGGTGGCCACCGGTCGTCCCGACGGCCGAGATCGTCTCGGTCCGCAGTTCATCGGCAAGCTGGCGAAGCTGGTCGGGTTTCAGCTTGCGCAGGTCATCGGGGGTCGAAACCGTGTCGAGCAACGGGGTTACAGGAGTATCTGCCATCCCGCCGGCTTATCGCAGCACAGGTTTGGTGTCGATTGTTACCGAACGAAACCCCGCCATCCGCGGATATTTCTACGCAGCGACGCCAGATTGGTTACCCCGTCATGGCGCTGGCAGCCTTCCCCGATCAGCGCTGCGCCTCGCATGCGGCACACCGGCCGCGGACTTCGATGACCGGGCGGACAGGCACGAAACCGGCCGAAATAGCCGCATTCCGCACACCGCGAGTGATCACGTCATTGTCGATATGCGTCGTCTGCCCGCACGAATCACATACCAGGAAGATGCAGTCGTGAAGGCAATCGGGATGGGCATTGGCGACGTACGCGTTCGCACTCTCGACCCGTCGCGCCAGGTTCGCACCCACGAAGAGGTCGAGAATTCGGTAAACGCTGTTGGCAGCGACGCGCCGCCCCTCCGCCTTCGACACGGCTTCCGCGATGTCATAGGCCGAGGCCGGCTTGTCGAAGCCAGCCAGCGCGGAAAACACGCTGGCGCGCATCGTCGTCCACTGCTCTCCCGATTTTTCCAGCGTCGCCTGCGCGGCAACGTTGAGGTCGGCGCCTTGCGGCTCATGATGTGAATGCGAGTGCGTTGCCATTATGCCGTGAATCTAGGGTGCCGCAGGACCGGCGACAAGCAGCGACCGCGCCGGGGCGATCGTGCGGCCCGGCTCAGCTTTCGGCGCGACGGTTCAGATCGTGCCCGAACGCGAGCAACGCGACGCCGATGATCGTCCAGAGCGTCTCACCGCTTCCCGAATCATGCGGCAGCGTCATCGCCCCCGCCATGATCCCGAGCCCGAACGCACCCATCGCCGCCGGCATCGCATAGCCATGATGAAGGATCCCGCGCCCCAGCGCGACCGCACCGAATAGGATCGCGATCGTCAGTCCGACTTCGTGGAAGATGGGATCGAGCAGCACGCCGCCCGCGGTCGACATCAGCGCAACCAGCACCGACGTTGCCAGACAGTGCACCATGCACAGACCCGACAGCCCGATCGCATAGCGATCCAGGCCTGCGATCCAGGACGGATGCGCATGGGTATGGTGGTGGGCGGTCGTCGACATCGTTCCGATTAGATAGTCCATCTCAGGAAAGGATACAACATCACATTCGGCCGAACGCCCGTCGTCCGCTCGCTTTTTTTTCAGGAAAAGGACGCTCGATCGACGTCGTGATCAATCCTGCGCTCGCGCTCGTTCCCAACGCATCGCGCGTGTGTCTCGGGCCAGCAGAAACCCGGCGGCCGATAACCCCTGATACTCGACGCCCCAGTCAGACAGGCGTAGAGCCGTGCGATGCTCCAGCCCAGTGCCGCCTTCCTGTCCACAGCGCGCCCGCGAGCGGTCGCGACCTGGCTTCTTCTCGTTGCGGCGATGATCGTCGGCATCGTTATCGTGGGGGGCATAACGCGGCTTACCAATTCGGGGCTCTCGATCACCGAATGGAAGCCGATCACCGGCATCATTCCGCCACTCACGCTTGCGCAGTGGCAGGCGGAATTCGCGAACTACAGACAGATCCCCGAATATAGCCAGCTCAACAGCGGCATGACGCTCGACGGGTTCAAGGCGATCTTCTTCTGGGAATATCTCCACCGCGCGCTGGCACGGACGATCGGCGCGGCGTTCGCGATCCCGCTCTTGTGGTTCGCGCTGCGCCGGGCAATCCCGGTCGGCTATGGCTGGCGACTCGGCGCGCTGCTGGCGCTCGGCGCGCTTCAGGGCGCTGTCGGCTGGTGGATGGTGAAGTCCGGGCTGTCCGTCCGCACCGACGTCAGCCACATTCGTCTCGCAGTCCATCTGATGACCGCGCTCGTCACGCTCGCCGGCATCGTCTGGACGGCGCTGGACCTCCTCGCACTCCACCGCTCGAAGCTTGCGGCCCCGGCCCGCCTCGTGCCGATCGCGGTCACCGCGTTCGCGTTGCTGTTCGTCCAGCTTGTCTATGGCGCGTTCACCGCAGGGCTCAACGCAGGCTACGCCTTTTCGAGTTGGCCGCTGATGGGCGACAGCCTGTTCCCGGGCGGCGTCCCGATGCTGTCACCCGGCTGGATCAACGCCGTCGACAACCCGATTGTCGTCCAGTTCATTCACCGGTGGCTCGCCTTCGCCACCGCCGCCGGGCTCGTCTGGCTCGCGGTCCGCGCGACGCAGCATGGTTCGCGCGCCGGCTTCTGGGTGGTCGGGCTCGTCACGCTTCAGGTCTTTCTGGGGATCGCAACGCTCATGACCGGTGTCGCCATCCCTGTCGCCGTCGCACACCAAGCCAACGCGGCGCTGTTGCTGATCGCCATGGTATTTGCCGCGCATCGCCTCGGCAATCCGCCCAAGGTATTATAATACCCGCCATGAAACCGGCGGAAAGCTTGACTTAAACACCTCTTTTCGCCATTGCCGCCTCGTTAGCGCCGTCCGTCGTGGCGGCGCATATCGTTTCAGCAAAGGTCTCAGCCCCATGAAGGCGCTCATGAAGACCACCAAGTCGGCCAAGCCGCACGAGGTGGAGAAGAAATGGCATATCGTCGATGCCGAGGATCTGGTGGTCGGTCGCGCAGCGTCGATCATCGCCAACGTCCTGCGCGGCAAGCACAAGACGTCGTTCACCCCGCATGTCGATTGCGGTGACAACGTCGTCGTGATCAACGCCGACAAGATCCGCTTCACCGGCAACAAGGCCGCGAAGAAGGTCTATTACAAGCACACCGGTTATGCCGGCGGCATCAAGGGCATCACTGCCGCCAAGGTTCTCGACGGCCGCTTCCCGGAGCGCGTTCTCGAAAAGGCCGTTGAGCGCATGATCCCGCGCGGCCCGCTTGGCCGTGAGCAGATGCGCAACCTGCGTATCTTCAAGGGTACCGAGCATCCGCATGAGGCACAGAACCCCGAGGTTCTCGACATCGCCAGCATGAATCGCAAGAACAAGGTGGGTGCGTAAATGACCGACAACCGCCAGTCGCTCGCCGATCTCGCGAGCCTGACCAACCAGCCCGCACCGGCTGCTCCGGCCGCACAGTCGCTGCCGACCAGCGAAGGCGACATCGCAGCGCCCGTCTCGAACGAGCCGGTCCGCGAGCCGATGCCGCTCCGCGAGCAGATCCTCGACAAGCAGGGCCGCGCCTATGCGACCGGCCGTCGCAAGGACGCCGTTGCCCGCGTCTGGGTCAAGCCCGGCACCGGCAAGATCACGATCAACGGTCGTGACCAGGAAGTGTATTTCGCACGTCCGACGCTGCGTCTCGTCATCAACCAGGTGTTCGGTATCACCGAGCGCGAAGGTCAGTATGACGTAGTCTGCACCGTCAAGGGCGGCGGCCTTTCGGGCCAGGCCGGCGCGGTCAAGCATGGCATCAGCCAGGCGCTGACCCGCTTCGAGCCGGTGCTGCGTGCATCGGTCAAGGCTGCAGGCTTCCTGACGCGCGACAGCCGCGTCGTCGAGCGCAAGAAGTACGGCAAGGCGAAAGCCCGTCGTAGCTTCCAGTTCTCGAAGCGCTAAACGCTTTACCGAACTACGGAAAAGGGCGGTCCGGGTTTTCCCGGGCCGCCTTTTTCATGCCTGCGCTACATCCGTACGACGCGGGTGCCGATTCGTGCGGCCTCGTCGGGGTCGTGGGTCACCATCAGGATCGGCAGGCGCATCGTATCGCGCAGATGCTCGATCACGCGGACGATCTCCTCGCGGCGCGGTCGGTCGAGCGACGCCAACGGCTCGTCGAGCAACAGGAAGCGCGGGTTGCTGAGCAATGCCCGTCCGATCGCCACGCGCTGCGCTTCGCCCCCCGAGAGCGACCGCGGCCAGCGGTCGAGCAGATGCCCGATCCCCAGGAAGCCGATCCGCTCCTCGAACCCCGACGTGTCTCGGCCGGCGCCGTAAAGCAGGTTCGCCCGCACCTTCAGATGCGGAAAAAGCCGCGCTTCCTGAAACACATAGCCCGCACGGCGGTGTTCCGGTGGCAGGTTAATGCCCTCCCCGAACAGCGTGACGCCATCGACGACGATCCGGCCATTGTCGGGCGTGAGCAGCCCGGCGACCATCTTCAGGATGCTGGTCTTGCCGACGCCGGACGGTCCGAACAGCACGGTCGCGCCGTCCCCCGCCGCCATCGTCAGTGCGACCTCGGCATCGCCCAGACGCTTGCGGACGTTGATCTCAAAGGACATGAAGCCCCCTGCCCGCGCGCCGCGTCAGGAGCTCGGACGCGACCAGTGCGATCAGCGACAACGCGACGGAAATCGCCGAGAGCCGCCATACCAGCATCTCCGCGCCCGGCTGCTGAAGCGCCGAGTAGATCGCCAGCGGCAGCGTCTGCGTCTCGCCCGGCACATTGGAGACGAAGGTGATCGTCGCCCCGAACTCGCCGATCGATCGCGCAAAGCCCAGCACCGCGCCCGCGAGCACGCCCGGTACGCTCAGCGGCAGCGTGACCGTCCAGAATACCCGCCACGGCCCCGCGCCCAGCGTCCGCGCCGCACTCTCAAGCCGTGCATCGACCGCCTCGATCGACAGCCGCATCGCACGCACCATCAAGGGCAGCGCCATGACCCCCGCTGCGATCGCCGCACCGGTCCAGCGGAACAACACGCTGACCCCGAACCACGACTGCAGCCACCCACCGACCGGCCCGTTCGGCGCAAAGGCGAGCAGCAGCAGCCACCCCGTCACGACCGGCGGCACGACGAGCGGCAGGTGGATCACCGCATCGACGAGGATCCGCCCGGGAAACCGTACGCGCGCCAGCAGCCAGGCAAAGCCGAACGCGATCGGCAATGTGATCAGCATGGCGACGGCGCCGACCTTCAGCGACAGACCGACGATCCCCCATTCCGCCGGTGTCAGGACGAACCCATCCGTCACTCAGCGCGCCGAAAAGCCGTAACGCACGAAGATCGCCTTGCCCTGACGCGACGTCAGGAACCGGCGGAACGCCTCGGCCTCCGGATTGCGCGACGTCGACAACCGGGCGATCGGATAGGTGATGGCGGGATGCGTCGATGCGGGAAATACGCCTGCGATCCTGACACGCGTCGATGCCTTGGCGTCGGTCGCATAAACGATCCCCAGGGGTGCCGCGCCGCGTTCGACGAGCGCCAACGTCGCGCGGACGTTTTCGGCGCGCACGACGCGCGGCGCGACCTGTTTCCATACGCCGAGCGCCTCCAGCGCCTCCTGGCCGTACCGCCCCGCAGGGACGGGCGTATCCGCCATCGCGAGTGGCCCTGCGGTCAGGACCCGCACGAGCGCTGCAGGCGGGCGTGACGGGATCCGCACCGTCGTCCCCGACGCCGCCGCGACGACCAGCCGGTTTCCCAGGAACGTCACGCGCGACGCAGGGACGATCAGGCGGCGCTTTGCCAGCTCGTTCATCCAGTCCTCATCCGCGGACACGAACAGGTCCGCTGTCGCGCCGGCCTCGACCTGCCGTGCCAGCGCCGACGAGGCCGCAAACGAGATCGTCGGTCGCACATGCCCCTTCGCCGCCCACGCATCGGCGGCCGCGGTCATCGATTCCTGCAGGCTCGCCGCCGCCAGCACGAGCGGTGCCGCGCGCTGCGCGGCGTCGGCGCCCGTCGCGACGCCGCCGACGGCCAGCATGGCGAGCAATACCGGATACTTCATCATGTCCCCTCGAGCCCGCCAATCACCACGGCGCTATAGTATGCCGCCCGCTGAACGCCACAACGGACATGGGGTTCATTCCGCCCCGGAGGGCGCCGTCACGCGCCCCGTCCGGGCCAGCTTGCCCCAGCCGACCATCGGCCCCCGCAAAGCCTGGGCGAGCGCCTTGAGCACGACATAGTACATGACCTGGCGATAGCCGATCCGCTGCGGAATCAGCAGCCAGAGCAGCCTCCACCGCTCGCGCCGCTCGAGTGCGAACGCGATCGTCGCCGCGAGCAGGTCGATCGCGGTGAAGACCAGCCAATAGGTCAGCATGGTCTGCAGATCATGGCTGCTCTGTGCCCAGCCATGCGCCGACACCGCGACGTAGGTCGTCGCGACACTGACGAGCAGCGCGAGGTCGATGATCGGCGAGATCGCCGCCAGCAGGATCTGGAACACGATCGCCTGGGGCAGCCCGACCCAGCCAAGCCCGCGCGGCTGGCTGCGGCCGATCGCCGACCGGTGCTTCCACAGGCACTGGAGCGTCCCGAACGCCCAGCGGAACCGCTGCTTGGCAAGCGCGCGCAGCGTCTCGGGGGCTTCGGTCCACGCGATCGCGAACTGGTCATACTGGACCGTCCACCCTGCGCGCTGGATCGCGATCGTCAGATCCTGATCCTCGGCCAGCGTATCATCGGGATAGCCGCCGACCGCGCGAATTGCCGCCAGTCGCCACGCGCCGACCGCGCCCGGCACGACCGTCATCGCGTTCAGCCGCGCGAGCGCGCGCCGTTCGAGGTTCTGGGCGGTGATATATTCGAGCGCTTGCCAGCGGGTGATCAGATTGACCCGGTTGCCGACCTTCGCATTGCCCGCAACCGCCCCCAGCGCCGGGTCGTCGAACCACCGCGCCAGCCGCGCGATCGTCAGCGGCTCGAACTGCGTATCGGCGTCGAGCGCGATCACGATATCGCCCCGCGCCGCGGCCAGCCCGCGGTTCAGCGCACGCGCCTTGCCGCCGTTCGCCAGAGTCATGAGCCGCACCCGCGCGTCGCCGGCAAAGGCGGTGGCGACGGCCTGGCTCGTGCCATCGCTCGACCCGTCATCGATCACAATCACCTCGACCACGACGTCGGTCGAGGCCAGCACGCCCTCGACCGCGCGGACGATCACGCGTTCCTCATTGAACGCCGGGATCATCACCGTGACGAATCGAGCCGGATCGATCGCCGGGAACACCGTCCGCAATTCGCGGCGTGCCTGGATCAGTGCCAGCGCCGACAGCGCGAGCGCGCGAAGGATGCCGATCGTGATCGCGATCCCGAAGATCCAGCGCAGGCCGATTACCAGTCCACCCAGCGTGCTGAACAGCGCAAGATCCGCGACCGCCGCGACCCGGTCGCTCGACGATATCACCGGCATCGCCGCATCGCGCGTCAGCCCGGCCAGCGCGGAGACGGGCACGAAATGATAGCCCATCGCCTGCAGCCGGTCGATGATCACCGGCAGCGCCGCGACGGTCTGCGCGCGGTTGCCCCCCGCATCGTGCAGCAGGATAATGTTGGCGCTGCGTTCGGGCGATCCTTCCACGACCTGTGCGATCGTGCGGTCGATGATCGCCGCGGTACCCGGACGCTTCCAGTCGTCGGGATCGACGTGCAGGCCTACCGACACATGGCCACGCTGCTGCGCCTCGAGCGCCGGCTTGATCTCGTCCGCGGTGCTCGGCTCGGCATCGCCGAAATAGGGCGCGCGGAACAGGCGGAGCGATCGCCCGGTGAACGCCTGGAACAGCCGCTGCGTCGTGTTGAGCTCGAACCCGACCTGCCGCCCCGATACGGTGGCCAGATTGGGGTGCGTATAGGTGTGGCTGCCGACCTCATGCCCTTCGGCCACCATGCGTTCGAGCAGGCTCCGCTGCGTCAGCGCATTCTCGCCCACCACGAAGAACGTCGCCGGCACGTGCTTGCGCTTGAGGATGTCGAGGATCTGCGGCGTCCATTCGGCGTCGGGCCCATCGTCGAAAGTGAGCGCAAGCGCCCGCGGGCTGTAGCCCGTACGCTGGACGACGTAGGGCGAGGGCATGCGCGTGAAGCGGACGTCCGCGATCGTCCCATCGGCTGCCGCGACCGTATCGCGCAGCCCGGACACCGGCGTCGACCCGATCTTCAGGATCTCGCCATTGCCCTCGATATCGACATTCGTCCCGGCCGGGGTCGTGTTGATCGCACGCAGGTCGGGCAATCGGCGATGGTCGCGCCCGAAGATCGACCAGAGCGCCGGATCCTCCGACCCAAGCCGCCACAGCGCAAAGCTTTGAACCCCCGCCTTTTGAAGAAAGGCCAGCTCGTTATACGCGCTCGCCGCATCGAGCAGCCATACCTGATGCCGGGTCCCGCCATCGGCATAGGCGAAGCTGCTGGTGCCGCTGCCCTTGTCGAACGTCGGAACGGTGCCCGAATCGGATGCGGCCTGCCACGCCTCCTCGACGCCCAGCGCATCGCCGCCACGGTCATGCCAGTCATAGGCATAGGAGCCGAACGCGACGACCAGCTTTGAGGGGGCGACGCCGCGCGCGGCATCCGCGACCGACCGCGCGAACCAGCGCTGCGATGCGATCGGCCCGGCCGGGCCGCTCGTCTCGTGCTCGTCATAGGCCATCAGGAAGATCTTGTCGGTCACGCGCGCATAGGCGCGCATGTTCCAGTCGGCGTTCCCGACCGGCGCGGCGATCGCGACGACCCAGCCGCGCGGTGAGAACCGCGCTTTCGCCTCGGCAAGGAATAGGCGGTAGTTCGCCTGCGCCCCCGCGGGCAGGCTCTCGAAATCGAAAAAGGCGCCGCCTGCATGGTTCGCTGCGAGGAACGGGACCAGCCGATCGAGGAAGGCGCGCCGGGCGGTCACATCCGCAAACAGCGCGGCGCTGCCCGCGCCGTCCCAGTCGCCGTCCTTGGCGTTCTGAACCATGGGCAGGATCACCGGGCGGTGGATCGCGCGATTGAGCACCGCGCGGCCCGCGACATCGCGGAACACGGTGATCCGGTGGTCGGCCCCGGTCACCGACACCCAGCCGGGAATGACCCAGTCGAGTTGTTCGACATGCCGGGCAAGGCTCGCCACGCTCGATCCGTCCCAGGGCACGTAAAAGGCGATGGCCAGCCGCGGGTTGGTCGCGCGCGGTGCCTGTCCGACGCCCCCCTTCGCACCCGCCTTGCCGGCGCCCGCGGTGGGGCCACCGAACAGCGCCTTGCCGTAATAATCGATGCTGCGCTGCGCCCGTCCGATCACGCCGCTATGCGGTGCGGGCAAGCGGTGAAGCCCGGGATGCTCGGGCTCGAACGGCAGCAACGGTGCCGCCGGGACCGCGCCGATCGACACGGCGAACACCGCCACCGACAATAAAACGAGCGCTACGAAGGCGATGACACCCAATGCGAAACGGCGACGACGCCGCCCGCTAGCGTCGTAGAAAACAGGATGCAGTGCCATGACCAACGCTATCCGACCCCAGGATCGCGCGCCATGCACCACCATTCATGCCCGCGAACGATCGGGACGATGACAAATCCGTCACGTCAGCCCGAAAGAGAACACCCGATCAGGAGTCGTCGCCCATCCGCAGCGCGGCGATGAATGCCTCCTGCGGGATGCTGACCGACCCATATTCGCGCATCTTCAGCTTGCCCTTCTTCTGCTTTTCCAGAAGCTTCTTCTTGCGGCTCGCATCGCCGCCATAGCATTTGGCGGTCACGTCCTTGCGCATCGCGCTGATCGTCTCGCGTGCGATCACCTTGCCGCCGATCGCTGCCTGGATCGGGATCTTGAACAGGTGACGCGGGATCAGGTCCTTCAGCCGCTCGACCATGCCGCGACCCCGTACCTCGGCGGTGCCGCGGTGGACGATCATGCTCAGAGCGTCGACCGGCTCCTCGTTGACCAGGATGCCCATCTTGACGAGGTCGCCCTCGCGATAGCCGATCTGGTGATAGTCGAAGCTCGCATAGCCCTTCGACATCGACTTCAGCCGGTCGTAGAAATCGAACACGACCTCGTTCAGCGGAAGTTCGTAGGTCGCCTGCGCGCGGCCGCCGACATAGGTCAGGTTCTTCTGAATGCCGCGGCGGTCCTGGCAGAGCTTGAGCACGCTGCCGAGATATTCGTCGGGGACGTAGATCGTGGCCTCGATCCACGGCTCGCTGATCGTTGCGATCTTGTTCGGCTCGGGCATGTCGGCGGGGTTGTGCAGCTCGATATGCGTCGTGCCCGCGGGATCGGGGTGGGTCAGCTCGATCTCGTACACCACCGACGGCGCGGTGGTGATGAGGTCGAGGTCATATTCGCGCGTCAGCCGCTCCTGGATGATCTCCAGATGAAGCAGGCCCAAGAACCCGCAGCGGAAGCCGAAGCCCAAGGCCGCCGACGTCTCCATCTCGAACGAGAAGCTCGCGTCGTTGAGGCGCAGCTTGCTGATGCTCTCGCGCAGCTTCTCGAACTCGGCGGCGTCGACCGGGAACATGCCGCAAAACACCACCGGCTGGACTTCCTTGAAGCCCGCCAGCGCCTCAAGCGCAGGCCGCTTCGCATCGGTGATCGTGTCGCCGACGCGGGTCTGCGCGACCTCTTTGATCTGCGCGGTGATGAAGCCCATCTCGCCCGTGCCGAGCTCGATCAGCTGCTCGATCTTGGGGCGGAAACAGCCAACCCGGTCGACCAGATGCATCGTGCCGGTCTGCATGAACTTGATCTGCTGGCCCTTCTTCAGGACGCCGTCGATCACGCGGACGAGGATGACGACGCCGAGATACGGATCGTACCAGCTGTCGACCAGCATGGCCTTCAGCGGTGCCTCCGGATCGCCCTTGGGCGGCGGGATCTTCGTGACGATCGCCTCGAGGATGTCCTCGATACCGATGCCCGACTTGGCCGATGCGAGCACCGCGCCGGACGCGTCGATGCCGATCACGTCCTCGATTTCCTTGCGGACCTTCTCGGGTTCGGCGGCGGGCAGATCGATCTTGTTGATGACCGGCACGATCTCGTGATCATGTTCGATCGACTGATAGACGTTGGCGAGCGTCTGCGCCTCGACGCCCTGCGCCGCGTCGACCACGAGCAGCGCGCCCTCGCACGCGGCGAGGCTGCGGCTCACTTCATAGGCGAAGTCGACATGCCCCGGCGTGTCCATCAGGTTGAGGACGTAATCCTCGCCGTCCTTCGCGCGGTAAGCCAGGCGCACGGTCTGCGCCTTGATCGTGATCCCGCGTTCCTTCTCGATGTCCATGTTGTCGAGCACCTGCTCGGACATTTCGCGCGCGGTCAGACCGCCGGTTTGCTGGATCAGTCGATCGGCGAGCGTCGACTTGCCATGGTCGATATGCGCGATGATGGAGAAGTTGCGGATGCGGGACAATTCGGTCGTCATGCGCGCGCCGTTAGCACCTCGCCGGGCTTATGCCAAAGCTTCCGCATCATCTGTGGCAACGGGATCACAATCAGCGTCGCTTTCCCTGGTGCCGGATGTTCGCCGGACGCCCGCGCCGCTTGATCTCGCGGCCCGGCTTGCGCGCGCGTGCTGGTCCCGCGGCCCCTTTCCCCTCGGGCATTTCGAAGCGCAGCGCGCCCGATACCGGGTTCGCCTCGGCGAGCTTGAGGTCGAGCATCTGCCCCTGCGCATAGACGTCGCCGCTATCCTCGCCGACCAGCGTCCGCGCCGCCTCGTCGAAACGGAAATACTCGCCGCCAAGGTCGCGCACCGGCATCAGCCCGTCGCCGCCGATTCCCTCGACGGTCGCGAAGAATCCGAAATTGGTGACGCCGGTAATCCGCACTTCCATGATCTGACCGACGCGCTCGGACAGGAACGAGGCGACATAGCGGTCGATCGTGTCGCGCTCGGCCTCCATCGCGCGGCGTTCGAGTCGGCTGATCGTCTCGCCGATCGCCTCCATCCCGGCTGCATCCTCGGCAGGCAGACCGCCTGCCCCCAGGCCATAGGCCGCGACCAGCGATCGATGCACGATCAGATCGGCATAACGGCGGATCGGCGAGGTGAAGTGCGCGTAGCTGCCGAGCCCCAGCCCGAAATGCCCGTGATTGGCGGGGCTGTAATAGGCCTGGGTCTGCGTGCGCAGCACCTGCTCCATCACCTGCGGCCGGAAGTCGGCGTCGCCGATCCGCTCGAGCACATGGTTGAACGTCGCTGGCCGGATGACCTGCCCCAGCGCGAAGGGCACCCCGAACGTCTCGAGATAATCCTTCAGCGCCATCAGCTTCTCGCGGCTCGGCGGCTCGTGGTCGCGGTACATCACCGGCGCCTTCTTGCCCTCCAACGCCTTGGCCGCGGCGACGTTGGCCGCGATCATGTAGTCCTCGATCAGCCGGTGCGCATCGAGCCGTTCGCGCGGTGCGACCGACATGATCCGCCCCTTTTCGTCGAGCACCACCCGCCGCTCGGGGAGGTCGAGGTCGAGCGGCGCGCGCGCATCGCGGGCCTTTGCCAGCGACGCCCAGCATCCCCAGAGCGGCTTCAGCACCGTCTCGGTCATGTCGAGCGCCAGCGTCCCGTCGATCGCGGCCTGCGCCTTCTCATAGGCGAGATTCGCCGCGATCCGCACCACCGCGCGGGTGAAGCGCCACGACTTGAGCGACCCATCCTTGCCGATCACCAGGTGACAGGCGAGCGCAGCGCGATCCTCGCCTTCCTTCAGCGAACAGACGTCCGCCGACAGGATCTCGGGCAGCATCGGCACGACGCGGTCGGGGAAATAGACCGAATTTCCGCGCCGCCGCGCCTCGCGGTCGATCTCGGATTTGGGTCGGACATAGAAGCTGACATCGGCGATCGCGACGATCGCCTTCCAGCCACCGGCATTGGCCGGATCCTCGTCCGCCTGCGCCCAGACCGCGTCGTCGTGATCGCGTGCATCCTCCGGGTCGATCGCCACGATCGGCAGGTGGCGCAGATCCTCGCGGTCGTCGCCGAGCGGAAGTTGTGCGACGCGCTTGGCCTCGTCGATCGCCTCGACCGCGAAGACGTCGGGGATGCCATGCTTGTGGATCGCGATCAGCGAGAAACTGCGCGCGGCGAACGGGTCGCCCAGCTTGTTGACGACCCGCGCGGCGATCCGCGGCGGCTTGCCCGCCAGTTCGGCCAGCACCAGATCGCCCGGCGCGGCGCCGCCGGCATCGGCAACCGCGAACTCACGCCGCTCGCGCTTGTCGACGCCGGTCAGCCACAGCCGCCCCGCCTCCTCGCGCAGTACGCCGAGCACCTGCTCGGACGCGGGCGCAAGCACCTTCATCGGATGCGCGGTCCAGCCATTGCCGGCTTCCTCGGTCCGCGCGAGGATCCGCTCGCCGACCCCCAGCGCACCGCGCTTGCGTTCGCGCACGCGCAGCCGCGGCGGTGACACGCCCTCGGCCTCCCAGCGCTCGGGGACCGCCCAAACATTGCCGGCATCGTCGACGTTGGCGATCCGCAGCACGGTGACCTTGGGCACGCCGCCCATCTTGTGAAACGCGCGGCCGGGGGCGCTGTCGATCAACCCCTCGTCCGCCATGTCCTTCAGCAACGCCTTCAGTCCGATCTTGTCCTGCGCACTCAGGCCGAAGCCCTTGGCGATCTCGCGTTTGCCCGCGGGGACGTCCGACGACGCGATGAAGTCCAGGATCTGCTGGCGGGTCGGAAGACCGGCTTTCGGTTTGTACATCCCCACCAGATAGGGTGCGTTGGGCGATGCGTCACCCGTTACCGGCAAGCCTTTGCAACACAGCGAAAATCAATCCTTGCGCCTGAACCTCATGAGCATATCATCACTGGATAAACATAAGGAGAGAGACAGTGACGACGCCGCTACGGCTCGAAGCCGATCCCGAGGACAAGAACCTCGTCATCCTGCAAAGCCTGATCTGCCTGTTGCGCGAGAAGAACATCCTGTCGCGCGCCGACATCGAGGAGCTTTGCGCCACGGTCCAGCGCCGCGCCGCCGAACCGGCCAGCGACCCGATGCCTTGCCAGAACGGCGCAGTGCGCGAAGCGGCGATAGAGGTCGCGCACATCGGCGACTATATCGGCCGTCGCTATGGCGGAAAGCACCGTCGCGCGTTCTGACCGCGCCGACCTGTCGCGTCCTAGCCGCCGAGCTCCGCGCGTCGGAAGCACTTGGTTTCGTGATCATTGACGATCCCGACCGCCTGCATCCAGGCATAGACGATCGTCGGACCGACGAACTTGAACCCGCGACTTTTGAGATCGGCTGCGATTTGGGCCGATAGCGGTGATTGCGTGACCAGCTTGGCACCGTCGCCGATCAGTACCTTGCCATCGGTAAACGACCAGCAATAGGTCGCGAAATTCAGATCCGCGTCGCGCATCGCGAGGACCGCGCGCGCGCCGCCGATCGTCGACTCGATCTTGGCACGCGACCGGATGATGCCGGCGTTCCCCATCAGCCGGGCGATGTCTGCCTCGTCGAAGCGCGCGACCTGTTCCGGGTCGAACCCGGCAAAGGCGGCGCGAAACGCCTCGCGCTTGCGCAACACGGTGATCCAGGCAAGTCCCGCCTGGAAACCGTCGAGCATCAGCTTTTCCCACAGCGCGCGTCCGTCGCGTTCGGGAACGCCCCAGTCGGTGTCGTGATAGGCGCACATCAGCGGATCGTGCCCCGCCCAGCCACAGCGCGAAGGGGGCGTCGTCACCGGGCATTCTCCAGGATTTCGTCGAGCGACGCATTGCGCACGCCAAGCCGGTCGAGCCGGGTCAGCATCGCCGACCACCAGTCATGGAACGCGCGCAGATCGGCGGCGTCGCGGACATAGGGCGTATTGCCGGGGACGAGCGACGGTGAATGGAACGCAAAGTTGAGCAGTTCGACCCCCTCGCCCACCGCGATCGTCACCGCCTCCAGCGCGGCGCCGATCGGCATGTCCTCTGGCGTCAAAGCAATCCGCGACAACAGGCCCAGTCGCGACGCGACACCGCGCGCATAGGGCACTCGCCCCAGCGCGCGGTACAGTCCCGCACCGTGACCACGCAGCGCGCCGACGTACAGCGTCGACAACGGCACGCTGAGAAGCGCGCCCCGGCGGCAGGGACGCGAGTCGCTCGACGAAAAGTCGGGTCCTCCTTCGGCCGAATAGTCATAGCCGGGCCGGACCGAGCTATCGAGGCGATAGCCGAGCGCCGTGAGCGTCGCGACCGTGTCCGGGCCAACCCCGTAGCGACCGGCGCGATACGCGCGCGGGCGTCGACCGAACGCCGTGGCGATCGCATCGGTGAGAAAGCGGAGCTTCGCGGCTTCGAGGCCTTCGGGAAGATTGCCCGCAAAGCTCATCGCCGGGGTCAGCGGCTCACCAAAGGGCGGGTTGACCCAGGGGTGCAGCTGCGCGCCGATCTCAGACCGGCCATCGGCACCGACGTCGCGCAGGATCTCGACGGCGGCGGGGTCGTCGACGATCGGATAATCGACCAGACAGGTCAGCGCGACGCCCTGCTCGCGGAACCGCGCATGCGCCTCGGGGAATGCCGCCATTGCACTTGTCGAATGTCCCGAGCGCTCGAATGGCGCATTCCAGTCGAACTGCTCCTCGACATCGACGAACAGCGTGTAGCGCGGTCCGAAACTTGGACGCCAGACGATGGGCTCCGGCGGTGAAGCCAGCCTGTACCGCGCGTCGTTCACCGAAACCGGTCGAGAACGCGCTCCATCCGTTCGGCCGCAACGGCGGGTAGCGTGAGGATGATGTGTTCGGACTCGAACGCCATGTGCCCACCCAGTTCGACCGCAAAATTCTGCGCCAGCCGCAGCGCAAATCCGGTGCCCAGCAACGGGGCACCATCGCGCTCGTGACCGCGGTCGTTGTCGATGCTCAGCAGGATGTTCGTGTCGTGCACCGCCATCGCACGAGGCCGATCGAAGCGCAGCGCCACCGTATCGCCGCAGCACAGGACCGCGACCATCAGCATCTCGTCCGCGCTGCAGGCCGATACGAGGGTCGCCAGCAGGCGCCCCACCAGCCGTTCGACCGCAAGGTCGTCACCGGCGATGTCGCAATGGGCCGCCGACGGATCGATGACGACCTGGGCGCCGCGCAACGCCGCTAGCGGTGCGAGGTCACGCACCACGCCGTCGAGCAACGGCAGGACGGGCACGATCGTCGGGCGCAGCTCGAGCGCATCGCCTTCGATCCGTGCCGCGGTATCCAGATCCTCGATCGCGGCCAGCAGTTCGGACGCCTGGCTCCGGATCATCGCCGCGCGTTCGCGATAGGTTGCAGGGACCGGGCCGAGCAATTCGGTCTCGATCAGTTCGGCGAAGCCCGCAATCGCATTGGTCGGCGTGCGCAGTTCGTGCACCAGTTGCCGCAACGAATCGGAAACCGGCGACTTGGGCGCGGCCAACGGCTCACCGAGCGACGCAACCTCATCGCGCCGCGGCCGGCGGGCGGTGCCGCGAAACCCGGTAAACCGCCCCGATGCGGGATCGAAGGCCGGGACACCCGAAATACGCCATGCACCGGCAGCGCTCGACAAACCGCCGATCTGGAGCCGCGCCGCGTCGAAGGCGGAGCGCCGCCGGTAGGCGCCTGCCGCGACTCCGTCGATCTGAACCTCACCCTGAACGGCGGCATAGGCCAGCGAGGCGCCAACCAGCGCCGTGCGCGACACGCCGTCGACCCAGCGGATCACGCCCGTCGGATCGGTTTCGTAGCGGAAGCTGTCGGCAACCTCCGCGGCAAAGTCCGTCGCGTCAGGCACGATCCGGTCGCGATTGAACGCGTCGATTCGTTTGACGAGGTCCGAAATCTCGAACCGCTCGGGCTTCGCGACGGGCTCGGGCGCGGCGTCGGTCGCCGGTACCGCCGCGTGACGCAGCGCTTCGGCCACGACCGGCAGACCGCGCGCGATCGCGCCGAGCGTGACAAAGGGCGACGCGGTGTGCGGCATGGTCGGACAGGACGGCGATTCCGCTGGAGCCTCGACGACCGGTGCGGGCACGGCGTCATCGGCCGGAGGCTCCGCCGGCCCGCCGGGGTTGATTGCGGGAGCAACGTCGGACGGCGCCGGATGATGCGCGAGGACGAAATCAGTCGATCCGAAACTCTCAAGACCGCGACAGACGGGGTCGGGCAGATCTTTCCGATGCCGCAGAACGGATCGGCCCGCCGGCGTCAGCTGAGGCAGCAGAGCAAGCCAGTCATCCGCAGGCAGCATCGCGGTCCGCAACACGGGGGCGGCGATCGCCAAGGTGTCTTCGGCAAAGAACCTTACCAGTGCGACATCGGGCTTCGCAAACGCCAGCGCGCGCGCGCTTGCCGCGCGAACCGTGTCGGGGACCAGCTTGCGCAGCGCCTGCAACCGGGCCAGCGACTCAGCATCGGCCGGGCTACGCCCGCGTCCGATCAGGTCGACCATCTGACGCCACGCCGATTGAGCACCGAAATCCGTGGCCATGTCGGCAGATAGCACGGTCTTCAGGCTGTCGTCGAAGCGCACGGAGTTCCCCGAATGGACGCTGCACCGCCTGCGTCATCAAGGTGTCATACCCTGAGGCGGCCTTGGAAGGAACAACAGAATTGGCGTGCATGGTTATGCCGTGGCGATGTGGGACAATTGCGTTTCGCCGCAACAATCTTATCGCTATGGAGGGTCGATCGCCGTGTTTGACGCGTTTCATGGGAGTTACACGTAATGAGTTTTGACCGGATCGATCGTCAGATCCTGTCGCTTCTGCAGGCCGACGGTCGGATGACCAATGTCGACCTAGCAGACCAGGTCGGGCTGACCGCGCCGCCATGCCTGCGCCGCGTCCGAGCGCTGGAAGAAGCGGGCGCGATCCGCGGCTATCATGCCGATCTCGACGCCGGCCGCCTTGGCTTCCCGATCACCGTCTTCGCGATGGTCAGTTTGCGCAGCCAGGCCGAGCACGACCTCGCCGCGTTCGAAACGCACATCGCCGACATCCCCGAGATCCGCGAGTGCCACATGCTCAACGGCGAGATCGACTTCATCCTGAAGATCGTCGCCGCCGACCTGAAGAGTTTCCAGGAAATCCTGACCACGCACCTTACCCCCGCCCCCAATGTCGCCAGCGTGAAGACCTCGCTGACGATCCGCACCGCCAAGGCGCTGTCGGGCATTCCCGTCACGCTCGACTAGACTCAAGCTCAACGCTGCATCCGCGGCGACCCCTCCGACGCGGGGCACAAAAAAAGGGGACGGCATCGCTGCCGCCCCCTTTTCCATTTCTGCCACCCGCTCAGGCGGCGGGAGCGTTCATCCAGGCCGTCCAGAGCTGCGCCGTCTCCAGACGCGGCGTGGTCTTCACCGCTGCGAACGAGGTTGCCGCACCAGCCTTGTCGCCCGACTTCGCCTGCGCGATGCCGAGATGCAGGTTGACGTCGTCGGCATTCACGCCGCCCTTGCTGAGCGCGAGGCGATAGAGTTCGATCGCCTTGGCGTAATTGTCCTGACCCAGATAGGCGTCAGCGGTGCCGGCAGCCAGCTTGCCATCGGCGTTGCTCGCCGCCTTCTTCTCGAGCCCGGACAGGGGGCCGTCGTTGCGGATCGCGGTGCCGGTATCCGCCAACAGGGTCTTCGCCATGGTGTTGGTCGCGGGGATCTTGCCCGCAGCCATGCCTTCCTTGAGCACGGCCTGCGCCTCGCTCGGCAGACCGCGACGGTTCACGCTGTCGGCATATTCAAGATAGTCGTTCTGATCAGCCAGCGACTTGGTCTGGCGCATCAGCCGGAACAGGTCGATCTTCTGCGTCTCGTCGAGCGTGACAACGCCGTTCTGCTGGAGACCGAACGTCACGATCACGTCGCGCCACGTCTTGGGGGACGGATAGGCGACCGCATATTTCTGCAACCAGGCGAACGTCTCGGGCTTCAGCTTGGCGGCATTGGCCTTGCTGATCGCATAGCGATAGAAATCCTCGGGTGCCTTCTGGCCGGCCGCGGTCGATGCCGTCACCGACGCGTCGAGATCGGCGAGGCCGCTCTTCACGTCGCCGCTTTCCATCTTCGCCTTGACGATCTGGAGGTCGAGGTTGGGATCGGTGAAGCCGAGCGCCTTGGCCTTCTGGAAATACTGGATCGCGACCGGATACTGCTTGCCGTTGAACGCGAGCGCGCCGCGACGATAGGTATAGCGCCCGCGCATGTCGGCAGGCGTGCTCGGATTGGCGATCAGCACGTCGAGCGGCCCGGCCAGGACCGTCTCGTTGATCGGAGCATTGGGGTTGGCGGCCTGTGCGGCGGCCAGCTTCTGCTGCTCAAGATCATAGCGCAGCGCGGCGCCGATATATTTGTCGTCGTCGGTCTTCGCGGCTGCGTCGATCTGCGCGAGCGCGGGCTCTGCGGTGGCAAAATCCTTCGCGGCGATCGCGGGCTGTGCGACCTGCGCCGCCTTCAGGACCTCGGGGCTCAGCTTGAGACCGCCCTTGGCCTCTTCCTTCTTGTCTTTGGCCATGGCCGGAACGCTAAGTGCCATGCCGCTCACCCCGGTGGCGAGCACCGCGGCCAGTGCGAGTTTCGAAATGGTCTTCATGCGGGAACTCTCCTCGTGCGTATCTGCGACTTGGCGCGACGCTATATGGGTGTGGCCGATTGCGTTCAAGCAAGCAGCGGGAATCAGGGTGAAGACACGCCTTATGTGTCCCGCGCACTGAACGCCGATTGAACGCGCCGGGTTGCACGGCTAGGTGACCCGCATGATCGCCGTCCTCTCGCCCGCCAAGACGCTCGACTATGAGACCGCCCTGCCCTCCGTCACCCCCACCCAGCCGCGGTTCGCCGACGAGGCGACGACGCTCGCGCATGCGGCGGCGCATCTGACGCAGAAGCGGCTGAGCGAGCTGATGCACATCTCGCCGGCGCTCGCGAAGCTCAATGCCGACCGGTTCGGCGATTTCGACACGCTGCCCGAACGCCCCGCGCTGTTCGCGTTCGCGGGCGACGTCTATACCGGGCTCGACGCGAAGACGCTCGACGAGGCGGCGGTGGACTATGCGCAGGATCATCTGCGTATGCTCTCCGGGCTCTACGGCCTGCTCCGACCGCTCGACGCGATGCGCCCCTATCGGCTCGAAATGGGGACTCGCTGGGCGCCCCGTCAGAAGAAGCTGACCGACTGGTGGCGCGATCGGATCGCAAAGCTTCTGGCCGAGGACGTCGAGGCCGAAGGCTCGGGGACGATCCTCAATCTCGCCAGCCAGGAATATTGGGCGGCGGCCGATGGCAAGCTGCCCGCCGGGATCCGCGTCGTCGCGTTCGATTTCCGCGAGGGGGAGGCCCAGAAATTCGTCAGCTTCCACGCCAAGAAGGCGCGAGGGATGGCGGCGCGCTGGATGCTCGAGCACCGCATCGACGAAATCGAGGGGATGAAGGGCTTCGACACCGACGGCTATGCCTATGACGCGGCTGGCAGTACCGACGCGCAGTGGCGGTTCGTTCGCCGATGAGCAGCGCTGTCGTCATCGGCGCCTCGGGCGGGATCGGCAAAGCGCTGGAAGAGGCGCTGCGCGACGAGGGCACATTCGATGCCGTCCACGGCTTCTCGCGGTCGGCCGATGGTGATCGCCATCTGGACCTGGAGGATGAAGCGAGCATTGTCGCGGCTGCAACGAAGGTCGGATCGCCGACGCTCGTGATCGTAGCGACGGGCCTGCTCCATGCGGGCGACAAGGGGCCTGAAAAGGCGATACGCGATCTCGATCCGGCATGGATGGCGCACAACTTCGCGATCAACGCGATCGGTCCCGCTTTGGTCGCCAAGCATTTCCTGCCGACGATGCCCAAGGCGGGGCGGATCGTGTTCGCGGTCCTGTCGGCGCGGGTCGGCAGCATCGGCGACAACAAGCTCGGCGGCTGGTACGGCTATCGCGCGTCGAAGGCGGCACTCAACCAGCTCGTCCGGACGATCGCGATCGAGGACAAGCGGCGCAATTCGAGCGGCATCGTCGTCGGGCTGCATCCAGGCACGGTCGACACCGGCCTGTCGCAGCCGTTCCAGGGCAATGTGACGCCCGGCACGCTGTTCAAGCCGGACCGGGCGGCGGTCCAGCTGCTCGACGTGATCGACGGCCTCCGTGCGCCCGACAGCGGGAAGCTGTTCGCCTGGGACGGGGTCGAGATTACCCCCTGACCCGGGCCTTCGCCCGCCTTGAAGTCCGTCACCCCGGCGAACGATGGTAAAACGCATCGTGCCGACAACCGGCAATCACCCGCAAATACCGATGAAACCTCTCCTCTCCCCGCGCGTACGCGTGCGCGGGGGTAGTAAGGTGGTCCCCCCTCGGCTAAGGTGTGTCATCGTACCGAAACAAGCCGAAAGCCTTCAGATTTGACCGACGAGACCATGCTCGCCGAACCCACCGGCGGCGAGCCAGCCGGCATTGCCACCATCTCGATCGTCGACGAGATGAAGTCGAGCTATCTCGACTATGCGATGAGCGTGATCGTCGCGCGCGCGCTCCCCGACGTCCGTGACGGCCTGAAACCCGTTCATCGCCGCATCCTCTATGGCGCGCACGAAAGCGGCTTCGTCGCGGGCAAGCCCTATCGCAAGTCGGCGCGTATCGTCGGTGACGTGATGGGTAAATATCACCCGCACGGCGACAGCTCGATCTACGACGCGTTGGCCCGCATGACCCAGGACTGGTCGATGCGCGTGCCGCTGATCGACGGTCAGGGCAACTTCGGCTCGATGGATCCCGATCCACCCGCGGCGATGCGCTACACCGAGGCACGCCTCGGCAAGGTCGCCAACGCGCTGCTTGGCGATCTCGACAAGGACACGGTCGACTTCACGCCCAACTATGACGGCTCGGAGCGCGAGCCGTCGGTGCTGCCGGCGCGCTTCCCCAATCTGCTCGTCAACGGCGCCGGCGGCATCGCGGTCGGCATGGCGACCAACATCCCGCCGCATAACCTCGGCGAAGTGATCGCCGCGTGCCTCGCCTATATGGACAATGGCGCGATCACGACCGAGGAACTGTTCGAGATCGTCCCCGGTCCCGATTTCCCGACCGGCGCGATCATCCTCGGCCGCGCAGGCGCCAAGTCCGCCTACGAGACCGGCCGCGGCTCGATCATCGTCCGCTCGCGCCACGTCGTCGAAGAGGGCAAGGGTGATCGCCGTTCGATCGTCCTGACCGAGATCCCGTTCCAGACCGGCAAGAACGGCCTGGTCGAGAAGATCGCGGAAGCCGCCAAGGACAAGCGCATCGAAGGCGTCAGCGACATTCGCGACGAATCGAGCCGCATGGGCGTGCGCATCGTCATCGACCTGAAGCGCGACGCGACCCCCGACGTGGTACTCAACCAGCTCTGGCGGCACACGCCTGCGCAGTCGAGCTTCCCCGCCAACATGCTCGCGATCCGCGGCGGCCGCCCCGAGCTGCTGAACCTGCGCGACATCATCGGCGCGTTCATCACGTTCCGCGAACAGGTCATCACGCGCCGCTCGAAGTTCGAGCTCGCCAAGGCCCGCGAGCGCGCGCATCTGTTGCTCGGCCTCGTCATCGCGGTCACCAATCTCGACGAAGTCGTCCGCATCATCCGCGGATCGTCGAGCCCCGCCGAAGCACGCGGCAAGCTGCTCGCGCGCGAATGGCCGGTCGCTGAAATCGCGCCGTACATCGCGTTGGTCGAGGCGGTCGAGGACAAGCAGCAGGAGGGCATCTACAAGCTGTCCGAGCCGCAGGTCCGCGCGATCCTCGATCTTCGCCTGCACCGCCTCACCGCGCTCGGCCGCGACGAGATCGGCGACGAGCTGAAGACGCTCGCGGCATCGATCGCCGAACTGCTCCACATCCTCGCCGACCGCGCCAAGCTGTACGAGGTGATGCGCGGCGAGCTGATCGCGATCCGCGACGAATTCGCGACCCCGCGCCGGTCCGAGATCGCCGCTGCCGCCAACGGCATCGACGACGAGGATCTGATCGAGCGCGAGGACATGGTCGTCACCGTGACCATGCAGGGCTATATCAAGCGCACCAGCCTCGACACGTTCCGCGCTCAGGCACGCGGCGGCAAGGGCCGCGCGGGCATGTCGACCAAGGACGAGGATGTCGTCACCGAGCTGTTCGTCACCTCGACGCACACGCCGGTGCTGTTCTTCTCGAACCTCGGCAAGGTCTATCGCTACAAGGTCTGGCGCCTGCCCGAGGGTGGTCCAGCAACCCGAGGGCGCCCGATGATCAACCTGCTGCCGCTGGCGCCGGGCGAGACGATCTCGACCGTGCTCCCGCTGCCGGAGGATCTGGGCGAGTGGAGCCGTCTGCACGTGATGTTCGCGACGCAGCGCGGGCTGGTGCGCCGCAACGCGATGGACGCGTTCACCAACGTGCCGTCGAACGGCAAGATCGCGATGCGTTTTGAAGAAGGCTCCGAGGACAAGCTGATCGGCGTCGCGTTGCTCACCGAGCATGACGATGTCCTGCTCGCGACGCGGCTCGGAAAAGCGATCCGCTTTGCCGGCGACGACGTCCGCGAGTTCCAGAGCCGCACCTCGACAGGTGTGCGCGGCGTGACGCTAAAGGGCGACGACGAGGTCATCTCGCTGTCGGTCCTCCACCGCGTCGGCGCGACGCCCGAAGAGCGCGAGACGTATCTCAAATTCGCCCCCTGGAAGGGCGAGCGCGAGGGCGATCACGGGATGGGCGACGAGCGCTACAACGATCTCAAGGACCGCGAGCAGTTCATCCTGACGGTCTGCGAGAACGGCTATGGCAAGCTGTCGAGCGCGTACGACTATCGTCGCACGGGGCGTGGTGGTCAGGGTATCACCAACATCGACAACATCGCGCGCAACGGTCAGGTCGTGGCGAGCTTCGCCGCGGCCAAGGGCCATCAGCTGATGCTGGTGACCAACCAGGCCAAGCTGATCCGCACGACGCTCGCGTCACTGCGCGTCATCAGCCGCAACTCGGCGGGCGTGAAGCTGTTCGACGTGGCGAAGGGCGAGCATGTGGTCTCGGCCGCGCGGATCGAGGAGACCGAGGAAGACGCCGAAGTGAACCTGGCTGACGCAACGCCAGAGCTGGCGCCCGACACCGGCGCGACGATCGGCGAGGACACGGCGGCGGGCGATCCGACCGAAGGCCAGGGGGACGGCGAATGAGCCGCGACCCTATCGCCTACAAGGTGCTGACGGGCGAGCAGCTGGCGTCGCTGGAAAGCGGCAGCTTCGCCGGCGCGCCGGTCGATCTGGCCGATGGCTATATCCACCTGTCGACCGCGGCGCAGCTGACCGAGACGGTCGACAAGCATTTCACCGGCCAGTCCGACCTGTACGTCGCCGCAGTCGATCTCGAAGCGATCGGCGACGACGTGACATGGGAAGAGTCGCGCGGCGGCCAGCTCTTCCCGCACATCTATAACGGTCCACTGCTGCTCGAGACGGTGCTGTCCTACAGCCCGCTCGAACGCGACGATGCCGGCCAGGTTAAGCTGCCCGTAGCCGGCTGAAGCCGTGACCATCCTCCCCCGCCCGGGGGAGGTGGCAGGCAGAGCCTGACGGAGGGGGCGGCAACGACGACCGTCATTTATCCGCCCCCGCTACCCGATCACGCCGCCAGATCGCGCATCAACGGCGCATGTCGGTCGACGAGCACCGCACTCGCCTGGTTCAGCCCGACGACCTCGACCACCGCACCATGCCGCCGCAGCTTGGCGACCACATCGTCGAGCACGCCGACCGCGGTGACGTCCCAGAGATGCGCCCCCGTCAGGTCGATCCGCACATGCTTGGCCTCCTCGCGCAGGTCGAAACGGTCCGCGAAGATATCCGCGCTGGCAAAGAACACCTGCCCCGTCACGCTGTAGATGCGCGTATCGCTCGCCGCGTCGTACTCGACCGCCACGTCCATCATCCGCGTGACCTTCCACGCGAAGAACACGCCGCTCAGTAGCACGCCCACCCCGACGCCGAGCGACAGGTCGTGGGTCGCAACGGTGACGACGACCGTCGCCAGCATGACGACGCTCGACACCTTGGGATGCCGCACCAGATCGCGCAGCGACCCCCAGGAGAAGGTGCTGATCGACACCATGATCATGATCGCGACCAGCGCCGCGACCGGCACCTGCGCGACCCAGGGACGCAACGGCACCATCACGACGAGCAGGAACACGCCGGCGACCATCGTCGAAAGCCGTCCGGTGCCGCCATAGCGGACATTGCCGACCGTCTGGCCGATCATCCCGCACCCGGCGATCCCGCCGAACGCGCCCGCGGCGATGTTGGCGAGCCCGAGCCCGGTGCATTCGCGCGCCTTCGAGCTGCGCGTCTCGGTCAGCTCGTCGACGACATTGGCGGTCATCATCGATTCGAGCAGCCCAACCGCCGCCATCGCAAGCGCATAGGGGGCAACGATGCGCAGCGTATCCCAGCTGAGCGGCACGTCGGGCAAGCCGAACGACGGCAGCGAATCGGGCAGCCGCCCGAGATCGCCGACCGTCTTCAGCGGCATCGGAAACCACATCGCGATTGCGGTCAGCACGACGATGCAGATCAGCGGCGACGGGATCGCACTCGAGACCCGCGGCACGAGATAGATGATCGCAAGCCCGCCCGCGATCATCGCATAGGCTTGCCAGCTGACCCCCACCATCTGCGGCACCTGAGCCGAGAAGATCAGGATCGCGAGTGCGTTGACGAACCCCGCATGGACCGAGCGCGAGACGAACCGCATCAGCACATCGAGCTTGGCGAGCCCGAACGCGATCTGCAGCATGCCCGCGAGGATCGTCGCGACGAGGAGATATTGCAGCCCGTGCGCATGAACGAGCGCGGCGGCGACCAGCGCGACGGACCCCGCAGCCCCCGATATCATCGCGGGGCGACCGCCCGCAAAGGAGATGACGATGCCGATCACGAACGAGGCGAACAGGCCGACCTCGGGATCGATGCCGGCGACGAAGGAAAAGGCGATGACCTCGGGGATCAGCGCGAAAGTACCCACCATGCCGGCGAGAATGTCACGCCGCGCGGCCGTCGGGCCGCTATACCACTCGGCGCGGTAACGAGAAAAAGCAGAAATTGTCATGGATGTGTCCGCATAGGACGCACGAACCGCGGCGACCCTGTCGGTCGCGGGTGTTCAAAATGGCGTCGTTGCGTTGTCCGGCGGATCGGCGGCCGGAATAGCCACCCGGAATTGCACCGGGTCCAAGCGAATGCGGGCCTGCTAGCGGATCAGGTGCTGCATTGCAACACGGTCTGCCACTCTTCCTCCACAACCCCGTCATCCTGACGAAAGTCAGGATCCAGAGTTACTAAACCGCGCCGTTCCTGGCTCTAGATCCTGACTTTCGTCAGGATGGCGAATAAATGAGGTTCCCGAAAATCACGTAAACAGGTCCACCACCTCGGCCCCCTCGCCCACCGCCTGCAACAGCAGGGTCCGGTGGCAATGGCAGGGGTCGCGCTCGTAACACAGCAGCGCGCTCGGCTTCTCCGCCGCGAGCGCGAGCATGATCGCCGCCTGCGCCTGCGCCTCGGGCAGTTCCAGCTGTTCGTCATACACCGCGGTCAGCGTTGCGACGTCACCCTTCTTGGCCGCGTCGCGCCCGCGCTTCGGCGTCCCGAGCGCCTTCAGATGCGTGTAATCGATCCCCGCCTCGCGCAACGATGCCGCAAGCGACGTCTTTGAAAATCCCGGCCGACGCGACAGCGGCAGCGCGCGGACGTCGATCACCCGCTCGACCCCGGCCCGCGTCAGCGCCGCAAGAAAGTCCGTCATCGTGGTGGCTTCATAGCCGATCGTGAAGATCTTCATAAGAACGAAGTGGGATTGGACCGCTGACACGGCAAGCGTCCGGCGCTATCTGGCGGGAATGACCCACGACATCCATGTTATCGGCGGCGGCCTCGCCGGATCCGAAGCCGCCTGGCAGCTTGCCGAAGCCGGCCTCAAGGTCCGCCTCTCCGAAATGCGCGGCAGCGGCGAAGCCACGCCCGCGCACCAGACCGACGGCCTCGCCGAGCTCGTCTGCTCGAACAGCTTCCGCTCGGACGATGCGGAGAGCAACGCAGTCGGCCTGCTCCACCAGGAACTCCGCACGCTCGGCTCGCTGATCATGCGCCAGGCCGATATCCACCGCGTCCCCGCGGGCTCCGCGCTCGCGGTCGACCGCGACAATTTCTCGAACAGCGTGACGGAGGCGATCGACCAGCATCCGAACATCACGCTCGTCCGCGAACGTATCGACGCGCTGCCCGACGGCCCGACGATCATCGCCACCGGCCCGCTCACCGCCGCCTCGCTCGCCGCCGGGATCGGCGCCGAAACCGGCCGCGAGGCGCTCGCCTTTTTCGACGCGCTTGCCCCGATCGTCCACCGCGACTCGATCGACATGGAGACGGCGTGGTTCGCCTCGCGCTGGGACAAGGGCGAGGGCAAAGATTACATCAACTGCCCGATGGACAAGGACCAGTATCTCGCCTTCCATCAGGGCTTGGTTGATGGCGAGAAGACGCCGTTCAAGGACTGGGAGAAGGACACGCCCTATTTCGATGGCTGCATGCCGATCGAGGTGATGGCGGAGCGCGGCGTCGACACGCTGCGCTATGGCCCGATGAAGCCCGTCGGGCTCGACAATCCCAAGACCGGGCGCTGGCCCTATGCGGTCGTCCAGCTGCGCCAGGACAATGCGCAGGGCACGCTGTGGAACATCGTCGGCTTCCAGACCAAGCTGAAGCATGCCGATCAGGTCCGGCTGTTCCGCACGATCCCCGGCCTGGAGAATGCCGAGTTCGCACGGCTGGGTGGCCTGCACCGCAACACCTTCATCCGCTCGCCCGAGCTGCTCGACGCGACGCTGCGGCTGAAATCGCGGCCGAACATCCGCTTCGCCGGGCAGATCACGGGCTGCGAGGGCTATATTGAAAGCTGCGGCATCGGCCTGCTCGCGGGCCGGTTCGCCGCCGCCGAACTGACCGGCCAGACGCTGACGCCGCCACCCTTTGCGACCGCGCTCGGCGCGTTGCTCGGCCACATCACCGGTGGGGCGGAGGCCGAGACCTATCAGCCGATGAACGTCAATTTCGGGCTGTTCCCGCCGATCCCCGGCCGCACTAAAAAGACCGATCGCAAGCGGATGTACACCGATCGTGGCCGCGCGGCGCTGGCGGCGTGGCTCAACTCTCCTCAGACGACGGCGGAACCGGCGGACAGGCAGCCCGAGACGACGGCTTCCGCCTGACCGCGGTGGTGGCGAATTCGGGCGCGGTCATCGCGCCCGATTTGTCCGCATCCGCACCGGCGAACTTGGTCGTCGCCTTGACCGCCCATTCGTCGAACGACAGCCGCCCGTCGCCATCGACGTCGAGCTTCGTATAGGCCTTGCGCCGCGCGACCAGATATTCGTCGCGTGTCACCGCGCCGTCGCGATCCTTGTCATACCGTTGAAATCGCCGCTGTTCGCGCGTTGCATCGGTCGCACGCGGTGCCATGCTCGGCAAAGGATCGGTCCCGCCATCCGCCTGTGCCTTGGTCTGCGCCTGCGCGGTCGGTTGTGGCGCCAGCACTGGCCCGGATCGCACCTTGCCGCCAAAACCCAGTATCGCCGCACCGATCAGCGCGATCAGCGCCGCGCCACCCGTCAGGTATCGCCACATCCCCGGTCTCCCCCACCCCCGGACGTCCCCGTCCAGGCGCAAGGCTAATCCCGCCGCGCGCCGATCTCAAACGAACCGGTCAGTATCCAACCAGTCTGTGCAGCAGCAGGCGGCCGACCCGCTTCGGGCTGCCGGCCGGTTGCTCCGGCGCGGTAAGATCGGCCCGCGCCAGCAATGCTAGTGCGCCAAGCGCTCGTGCGCGTCGTGGCCAGCGACCGTGGAGCGCCATGTCGAGCCGCCCGCGCGCGATCGCAGCCACGCCTGCCGCGCGTTGCGGATTCGACAGCCGCAGCGACAGATCCGCAAGCGCCCATCCCTCGCCCGCCGCCGCGATGCGATCGTCCGACACCGCCAGCAAAGATGCCGCCGCCGCGAACAGCTGTCCGCCGCGCAGGCGGGCAAAGCGTTCGACCGCTGCATCGTCGAGCGGCGTTTCAAGCAGTGCCTCCCACCCCTCGGCGATCGTCGCGAGCGTGGCGCTGCCGACCTGCGGCACGACATGGCGTGCGAGCGCCTGCAACACGGGCTCGGCCGGCGGCGGCGCGGTGTCGAGCCGGCCGAGCGCCTCATACCACCAGGTCAGCCGCATCTGCCCGACGATCGGCTCGCGCGTCGTTTTGAGGATCGTGCCGAGCGCCGTATCGAGCGCGAACAGCGCCTCGAGCCCGGGCCGGGTCGAGGCCGGGGCGTAGCTCAGGGCAAGCGCGCGCTCGGGATTGGGTAAGTTGGCAGGGTCGACCATCGCGCCGCCATAGCTGCGAACGCGCCGCAGGGCACGCCCCCGCTCTCGTTAACCATATCTCTTGAGCCGGGCTTACCGGATTGCCGGGCATGGGTGCGCGATCAAGATCCACTGGGACATCCATGGCCAAGACGATTGCCCCGAAATTTGCAGCGCTGACGTTCCTCGCGCGTCTGCGACGGAACGTCAAAGGCAACACTTTGGTGATCGTCGCCTTCGCGATCATGCCGCTGCTGGCCATGGTCGGGTCCGGGCTGGACATGTCACGCGCCTATGTCGCGCGTGACCGGCTGCAGCAGGCCTGCGACGCGGGCTCGCTGGCGGCGCGGCGCCTGCTGGCGGGCCCGACGCTGACGAGCGACGTCGAAACCGAAGCCAGAAACTATTTTAACTTCAACTTCCCCAGCGGGGCCTTCGACACGACCCCGTTCACTCCCGTGGTCACCGTTCCCGCCGTTGGTACCGTCCAGATCACCGCGACGACCGCGATACCGACCACGGTGATGAAGATCTTCGGGTTCAACACCTTGCCCCTGTCGATCACCTGCGCGGCGACGCAGGATTTCGTCGGCACGGACGTCGTGCTCGTCCTCGACATGTCGGGATCGATGAACTGCCCGACGAGCCGCCCCAATGACGCCTGCGGCGAGATCGAACAATCCGGATCGAAGATGCAGGCGCTGCGCGATGCGTCCGAGTCCCTCTACGACACCCTGGAGTCTGCACAGAACCAGCTGCACAACAACAACCTGAGGCTTCGCTATGGCTTTGTGCCCTATAATGCGACGGTCAATGTCGGCAGGCTCGTCTATGCCAAGGATGCGAGCTATATCCGCAACAGCGCACCCTATCAGACGCGGGCCCGAACCGGCGGACCTGTCTACAGCTCGCTGAACTGGTGCAACGCGTATGACGGCAGCTATTCAAGCTATTGGGGGGTCTGCTCGAACTACTGGACCTACCAGCAGGCGACGCTGAACACCGCGACGTTCAAGACGGGCGCATCGGTACCGACGCCTGGCGGATCGCCCAGCACGGCGACATCGAAATGGGCCGGGTGCATCGAGGAGCGCCAGACCAACAACACGACCATCGACGGCGGATCGCTGACGACGGCACCGTCGGACGCGTGGGACCTCGACATCAACCGGTTGCCGAACTCGGACGCCAGCCGTTGGGCGCCGTGGTGGCCCGAGACGGAATTCGATCCCGACCGGCGCGCCATCTATACCGACCCGAAATACTGCGCCAGCGAGGCCAGCCGCCTGAAGGAATATTACGGCGACAAGGCTGGCTTCATGAGATACCTTAATGATCTGCAACCGCTTGGCGGCACCTATCATGATATCGGCATGATATGGGGCGCCCGGTTTATCTCGTCGGACGGCATCTTCGCATCGGCAACGCCCGAAACGAACAATCAGAGCGATCCGGACAATCCAAGAAAGCTTCGCGGCTTCTCGGTCAGGAAGTTCATGATCTTCATGACCGACGGCGACCTGTCGCCTTACCTGGACGTCTATACGACCTATGGCGCGGAGGAGCGCGACAAGCGCGTGCTGGGAACGACGACGGGCAATACCACCCAGCTCGCCGCAGCGCAGCTGTCGCGCCATCTCCAGCGATTTCGCATGGCCTGCAATGCTGCCAGGGCGCAGGGTATCCAGCTGTACGTCATTGCGTTTTCGACCACGCTGACCAACGACATGCGGGATTGCGCGACACAGCCCTCCATGGCGTCGGGCATCACCACCTCCGCCGCGCTCATCCAGAAGTTCAAGGAAATCGGCACCAAGGTCGGATCGCTACGGGTGAGCCAGTGATCGCGCAATTAGCGCCGGCAAGGCGGCGCATTGCGGCAGATGTCGCGGGCGCAACGATCGTCGAATTCGCTCTGATCGTACCGTTACTGATCGGGTTGCTGATGATGATCCTGGAGGTCGGGTATCAGAATTATGTCGAGGCCATGGTACAGGGCGCGCTCGCAAAGGCATCACGGCTGACCACGGTCGGCAACACGACCGCTGCCAACGTGAGCGCAACGATCAAGGCCGAGGTCCGCGCCGTCGTCCCGGCAGAATATGTCACCGTGTCGACGCGCCGCTATTACAACTTCTCGAATGTCGGCAAGCCCGAGAAGATCACGTCGGACACGGACCCGCGGGGCACGTTCAATCTCGGGGACTGTTTCGAAGATGCGAACAACAATGGCATTTACGACGCGACGCCGGGCGATGACGGTGTCGGTAGCGCGGACGACGTCATCTTCTACACGGCGACGGTGAGATACCCCAATCTGACGCCGGTCGGACCGCTGATGGGCTGGACGCGCACCCGGACAGTTACGGAAACGACGCTGGTACGTAACCAGCCCTTTACCTCGCGTGCGGCACCGACGGTCGTATGTACCAAGCCATGACGAGGATCGACAGCACCGCAAGGCCAGGGGTTCTTGCCGACACGCGCGGCCTCGCAATGATCGAATTCGCGATCGTTGCGCCGTTCCTTCTGACACTGGGTCTCGCCGGTGCCGAACTGACGCACATGTCGATCGCCAAGATGCGCGTCAACCAGATCGCCACGACCGCGTCCGACAACGTCGCCCGCGTGCGGGATTCGATCAACGAGGCCGATGTCAACGAGGTCCTCCTCAGCCCGAAGTTGTTAGGGACCGATATCGACTTTGCCGATAACGGCCGCGTCGTGATCTCGAGCGTCGAACCCAATGGTCAGACCGGCACGAAGGCGGGGCAGTGGATCCGTTGGCAGCGGTGCACGGGGGCGCTGAACACCAGTGCCTCGCAGCCGGCTTATGGCCTGCAGGACAAGGGCAAGGCCGATGCAAGCCTGCAATATATGGGACTGGCCAGTCGCAAGATTACGGCGGCCGCCGGAACCGCGCTGATCTTCATCGAGGTGACCTACAAATATCAGCCGCTCGTCTCGCAGCGATTTTTCGGCGCTCCGGTCCTGCGCGCCGAAGCGGTGTACAATGTGCGAGAACGCAACGACCAGACCCTGGCCGCCGTTGCAGGAGTCACGCCGAGTCTGTGCTCGACCTACGCAGCATGATCGCTCCGACCGGTGAACCCGGTCGGAGCGATCAGCAACAGCTCACCGATTACCGGTACGTCACCTTCTTCGCCGCATCGACGACCTTGGCGACATCGACCAGCATCAGCTTTTCGAGGTTCGCCGCATAGGGCATCGGCACGTCTTCGTTGGTCACGCGCAGCACTGGCGCGTCGAGGTCGTCGAAGCCGTGCTCCATCACCACCGACACGATCTCGGACGCGATCGAGCAGGTTGCCCAGTTTTCCTCGACGATGATCATGCGGTTGGTCTTGGCGAGGCTTTTCAGCACCGTGTCGGTGTCGAGCGGGCGCAGCGTGCGCAGGTCGATGACCTCCGCCTCGATGCCCTCCTCGGCGAGCTTCTCGGCGGCTTCGAGGCTGATGCCCACGCCGATCGAATAGCTCACGATCGTCACGTCCTTGCCCTCGCGGACGATGCGCGCCTTGCCGATCGGCAGGACATGGTCGTCGAGCTTGGGAACGTCGAAGCTGCGGCCGTACATCAGCTCGTTCTCGAGGAACACGACCGGATCGTCGGTACGGATCGCCGCCTTCAGCAGGCCCTTGGCATCCGCCGCGTCATAGGGCGCGATCACGATCAGGCCGGGGACGCTCGCATACCATGCCGCGAAGTTGTGCGAATGCTGCGCACCCACGCGCGACGCCGCGCCGTTGGGACCACGAAACACGATCGGGCAACGCATCTGGCCACCCGACATGTAGTTGGTCTTGGCCGCCGAGTTGATGATGTGATCGATCGCCTGCAACGCGAAGTTGAAGGTCATGAACTCGACGATCGGGCGGAGGCCACCCATCGCCGCGCCTGCACCGATGCCGGCAAAGCCGTATTCGGTAATCGGCGTGTCGATCACGCGACGCTCGCCAAACTCGTCGAGCAGCCCCTGCGTGACCTTGTACGCGCCCTGATACTGCGCGACTTCCTCGCCCATCACGAAGACGCGGTCGTCCTCGCGCATTTCCTCGGCCATCGCATCGCGTAGCGCCTCGCGGACGGTCGTCTTGACCATCTCGGTACCCTCCGGGATCGCCGGATCGGTCTTGCCGACCTTCTCCGCCGACGCGACGAGCTGCTGCGTCCCGCTCTCGGCCTTGGCAGGCGACGCGCCTTCGGGAACCGGCGGCGCCTTGTCGTCCGACGGCGTTTCCTTCGGTGCGGCGTTGGCGGCCTCGCCCGCGCGTGCCTCGGTCGGCGCGCTGTCAGCGCTTTCGCCCTCTTCGAGCAGCGTCGCGATGACGGTGCCGACCTTCACATTGTCGGTACCTTCGGCAACCATGATCTTGCCGATCGTGCCTTCGTCGACCGCCTCGAACTCCATCGTCGCCTTGTCGGTCTCGATCTCGGCCATGATGTCGCCGGACTTGACGCTATCGCCTTCCTTGACGAGCCACTTCGCGAGCGTGCCCTCTTCCATCGTCGGGGAGAGCGCGGGCATCTTGATCTCGATCGCCATCAGTACGACTCCACCAGAACGTCGGTGTAGAGCTCGGCGACATCCGGCTCGGGGGTCTGCTCGGCGAAATCGGCGGCTTCGTTCACGGTCTTCCTGATCTCTTGTTCGATGGACTTCAGGTCCGCCTCGGTCACGCCCTGCTCGTCGAGCAGCTTCTTGATGTGATCGATCGGGTCGGACTTGTCGCGGACCGCCTGGACCTCATCCCGCGTACGGTATTTCGCCGGATCGGACATCGAGTGGCCACGATAGCGATAGGTCTTCATCTCGAGGATGACCGGGCCCTTGCCCGCGCGGACCCAGGCGATTGCCTCTTCAGCGGCCCCGCGGCACGCCAGCACGTCCATGCCGTCGACCTGGATGCCGGGAATGCGGAACGATTCGCCGCGGCGATAGAGCTGGTCCTCGGCCGAGGCGCGATTGACGCTCGTGCCCATGGCGTACTGGTTGTTCTCGATCACGAAGATGATCGGGAGCTTCCACAGCTCGGCCATGTTGAAGCTCTCATACACCTGGCCCTGGTTTGCGGCGCCGTCGCCGAAATAGGCCATGCAGATGCCGCCGTCGTTCGAATATTTATGCTTGAACGCGAGGCCGGTGCCCAGCGACACCTGAGCACCGACGATGCCGTGCCCGCCGTAGAATTTATGCTCGGTCGAGAACATGTGCATCGACCCGCCCTTGCCCTTCGAGATGCCCGAGCCGCGCCCGGTCAGCTCGGCCATGATCACCTTCGGGTCGATCCCGTAGGCGAGCATGTGGCCGTGGTCGCGATAGCCGGTGATGACCGAATCGGTCTCGCCGTCGAGCGCGGACTGCAGGCCGACCGCAACGGCTTCCTGGCCGATGTACAGATGGCAGAAGCCGCCGATCAGGCCGAGACCGTAAAGCTGGCCCGCCTTTTCCTCGAAACGCCGGATCAGCAGCATCTGCTTGTAGAAGGCGAGCAGCTCGTCCTTGCTGGCCTCATAGGGCTTGGGTTCGGCCGGCCGTTCACGGTTGGTGATCGGGGGCTCGGCGATTGCACGTGCTGGGGGGGCTTTGGCCACGATGTGGGAAACCTCGTTTTCCGTAGGGGAGTTGCCGCAGCCTATAGGCGCGGACGGGGCCGAACATCAATTCCCGTCTGGGGTATGCGATTCTGCGACTGTCCCGCGAGCTTCGATCCGTCGTGCCCGACACGCGGGCCGTCGCCCCCGCCCCTATCCCCAACCCAAGCAAAGCTCCGGTTGCCCTTCACGCGCTCGACCCCCTAAAGCCCGGGACAATGAACCCGACGATCGACCCGCATCAGCATCCCTTCCGGATCGCCAATTTTCGCGCCTATTGGCTGTCGCGGTTCGCCGGCACGATCGCGGTCAGCGCGATGTCGATCGTCATCGGCTGGCAGGTCTACAACCTGGCGCGCGAAACGATGGACATCCGCCAGGCGGCGTTCATGCTCGGGATGATCGGCTTTGCGCAGTTCGTGCCGCTGTTCCTGCTGACCCCGATCACCGGGCTCGTCGCGGACAGCTTCGACCGGCGCTGGATCGTCCGCGGCACGACCACGCTGCTGGTGCTCACCGCCGCGACGCTCTGGCTGCTGACATGGTCCGGCCATCTCACGCTCGGGGCGTTGTTCGCCGCGGCCGTCGCCTTCGGCGTCGCGCGCGCATTTTCCGGCCCAGCCTATTCGGCCCTGGCGCCGAATCTGGTTCCGCGGGCGGTGCTCCCCACCGCGATCGCGATCAGTTCGATCGCGTGGCAGGTCGGAACGATCGCAGGCCCCAGCGTCGGCGGGCTGCTCTACGCGATCCATCCCGAGGTCGCGTACGGCGTGGCGACGCTGCTCTTCCTCGTCGCGCTGGTGTTCATGTTCCTGATCGGCCCGGTGGCACAGCCCGCCGCGCAGACCGACCATCGCCCCCTCGCGCGGATCATCGAGGGGTTTACCTATGTCCGCCGCAACCGGCTCGTGCTCGCGACGATCACGCTCGACCTGTTCGCAGTGCTGCTGGCGGGTGCCACGTCGCTGTTGCCGGTCTATGCCCGCGATATCCTGCATGTCGGGTCGCAGGGGCTCGGCGTGCTCGCCGCGGGCATGGGGATCGGTGCCGCGGTCACCGCGATCTGGTTCTCGATTCGGCCGATGAGCCGCAATGTCGGGGTCAAGATGCTGGTCGCGGTGATCGTGTTCGGCATCGCGATCCTCACCTTCGGGGTCGCGACGCCGATCGTCGAGCTGATCGGGCTCACCCCCAGCACGATTGCGGGGTTCCCCATCCACCCCGCCTTCGTCCTCAGCTTCGTCGCGCTGATCGTCGCGGGTGGGGCGGACATGATCTCGGTCTATGTCCGCCAGTCGCTGATCCAGCTGCACACGCCCGACGTGATGCGCGGCCGCGTCAGCGCGGTGTCGCAGCTGACGATCTCGGCCTCGAACGAGCTCGGCGAATTCGAAAGCGGGGTGATGGCGTCGCTGCTCGGCCCCGTCGGCGCAGTGGTGTTCGGCGGGGTTGGTGCTATTGCCGTCACGATCGGCTGGGCGCGCCTGTTCCCGGAACTCGGGGCGGCGAAGACCTTTGATCCCCCCGAGATCCTAGAGACCGAACCACAGCACGGAGAAGCCAAGCCATGAAAGCCTCCTCGATCCTGGACACGATCGGCAACACGCCGCACGTCCGCCTGTCGAAGCTCTTCCCCGATTCCGAAGTCTGGGTGAAATCCGAACGGTCGAACCCGGGTGGTTCGATCAAGGACCGTATCGCGCTGGCGATGATCGAGGCCGCCGAAAAGGCCGGCGACCTCAAGCCCGGCGGCACGATCATCGAGCCGACCAGCGGCAACACCGGCGTCGGCCTGGCGATGGTGGCAGCGGTCAAGGGCTATAAGCTGATCCTCGTGATGCCAGAGAGCATGAGCGTCGAGCGTCGGCGTCTGATGCTCGCTTATGGTGCGACCTTCGACCTCACCCCGCGCGAGAAGGGCATGAAGGGCGCGATCGAACGCGCGCGCGAGCGCGTCGCCGAAACGCCCGGCGCCTGGATGCCGCAGCAGTTCGAAAATCCTGCGAACATCGACGTGCATGTCCGCACGACGGCACAAGAAATCCTCGAAGATTTCCGGGATACGCCGATCGACGTGATCATCACGGGCGTCGGCACCGGCGGCCACATCACGGGCGTCGCCGAGGCGCTGAAGGCGCACTGGCCCGAGTTGAAGGTCTATGCGGTCGAGCCCGCCGCCTCGCCCGTGATCGCCGGTGGCCAGCCGGGCCCGCATCCGATCCAGGGCATCGGCGCAGGCTTCATCCCCGCCAATCTCCACACCCAGGCGATCGACGGCGTGATCGAGGTCGATGCCGCGGTCGCCAAGGACATGGCACGCCGATCGGCGGCCGAAGAGGGCATGCTGGTCGGGATCAGTTCGGGCGCGACGCTGGCCGCGATCCTGCAGAAGCTCCCTGATCTTCCCGACGACGTCCGCGTCCTCGGCTTCAACTATGATACCGGCGAGCGCTATCTGTCCGTGCCGGACTTCCTTCCGGAGCAGTGACGACGATGACCGATGCGCGTGGCGCCGTTTATCTGCGCGTGTCGGTACTCGCGATCGCGGCTGCGGCGATCGTCGGACCGACGCTCGTCGTGACCAATCCCCCGGCGCTGCCCCACCCGGCGCGCGCCGCGATGCCGAAGCAGCGCGTCGTGCCCCAGGCAGAGCTGCCCCCGGTCGAGCCGGTCCGGTTCGTCGACCTCGCGCCCGAGGATGCGCGAGCGTTCAACGCCACGGTGCCGTTCTCGACCGATCCGAACCCAGCTGCACGGCCGTTCCGCTTCGCCGGCGCCGCCGACGACCTCGCACGCGCGACCGACTGCCTCGCCGCCGGCACGCTGTACGAGGCGGGGGACGACACGGTCGGCGAACGCGCCGTCGCGCAGGTCGTGCTCAACCGTCTACGGCATCCCGCCTTCCCGAAAACCGTCTGCGGGGTGGTGTTCGAAGGTGAGACGCGGGCGACGGGTTGCCAGTTCAGCTTCAGTTGCGACGGCGCGCTGCTTCGTTGGAAGCCCTCCGAGGACGCATGGCGCCGGGCGCGCAGCGTCGCGGCCGCCGCGCTGTCGGGCAATGTCTATCGACCGGTCGGCTATGCCACGCATTACCACACCGACTGGGTCGTTCCCTATTGGCAGTCGAGCCTCGACAAGATCGTCGCGGTCGGGTCGCACCTGTTCTTCCGCTGGTCGGGCTGGTGGGGCACGCCCCCAGCCTTCCGGCGTGCGCTCGAGCAGGGCGAGCCGGTCATCGCGCAGCTCGCGCCCATTTCGGAGGCGCACCGCACCGCCGCCGCGCTGTCCGAAGCCGATGCCGCGATTGCCGAAGCATCCGCCGCGCTCGGCTTCGTGTTGGGCGACGATGCGGTCGCCGGTGACGGCGCGAACGCCGCCTCGACGCCCTTCGCGACGGCCGAGGGCGATACGGTGCTGATGACCTTCTCGCCGGGCGTTCTCCCCAACGCCTACCCGACGCTTGCGACGATCGCGTGCGGCGATCGCGCCTTTTGCCGGTTCATGGCATGGGCCGACAAAACCAAGGCCGCAACGTCCACGCCGCTGACGCCGGCACAGAGCGCGGCGATCACGTTCAGCTATCTGCGCGATCGCTCGGCCGATTACGAAAAGGCGCTGTGGAACTGCCAGCAGGTCCGCCGGCCCGATCCGTCGCAGTGCATGCGCGCGCGACAGACGCTGCGCGCGGCCCCCGCGGCAGCGGACAAGGCTGCATCCCCGGCGGATGCGCCACAGGAACTCGACGGTGTGCGGCGCAAGACGCCCGCCACGCCAGCGGCGGCCACAGCCCCGGCGTTGAAGCCGGACGTCAGGAAAGCACCGCAAGCGACCGAGATGTAACGGAAAGACTGGCATATCAGTCGCCGCGCAACAGTTAGATCCAAAAGAAAAGGCCGCGTCCACCCTTCGGTAGACGCGGCCTTTTTCCGCTTCAGATTGCCTGGGCGATCAGTAGCGATAGTGATCCGGCTTGAACGGGCCTTCGACGGGCACGCCGATGTAACCGGCCTGCTTCGGGGTAAGCTGCGACAACTTCACGCCCAGCTTTTCGAGATGCAGCGCTGCGACCTTCTCGTCGAGATGCTTCGGCAGGACATAGACTTCGTTCTTGTAGTTCTCGCCCTTGGTCCAGAGCTCGATCTGCGCGAGCGTCTGGTTGGTGAACGAGGCCGACATCACGAACGACGGATGGCCGGTGGCGCAACCCAGGTTCACGAGGCGACCCTTCGCCAGGATGATGATCTGCTTGCCGTCCGGGAACTTCACCAGGTCGGTGCCGGGCTTCACTTCGGTCCAGTCATAGTTCGACAGCGCGGCGATCTGGATCTCCGAGTCGAAGTGACCGATGTTGCAGACGATCGACATCGGCTTCATCGCCTTCATGTGATCGGCGGTGATGACGTCGGCGTTGCCGGTCGCGGTGCAGAAGATGTCCGCGCGCTTCACGGCGTCTTCCATCGTCACGACCTCGAAGCCCTCCATCGCCGCCTGCAGTGCGCAGATTGGATCGACTTCGGTAACCATCACGCGTGCGCCGCCGTTGCGGAGCGACTGGGCCGAACCCTTGCCGACGTCACCGAAACCGGCGACGCAGGCGACCTTGCCCGCGAGCATGACGTCGGTCGCGCGACGGATCGCGTCGACCAGCGATTCCTTGCAGCCGTAGAGGTTGTCGAACTTCGACTTGGTGACCGAGTCGTTGACGTTGATCGCGGGGAACGGCAGCTCGCCCTTCTTGGCGATCTCGTACAGGCGGTGAACGCCGGTGGTGGTCTCTTCCGAAACGCCCTTCAGGTTCTTCACGGTCTCGGTCAGATAGCCAGGGTTCTTTGCGACATACGCCTTGAGCGCACGCTGCATCTCGACCTCTTCCTCATTCTCGGGCTCGGGCATCGTGTGGCCGGCTTCGAGCTTGGCGCCCCAGAGTGCGAACATCGTCGCGTCGCCACCGTCATCGAGGATGATGTTGGCGGTCTGGCCCTCGACGTCGCGATCCCACGAGAAGATGTCGCCGACATAGTTCCAGTAGTCGGCGAGCGTCTCGCCCTTGATCGCGAACACCGGCACGCCCGACGCGGCGATCGCGGCGGCGGCATGGTCCTGCGTCGAGAAAATGTTGCACGTCGCCCAGCGGACGTCGGCGCCGAGTGCGGTCAGCGTCTCGATCAGCACCGCGGTCTGGATCGTCATGTGCAGCGAACCGGTGATGCGCGCGCCCTTGAGCGGCTGCGCTGCGCCGAATTCCTCGCGGAGCGACATCAGGCCCGGCATCTCGGTTTCGGCGATGTTGATCTCGGCGCGGCCGAAATCGGCAAGGCTGATGTCGGCGACGACGTAATCGGTCTTGCCGTCCGTCTTCTGGGGCGCGAGCGTGGTGGCCACGAGGATATCTCCTGGAAATCTTTGATCGGCGGGCCTCATGCCCGTGCCGGATGCAGGGCCGCATAGAGGAACGGACCGCCCAAATCAAATATAAAGATATCTTTATATGACGCCCGGGACGGTCCTCGCCGCGCTAGAATGTCATCTTGACCCGCGGATGCGCGCCTCGTTGGTCAGGCCGTACCGGTATCCGCCACCAGCAGCCGCGGGTCGACGCCGGCCCGCTCGAACGCCCTGCTCCAGCGCTCATCCGCGTTCGTGTCGAACACCAGATCGGCGGCGCCGGCGACGTTGAACCAGCCGGGACGCGCGAGTTCGCCCTCGATCTGTCCGCTGTCCCATCCCGCATAGCCGAGCGCGACGACCCATCGCGACGGTCCCTTCCCCTCCGCGATCGCGCGGAGCACGTCGATCGTGCTCGACAAGGCCCAGAGGCCTGCGACCTCGATAGTGTCCTGCCCCCCCCAGTCGCACGAGTGGATGACGAAGCCGCGACGGGGTTCGACCGGGCCGCCGAAATGCACCGGGGCGTTGGGCGCGTCACCGGGTGCGATCTCGAACTGGTCGAGCAGGTCGTGGAAGCCAAGCCCGTCGACGGTGGCCCCAAGGCCAATCCCGAGCGCGCCGTTTTCATCATGACTGCACATTGCAATGACCGCACGGGCGAACCGCGGATCGCTCATCCCCGGCATTGCCAGAAGGAGTTGCCCGGAAAGAAAAGCCGTCTTGTCCATGCCCTAGACCATAGCGTCGCGACGGCTCCGCCGCCACGCTTGAAATCGCGCGCCTCCCATACGAGGTACCGTCCGCCCGGGACGATCTCGCGGCGACAGGAGAATTTCCATGACGATCAGCGTCGGCGACCGGCTTCCCAACACCACTCTCGTCAAGGCCACCGCGGACGGCCCCGATCAGGTCGAGTCCGAGACCTTCTTCGCGGGCCGCAGGGTCGCGCTCTTCGCGGTCCCCGGCGCCTTCACCCCGACCTGCTCTGCCAAGCACCTGCCGGGCTTCGTTGAAAAGGAAGCCGCGCTGAAGGCCAAGGGCATCGACGAGGTCGCCTGCACATCGGTCAATGACGCGTTCGTGATGGATGCATGGGGCAAGTCGGCCGGTGCCGGCGACATTACGCTGCTCGCGGACGGCAATTGCGATTTCGCCAAGGCGGTCGGACTGACGATGGACGGCTCGGGCTTCGGCATGGGCACGCGCAGCCAGCGTTATTCGATGATCGTCAATGACGGCGTCGTTGAGCAGCTCAACGTCGAGGCCCCCGGTGAGTTCAAGGTGAGCTCCGCCGAGTACCTGCTTAGCGAGATCTGATCGCGTCGCGCTCCGTCATCCCCGCGCACGCGGGAATGACGGAGCTGGCGCCGCACGCGCGCCAGTCTTGCCTCCGTAATCTCGCCCGCGTAACACTGGGCGATGACAATCGCATCCGACCTGGTCGCCGAACTCGACCGCCTCTACCGCGCCTCCGTCGCGCGGCTCCAGTCCGCCATGAGTGCGTATATCGCCGACGGCACCGTGCCCGATCCGGCAAGCCGCAGCGATGGCTCGTTCGCCTATCCCGAAATCCGGCTGATCTACAAAGGCGGCATTGACCGCCCGACCCCGCTCCGCTCCTTCGGGCGGATGGTGAATCCCGGAGAATACCGGATCAGCGCGACCAAACCCGCGATCTTCGCCGATTATCTGACCGAACAGCTCACCCTGCTGATCGAGGACTATGACGTGGAGGTCGAAGCCGTCGAAGGGCGGCAGGAGATCCCCTTCCCGTACGTCATCGATCCCGGCCACGCGCTGAGCCTCGACGAAGTCTCCGCGACCGAGCTCGCACGGTTCTTTCCCGCCACCGAGCTCGCGCATATCGGTGACGAGATCGCCGACGGACTGTGGGTCGCGCAGGACGACACCCGCCCGCTCGCGCTGTTCGATGGCTTGCGCACCGATTTCAGTCTCGCACGGCTGCGCCATTACATGGGCACACCCGCCGAACACGCGCAGCGCTTCGTATTGTTTACGAACTATCACCGCTATGTCGATGAATTCGTTCGCTGGGCGGGTACCCAGCTTGGCGAAGGCAGCCGCTTCACGACGCTGTCGGGCGCAGGCGGGATCACGATCACGTCAGGGGACGATATCGACAAGATCATCTCGGACAGCGCATGGCGGCGGCATCAGATGCCCGCTTATCACCTGATGGCGGACGACCGCACCGGGATCACGCTCGTCAACATCGGCGTCGGCCCGTCCAACGCCAAGACGATCTGCGACCATCTTGCGGTGCTGCGTCCCGAGGCCTGGCTGATGATTGGGCATTGCGGCGGTCTGCGACCCAGCCAGCGGATCGGCGACTATGTGCTCGCGCATGCCTATCTGCGTGACGACCATGTGCTGGACGACGTGCTCCCGCCCGAGATTCCCGTCCCCGCGATCGCCGAAGTCCAGGTGGCGATGGCCAAGGCCGCCGAGATCGTCTCGGGCCAGTCGGGCGAGGACCTGAAGCGCCGGCTGCGTACGGGGACGATCGTCACCACCGACGACCGCAACTGGGAGCTGCGCTATTCGAAATCGGCGCTGCGGTTCTCGCTGTCGCGCGCGGTCGGCATCGACATGGAATCGGCGACGATCGCCGCGCAGGGCTATCGCTTCCGCGTTCCCTACGGCACGTTGCTCTGCGTCTCGGACAAGCCGCTCCACGGCGAGCTGAAGCTGCCGGGTCAGGCCAACCGCTTCTACGAACGCGCGATCAGCGAGCATCTGCGGATCGGGATCGAAACCTGTGAGCAGCTTCGCCAGGAGGGTGCCAAGCTCCACAGCCGCAAGCTGCGGGCGTTCGACGAGCCGCCGTTCCGGTAAGGCCTGCCGCGCGATTTTCGGAGCGCATCGCATGCCGATGCGTTACGCCCGCGGGATCATTTTGTGAGGGAGCATAGCCGTGGCCGACACCGACCCGCCTGAAACGGACGCCAAGAAGCCCGTCGTCACGCGCCGCCGCGCGCCGCGCAAGGCCAGTGCACCCAAGCCTGCCAAGCCCGTGGTTGCGCCGGCCGCGCCGGCACTCGACAAGCCGACACCCGAAAAGGCGGTCCCCGTCTCCCGCAAGCCCAAACCCGCCCCCAAGCCGCGCTCGACCAAGCGCAGCACGCCGCGACCGATATCGGCGCGCAAGACGCCGCCGCCCGTTGCCAAGCCGATCGACAAGGTCGGCGGCAAATGGGGTGCCGCCGCGATCGCGGGCGGCGTCGCGGTACTTGGCGCTGCCGCCGCGCTGCTGACGTTGCGCGGCAGCACGCCGAAGACGCCCAAACCCGCTGGCAAACACGCGCATCAGGCGGACGGTACGGATTCGTCTAAGTCGTTCGAAGCCGGGATTGCCGACGAAGGAACGATCCCGGAATAATCGTCCCTGGCCCCCACTGGGCCCCCGCGGATGCGGGGGCCCAGCTAGACCCAAAGCGCGCTTGCAGCCGTGGATCCCCGCCTTCGCGGGGAAACAGGATCGCCGCCAATTTCCTGAAGCTCACCAGCCGGTCGGCTTGCCCTTGTTCTGCACGTCGAGCCACGCCTTCAGCGGCCTGAAATACTCGACCAGCGCCGCGCCCGACATCTCGCGGCTGCCCGTGAACACCTGCAGCGCGTCGGGCCAGGGCTTGGATTGCCCCATGCTCAGCATCGCGTTCAGCTTCGTGCCTACCGCCTTGTTGCCGTAGAACGAGCAGCGATGCAGCGGCCCCGTCCACCCCGACTGCTCACACGCCGCCTTGTAGAACTGGAACTGCAGCACGCGCGCGAGGAAGTAGCGCGTGTAGGGCACCGCCGCCGGGATATGGTATTTCGCGCCCGCGTCGAACTTCGTCTCGTCGCGCGCGACCGGCGGCTTGATCCCCTGATATTGCAGCCGCATCTGGTCCCACGCCGCCTGATAGCCGGTCGTCGGAATCTGTCCCGAGAACACGCCCCAGCGCCATTTGTCGATCAGCAACCCGAACGGCAGGAACGCGACCTTGTCCATCGCCTGACGCAGCAACAGGCCGATATCCTTGTCCGCGCTCGGCACCCGCGCCTGATCGAGCAGTCCGATCTTCACCAGATAATCCGGCGTGATCGAGAGCGCGACGGTATCCCCGATCGCCTCATGGAAGCCATCGTTCGCGCCATTCTTGTACAGCATCGGCTGCGCCTTGTACGCGCGCTGATAGTAATTGTGGCCGAGCTCATGGTGGATCGTGACGAAGTCGTCCGCATTCACCTTGGTGCACATCTTGATGCGGATATCGTCCTGGTTGTCGATATCCCAGGCCGAGGCATGACAGATCACGTCGCGGTCCGCGGGCTTGGTGATTTGCGACCGCTTCCAGAAGGTCTCGGGGAGCGGCGCAAAGCCCAGCGACGAGTAGAAGCCTTCACCCTGCTTCACCATCTTTACCGCGTCATAGCCCTTGGCCTTCAGCAGCTCGCCCGTGTCGAAGCCGAGATCGCCAGCCCCCTTGGGGGCGACGATGTCATAGATATTGCCCCATTCCTGCGCCCACATATTGCCGAGCAGATCGCTGCGGATCGGCCCGGTCTTCGCCTGGACCGCATCGCCATATTTCTCGTTGAGCTTCCACCGCGTATAGGTGTGCAGCGACATGTAGAGCGGCTCGACCTCTTTCCAGATCTTGTCGGTCAGCGCGGCGAACTGCTCGGGGCTCATGTCGTAGCCCGACCGCCAGAGCGCGCCCACATCCTTGTAGCCGAGCTCGCGCGCGCCCTCGTTCGAGATCGCGGTCATCTTGGCATAGTCGCCGCGCATCGGCGCACCGACCGCGTCGTTCCAGCTCGTCCACATCTCCTGCAGCTTGGCGGGATCGCGGCTCTCGCCCATCGCCGCCTCGATGTCGGAGCCGTTGATCGGCTTGCCGTCGAGCGTCCCCATGCCCTTGCCGTAGGAGGACGACATCTTCGTCGTCAGCATCGACAGCTCGTCCGATGCGCCCGGCCGCGTCGGCGCGGGCAGCGTCAGCCCCCCGCGGAGCAGGTCGAGCTTGCGCTTCGTGTCGACCGACAGGCCCGGGACATTGGCGTATTTCGCCGCACCCAGCGCGTATTTGACGCCGAGATCGGTCATCTCCGCCCCCGACTTCGCCGCGAGCGCATCGGTATCGTCGGTGATGTAGGTCGCGTTCACCCACGCCACGCGCGCTGCGTCGACCGACTTGGCCGCAAATATCTTTTCCGCCTCGGCGACGAACGCATCCGCCTGCGCGGCGGTCGGGCTGGACGCGGCAGCGGTGGCCTGGGCACCGGCCACCGACGGCACGGCGCACAGCGCGCCGGCGAGAGCAAACATCGAAACGCTGAACCGAACCATCATCATCCCCTTATCGTGAGGCCCTGATGGATGATCCGCCGCCGGATGGTCAACCCGCCAGCCATGCCCCCTCCCGTCATGCTGACGAAAGTCAGGACCCAGGGTCACGGGGGGCGGCGCTGCTTGGCTCCGGGTCCTGACGTTCGTCAGGATGACCGGGCGCTATGCAGCAAGAAAGTCCGCGATCGCCTGGCCAAGCTCGGGCTTCACCACCGCGCTCATATGCCCGCCCGGCGTCGCGACATACTGGCCATGCGGCAGCACCGCGGCGAGGTCCGGTGCCGACCCGTTATCCTCGTCCTCCGCGCCGCACACCACCAGCGCCGGCTGCTCGATCGCCTTGACCGCCTCGATCGGTGTATCCGCAAAGGTCTCTAGGATCCCGAGCAATGCGACCGGATCGCCGCCCGTGGTCTTCAGAAACGCCTCGGCCAGCCACTCGGGCGTACCCTGGACATGCTTGCCCAAATTGGTGAGGATATTGCGGAAATGCCCCGCGCGCCGCGACGTCTCGGTCAGCCCCGCGAGCCCCATCCCCGAAAATATCACGCGCCCGGGGGTCGCGCCCGTCGCCAGCATTCGCGACGTCGTCCGCGCGCCCAGCGAATAGCCGCCAAGATCATAATCGGTCAGCCCGAGATGATCGACCAGCGCATGGCCGTCGAGCGTCAGCGCATCCGCGGGGTAGAATTCCAGCCCATGCGGCTTGCCGCTCTCGCCGTGCGCGCGCAGGTCGGGCATGATCACGCGGAACCCCTTGGCCGCGATCTTGGCGGCATGGCCGTATCGGATCCAGTTGGTGTTCGCGTCGGAGAAATAGCCGTGGATCAGCACCACCGGTCGCCCCTCGCCGACCTCGCGCCACGCAATCCGCGTGCCGTCGAAGCTCTCGAAATACTGCGTCTCGGTCGGGGAATGTGCCACGGATCCAGATCCCTATAATCTTAGGATGTTGCTGCCCCCGTCCGACACACGACACCGTGCTGTCAACCGGCACGAAGAGACGCGCTCCGAGGAGTATCCGCGACCCACCGCTACGTCATCCTGACGAAAGTCAGGATCCAGAGCCACGGATGCGGCGCTTGGTATCCTGGATCCTGACTTTCGTCAGGATGACGAGCGCCCATCGTTATGGCCCCGCCGCACGACGCCATCACAAAAAGGGGTAGTGTGACGCGCAAACTCCTTTAGCTAAGGGACAAGGATTGCGTCGAACGATCCATTGAGGATGCGCGAAGGGCCCGACCAAGGACCCGCAATGCCGCCATCTGCCGACGCCACCTTCCCCTCAGCCACCCTTCCCCTGGGACGCCCGCACAGCATCGCGGAGGATTTCTACGCGCTCGTCATCGGCTGTATCCTGCTGGTGATCGGGCTGGTCTTCCTGAAGGCGGCAGGGCTTGTCACCGGCGGGATCGCCGGGATCGCGCTGCTGCTGTCCTATCTGGTGCCCTTGCCGACCGGCGTCCTGTTCACGCTGATCAACCTGCCCTTCTTCCTGTTCGCGCATTACGCGATGGGCCGCCGTTTCGCGATCAAGACGATGCTGGTGAATGCCGGGATCGCCGCCTTCTCGACCTTCGCGGGCGGATCGATGCACGTCGATCAGATGCACCCGTTCTTTGCCGCGATCGTCGGCGGCACGGTGATCGGGCTCGGCATCCTCGTCCTCGCGCGGCATCAGGCCGGGGTCGGCGGCACCGGGGTCGTGACGCTGTGGCTGCAGCGCACGCGCGGCTGGAATGCGGGCCGCACACAGATCGCGCTCGACGTGGTGATCCTCGCCGCGGCGATTCCCGTGGTGAGCACGGGCCAGCTTCTCTGGTCGGTACTCAGCGCGGCGGCGATCAGCCTGATCCTGATCGCCTGGCATAGGCCGGGACGGTATATTGGGCACTGATCGCCACCGACCCTCTTCGTCATCCCGGGCTCGACCCGGGACCCAGAGTATCAAGGGCGACAGCCGTGGCCCTGGGTCCCGGGTCGAGCCCGGGATGACGGGAGGGCGGCACAGCCTCCCCCCAGATCAGTCCCTTACGCGTCCTTCTTCAGATGCCGTCGCCCGAGCAGCTCGGCGATCTGCACCGCGTTCAGCGCCGCGCCCTTGCGCAGATTGTCCGACACGCACCACAGGTTGATGCCGTTCTCGACGGTCGAATCCTCGCGCACGCGGCTGATGAAGGTCGCGAACTCGCCGACGCATTCGATCGGCGTGATGTAGCCGCCATCCTCGCGCTTATCGATCAGCATGACCCCGGGCGCCTCGCGCAGGATGTTCTGCGCCTCCTCGGCCGAGATCTCGTTCTCGAACTCGATGTTGATCGCTTCCGAATGACCGACGAAAACCGGCACCCGGACGCAGGTCGCGGTGACCTTGATCTTCGGGTCGAGGATCTTCTTGGTCTCGACCACCATCTTCCACTCTTCCTTGGTCGATCCGTCGTCGAGGAAGCTGTCGATGTGCGGGATCACGTTGAACGCGATCTGCTTGGTGAACTTCTTGGCCTCGGCCGGGTCGCCGACGAAGATGTTGCGGCTCTGCTCGAACAGCTCGTCCATGCCCTGCTTGCCCGCGCCCGACACCGACTGATAGGTCGCGACGACGACGCGCTTGATCTTGGCCGCGTCATGCAGCGGCTTGAGCGCGACGACCATCTGCGCGGTCGAGCAGTTCGGGTTGGCGATGATGTTGCGGACCTTGTAGCCGTCGATCGCGTCCGCATTCACTTCGGGCACGATCAGCGGCACGTCCGGATCCATCCGGTACAGCGACGAATTGTCGATCACGGTGCAGCCCGCCGCGGCGAACTTCGGCGCATAGACCGCGGTCGCCTCCGACCCGATCGCGAACAGCGCCATGTCCCAGCCGGTGGGGTCGAAATTCTCGATATTCTGGCATTTGATCTGCTTGCCGGTGTCACCGAAATCGACCATCTCGCCCTGGCTGCGCGACGATGCGACGCAGGCGATCTCGTCCGCCGGAAATTCACGCTCCGCCAGGATGTTGAGCATTTCGCGCCCGACATTGCCGGTCGCCCCTGCAACCACGATCCGATAACCCATTATGTCGTCCCTTGATGCCGCCGCGAAACGATCGCGACATTGCTGATTTTCATTCGGGCGCGTCCGTATACGTCTCCGACGCACCCTGCCAGATAACTTTATTTCGTCGCAGGCAAGCTCGTCCCTTCGCCGGTAACCGGTTTGTCCTTCACCGTCCGGTCGAGGAAGTTGAGGATCGTCCCCCAGACATGCTCGCTGATCCCCGGCCCCGCAACGCGGTGCGTATAGCCCGGGTAGAACATCATCTCGAACGGTGTCGCGGTCGCCTGCATCTTGGCCGCGACCTTGGTCGAATTGTCGAGGAACACGTTATCGTCCGCCATGCCGTGGATCAGCAGCAGCGGATCCTTGATCAGCGCCGCATCCTCGACCGCGGCCGACGTCGCATAGCTCGCCGGATCGGTCTTGGGATCGCCCAGATAGCGCTCGGTATAATGCGTGTCGTAGAGCTGCCAGTCGGTGACCGGCGCGCCCGACACTGCGGCAGCATAGACCCCCGGCGTCTTCTCCAGCATCTTCAGCGACATGTACCCGCCATAGGACCAGCCATAGGTCGCGATCTTGCTCGGCTCGACGAACGGCAGCGTCTTCAGATACTCCGCCCCGGCCAGCTGGTCCTCGACCTCGACCGTGCCCATCGCATGATAGATCGCGTCCTCGAACTTCTTGCCGCGGTTGTACGAGCCGCGATTGTCGATCTGGAAGAAGATCCAGCCCTGATCGACCAGATATTGCGGCAGCGGCCCCTGCCAGCCGCGCGTGACCTGCTGGCCGGTGCCCGGGCCGCCATAATGCTGGAAGAAGACGGGATATTTCTTGCCCGGCTCGATCGGCGGGGTGATCATCTCGTAATAGAGCGTCGTGCCGTCCTTGGCCTTCAGCGTGCCGAACTTGGTCTGCTGATGGCTGGCGGCATAGGGATGATAGGGATGCCCCTCCTTCACCGCATTCTCGTTGATCCACGAAATCCGCTTGCCGGTCGCATCCGCCAGATAGACCTGGGTCGGCTGTGACGGGTTCGAGCGCGAGACGATGAACCGCGTGCCGGCACCGTCCATCGACGCGCTGTTCCACCAGCCGCTCTCGGTCAGCTTGGTGATCGCGTTCGGCTTGGCGATATCGACCGAATAGAGCTGCTGCTCCAGCACGTCGTCCTTGTTGCCCGTGAAGAACAACCGCCCCTTGGCCTGGTCGACGCCGACCAGCCCGGTCACGACCCAATCGCCCTTGGTCAGCTGCGTCCAGCGGCCTGCCGCGAACCGGTAGAGATGGCCATAGCCGCTGCGCTCCGACCGCCAGATCAGGCTGCCGTCCTTCAGCACGCGGTAGGCGTCCGACAGGTTCAGCCAGCTCTTCACCCCCGACTTCTCCGTGAACAGGATCGTCGACTTGCCCGTTGCCGGGTCGACGCGCAGCATCTCGAGCAGCTTCTGGTCGCGGCTCTGGCGCTGGACGAGCAACATCGTCCCGTCGGGCGTCCAGTCGACCCGCGCCAGATAGATGTCGGGATTGGTGCCCAGATCGACCTTCACCTGGCCCGACCCGTCGGGCTTCATCACGTACAGGTCGACCAGTGCGTTGGGCGTGCCCGCGGCGGGATAGCGCTGATCATAGACCTTGGTCCCCGTCGCGCCGATCGAGGCACGCGTGAAGATGCGCACCGGCGCCTCGTCGAACCGCTCGACCGCGACATAGCGCTCGTCGGGCGACCACCAATAGCCCGTGCGGCGATCCATTTCCTCCTGCGCGACGAACTCCGCCTCGCCGAAATGGACGGTGCCGCCCCCGCCCTTGGTGACCGCGCGCGCCTCGCCACCCGCCAGCGGCTGAACGACGAGATTCTGGTCGCGGACATAGGACACGAACCCGCCCTTGGGGCTGATCACGGGGTTGAGCTGGCCACCCGGTGTATCAGTCAGCCGCCGGACCTTGCCGTCGAGCGTCGCGATGTACAGGTCGCCGTCGAGCGGTACGAGGATCGACTTGCCATCGGGCGCCCAGTCATAGGCGACGATACCCTTCGACCCGGCGATCCGCGCGCGCTCGCGCTGCATCTTCTCGGCTTCGCTCAGCTCGGCGCCGGTGCCGACGCTCTTCGAATCGACGAGCATCCGCTCCTGGCCCGTGGCGGTGTCGACCGCCCACAGGTCGAACCGCTCCTTCTCGTCCGCCCGGTTGCGCAGCGAGGTCAACAGCGCGCCGTCGGGCGACAGCCGTACCGCGCGCGGCTGCGGGCCCGACAGGTCGGGATTGCCGAACACCCGCGCCAGCGTCAGATCGCCGGCCGGGGCTGCAGCTGCCACGGGAGCCGCTGCCGGATCGCTCGGCGTTGCAACGCCGTCGGCGCCGCCTGCCGTTTGCGCGGACGCGCCGTCAGCAGCCATCGCGGCGGTTCCGACCGAAGCAAGTGCAAGCCCAAGCAACCATGTACGCATCCTATAGTCTCCGATGGACGGGCTCCAGCGCGGCGCCGGTGCCGCGCGCGTTATCGCGGCGCGTCCCGCCCCCGTAAAGCCGTAAACCCCGCGTGATGCGCTCGCCCGCGGCCAAGTCGTCAAGCCCAAGCCGACCGGACCCGCCTGCGGATGGTTAGCAGCCGGTTAACGTCATGTGCACGCCGTCTTTACAGGTCGCGTGCAAGGACCTGCGACCGGACGTCCGCACGGATATGGTGCGCGGGCATCCCAGACATGACCGGGGACTAATGGCTTCGACGACGGCATCCATTGACGAAACACGGCCCGGCGCCTGGGACGTCGTCGCGCGCCTTGGCGCCGTCGACGGTGCTGTCGCGCACCCTCACGCGACGCGGCTGATCCAATCCGCCCCCGCCCAGCGCAACCTGTCAGATGCGGTGCACGCGTTCTGCGACGTCTATGGACGGCACCCCGGGATGATCGACGACGCCTTGCTGCGCGGCGCACAGTTGGGTTCGCTGCCCTGGCTCGAAACCGCAGCGACCGGGTTCGCGATCGAACGCGGCTATCTCGCCCAGCTGACCGCGGCCGTGGGGCCGTTGCCCTCGACACCGGGTCAGGCGGCGACCGAGGCCGCCCTCGCCGGCGTGCGCAACGCGCTGGAGATCCTGTCCGGTTCGGAGCGCGCCGGTTGCGCCACGGGGGCGGTGGCCGCGCTGCTCCACGACTGGGCAGTGACGCGCGATGTGCTCGACCTTGCCGCGACCCGCTTCGGCATCGTCGCGCCGCCGCGCGCGCTCCCGCCCGCTGACGTCAGCGCCAAGGCGCTGGCGACGCTGGGTGCAACGCCCGGTACGCGGCGCGCCATCACCTTCGGGGCGCAGCAGCTCTACGCCCAGCATCGCGGCCTCTGGTCGCTGCTCGAAGCCCGCGCCAGCGCGCGCGGCGATCTCTGAACGGATCGCACACGCAGCCTAGGCCAGTGTCGTAGCAACTCCCCGGGCAACCTCTGAGAACAACGTCTTGAACTGCGCCTCGGTCGGCGTGCCGCCGCGCGTGTAGACACTGATGATGATCGGCGTGTCGGGATCGCGCCACAACACCCCGACGTCGCCGGCCGCGTCCTTGCCGTTGTTCCCCGTCTTGTTGCCGATTGCCCATCCGCGCGGCAGACCGGCCCGCAACCGCGCGTCGCCGGTCCGGCATTGCCGGAGCCACAGCATGAGCAGCGCGCGCGACGAGGGCGACAACGCCGGACCACGCGTCAGCCGTCCGATCGTCGCCGCCATCGCCCTCGGCGTCGTCGTGTTGCGCAACCCACCCGGCGGCGTACGGTTCAGGAACGGCTCGATATCGTCCAGCCGGCTGATATCGTCGCCGAGACCCCGCCAATAGGCGGTTAGCGCCGCAGGACCGCCGATCCGCTGCAACAAGATGTTGGCGCAGCTATTGTCGCTCTGCTCGACCGCCGCTCGGCACATTTCGCCAAGCGACATCTCGCCCCGCGCCAGATTCTGCCGGGCGACGGGCGCGTGCCAGTCTTGCAAGTCGGCGGGGACGAGCGCGATCTCGTCCGCAAGCCTGAAGCGGCCGCGATCGACCCCGTCGAGCACGCAGGCGGCGAGCGACGCCTTGAATGTGCTGCACATGACGAACCGCTCATCGGCACGCCAGGCGATCGCCCTCCCCGTCATCAGGTTGCGCGCGTAGAGCCCGACATGGCCGCCGCTCGCGGTCTCATAGTCGGCGACGCCGGGCGGAGGAGCCACGCTGCGTGCGAAGGCCGGACGCGTGACGAGCGTTGCGGAAACGCCCGACAGGACGGCCCGCCTGTTCAGCATGATGATCGTGATGCCTCCTCCAGCCGCGCCGTTTCGCCGCGCGATCGTTCCGTACACCGTCCGGTCCTTGCCACGAACCCCGATGGCTGTCGGTGTCGCCATCGTCCGGGTTGCGTCGGATACCCAACAGCTTCTATCCGTACCGGGAATTCGATTCTGACGGGAATGGGCATGAAGCGCTTCGAAGGCACGCAGAGCTATGTCGCGACCGACGACCTCAAGGTCGCGGTCAACGCCGCGGTGACGTTACGCCGCCCGCTGCTCATCAAGGGTGAGCCCGGCACCGGCAAGACCGTGCTCGCCTATGAGATCGCCAAGGCGCTCGGCGCGCCGCTGATCGAATGGAACATCAAGTCGACGACCAAGGCGCAGCAGGGGCTGTACGAATATGACGCGGTCGCCCGCCTGCGCGACGGCCAGCTCGGCGACGAGCGCGTCCACGACATCGGCAATTATATCCGCAAGGGCAAGCTCTGGGAGGCGTTTACTCAGCCGGCGCCGCCCGTCCTGCTGATCGACGAGATCGACAAGGCAGATATCGAGTTCCCGAACGACCTGTTGCAGGAACTCGATCGGATGGAGTTCCACGTCTACGAGACCAAGGAAACCGTCCGCGCGGTCGAGCGTCCGATCGTCATCATCACCAGCAACAACGAGAAAGAACTGCCCGACGCATTCCTGCGCCGCTGCTTCTTCCACTATATCAAGTTCCCCGATCGCGACACGATGCAGGCGATCGTCGACGTCCATTTCCCCGGGATCCAGCGCATGCTCGTCTCGCGCGCGATGGACCTGTTCTACGACGTCCGCGACGTCCCCGGCCTCAAGAAAAAGCCCTCGACCTCCGAGCTGCTCGACTGGCTCAAGCTGCTGCTGCACGAGGACATGCCGCTCGAGACGCTGCAGAACCGCGATCCGACCAAGGCGATCCCGCCGCTGCATGGCGCACTGCTTAAGAACGAACAGGACGTGATGCTCTTTGAACGCCTCGCCTTCATGGCAAAGCGGCAGAAGAACCAGGGGTAGCTTCGGGAGCGACGAGACAGCAGCGGCCGGAACGGTCCGCCTGAGCGACGCTGAAAACGCGGCTTTAATCAGTTGCGCGCTAATGCTCCGGGGGTGCGTCACAACCTGTCCCTCCCCGCGGCATACGCTCTGCTTGCGATCCTGGGCGTCGCGGTCTGGGTCCGGATCCTATCGGCCCATGGCGGGCTGTGGGTCGACGAGGCGTGGTCTGCGGTGCTGGTGGCGAGGGCGGACACACCCTGGGCCGTGTTCACCTCGATCAACCACGACAACAACCACCATCTGAACAGCTTGTGGATGCAGGCGGTCGGCTATGCCGCGCCGCCGCTGGCCCTGCGTGCGCTGTCGATCGTCACCGGCGCCGCCACGGTGCTGGTCGTCGCTGCGATCGGTGCGCGGCGCTCCGCGGCACATGCACTGGTCGGTGCAGCGCTGTTCGCGCTGTCGCCGATCCTGGTCAATTATGGCAGCGAAGCGCGCGGCTATGCGCCAATGCTGCTGTGCGCGGTGGGTGCGATCCTGGTCGCCGCACGCTGGCTCAACGCCCCTGGCCCTGCGCCCCGCCATGCGCCGGGGCTGCTTGCGCTGCTGACCATTCTCGGACTCCTGTCGCAATTGACGATGCTGTTCTTCGTGGTCGCGATCGCCGGCTGGGTCGCGCTGACGCTGCGCCAGCGGGTTGCCACAGGGACGGCCGCCGCGATGACCGCGCGGCTGATGCTGCCGAGCCTCGTTGCCGTCCTGCTCGTCGTCACGCTGGTCTTCGGCGCCGCGGCCGCAAGCCCCGGCGGCATGCAGGTCGGCGATTATGTGCCCTTCTCGTTCGCAAGCCTGGTCAGCGCGCTGCAGGTCATGCTGGCGACGACGCTCGGCGCATCCGCCTTGCCGCGTTGGTGGATCGCGGTGCTCGCGCTCACACTATGCGTCGCGGCAATGGCCGCCGTGGCGCAACGACGACCAATGGCATGGCTGGCGATGCTCGCCATTGCAGGACTGCCGATCGCCCTCGCCACGCTTCAGGTCGCCAATACGGGGATGCCGCGCTATTTTCTGCTCTCCAGCGTGGCTATACTGCTGCTCCTGACCGACCTGATCGCCACCGCGCTGACGAAAGGCCCGCGGTCAAGGATGCTGGCCGCGCTCGCTCTCACCCTCCTCGCGATCGGCATAGTCGACGACATCGCGCAGGACATTAAGCGACGACGCGGCGATATCGATGCCGCCATCGCCCGCGTCCGCATCGAAGCACCGGGCGGCGCGCGCGTTCATGTCGATCACCTCCAGCCCGTTGCCCCGCTTCGGGTCGCAGCCGCGACGGCGCGCTATCCGCTCGTTCTGACGAGTGACTGCCGACCTGCGCAGTTCGTCTTTGTCGATCTCGACGACGGCGGCGCGGCGGCCACGACGCGACGCTGCGGACGCGTCTATACGCTCCGGACCGTCCGCCGCCGGGGGATGCTGTCGGGAACCGACTGGGCGCTTTACGGACTACCGCACGCGCGCAACGCCTTGTCGTCTAATCCATATTGAGGCTGGCGCATCGTCATGCCATTAACCACAGGCGGCAACATGGCGGTCATGGGACGGCCTTTAGGATCACGGGATGAATCGCTTCAGTCGCGCCCTTCTCTCCGCTGTCCTCACGATCGGCGCGGGGTCTGCTGCACAGGCATCGCTGCTCGACTATGTCGGCCAGTGCGTTCCGTTTGCGCGGGCGGCCTCGGGGATCGAGATCTATGGCGATGCCTGGACCTGGTGGCGTCAGGCCGATGGCCGGTACGAGCGGACGCACCGACCAAAGACGGGCTCCGTCATCGTCTTCGCCAAGACGGCCCGCCTGCCTATGGGGCATGTCGCGGTCATCAGCCGCGTCGTCGAGAAGCGCGTCGTGATGCTGACCCATGCCAATTGGTCGCGCCAGAACGGCGAACGCGGTCATGCCGAACAGGACGTCACGCTGTTCGACGTCTCGCCAGCCAATGACTGGAGCCGCGTCAAGGTCTGGTACAAGGATGTCGACGGCCTCGGCGGCGGGATCTACCCCGTCTACGGCTTCATCCACGGCGATGCGCGACCCGCGGCCGAACTGACCAGTCGCAATCCGGATTATGTCGGTGCGCTGATCGACGCATACGTCCCGGGCAGCTGACCGCGCATACCCGATCCTCGACTCGCCCCTCGACTTCGCGGGGCTGGAGAGGCAGGATGAGGAAATGTTTCTCAACTTTCTCGACGAGCTGCGCAGCGCGGGCATCCCGGCCAGTCTCAAGGAGCATCTGCTCCTGCTCGAGGCGCTCGACGCCGAGGTGATCGAGCGCACACCCGAAGATTTCTACTACCTCTCCCGCGCGGTCTATGTGAAGGACGAGGGGCTGCTCGACCGCTTCGACCAGGTCTTCGCCAAGGTCTTCCGCGGCCTCGCCACGAGCTATGGCACGACGCCGACCGACATCCCCGAGGATTGGCTGAAGGCGGTCGCGGAGAAATTCCTCACCCCGGACGAGATGGCCGCGATCCAGTCGCTGGGCTCGTGGGACGAGATCATGGAGACGCTCAAGAAGCGGCTTGAGGAACAGCAGGGACGCCATCAGGGCGGCAACAAATGGGTCGGCACCGGCGGCACCTCTCCGTACGGCAATGGCGGCTACAATCCCGAAGGCGTCCGCATCGGCGGCGAGAGCCGGCACAAGCGCGCGCTCAAGGTCTGGGACCAGCGCGAGTTCCGCAATCTCGACAACACGCGCGAACTCGGCACGCGCAACATCAAGATCGCGCTGCGCCGCCTGCGCCGGTTCGCGCGCGACGGCGCGGCGGACGAACTCGACATCGACGGCACGATCGCCGGTACCGCACGTCAGGGCTATCTCGACATCGTCATGCGCGCCGAACGCCGCAATGCGATCAAGATGCTGCTGTTCCTCGACGTCGGGGGATCGATGGATCCCTTCGTCAAGCTCTGCGAGGAGCTCTTCTCGGCCGCGACCACCGAGTTCAAGAACCTCGAATTCTATTATTTCCACAATTGCCCCTACGAAGGCGTGTGGAAGGACAACACGCGCCGCTTCGCCGAGCGCACACCTTTGTGGGACGTGCTCCACAAGTTCGGCCACGACTACAAACTCGTGCTGGTCGGTGACGCGTCGATGAGCCCGTACGAGATCACCCATCCCGGCGGCTCGGTCGAGCATTTCAACGAGGAGCCGGGCGCGGTGTGGATGCAGCGCCTGACGACCACCTATCCGTCTGCGGCATGGCTCAACCCCGTGCCCGAGGCGCAATGGGGCTACTCGCAATCGGTCCGCCTCATGCGCGAACTGATGACCGACCGCATGTACCCGCTGACTCTCGCCGGTCTCGACAACGCGATGCGTGAGCTGACCCGCAAGCGCTAAGGCCCCGCCTGCGCGATCCCGTAACGGAACCGTCATGGATCCGGTCGGTTTAGCGTGCATCATCCCTGTGCGAGGAATAGCTTATGTCGTCGATCCCGAATTCCGCCATGCCCCATGCCAAGGTCAAGCATGACGACGACGCCACGCCGGCCCCCGCCGCGAAGGGCGACTGGATGGACGATGCGACGGACGCGGCAAAGGCCGGCATCGCCACCGCCACCGACGCGGTGAAGTCGCACCCGAAGACCGCGATCGCGGTCGGCGCCACGCTGGTCGCCGGCATTGCTGCTGCGATCGCCGCACCTGCGCTCCGCGCAAAGGACGCACCGGAAAAGAAGACTCCGCCAAAGCCCGCGCCCAAGAAGCCCGGCAAGCCGAAGAAGTCCCACTAATCGAAATGCATGGCCCGCCGACAAAGGCGGGCCATCACCTCTCGCATGTTCAGTAGCCTTAAACCGCGTGGACGACCCCGCCAGCCATCGCCGCTGGCACCCCCGTCGTTCCTGGAAAACTGATCGGCAGCCCGCGGAGCGTCCGCACCGCCATATAGGCGAAACCTTCCGCCTCCAGCGCATCGCCGTTCCACCCGAGCGCGTCAGTCGCCTCAACGCCCAGCCCGGTCGCCGCGGCGATCATGGCCAGCATCGTCGGATTATGACGTCCACCGCCCGCGACCAAAAGCCGCTTTGGTCGCGCGGGCAGATGCCGGACCGCATCCGCAACCGTCTCCGCAGTAAATGCGGTCAGCGTTGCCGCGCCATCCGCCGCCGACAGCCCGCGTGCCGGCTGAATCGTGAAGTCATTGCGATCGAGCGACTTGGGCGGCGGTGCATCGAAGAACGGGTGATCGAGCATCGCCGTCAGTACCGTCTCGTCGACGCGCCCCGCCGCCGCCAGCGCGCCCCCCTTGTCGTAGCGCGCGCCCGTCTCCGCCTCGACCCAGCTGTCGATCAGGCCGTTCGCCGGCCCCGTATCGAACGCGACCAGCGAGTCGTTGCCATTTGTCGCACCGGGAATGAAGGTGATGTTGCCGACCCCGCCCAGGTTCAGCACCGCGACCGGCCCGTCGAGCGTGGACGCCAGCGCCGCATGATAGACCGGCAACAGCGGCGCGCCCTGCCCCCCCGCCGCCACATCGGCTGACCGGAAATCGGATACCGTCGTGATCCCCGTGGCGCGTGCCATCGCCGCGCCGTCGCCGATCTGCCAGGTCCAGCCCCGATCGGGCCGATGCGCGATCGTCTGTCCGTGAAACCCGATCACGTCTACTTCCGCTGCGGCGACACCGGCATCCGCCAGCAGCTTGTGTACCGCGAAGACATGCGTACGCGTGATGAGATCACCCGCCGCGACGATTGGCGGACTGGCGCGCGGCCGATCGAACGTCAGCGCCATCCGTGTCGCGTCGAACAGTTCCGCGCGCGCCGCATCCGAATAGGGCTCCCCACGGAACGCGATGGGGCGGACCATCGCCTTGCCATCGGTCTCGATCAGCGCGGCGTCGATCCCGTCGAGCGATGTCCCCGACATCAATCCAATCGCCAGCATTTTGGGTCCCTTTCCCTGTCCTCAGACCCGGCCATGACGGATCGCATCTCGACCGCCTAGAAAAAACCGAACTTTGCGCCTATGTGCGCGGCTCCCATGGCAACCATACTCCCCACTCCGCCCAAGATCGGCATGGTCTCGCTCGGCTGTCCGAAGAACCTCGTCGACAGCGAGCGGATTCTCACGCAGCTGCGCGGCGACGGCTATCAGATGTCGCCCGACTATGCCGGCGCCGACGTTGTCCTCGTCAATACCTGCGGCTTTCTCGATTCGGCGAAGGAAGAAAGCCTCGAGGCGATCGGCGAAGCCATCGCCGAGAACGGCCGTGTCATCGTCACCGGCTGCATGGGCAAGGAAGCCGAGGCGATTCGCGCGCGCTTCCCGCAGGTGCTCGCGATCACCGGTGCGCATGAATATGAGCAGGTCGTCGGCGCGGTCCACGAAGCCGCTCCGATGCCGCCCTCCGCATTCCTTAACCTGATTCCGGATGCCGGGCTCAAGCTGACGCCGCGCCACTACAGCTATCTGAAGATCTCCGAGGGCTGCAACCATCGCTGCTCCTTCTGCATCATCCCGAGCCTGCGCGGCGATCTCGTCAGCCGTCGTCCCGACGCGATCCTGCGCGAAGCCGAAAAACTGGTCGCCGCGGGTACGAAGGAGCTGCTAATCATCAGCCAGGACACGTCGGCCTATGGCGTCGACCTGCGCCACTCGGTCTGGCCGTTGAAGGGTGGCGGCGAGGTTCGTGCGCACATGACCGATCTCGCGCGCGAACTCGGCAAGATCGCGCCGTGGGTGCGGCTGCATTACGTTTACCCCTATCCGCACGTCGACCACGTCATCCCGTTGATGGCGGAGGGCTTGGTGCTGCCCTATCTCGACATTCCGTTCCAGCATGCCGCGCCAGCGGTGCTGCGCCGGATGAAGCGCCCAGGCAACGACGCCAAGGTGCTCCAGCGCATTCACAAATGGCGTGAGATCGCGCCCGACATCACGATCCGCTCGACCTTCGTCGTCGGCTTCCCCGGCGAGACCGAGGAGGATTTCCAGTATCTGCTCGACTGGCTCGACGAGGCGCAGCTCGACCGCGTCGGCGCGTTCCGGTTCGAACCGGTCGAGGGCGCGGCGGCCAACCTGCTGCCGGACCATGTGCCCGAGGAGCTCAAGGAAGAGCGCTACGCCCGGATCATGGAAAAGACCGCGGCGATTTCCGCGGCCAAGTTGCAGGCCAAGATCGGCCGGACCCTCGACGTGATCATCGACGTGGTCGACGACGAAGGGGCGACGGGTCGCTCACAGGCGGATGCGCCCGAGATCGACGGCGAGGTCTTCCTGCGCGACGCAGGTCACCTGACGGTCGGCGATATCGTACCCGTGACGATCGAAGATGCCGACGACCATGATCTGTACGGCGTGCCGGTCTGACGCGCCTGCGTCGGTCTTGACGCAACGGTACTACCCCAAGGTGCACGCGAAAACGCCTGCACCTTGGGGCTCACACGTTCAGACGACGTTGCGACCGGTGAACAGCTTCACGAGCACCACGATCACCGCGATCACCAGCAGGATGTGGATCAACCCGCCCGCGACGTGAAAGGCGAAACCGGCAAGCCAGAGGACGAGCAAGATGACGGCGATGGTCCAGAGCATGGCAGTTCCCAATCTGTTTTGATGACGTGATCGATGCCGCTGAAACGTCCCCGCGCTCGAGCGTGTTCCGCCGTTTAACCTGATATGGGTTAAGCTCCTCAGCTAGCTCGACATTAAGTTGCGACGTTGCGCCGACACCCGCCTTCTGCTTCGATGTCGCCATGCTGTTTCGCCTGTTCACGCTCGCCGCGCTCGCGCTTCCTCTCCCAGCCATCGCCCAGTCGCTCACGCCTGCGGAAACCTCGCAGATCGATACGCTCGTTGCCGGTTCGCTCCGCGATACGGGCGTCCCGTCCGCATCGATCGCGATCGTGCGCGGCGGGCGGATCATATTCGCCAAGGCCTATGGCAAGCCGTCGGAAACGATCGCCGTGGCGGATCCGGCGTTGCCCTACCAGATCGCGTCGATTTCGAAGCAATTCACCGCCGCCGCGATCCTGCTGCTCGAGGATGAGGGCCGGCTGAGCCTCGACGATACGGTGGCAAAATATGTCCCCGGCGTGACCGGCGGCGACCGCATCACGATCCGCCAGTTGCTCAGCCACACCTCGGGCCTGCAGGACTATTGGCCGCAGGATTACAGCTTTGCGGCAATGGCGACCCCCGTCACGCCGCAGCAGATCGTCGATCGCTGGGGGAAGAAGCCGCTCGATTTCGAGCCGGGCACGCAGTGGCAATATTCCAACACCGGCTATGTCGTCGCGGGCCTGATCGTCGAGAAGATCGCGAAACAACCGCTGCTCGACTTCCTGCAGCAGCGCATCTTCAAGCCGCTCGACATTCGCGCACTCGATCAGGACAAGGCGATCGGCAAGGGCTTTCCACAAGGCTATGGCCGTTTCGCGCTCGGGCCCGTCCGTCCCGAGACGCCGAGTGCGCCGGGCTGGCTCTATGCCGCGGGCGAGCTGTCGATGAGTGCGCGGGACCTCGCCAAATGGGACGTAGCGCGGCTTACCCGCACCACGCTGCCCGCGGACGACTGGGCGGCGCAGGAGACCCCTATCAGGCTCGTCGACGGATCGACCAATGGCTATGGCCTCGGCGTCTCGACTGGCACCACCAACGGGCGTCGCTACGTCGAGCATAGCGGCGAGGCGGTCGGTTTCCTGTCCGAGAACATCGTGTATCCCGACGATCAGGCGGCGATCGTCGTGCTTACCAACAGCTGGTTCAGCGATGCGGTCGGCCGCATCTCGAGCGGGATCGCGAAGATCGTCCTGCCACCCCCCGCCGCGAGCGCAGAAGATGCCGCCGCCCTGCCCAGGGCACGCGCAGTCTACGATCAGCTCCGCACCGGCACGCTCGACCGCAGCCGCCTGACCGAGGACGCCAATTTCTATTTCAAGCCGGTCGCGCTCGCGGACTATAAGTCGAGCCTCGGCGCGCTCGGCGAACCGACCGGTTTTGCGCAGACCGGCCGCGCCCGCTTGCGCGGCGGCTTCGTCAACCGCACCTATCGCATCACCTATCCCGACCGTACGCTCTCGCTCAGCACCTATGCCGAACCCGGTGCGAGCGGCCGGTACGAACAATTCCTCGTGGCTCCCTCTCAGTAACTGGCACGCAATGACCGATTTCTCTTCCCTGCTTCAGCCCGACCGCGGCCAGCCCGCCACGCCGATCCACGTCGTCCGTCCGGAGGAGTTTGCGAGCTGGCTCGGTGCTCAGCCGCCGCGCATCCGCACCGCGGTCGCGGCGCATGGCCTGACCGGCAAGCCCGGCGACCGCGCCGTGCTGCCCGGCGACGCCCCTGACACATGGTCGATGCTGCTCGTCTGTGACGAGGCGATGTCGTCGCCGTGGCGGATCGCCTCGCTCGGTGCCACACTCCCCGCGGGCACCTACCGCCTCGCGCAGGGCAACGTGGGGGGTGCCGGACTCGGCTGGATGCTCGCACAGCATCAGTTCGATCGCTATCGCAAGCCCGCCGCGAAGCCTGCGCGCGTGTTGCTGACGAGCGAAGTCGCGTCGATCGAGCCGACGATCCGTCTTGCCGAGGCGACCGCAATGGTCCGCGACCTCGTCAACACCGGCGCATCGGATCTCGGTCCCGCCGAGCTCGAGACGGCGGTCGAAGCGCTCGCCGCACGGCATGGCGCGACCGTGACGACGACGCGCGGCGACGCGCTCGCCAGCGGCTATCCGATGATCCACGCGGTCGGCCAGGCAGCATCGGAGGCACGCGCGCCCCGGCTGATCGAGCTCGAATGGGGCGACCCCACGCACCCGCGCGTTGCGCTGGTCGGCAAGGGCGTCTGCTTCGACTCGGGCGGCCTGGACATCAAGCCGTCGGCGGGCATGCGGCTGATGAAGAAGGACATGGGCGGCGCCGCGCACACGCTCGCCCTGGCCGGGCTGGTGATGGGGGCGAAGCTCCCCGTCCGGCTCCACCTGCTCATCCCCGCGGTCGAGAATGCGATTGCCGGAAATGCCTTCCGCCCGGGCGACGTACTCGACACGCGACAGGGCATGACGGTCGAGAATACCAATACCGATGCCGAGGGGCGGCTCGTTCTCGGCGACGCACTGACCCGCGCGGTCGAGCACCGCCCTGCGCTGGTCCTCGACTTCGCGACGCTGACGGGCGCGGCGCGTGTCGCGCTCGGCCCCGATCTTCCGCCGCTGTTCACCGACGACGAGACGCTCGCAGCCGAGCTGATCGCCGCCAGCCATGACCAAGCCGACCCGCTCTGGCGGATGCCGTTGTGGAACGGGTATGACGACATGCTCAAGTCGGACATCGCCGATCTGGTCAACGCGCCCGATGGCGGTTTTGCCGGCGCGATCACCGCGGCGCTGTTCCTGCGCCGCTTCGTGCCGCCCGGCATCGCCTGGGCGCATCTCGACGTGTTCGCCTGGCGCCCGATTGCGAAGCCCGGCCGCCCCAAAGGGGGCGAGGCCTATGCCTTGCGCGCCGCCTTCGCGATGCTGAGCACGCGGTACGGCGCCCCCTGACCAAAGGCCTGACGCGGCACGCCCGACGATAGGGCGTGCCGCGCTCTCGGCGGGTCAGCCGACGCTGTCGATGCTCGCCGCGGCCTCGATGATCGGGACGAACTTGTCCGCAGTCAGGCTGGCGCCACCGACCAGCGCGCCGTCGACATTCGCGGTCGTTAGGATCGCCGCGGCATTGCTGCCCGTCACCGACCCGCCATAGAGGATCCGCACGCCCGCTGCCGCATCGCCGATCAGCATACGCAGCTTCGCCCGCGCGATCGCATGAATCGCGGCGATCTCGTCGAGCGTCGGGGTGCGTCCGGTGCCGATCGCCCAGCGCGGCTCATAGGCCAGCGTGAACCAGCTCCCGTCCGCATTGTCGGGCACCGACTTCTCGATCTGCGCCTGCACGACACGTTCGGCCCGGTCGGCATCGCGTTCGGCCTCGGTTTCGCCGCAGCACAGGATGACGCGCAGCCCCTGCCGCCGCGCCGCCGCCGCCTTCGCCCAGGCGTCGTGGCTGGTTTCGTGCTGGTCAGCACGGCGTTCCGAATGACCGACGATCGTGAAGCGCGCACCCGCTTCCTTCACCATCCCCGCCGAAACGCAACCCGTATGCGCGCCCGAATCGGCCTCGTGCACATCCTCGGCACCGATCGCGAGCGCCGGCGCGCGATCAGCCGCCGCGGCGATCAGCGTGAAGGGCACGGCAATTTCCACATCGACGTCCGGCGCCGCCGCCGCCGCCGCCGCGATCGCGTCGAGTTCGGCCAGCGCCGCGCGCGACCCGTTCATCTTCCAGTTTCCCGCTACCAACTTGCGCCGCATCGCACTCTCCCGATCATCATCGGTCCCGGATAGCGCCGACACGGAACGGCACAAGCTTGAAGCGCGCCGATGCGCACCGTAAAGCGGAAGGAACTCAGTCCCTGTCGATCGGCCATTCATGCTCAGTTTCTTCCGCCGCCTCACCCAGTCGAGGTTCGGCGTGATCATCACCTTCGGCCTCCTCGGCGTCATCGCACTCGCCTTCGCGGCGGGTGACATGACCGGGTTGGGCGGCGGAACAAGCGGCATCGCCGCCGACGACGTCGCGACGGTCGGCAAGGCGGACGTGACGGCGAACGAGCTTCGCACGCGTGTCCAGACCGAGATGGAAGGCTTCCGCCAGCAGCAGCCGACGCTCGACATGGCGAGCTATGTCCAGCAGGGCGGCTTCGACGGCACGCTGGACCGCATCACGGCGAGCCTCGCGCTCGAGCAGTTCGGCCGGCAGCAGGGCATGGTCGTCAGCAAGCGCGCGGTCGACGGGCAGATTGCCAGCATCCCCGCGCTGCAGGGCCCGACCGGCAAGTTTGATCCGTCCCTGTATCAGCGCGTGCTGGTCGAACGGAAGCTGACCGACGCGCAGATTCGCGCCGACATCGTCCGCGACACCTATGCGCAGCAGCTGATCCTGCCGACGCGCGGCGCGTCGCAGGTCCCGAGCCAGCTCGCCCTCCCCTTCGCCTCCTTGCTGCTCGAGAAGCGCAGCGGTCTCGTCGGCTTCATCCCGACCGCCGCGGTGCCGGCCGGCCCTGCGCCGACCGACGCCGAACTGAACGCCTTCTATCGTCGCAACGTCGCGCGCTACACGATCCCCGAACGCCGCGTCATCCGCTACGCCGTCGTCGACGCAGCGCAGGTCAAGGCGCAGGCCGTCCCGACCGACGCGGAAATCGCCGCGCAGTATCAGCAGGATCGCGCCCGCTATGCCCCGACGGAGAAGCGCACGATCACGCAGGTCGTCGTCGCTGATCAGGCAGGCGCCACCGCGATCGCTGGCAAGGTGAAGGCCGGAACCGCGATCGCCGACGCCGCCCGCGCCGCCGGGCTCGAGGCATCGACGCAGACGGCTGTCGAGAAGGCCGCCTATGCCGGCACGACCAGCCCGCAGGTCGCGGATGCCGTGTTCGCGGCAGCGAATGCCGCGGTTGTCGGCCCCGTCCGTACGCCGCTCGGCTGGACGATCGCTCGCATCGATTCGATCCAGAACGTCCCCGCCAAGACGCTCGACCAGGCACGGGGCGAGATCGCCACAGCACTCAGCGCGCAAAAGGCACAGGCAGCGCTCGGCAAGATCCATGACGCGATCGACGATGGCCTGTCGGACAATGCGACGTTCGACGAGATCATCGCGGACCGCAAGCTGACCGCGATCACCACGCCCGGCCTCGTTGCCAACGGCACCAACCCCGACGCGCCCGCCACCCAGCCCGACGCCGCGCTTGCGCCGATCGTCAGCGCCGCGTTCCAGGCCACCGAGGGTGATGCGCCGCAGATGGTCCAGACCGGGTCGGACGGCAGCTTCGCGGTCGTCGCGCTCGGCCGTGTCGTTCGTGCAGCACCCCGTCCGCTCGCACAGGTCCGTCCTGCCGTGATGCGCGACCTGATGGCCGACCGCGCCAGCCAGGCCGCCCGCAAATATGCCAATGCCGCGCTGGCCCGGATCAACAAGGGCATGCCGCTGCAGCAGGCGCTGGGGCAGTCGGGCTTCCCTGTCCCGCCCGCGCGCCCCGTCACGGCGTCGCGCGCGCAGATCATGCAGAACCCCGAAAACACCCCGCCCGTGCTGCGCCTGATGTTCAGCATGGCGCAGGGTACCGCCAAGACGATCGCCGGCCCCGATGGCTGGTTCGTGGTCAAGCTCGACAAGATCGATCGCGGCAATGCGACCGGCAACCAGGCGGCGATCCAGGCCGCTCGCGGTTCGATCGCGCGCAGTGTCGGCCGCGAATATGTCGACCAGTTCGTCAAGGCCGTCCGCGCGCAGGTCGGCGTGAAGACCGATCCGAAGGCCGTCGCCCGCGTCCGGGCCGAACTGCTGGCACAGGGTGGTTCCAATAACTGAGCTCGCACGCGCGGCGCTCGCCGCCGGACGCCCTGCCCTCGTCTGGCGGCGGCAGGTCGCCGACACGGAGACGCCGGTCGCCGCCGCCCTCAAGCTCATCGAGCCGGGGCGTGGCGACTTCCTGCTCGAGTCGGTCGAGGGCGGCGCAACACGCGGACGGCACAGTCTGATCGGCCTTGCGCCCGACCTGCTGTTCCGTGCCGCGGGCCATCGTGCCGAGATCAACCGTCACTGGTCGACGGATCGCGAGGCGTTCGAGCCCTGTGCGCTGCCCACACTCGATGCCCTGCGCGCTCTGGTCGCCGAATGCTGCAGCGACGTCCCGGAGGAGCTGCCACGCGCGCTCGCCAGTCTGGTCGGCTATTTCGGCTATGAGACGGTCGGTCTGGTCGAGACCCTGCCGCAACCCGACAGCGATCCGCTCGGCCTGCCCGACATGATCTTCGTGCGTCCCTCGGTGGTTCTCGTCTTCGACCGGCTCGCCGATGCGCTGTTTCTTGTCGCCCCCGCCTGGCCGGATCCCGCGATGGATCCCGCCACGATCGTCGCGCGTGCCGAAGAGCGACTCGACGCCGTCGCCGCGAAGCTCATGACCACGCCGGTACCGGCGCCGGTCCGGGCGGTCTCACCAGAGCCGTCCTACACGCCGGCGCTGTCGCCGGATCGCTACGGCGCGATGGTCGCGCGCGCGAAGGACTATATCGTGGCCGGGGACATCTTCCAGGTCGTCCTTGCCCAGCGCTTCAGCACGCCGTTCACGCTCCCGCCGTTCGAGCTCTATCGCTCGCTGCGGCGGATCAATCCGTCGCCCTTCCTCTACCACCTCGATCTTCCCGGCTTCGCGCTGATCGGATCCTCGCCCGAGATCCTCGTCCGCGTCCGCGACGACGAGGTGACGATCCGCCCGATCGCCGGGACCCGCCCACGTGGCCGCAGTGCTGCGGAGGACGAGGCGAACCGGACCAGCCTGCTGGCCGATCCGAAAGAACGCGCGGAGCATCTGATGCTGCTCGACCTCGGCCGCAACGATGTCGGACGGGCATCGGCGCCGGGGTCGGTCCGCGTCACGGCAAGCTACGGCGTCGAATTCTACAGTCATGTCATGCACATCGTCTCGAACGTCGTCGGGTCGCTCGCGCCCGGCAGCGATGCGCTTGATGCGCTGTTCGCGGGGTTCCCGGCGGGCACAGTCAGCGGCGCCCCCAAGGTCCGGGCGTGCCAGATCATTGCCGAACTCGAACCCGAACGACGTGGCGCCTATGCCGGCGGCGTCGGCTATTTCTCTCCCGACGGATCGATGGACTCGTGCATCGTGTTGCGGACCGCGGTCGTGAAGGACGGGATGATCCATGCACAGGCCGGGGCGGGAATCGTCGCGGACAGCGATCCCGTGTCCGAACAGCGCGAATGCGAGGCCAAGGCCGGGGCGATCCTCGCCGCCGCCCGCGAAGCGGTCGCGCGCGCCGGCGGGACGTCCTACGGGCAGTAATCCCGCCATCGTTCGACAAACACAGTAAAAGGCCGCGGGCGTCAGATGACAACCGCGGCCTAGGATCCGGATAGCGCTCGCTGTGGCGTCAGGGATCGATAGCCTGCCCGGCAGCCTGCGCACGACGCTCGGCCGAATAGGCGCGGGCACGCGCGAGCGCACATCCCGACTGTCCACCCGTACCGACCGGCGAACAGGTGTCCGGCAGCCCGCCCGCGACGCGGCCGACCTGATCGACGGTTGCAGCCCGGTTGACCCAGCTCTGGTTCTGCGCGGCGATCGGTGCGGTATCGCGCAGTTCCTTGGGAATACGATAGGGTTGATCGAGCGTCGAGCAAACGACGATCTCGCCATTGGTCGATGTCGGGCACTTCTGCCCAGCCCCCAGCGTAACGCTGCGGATGCGCTGCGGGGGCTGGCCTTGTTCGGCCGTCTGCTCCTGCGCCGAAGCGAGGGCGGGAAGCGCGATCAGCGCGGCGAGGACGGTGAGACGGAACATTGGTGGAAAACTCCTTGCAGACAGACAACGTCTGCCGCCGCAGGTTGCTCCGTGCTGAATAGCATGCCCCGCGCTTTGCCCTGCACCGATTATGGCCGACATGATGTGCAGCGTCGCCCGATGCGCATCCCCGTTGCACCGGCTTCGACTTCGTCTATGGCGAACGCATGATCCTGGTCGTCGACAATTACGACAGCTTCACCTGGAACCTCGTCCATTATCTGATGGAACTGGGTGTCGAGGTGGAGGTCGTCCGCAACGATGCGATCTCCGCTGGACAGGCCCTGTCGTCCGGCGCGGAGGCGTTTCTCATTTCCCCCGGCCCCTGCACGCCGACCGAAGCGGGCGTCAGCCTCGACCTCGTCGCCGCCTGCGCGGATGCCGGCAGGCCGCTGCTTGGCGTCTGCCTCGGCCATCAGGCGATCGGGCAGCATTTCGGCGGCAAGGTCGAACGTGGCGGGCTGATGCACGGCAAGACGTCGCCGGTCGTCCATGATGACACCGGCCTCTATGCCGGCCTCCCTTCGCCGTTTATCGCGACGCGCTATCATTCGCTGATCGTCAACGCGGTCCCCGACACGCTCGTCGTCAACGCGACCGCGCAGGATGGCAGCGTGATGGGGTTCCGCCACGCGACGCTGCCGATCCACGGGGTGCAGTTCCATCCCGAGAGCATCGCGACCGAACACGGCCACGCGATGCTCGCCAATTTCCTGACGCTCGCGGGGATCCCGCATCAGCTGCCCGACCGCCTGTGCGAGGGGCTCGATCGATGACGACCACCGTGCTCCTGCCAGATCCGACGACGCCGCTTTCGCGCGAGACCGCGCGTGCGGCGTTTGCCGACATCCTCGACGCGCGCGCCAGCGAAGACGCGATCGCCGCATTCCTGATCGCCATATCCGAGCGAGGCGAAACCAGTATCGAGATCGCCGAGGCCGCGCGTGCGCTGCGTGAGCGGATGATCCCGATCGATGCGCCGCCGGGCGCGATCGACGTCTGCGGCACCGGCGGCGATGGCCACCATACGCTCAACGTCTCGACCGCCGTCGCGCTCGTCGTCGCAGCCTGCGGCGTGCCCGTCGCCAAGCATGGCAACCGTGCCGCCTCGAGCAAGGCCGGCGCCGCCGACACGCTCGAAGTCCTCGGCCTCGACATGGACCGCGCGGGCGCAACCGCCGAGGCCAGCCTGCGCGACATCGGCATCGCCTTCCTGTTCGCCGCCAATCACCATCCGGCGATGAAGCGGATCACCCCGATCCGTCAGCGTATCGCCAGGCGGACGATCTTCAACCTGATGGGGCCGCTCGCCAATCCCGCGCGAACGACGCGTCAGCTCATCGGCATCGCGCGGCCCGATTATGTCCCGCTCTACGCCGATGCCCTCGCCCAGCTCGGTACCCAGGCCGCACTCGTCGTCTCCGGCGAGGAAGGGCTCGACGAACTGTCCGGCGCGGGCCCCAGCGTCGTTGCGTCCATCGGCAACGTCGCGCTTCCCGCGCGCGTCACGCCCGACGATGCAGCGTTGCCGCGGCATGCGATCACGGCAATTCGCGGCGGTGATGCCGCCCATAATGCAGAGGCGCTCCGCCGCCTGCTGAAGGGCGAGGCGGGCGCCTACCGCGACGCCGTCCTGCTCAACGCCGCCGCGGCCTTGATGGTCGCCGGGACCGTCCCCACCCTTGTCGCAGGCGCCGCGCTCGCCGCCACCGCCCTGGACACCGGCAGCGCCGACGCGCTGCTCGACCGCTGGATCGCCTACTGACATGACCATGCTCGACCGTATCCTCGAGACCAAGCGCGCCGAAGTCGCCGCGCGCAAGGCCACCACCTCGTTGTCGGACATCGATGCCGGCATCGCCCGCATGTCCGCGCCGCGCGGCTTCCGCGCCGCGCTCGATGCGAAGTCCGGCTATGCCTTGGTCGCCGAGGTCAAGAAGGCCAGTCCGTCCAAGGGGCTGATCCGCGCCGATTTCGATCCCCCCGCGCATGCCCGCGCCTATGAGGCGGGCGGTGCCGCCTGCCTCTCGGTGCTGACCGACGAAAAATGGTTCCAGGGCGCTGACGCCTATCTGTCCGCCGCGCGTGACGCCGTGTCGATTCCGGTGCTGCGCAAGGATTTCATGGTCGACCCGTGGCAGGCGACCGAGGCGCGCGCGATCGGCGCCGACGCGATCCTGATCATCGTCGCCGCGCTCGACGATATTCAGATGGCGGAGATCGAGGCCTCGGCACTCGAATGCGGGATGGACGTACTGGTCGAGATCCACGATGCGCACGAACTCGATCGCGCGCTCAAGCTCAAATCGCGGCTGATCGGGGTCAACAACCGCGACCTGCGCGACTTCACCGTCGACTTCCAACGGACCTACGACCTGGTCGACAAGGCACCGCGCGACTGTACCTTCGTCGCCGAAAGCGGGCTGACGACGCGCGCCGACCTCGACGCGATGGCCGAGCGCGGGATCCGGTGTTTCCTGATCGGGGAAGCGCTGATGCGCCAGGACGATGTCGAAGCCGCGACGCGGGCGCTGGTCGGATGAGCCAGCTGACGCATGTCGATGCGGCGGGTGCCGCGCGGATGGTCGATGTCGGCGGCAAGACGCCGACCGCACGCGAGGCGGTCGCGACCGGCCGGATCACAATGTCGGCCGAGGCCGCGCGCGCAATCGCCGAGGGCTCGGCCAAGAAGGGTGACGTCATCGCCGTCGCCCGCGTTGCGGGGATCATGGCCGCCAAGCGGACCAGTGATCTGATCCCTCTGTGCCACCCTCTGCCGCTAACGAAGATCACGCTCGACCTCGACGTCGACGCCAGCGGCGTCACCGCGACCGCAACCGTCGCGACCGACGGCAAGACCGGCGTCGAGATGGAAGCGCTCACCGCGGTCGGGGTCGCGCTGCTCACCGTCTACGACATGGCCAAAGCGATCGACAAGGCGATGGAGATCGACGGGATCCGCCTGCTCGAAAAGCGCGGCGGCAAGTCCGGGGACTGGTCCGCACCGCGCTGACGCGGGCAGACCAGTCTTCCGTCGTTACAACCCGATCTGCAGGCTTGCGCGCAGCGACAATGCGGCGCGGCCCTGCTGCTCCTCGGCGTTGAATTCGCCGCCGAAGCGGAACGCTGCATTGCCGCCGACCGCGCGCAGCTTGCCGACCCAGCCGCTGGTGCGCTCCTCGGGTGTCAGCGTGAACGCGGTCCCGCCGGCAAAGGCCGCGGTCGTCGCACCCAGCCCCCCGCCAACGAGTTCGCGCCGCCCGCCCTCGAGCTCAAAGCGGAACCAGCCTGCGTCCTGGTTCTGCCCGCCGAGATCGAGACCCAGCGCCGCGCTGCCGGTGACCGCCAGTTCGTCGCTGCTGCGCGACTGGACGACCAGATCGATCGCGGTGCCGCCCCCGGTTTCGCTATAGCCGTCCTCCTTCAGCTTGTAATAATCGACCGCGATGATCGGCCGGAACGAGATATTGCCCAGATCGGCATCATAGGACAGGCCGCCCGACGCCGAGTAGAGCGTGCCGTTCCAGTCCGCGCTCGACACGCGCTGGACCGCCTCGGTCCCCGCGGTGCCGGCAAATCGCCGCACGCCGTCGAACCCGATCCGTGCACCCGAGGCGCGGGCATTGGCGTTCAGCCCGCCCCAGTGCCCACGCCAATAGGCCGCGAGCTCATACTGATTGGAACTGACTTCGTTGCTGGTCCCCTCATCGGCATCGCGACCGCTGAGATAGGCGAGCGAGGCACCGATATTGCCCAGCCCGGTCTTGTATTCGGCCCCGCCGGAGACGCCCCAGCCGGTCACGTCATAGCCGCCGGTATCGCCGATGCTCTTCGACGTGCCCCAGCCGACCTGGCTGACCCAATAGCCCCACTGCCCCTCGTCCTTGAACGGGCCGTGCGGGTCGGCGATCACCCGGGCGGTCGCGCGCGAGCCCATCGTCACGGTCTCGAACGTCCCGCCGGCATGATCCGGAAGCATTTGGCGCAGCGATCCGCGAAATGCGTCGCCGTCATTGATGTTCAGGAACGCCTGGCCGACCTTGGCGTCAGTACCGAGCGCCGCATAGACCGCATTGTAGGCGGAAGTCTGCGAGCGGTTGAGGCCGAGTTCGACCGTCGTCTTGCGGACGATGTCAATCGCAACGTCGTTGCCCGTGCCCGTCGCGACATTACCCTTGTAAAGGAACGGCAACAGCGTGGTCGAGGCGGTCAGGTTTGCCGCGCCGGTCAGGCTCCCCGCACGCAGGACCGTGTACCGTCCTTCCGCACCGGTGATGCTGGCGAGCTTGAGCGCGAGCTTGGTGTCCTTCTCGAACGATGCCACCCCGGCGACGGTGATCGACGTCCCCGTCCCCCCGGTCTTGTCCAGCGTCACCGCCAGCACGCTGCCCGAACCCATCGCCAGCGACGCGATCGTTGCCGCCTTGGTCAGGTCGAGCGTACCGCCTGCGACCGTCACCGCCAGCCCGCCGCTGTTCGCGAGCGTGCCCGAAAAGCGCGATGTCCCGCCGATGGTCAGCGTGTCCGCCCCGCCACCGAAATCCGCCGCGCCGCTGAACACCGCCGTCCCGGCAAGTGCCATCGTGTCGTTGCCGGTGCCGAAGAGCGCCGCCCCCGCATAGGCTGCGTCGCCCGACAGCGCGAGACGGTTCGCGCCGCCGCCGAACCGGGTCGTGCCCGACACGGTGCCATCGGCGATCTCGAACACGTCGTTCCCCGTACCGAAGCGGACGTCGCCGACGATGCTCGGCGCCGTGACGCCCGCCGCGACCGCGGTTTGGCGGACGGTGGCGCCCGCCGTCGTTGCAGACAGGTCGATCGCGACGTTGCGCTCCGACGTCGCGAGTGCACCGCTTGCGGTGATCGCCCCGCTATTCTCCACCAGCGTCACCCGGCCGGACCGGTCGAGGATCGCGGTGGCGCTGCCATCGGCGGCCTGTGCGCTCGCCTTGATCGTCCCGCTGTTGCGGATCGTGCCGACCGTCGCGCCCGCCTCGACGAGGACCGCGCTCGACAGCGACGCGGTCGTACCGCCGCCTGCCGCCGCGATCGTTCCGGCATTGCGCAGTTCGGGCGTCGTCGTGCCGCTGCCGATCCGGATCGCGGTCGCACTCGCCCCGTTGGCCTGCGCCTGGACCGTGCCGTTGACCGCAATCCCGTTGACGATCGACACGCTGCCACCAAGGCCGCCGATCGACAGGCCGGTCGCGGTGACACCCGCATAGACACCGCTGCCACCGATGCCGCCATCGACGATCAGGCCGAAATTCGTGCCGCTACCCGCGACTGCGCCGATCGCGACCGCATTGGTCGCCGACCCGATCTGGACCGCGGGCGCCGCGCCATAGGCGGTCACCGACGCCGATCCTTCCTTGCTGTCGTCGATCCCGTCCTTGTCCTCGTCATTGTCGGTCGTGCTGGCATCCTTTGGCGGCACCGCGAAGACGATCCCGCCCGACACGTTGCCCGCGACGACCAGCGCCGATCCGCCCTGCAACAGGTCGTCGGCATCAAGCTTCGACGGATCCGCCGGCGCGGTGGTGGTGCGGTAGCCCGTCGCGCCGAGCGCCCCCTGCACCACCAGCGCACCGGTGATCGCGCCATCGAGCCGGACCGCCACGGCTCCCTGCCCGATCGCCGCCACCGTCCCGGCAAGCCGGACGTTGCCGGTGATGTCGCTCGTCCGCACGCCGACGACGTTCGTTCCCGTCACCGCAATCGTGCCCTCGGTCTTGAGCGCGCCGGACAGCGGGCCGCCGAGCCAGATCCCTGCGGACTCGTTCCCTTCGACCGTGATCGCGCCCGTATTGGTGATGGCACCGCTATAGGCGCCTGCGGTGCGGATGCCGGTCCGGCCGCTGCCCGCAGCGAAGGGGCCGTCGAGATCGCCATCCTTGTCGACGTCGGTCGCCTCATAGGTCTCGTCGACGATGATCTTGCCACTGTTCGTGATACCGCCGCCGGTCCCCGCAACCGCGAGAATGCCCGTGGCATTGTCCGCATTGGTGACCTGGACGGTGCCTTCGTTGGTGACGGCATGCACGCTGTCGATCGTCACCGCCGTGCCGCCGGCAGGGGTCACCGATCCCGCCGTCGTGATCCGGATCGCATCCGGCGCCCCGGCCTTCACGGTCGAGGTCCGCACCGCATCGGTGCGCTTGGTCTCGATCGTGGTCTGCGCATGGGCCGGAACGACCGCCATCAGGCAGGTAGAGGCAAGCAGGATACGACGCATGAACCAGGTCCCTTTTCGAATATGTTTCGAACACAGGACGGAACCATTGCCGCGCAGCCTTGCCGGGCTGCGCAGCTTTTCAGAATGCCGCGTCTATCCCCAGGCGCAACGTGCGAGGCCGCAATGGCGTGATCTGGCCGCTGCCGATCTGGAACGGCGTGCCAAGCGCGAAGCGATTGCCGGTGCCATCCGTCAAATTGGTCACGCCGAGCGTCAGACCCAGTGTCGGCCGGCCGACCCGCATTGTCAGCGCGGTGTCGAGATAATCGCCCTGCTCCTCCCCGAGCACCGGGCCGATACCGAGCCGGGAGCGGCCGACATAGCGCGCCCAGCCGTAGACCCGCAGGTCGAGGTCACCGCAGAGCGGCCGGCTATAGTCGAGCCCCAACCGCCCTGCGAACCGGGCGATATTGGGAACCTGGCTCATCCGCGCGAACGCCAGGGCATAGGCCTGGCTGGGTTCGGTCACCCGGCTGTCGTTATAGGTCAGCCCGGCGTCGATCGTGAGCCCGGCGACCGGTCGCCAGGCGGCCGCCGCGCTTGCCGACCAGATCCGGCCGTTGCCGATATTGGCAGTGCTCGGTAGCCCCGACCCGTCGATGAAGTCCGCCTGAATATCGTCCCAGAGCGTATGTGACAGCCCGGCCGACACGGATACCGCGTCGATCCCGCTCTGCCCGAACCGTATGCCGCTTTCGATCGTGCGGACCCGGTCGTTGCGGAACCGCCGGACGAAGTCGCTCTCGATCGCGAGCCCGCCGGGCCGGAACCCCTGCTGGTACCGGGCATAGAGCGACAGCCGCGGCAGCACGGTTGCGATCAGCGATCCGGACGGCAACAGGCTCGTTTCACGACGACTGGCGGTCACCTGCGCACGCGCGAGCGCGACCGGAGCGAGGGCCTCCGCCAGATCCTGGCCCGTTCCCGACAGCGCGGCCCGCGTCACGCGCGCGCCGCCGGTCGCGATCAATCCGGGGAACAGCGCGACGCTGGCCTCGCCATAGAGCGTCGCCTCGTCGATCCGGTTGGTAACGCCCGTCACGGGCACCGGTGCCTCGACTGCGCCGAGTGCGCGCGACAGCCGCGTCCGGTTGTGCGTGAAGCTGCCGCCCACCACCCAGCCGAAGCCGGCGCGCATCGGCCGCCACAGCCGGGTCTCGTTGGTCAGCATCGCGGTCGCGTTGCGCTGCACGAACAGCCGCGGATCGCCGTTCACCATGGTGGCGTCATAGCGTTCCGTCAGCGTCTGCCCGACGATCGCCGTCGACGATCGCAGCATCAGGCCGCCAAGCGTGCCCGACACGACCAGATCGCCCATCCGGTAGTCCGCACCGAAGCCCTGTACGACGGCACTGTTCCGCGTGCGGGGCGGCGCGTCGCGATCGGTATATTGGCTGTCGTCGCCGCGGGTCCGCTGGTACACGCCGCCCAGATCGAGCGTCCAGTTGCGCCCCAGATCGACACGCAGCGTACCCCGCCCTCCGGCGATGCTGGTGCGGTTCACGTCGCTCTGCCCGAGCGTCGGGTTGTCGATATACCCGCCCTCCGTCACCGCATAGCCCACGATACGCAGCGCCATCCGGCCCTCCATCACAGGCAGGTTGAGCGTCGCGCCGATGTCGCCGCCGGGGTCGCCATGCGTCGTCGCGGACACGCCCGTCGCGATGGCGGCCGTCGTGTCGTCGATCACCGGCGCGTTGGGGACCGTGCGGATGATGCCGCCAAGCGACCCTGCGCCGTAGAGGGTGCCCTGTGGCCCCTCGAGCACCTCGACCGACGCGATATCGTAGAGCCGCAGGTCGGGATCGGGCGCGTTGTAGCTGAGCCGGATGTCGCCGAGATACTGGCCGACGGTCGTCTGCGTCGGGCCGGTGAAGCTCGAATCCGCAATGCCGCGAATGAACAGCTTGTTGCGCCCCGCACCGAGATGCGTCGACGACACGCTCGCCAGCCGCGCCAGCACCGCGTCGCTGCCCCCCGCGCCGCCAAGCGCCAGGTCGATTCCGTCGAGATGCGCGACCTGCCCGGCGAAATCGCGCAGCCGGGTGTCCCGCTTGCTGGCGGCGACGATGATATCGGCCCCTGCGATGGTCGTAACCGCGGCATGGGCGGTGCCCGGCGGCAGACGGCGCTGTGCCGCAGGTGGCGGCGCGGCGCGCGCGACCAGACGCCACCCCCCGGCCCCTGCGGACCGTATCGTCGACCCCGTCGACCGTGCGAGCTTTGCGAGCGCCTGCCGGGCCGTAAAGCGGCCCCGGATCGCGGGGACGGGTCGTGCCCACAGAACCGGGTCGTCGACGGCGATGCTGACCCCCGCCTGCCGCCCCAGTGCCATGACGGAATCGCCCAGACGGCCCGCGCGCAGGTCGAGCGATACCGGCCCCGCCGCAGCCGACGCAGCGGTCAGCCCGGCGATCGCCACCGCGACGACGAAGACCACGCCCCCCCGAATCACCGTGCCGACATCGTCCAACCCTGTGCGGACCGCCGCATCGTCACGTCGAGCAGTGCGGCGAGCGGCATGGGGTCACGCGCGAGCCCGGCCGTGGCGATCGTCGCACGGACGCGGCGATCGGCGATCTCCGGTGCCACCGCGATCGTGATGCCCAGCGTTCGCGACAGATCGTCCGCGACTTCGGTCATCGGCGCATTTTCGAACGCCAGCCGCCCCTCGCGCCACGATCCGACCGCCGTGGCATCGACCGTGATCCGCATCACACCGCCGCGCGTGGCCACCACACCCTGCCCCGCCGTCATCCGGATCGCGTTCGGACCCGGATCGTAGTCGACCGCACCTTCGGACACGGCAACGCGCATGCCGTCGCTGGTCCGCTTGACGTCGAAGGCCGTGCCGACATCGACCAGGCGCGTCTCGCCGACCCGGACCTCGAACGGATCCGCCGCATCATGCGCGACGACGAACATCGCCTCGCCACGATCAAGCGTCGCGATGCGCGCATCACGTCGATCGATCGTCACGAGGGAACCGCCGGCGAGCATGATCCGGCTTCCCTCAGCGAGGAGGATCGTCCGCGCGGCCCCCGGCGCCGCCTCGACGGCATAGGGTTGGGGGCGGCGCTCATAGACCGAAAGGCCGGCGACGACCGCCAGCGATGCGGCGATCGCCCCGCCGGCCCACCGTCCTATCCGCTGCGGCGCGCGTCGTGACGGGCTGGCCATCGGCGGCGCCACCGCCCCCCCCTGCGGTGCGCGCGCCAGTGCGACGCCATCATCGATTGCGGCGTTCAGCGCATGATAGCGCGGGGCATGCGTCGGGTCCGCCTCCATCCACGCCATGAAGCCGGGCCAGTCGTCGAATGCGGGATCGCCCGTCCGCACGATCCAGTCGAGCGCCTGTGCGTCCAATGCGGTGTCGTCCTGCGCCATCATGGCCTCCTGACTGGCTTGACGGAGACGTTCGCCTCAAACCTCATCGAGCCGCCCTTTCAACGCGATCATCGCACGATAGGCTCGCCGCAGATCACTTTCGACGGTGCTGAGGCTCACGCCCATCTCGTCCGCGATCGCACGTTGCGCGACCCCGTCGATCCGGTGGCGGCGAAACACCGCCGCGGCGCGTTCACCGACCGCCTCCAGCGCGCGCGCCGCCATCCGCGCCTCTTCGCGCGCGATCAGCACGCGCTCACCCGATGGCGCATCGGACTGGCCCGCGACCGTGGCGCCGACCGCGTCGCTCCAGTCATTGTCGCGTCGGGCGGCCTGCCGGACCGCGCGATGACGGTCGAGCATGAGATTGTGCGCCGCGCGGTACAGATAGGCCAGCGGCGCCGCGATCGGCCCGCCGCGCGGCGTCCGCACGCGGATCCAGAGCTCGTGCAAAAGGTCTTCCGCCGCATCCCCCGCGCCATGCGCCGACAGAAAGCGGAGCAGCGTATCGCGATTGGCGAGGAAGACGGCCTCCAGACCCTGCGTGTCCATCCGTCGCCTATACCGTAAGAGAAAACGTCACGACCATGGCGGATGCGCGGCCGCAGACGGCGCGCTTTAGCCCCTCACGGATGCGCGCGCCCTTGCCGCGGTGCTGCCTCAGCCTGCAACGTCGACCGGATGCGTCGCGATGATCGTCGGTCGCGCGGCGGCGAGGTCGCGCGAGGCCACGCCCAGCGCCTTGAAATGGTCGGACGCCATGTGCGCCTGAACCGCGGCATCGTCGACATACAGCTCGTTGAACACGAAACGCCGGTCGCCATCGGCCTCGCGCCACAGATCGTAGTGGAGCACCCCCGGTTCATTCCGCGACGCCGCGGCGCAGATGCGGGCGGCGTCGATGAACGCCTCCTCATGGCCGGGCTTGACGGAAACGAACGCAATGACCTTAACGGGCATATCGACCTCCTGGGCGTGATTTCGCCACAGCCTGTGCGCGCCCGGCGGATGGCGCGCAACCCCGCGGCCGTGTCAGACGCCCAGTTCCGCCATCGTCACGACCCGGTGCTCGCGCGCGCTGATCTCCGCGGCGGTACCGATCGCGACCGCGCGCAGGCCATCCTCCGCGGTGACCTGTACCGGTCCCTCGCCGCGCACGGCGGCGGCAAAAGCGGCGTGCTGATAATAGGTTGCACCTTCGTGCGAGCCCGCGGCCCGGGCCGCCGGATCGACCGAGACATGACTGCGCTCGACCGCCTTGGGGTTGAGAAATCCGACCCGTGGCGAATAGACGAGCTCGCCTGCAGGAATTAGCACGTCAAGCCGCGCCGCATCGCCCGTCGCCGACATCTCCTCCTGATTCTCCGCACCATCGGCGAACATGCTGAGATCGAGCATCGCCCGCACGCCGTTCGCGAAATCGACCGTCGTATAGCTGTTGTCGATGATGTCCGGGCGCTCGCCGTCATAAAGTTCGTCGAGATGGTTCACGTCCATCGCGCCCGAGCAATGGACTCGCACCGCTTCCGACCCGACGATCAGCCGCATCAGATCGAAGAAGTGACAGCATTTCTCCACCATCGTCCCGCCGGTGTTCCGGGCAAACCGGTTCCAGTCGCCGACCTTGGGCAGGAAGGGAAAGCGGTGCTCGCGGATCGACAGCATCTGCAACCGGCCGACCCGGCCCGCCTGGACCTGCTCGATAAAGGCGGCTGCGGGCGGCATGAAACGGTACTCCATCCCGGTCCAGAACGGCTTGGCGTGTGCGGCGGCACGCTCGACGATCCACCGCGCATCGTCGATCGTCGTCGCCAGCGGCTTCTCGCACAGGATCGCGGCGTCCATCGCGAACAGCTGCTCGAGCACGTCGCGGTGCGTATTGTTCGGCGACGCGATGACGATCGCATCGACATCGGCGCGCTTCGCAAACGACTCGACCGAGTCGAACCGCGCGACGTCATCGGCCCGGTCGCCGAGCGCCTCGGTCGCCCAGTCGATCGAGGTCGCGACCGGATCCGCGATCGCGACGATCTCCGCACCGGGCAGGATCGCCAGGTTGCGGATGTGTTCGACGCCCATCATGCCCGTTCCGACGACACCGTATCTGATCGTGGCTACCAAGCTGTCTATCCCTATGCCATGAGCCGTCGGCATGACGACGATCCGCCTTTCCAACGACCTTCGCCCGCTCGGCAAGAGCGAAATCCTTGTTTCGCCGATAGCCTGGGGCATGTGGCGGCTGGCCGGAGAAACCGCGCCGGTCCGCGCGATGATCGACGCGGCGCTGGGTGCGGGAATCAACTTCTTCGACACCGCCGACATCTATGGCTGCGACGTCCCGGCGGGCTTCGGCTCGGCAGAGGCGCTGTTCGGGCGCGCGCTGGCCGAGGACCGCAGCCTGCGCGCGAAGATGGTGATCGCGACCAAGGCGGGCATCCGTCCCGGCATTCCGTATAATTCCAGTGCAGAGTATCTGGCCGACGCCCTCGACGCGTCGCTGACGCGCATGGCGATCGAGCAGGTCGACCTGTACCAGATCCACCGCCGTGATTTCATGACCCATCCGCAGGAGGTCGCCGCAGCGCTGACGCGCATGATCGACGCGGGCAAGGTGCGCAGCATCGGCGTCTCGAACTACAGCGTCCACGAATTCGCCGCGTTGCAGGCGTTTTTCGGCCTGCCGATCGTCAGCACCCAGCCCGAGTTTTCGCCGCTCCAGACCGCGCCCCTGTTCGATGGCACGCTCGATCAGGCGATGGCGCACGACGTCGCGGTGATGGCATGGTCGCCGCTTGGCGGCGGTCGGCTGGCGCAGGGCGATCACCCGGCGGCAACGCTGCTTGCCGAGCATGGCGCGCGCTACGGCGTCGACGCCGCGACCGCGACCCTGGCGTGGATCATGGCACATCCGGCGCGGATCATCCCGATTGTCGGCTCGCAGACCCCCGCGCGGATCGCAGCCTCGGCCGATGCGTACAAGGTCGAATGGACCCGCAGCGAATGGTATGCGGTGCTGCAGGCCGGCATGGGTGTCTCGCTGCCATGATCGATCCGTCGGCAAGCCTCCCGCCCTGCGAGATCAGCTGGTTTTCCGCGCTGTGCGACGATGATTACGAATTTCTCGGCGTCCCCGACCCCGCGCTGAAATCGAGCTGGGAGCATTGTCGCGACATCGTGATGCAGGCCGAGACGGCCGGATATGACAATATCCTGCTGCCCTCGGGCTATACGCTCGGCATCGACACGACCGCGTTTGCCGCGGGGATCGCACCGATGCTCAAGAGATTGCGACTGCTGATGGCGGTACGGATCGGCGAAAGCTGGCCACCGCAGCTCGCCCGCCAGATCGCGACGATCGACCAGATGCTCGGCGGTCGGCTGGCGATCAACATCATCTCCAGCGACCTGCCCGGCGAGACGCTCGCAAGCGCGCCGCGCTATGCGCGCACCGTCGAGGCGATGCACATCCTGCGTACGCTGCTCGACGGCAAGCCGCTCGACCATGACGGCGACTTCTGGAAGCTGAAGCTCGATCCTCCGCGGACCACCACCGTGTCCGGGCGCTGTCCCGCGCTCTATTTCGGTGGCCTGTCCGAGGCGGCGCGGGAGGCCGCGGCGACCAATGCCGACGTCTATCTGATGTGGCCCGACACGATGGACGGCGTCCGTGCGATCATCGCCGACCTGCGCGCGCGCGCCGCACGTCACGGCCGCACGCTGCGCTTCGGCTACCGTGTCCATGTCGTCGTTCGCGACACCGAGGCGGAAGCCCGCGCCGCGGCCGATCGTCTGCTGTCCAAGCTCGACGATGCCGAAGGCCAGGCGATCCGCGCGCGTTCGCTCGATTCTCAGTCCGCCGGCGTCCGTCGCCAGGCCGAACTGCGCGAGGGATCCGACGATGGCTATGCCGAGGCCAATCTGTGGACCGGGATCGGCCGCGCACGGTCGGGATGCGGTGCCGCGATCGTCGGCGATCCGGACCAGGTGCTCGCCAAGCTCAACGCCTACCGGGCCGAGGGGATCGATGCGTTCATCCTGTCGGGCTATCCGCACGCCGCTGAGGCCGACCTGTTCGCCCGCCACGTGCTGCCGCGGATCGAGCATGGTCCCTTGGTCGTCTAGGACGCAGACCTGCCCGCTGAGACCGATTGAAATCAAATAACCGACGCGGACAAGAGAAAATGGCTCGCATCCATCGTCCTCTCGTCCATGCTGGCCCGCTATGACTTTGCCCATCAAGACCGTCGCGCAACTCAGCACCCGTGGCCGCACATTGCTGTTCGCGCTGGTCGTCACCGCCGGCATCCTCAACCTCGTCGACCGTCAGATCATCGCCGTGCTGAAGCCGACGATCGCCGCCGATCTCGGCTGGAGCGACGATGATTACGGGACGCTCGCCGCCTGGTTCCAGGGCGGCGCGGCGTTCGCATTCCTGTTCACTGGCTGGATCGTCGACAAGCTCGGGGTGAAATGGGCGAACCCGATCGGTGTCGCGGCGTGGAGCATCGCCGCGATGGCGCATGGCTGGGCGCGATCGATGACCGAGTTCGTGATGATCCGCGTGAGCCTGGGCGCGACCGAGGCGATGGGCACGCCGACCGGAATCAAGACGATCGCGTCGGTGCTGCCGAAGAACTGGCGGTCGAGCGGGTTCGGCGCGACCAATGCGGCCAACAGCATCGGTGCGATTCTGGCGCCGCTGGCCATTCCGGGCGTCGCGCTGCTCGTCGGCTGGCGGGGGACGTTCGTCGTCGCAGGTGCGCTCGGGCTCGTCTGGGCGGCGGTCTGGCTGATCGCGACCCGTCGCCTGCACTTCACCTCGCAGCCCGTGGGCGCCGCAGATGCCGCGGCACCGGTCGGCGAATACGGCCCGATCTTGCGCAACCGCCAGACCTGGGCGATCGCGATCGCCAAGATCCTGTCCGACGCTACCTGGTGGCTGATGCTCTTCTGGTTGCCCGATTTCTTCCACCGCCAATATGGGCTGAGCGGGGTCGCGCTCGGTGTCCCGCTCGCGATTGCCTATGGTGGCGCGGCGGTCGGCTCGCTGCTCGGCGGCGGCGTGGCGACCCGGTTGCTCAGCCTCGGCTACAGCGTCAACGCGGTCCGCAAGGGCATCCTGCTCGCCGCCGCACTCTGCGTCCTGCCCGTTCCACTCGTGCTTTACGTCGGCAGCTATCCCGTCACGATCGCGCTGATGGCGCTGACGCTCGCCGCGCACCAGGCGTTCTCGACCAACCTGTTCGCGCTGATCGCCGACGTCGTCCCGCAGGACAAGCTTGGCCGGGTCACCGCGTTCGGCTCGTTCAGCGGCAATGTCGGTGGTATGGTGATCGCCAAGGTCGCCGGCCTCGTCCTGACCGCCGGGCTCGGCTACCTGCCGCTGTTCCTGTTCGCCAGCGTCTCCTATCTGCTCGCGGTCGGCTGGATCCAGCTGCTGCTGCCGCGGTTGCGCCCGGTCGAGGGGCACTAAAGCTGATACGATGCGTCTGCATCCAGATCTATATACCCATCGGCTGAATGGGATTTAAAAGACGACATCATCTTCGGGAGGGATATCATGATCGATCCACGCCATGTGGCGCTGCTGGCCGGCACCGCGCTTGCGACCTTCGCCACGCCGGCATTCGCTCAGGACACGGCCCCGGCGCCGACAACCGCGACGCCCAAGGCGGCGACGCCTGCCGCCGACACCGGCGAAGACGTTGTCGTCACCGCGCGCTTTCGCAACGAAAGCCTTCAGTCCGTACCGATCGCGATCACCGCCGTCAGCGGACAGTCCCTCGCCGAACGCCAGTTGAACACCGTCGAGAACATCGCCGCGACGATCCCCGCGGTCGGCTTTCGCAGCGGTGCGTCGAACAAGGACCGGACGATCTTCATTCGCGGCGTCGGCACGATCACCACCTCGCCAGGCGTCGAGCCGTCGGTGTCGACCGTGCTCGACGGCGTCGTCCTCACCCGCCCCGGCCAGTCGACGCTCGATCTGGGCGAAGTCGAGCGGATCGAGGTGCTGCGTGGCCCACAGGGCACGCTGTTCGGCAAGAACGCGTCCGCGGGCGTCGTCAACATCGTCACGCGCAATCCGACCGACGAATTCCGGATGTTCGGCGAAGCCGGCGTCACGTCGGACGAGGAATACCGGATCAAGGCCGGCATCTCGGGTGCGATCGTGCCCGGCAAGGTCCAGGCGCTGATCGGCGGCCTTTACGACGACTTCAAGGGCAATGTCCGCAACGTCGCCCGCAACGACGACGTCAACGGCTATCGGCGCTACGGTGCGCGCGGCAAGCTGGTGATCACGCCGTCGGACGCACTGAAGTTCACGATCATCGGCGACTATCTCAATTCGCACGATACCACCCCGACCAGCGTCTATGCCAGCACCAGCCGGACCGCCTACCCCACCGGCACTGTCACCAATTCGCCCGACCTGGCCGCCGCGCTCACGGCAAGCGGCATCCGCGCGAACGCCAGCAACCGCCGCACGAACAACGATACGATCACCGACGTGCGCGACGAGAATTACGGCGGCTCGTTCACGGGCGACCTCACGCTCGGCGACTATCACCTCACCTCGATCACCGGCTGGCGGCAGTGGCTGAACACGCAACGTCAGGATTATGACAGCGTCGCCGCGCTATCGACCGCCTTCCCGTCGGGTCAGGATACTGGCCACGTCAACACCAAGCAGTTTTCGGAGGAACTGAGGCTCACGTCGCCCAAGGGCGGGCTGATCGATTACGTGCTTGGCGCCTATTATCTCCACGCCACCACCGACGAGACCTATCAGCGGACGCTGACGTCGCTCGCCGCTGGTGGCGCGCGCAGCACGACGACGGGTGTCGCGAACTACGGCATCACCAACGACAATTTCGCGCTGTTCGGCGAGGCCAACGTCAATTTCACCCCGCGCTTCCGTGGTATCGCGGGCTATCGTTCAACCTGGGACAGCCTGGACTTCTACCATGTCCGCACGTCGACCGCAGATCCCCTTAATACCGGGGCAGCGGCGCTCGATCGCCCCGGCGTGCGCGCCTATCACAATGCCAGCGACGGGCTCGATCGGCGTGGCGACAGCTACCGGCTCGGTCTCCAATATGATCTCGGCGATCATGCGCAGACCTATTTCACCTATTCGCGCGGTTATAAGGGGCCGGCCTATAACGTGTATTTCAACATGCGGTCGCTCAACGCCACGACGCCGCTCGACGAGGTCCCGCTGAGCCCCGAGACGTCGAACTCCTACGAAGTCGGGTTGAAGGGCAGCACCGCGGACCGTGCATTGAGCTACAGCCTTGCCGCGTTCACGACGAACTTCGACGGGTATCAGGCAAGCTTCAACGACGTCGTCGCCGGCGCGCAGGTCAGCCGCCTGATCAACGCGGGCTCGGTGCGGTCGCGCGGTGCCGAGGCGGACGTGACGCTGCGCCCGACCAAGGGGCTGACGCTCGACATCTCGGCCGCCTATACCGACGCAACGGTGCGCAATTTCCTCTGCCCGCCCGGCGCGCCGACGAGCTGCAACATCGACGGCCAGCCGCTTCCCTATGCCCCCAATATCAAGCTCTATGAGAATGCGGCGTACCGCTTCGGGCTCAGCGACAGCCTAGCACTCGAACTGCAGAGCGACGTGACGTTCAGCAGCAAGGTGCAATATGCGCTGGCGCAGACGCCGAGCACCGTGCAGCCCGCCTATGCGATCTGGAATGCGAGCGTCGCCCTGCTCAGCGACCAGTCGGGCTGGCAGTTGCGCGCCTATGTGAAGAACCTGACGAACACCTCCTATTCGTCGTTCCTCACCGCAGGGACGTTCGCAGGGACGGTCCGGTTCGTCCCGCGTGACGACCAGCGCTACGCCGGGCTGCTGCTGCGCAAGGACTTCTGACCGCCGCTGGCCGCGGCGGACCGGTTGGACGCGCGGTTCATCCGATCAGCCGCGCGGCGGCCTTGCGCGCGGTTGCACCATAGGGGGGCTTCAGGCCAGCCAGTTTGGCGACGTCGAACCGCGCCTGCCGGAAGACCGCGCGGGCATGGCTGAACGTACGGAACCCGTCTGCGCCGTGATAGGCGCCCATGCCCGACGGGCCGATGCCGCCGAACGGCAGATCCTCCATCGAGACATGGAGGATCACGTCGTCGAGGCTGACGCCGCCCGACACGGTTCGATTGAGCAACCGGCGACGCTCGCCCGCATCGCTGCCGAAGTGATAAAGGGCAAGCGGCCGGTCGCGCCGGTTGATCTGGCCGATCGCGTCGTCGATATCGTCATAACGACGGATCGGCAGGACCGGGCCGAAGATCTCTTCCTGCATCACGATCATGTCATCGGTCGCGTCGCGGACGATGTGGAGCGGCATCTTGCGCGTGTTCGCACCGCTGAGGTCCTCGCCCGCCGGATTGACGATCTCGACCCGCGCGCCCTTGGTTCGGGCATCGTCGAGCCAGTCGTTCAACCGCGCCATGTGACGGTCGCTGACCAGCGACGTATAGTCCGGGTTGTCGAGCAATGTCGGATACATCGCGCTCGCCGCTGCGGTCAGCCCGGCCACCACCGCAGGCTCGTCCGCGTCGCGGACCAGCATGTAATCGGGCGCGAGACAGATCTGGCCGGCATTCAGCATCTTGCCAAGCGCCACCCGCTCCGTCGCGCGTGCGATATCCGTCCCGTCACCGATCACCACTGGCGACTTGCCGCCCAGCTCCAATGTCACGGGGACGAGATTGTCAGCGGCAGCGTGGAGGATATGGCGCCCGATCCCTGTCGCGCCGGTGAAGAGCAGATGGTCGAACGGCAGGCTGGCGAACGCCTTCCCGACCTCCGGCCCGCCACCGACAAAGGCGAGCTCGTCCGCCGCGAAATACCGCCCGACGAGCTCCTCGAACAGCGCACCCGTGACCGGGGTATATTCGCTGGTCTTGACGATCGCGCGGTTGCCGGCCGCGAAGATGCCCGCAAGCGGCGCCATGATGAGGTTGACCGGGAAATTCCACGGCGCGATCACCCCGACCACGCCCTTGGGCTGATATTCGACCCAGGCCTTCGCGCCGAGCAGCCCTAGCGGAAACTGCACCGCGCGCCGCTCCGGTTTCGCCCAGCGGTCGAGATGCTTGATCGCATGGGTGATCGGCGCAATCGATCCGGCGATGTCGGTGATCATCGACTGCTCGCGGCTCCGGTGACCGAAATCCTCCGACAGTGCATCGCAGAACCGTGTGGCGGACTCGCGGATCATCGCCGCGGCCCGTTTCAGTCGGTCCTTACGGACCGACAGCGGCTCGGGCATCGCCGCCATCGACGCCGCCCGCTGCGCCGCCAGGATCGCCATCATGTCGGTCATCACCATCTCCCATCCGGCGCACCCGCCCGGCCCGGTTCCAATATTAGCGTCATGCCGCCTGCGCCTGCCGCTTCGCAAGCGGGTTGCATACCGCCCATGCAACATCGACGAGATGATAGAGCGGCTCACCCCCCTTCCTGAAATGGGGTCCGCGCGAACTGGCGCTCGCGGGCGGTTATTCCAAACGTGCCGGAGGCTTGGCGGGACTTGTCGGCGCAATCTATGTGTCGGCGGATGACGCATATGAAAGAGAACAACCGCGCGGCGCCCACGCCGCCTCGCCATCCGGCCGCGCGTGCAGCCGGTCTCGCGCTCAGTGTGGTGGCCGGTCTTGCGCTGTTTGCCAGGCTAGCGGCGAACCGCGTGGAACGCCGCGTGCCCGCCGACGGCAGGTTCATCGATATCGACGGGCGACGCGTGCATTACCTCGAACGTGGAACGGGCCCGGCGATCGTGATGATCCACGGGCTTGGCGGGCAGATGCGCAACTTCGGCTATGCGTTGCTCGACCGACTGAGTGCGGATCACCGCGTGATCCTGATCGACCGCCCGGGCTCGGGCTATTCGGCGCCGATCGCGCAGGCCAATATCCGTGCACAAGCCGCGCATGTCGCGGCGTTCATCACCGCGATGGGGCTCGACCGGCCGCTCGTCGTCGGCCACTCGCTGGGCGGCTCGATCGCGCTCGCGCTGGCGCTCGATCATCCGCGGCAGGTTGGCGGGCTCGCGCTGATCGCACCCCTGACCCAGCCACTCGCCACCGTGCCGCAGATCGTCGCAACGCGCGCCATCGCTACGCGAGCGATGCGCAGCGCGCTGGCATGGACGGTCGCCACGCCCGCGGCGTTGCTCGCGCGACCCAGCGGCGCGCGCATGGTCTTCGCACCCGATCCGGTACCCGACGATTTCGCGACACGCGGCGGCGGCGCGCTGATCGGTCGTCCATCGGCCTTTGCCGGAGCGGCGGCAGATCTCGCAGCGGCAAATGCCGATCTGCCCGCGATGGTCGACCGCTATCCTTCGCTGTCTGTCCCGACCGCGATCCTGTTCGGACGCGACGACGCTGTGCTCGATCCGCTGGCCCACGGCCAGGGTCTCGCCAACGCCTGTCCCGCCGCAGCGCTCACGCTGGTCGCAGGCGGCCACATGATCCCCGTGACACGACCCGATGACGTGGTCGCATGGCTTTCCACGCTGAGAAAGCCCGGCGCTCCCGTCTGAGGCCCTCGCAGACCGTCAGCTGCGATACCGGGCCTCTACGAGGTCGAGTTCACGGACCAGCTTGCGGATCGTCGCACTGCCGATCCGGCGATCGCGCGCGAGATCGACGATCGTGCTGCGTTCCGCCTGGAGCGCGACGAGCTTGAAGTCCCGCTCGATCCGGTCCTGCACACGCGCGGCCGCGGACGCCTTGGCAGAACCGCTGCGGCTGTCGATCCGGTCGCGATAGATGTCCATCACCCGGCCGCCCGCCGCCGCATAGAAATCGCCGTCGCCCATCCGTTCGGCCAGCTCATGCTGCGACCGCTCGACCGCGCGGATCGCCGCTTCCGCCGCCGCGACCCGCGCCGCGTCCTCTTCCGCGAGCAGCGACGGCTCGGGCGGCATCGTCAGGCCGTTGAGGAGGATCGGCAAGCCGACGCTCGCCAGCACCAGCGACACGATGATCACCCCAGCGGCCAGGAATATGGCGAGGTCGCGCGCCGGAAACGCGGTGCCGTCGTCGAGCACGAGCGGAATCGTCAGGACGCCCGCCAGCGTGATCGCCCCGCGGACACCCGCCAGCGACATCGCCGCGACCACCCGCCAGTCCGGGCTGTGAACGGTCACCCCGTCGCGATAGCGTCGGCGCAGCAGTGTCAGCCGCAACGACACCCAGACCCAGACGAACCGCAGGGCGGCGAGTCCGGCGACGATCGCGAGGACATAAGCGGCAAGCCAGCCGGTGCTGTCATGCCCCGTCATCTTGACCGTCGTCCTGGCACCCGCAAGGATCGCCGGCAGCTGTTCGCCGAGCAGCACGAAGATGATGCCGTTGAGCGCGAACTGGATCGTGTCCCACACCGAGTTGCGCCGCATCCGTGTATTGGGCAGCGCCTGACGCGATATCTCGGCATAGGTCATCGTCACGCCCGCCGCGACGGCCGCGAGGATCCCCGACGCGTGAAGATGTTCGGCGAGGAGATAGGAACCGAACGGGATCAGCAGGCTGACAAGGATCTGCGACCCCGATTCTTCGCCAAACCGCCGCGATACCCAGGCTTTGGCGCGCGTGACCGCGAGCGTCAGGCCGACGCCCACGACGATCCCTGCGCCGGCCACCCAGACGAAGTTGATTGCGGCGGAGGACGGCGAGAACGATCCGGTCAGCGCCGCGGCGATCGCGAAGCGCAGACAGACGAGGCCCGACGCATCGTTCAGCAGCGATTCCCCTTCAAGGATGTGCATCATCCGCTTCGGGATCGGCACGCGTGCGGCGATCGCCGAGACCGCGATCGGGTCGGTCGGCGAGACGACCGCGGCCAGCGCGAACGCGACGGCAAGCGGCATCGCCGGGATCATCCAGTGAATGAACAGCCCCATGCCGATCACCGTGATCAGGACCAGCCCCAGCGCCAGTTCGACCACGGTCGAAATGTCCTTGAGCAGCTCGTCTTTGGGGATCCGCCAGCCATCGAGGAACAACAACGGTGGCAGGAACAGCAGCAGGAAGAGTTCGGGATCGAGCGCGACCCGGTACGACGTCGACATACCGATGACCGCACCGAGCATGATCTGCACCAGAGGCGTCGGCACCGGCACGGGGAGCATTCGCGAAATGGACCCGCTCAGGACTACCGCGAGCAGGAGGAACAGAACGATCGATACAGCTTCCAAAAGATACTCCCGCTTGGCGTCAGGTCCTTCCTAACCGGCACACGCCACAAACGACACCCCCTTGGACCGAACGATCGTCAGTCGACCGTCACGAGGCCGGCGGCAAAGGCGATCCGAAGCGCCTCGGACAGGCTGCGCACGCCGAGCTTGTCCATCAGATTGGCGCGGTAGATCTCGACGGTCCGCGGGCTGAGGCTCAGCGCATGCGCGATCACCTTGTTCGGCTGGCCGTCGATCAGTCCCATCAGCACGTCGGTCTCGCGCATCGAGAGCCGCGCGATCCGCTGACGCGCCGCCTGGGTCCGGTCCGCCGCCGCGGTTTCGGTTTCGAGCCGCGCAAAACCTTCATCGACCGTGCGCAGCAGGATGTGCGGATCGCACGGCTTTTCCAGAAACTCGAGTGCGCCCGCCTTCATCGCCTCGACCGCGAGCTGCACGTCGCCCTGCCCGGTCAGGATGATCGGCGCAAAATGCGGTGCGAACGGCACGAGCTTTCGCAACACCTCGAGCCCGGTGGTTCCGGGCATATGATGGTCGAGCAGCACGATACCCGGGTCGAGGCTGCTGAGCTCGGCCAGAAACGCATCCCCGGAGCGAAAGCCGCGGATCAGCAGGTTCGGACGGGTCGACAGCAGCCCCTGCACCGATGCACGGACGGCGTCGTCATCGTCGACGACATAGACGGTACGCATCCAGACATCCTTTCACGGCTTATTCCACACAGACATGCGGCACGGTGAAGCGAAAGCAGGCGCCACCGCCCGGGGCATTGAAGCCGACCAGCTCCCCGCCATGCGCTTCGACGATCCGGCGGCAGATCGACAGGCCGAAGCCCATGCCCCCCTCCCCCTTCGATGACGTGAAGGGCGTGAACATCCGCGACAGGATCGCATCGGGCAAGCCGGGACCATTGTCGCAGATGCTGATCTCGACGAGCGCCGCTTTGTTCAACCGCGCCTCGATGAGGACGCCGCGCGCGCCGTCGGGCGATGTCGCCAACGCCTCGAACGCGTTGCGGAGCAGGTTGACGACCACCTGCTGCACCTGGATCCGATCCGCGAGCATGAAGTCGGCGTCGGGGGACAGCGCGAAGCTCAGCTCGATATCGGCATGCTGTCCGCCGGACGTCAGCAACGTGACGGCCTCACGCAGTGTCGCCTCCACGGGCTCGATCCGCATCTCGGACTCGCGCTTGGCGATGAACTCGCGAAGCCGGTGGATGATGTCGCCTGCCCGCAGGGCCTGCGCGTTCGCCGATATTAACGTGGCCTTGAGCCGGTCGCCATCCATGCCGGCGCCGCTGTCGAGGAGCAATTCGGCGGTCGTGACGAAGTTCGCGATCGCAGCGAGCGGCTGGTTGAGTTCATGCGCGAGCGCCGCAGCCATTTCGCCGACCGCGTTCAACCGGATGACCTGCATCAATTCCCGCCGGACGAGGCTCAGCCGCTCTTCCGCGGCGATCCGTTCCGAAATGTCACGGACGAACCCCGTCAGCACGCGTTCGCCGTCGACCAGCGCTTCGCCGACATGCAGCTCTACCGGGAAGCTGCTTCCGTCCGCGCGCCGCGCGGTGGTGAGCCGGCCATGACCAACGCCACGCCGATCGCCCGAGGCCGGATAACGCCGTAAATACCCCTGCTGCCACGCCTCGCGCTCGCCCGGGATCAGGGTCTGCACGTTCAATCCGATCGCCTCGGCGGCGCTATAGCCGAAGATGAGTTCGGCGGCGGCGCTGAAGGAGCGGATGGCGCCGGCCTCGTCGATCACGATCATCGCGTCGGGCACGGTTTCGAGGATCGACCGCAGCTGCGCCTCGCGCACGCGAAGCGCCGCCTCGCGCTCCTCGTGCCGCGTTATGTCCAGCGTGATTCCCGTGGTCCGGACCATCGCGCCTGCCTGATCGTAGAAGCAGCGCGCAGAGCCTTCGAGGAAACGCTGCGTGCCGTTGGGCAGTCTCAATCGATAGGTGAAACTGATGCGCGGTGCGCGCATGCCGACGGTTTCGGCGATCGTGCGCTCGACCTCCGCCAGGTCGTCCGGGTCGATCAACGCCGCCCAGCTCGGATAATCGTGCAGGCTTCCCGCGGGCAGCCCCAGACGCTGCTCGGACCCTGCGGTCCAGGTCAGCGCCCCCGTTGCGATTTCCCATTCGAAGACCCCGATCTCGTGCGCACTGCTGGCGAGCGCGAGACGCTCCTCGCTCTTGCGCAGCGCGGCCTCGATCTCGAGCCGGGTGCTGATATCGGTCATCGACAGGACGAGGGCCGGCGCACGGGCCAGCTTCTCGACCCTGCGCGCCTGCTCGATCACGTGCACCGCGCTGCCGTCGCGTCGGCGCTCGATCAGTTCACGCTCGCCATCGGCATGCGGGCAGCCCGTCGCCAAGCTGCCGTCGGCGGTGCGCGACGCGAGCAGTACATGCTTCTGCCTGCCGAGCGCCTCGTGCGCACGCCACCCGTATAATTCCTCGCACCCGCGCGACCAGTGGATGATCCGGTCATCGGTATCGACCAGCGCCATCGGTGCGGCGTTCAATGCCTCGGTCAGCTCGGACAACGCGGCGCGATGCCGCGCTGCGCTCCGCACCGTCCAGGTGACGAGCGCGCTGACCACCACGAAATTCAGCGTGACGGTCAGCAGTTCGCCCCAGACCGCAGACACCCCGGCAAGCTCGATGCTCGCCATTTCCACGAGCGGCGCTAGCACCGGTACGACCAGCAGCAGCGGCAGAACAAGTCGCAACATGTGCCATTCGGGCGACCAGGCACCGGGCTCGTCCAGAATATCACTTCGCCAGGCAAGTACCCCCAGGGCCAGCAGCATCGCGCCGATCGCGGATGGCAGGGACGTCGACGACAGATGCCACCCGGTCGCATGCAGGGCCGGGAGCATCGGGATCAACAATAAGGCTGTGCTTGCAGTCACCAAACTGCCGCCTGCGAGTGCCGCCGCCAGCCGTCCATAGGAGCGGGTATTTGCCGCGGCTGCGCCGATCGCGACGGGCAATGCGACGAGTATGAGATCGGCGACAATGCCCGGCCCCGTCATCGCGCGATCAAAGGCTGTCCGGACATCGTCCGCAAACAGCCACCCATCGATTCCATGGCTCCCGGCCGGCAGGACCACTTGGACGAACAGGCGCTCAAGACCAATGGCGATCGGCACGGCGAGCAGCGGCATGGCCCGGCGACTGGAATGTCCGCGTGACAATATCAGGGTCGCCGCCGCCATGCAGGCAAAGGCAATGCAGCCGAACGGCGGCATTGGCTCGACCAAACCGAACGTCGTCAGCACGGGAATCCGCAGCATCCACCCGATCATCGGGACCGTCGCACACGCAAAGACAGCCGCGATGCACAACCCGGCCACAGTACGGCCCGGCTGGCTCATTGTCGAAACGGAATCGTCTTGCGTTGAAGTCTTCATGCTATCCGGCAAGTATATGCCAATACTGAATTATTACCTAGCTTATTGGCAAATATATTGACCCATAATGATGGCCAGTTCCACCATTATGGTCAGCTGTGAAAATGCGTCCATCCCGCGACTTCGGAACGACGGGGCGACCCGTCCAAAGATAGGCCGGCGCGCCTAAGCATCGGTAAACGTCACCAAATATCAGTCCGCGCCCTGGCGTCGCGGTCGCCTCAAACCGGCACCCTGCCCCTTTGACGACGATCAATGCCACGGTTCGCCATAACGGGCAGAGCGATAACCGGAGGAGCCGGCATGACGGACGGGCACGGCACGAAGCAGGACGGCAAGGCGCAGCGCGTCGATCGGGCATCACGCGACGGCGAGTCGTCCCCGGTTCCAGCGTGTCGTCACTGGCATGTCATCCGCGACGACGATCTCGCGGAGCTGCTGTCCGCGCATGCCGACCTGCGCAGCCTGTGCAGCATTCTGGAACATTGCGCCGACTGCTTGCCCGTCAGGCCCTCGGCACGTGATGCGGACTGGATCTGTGCGCGACTGGCCTTGGTGACCGAACGGTGCGACGATGGCCTCGAGCCGACGCTCGACACGCTGTTCCGGCGAACCCCGTCCCAGCCGCTGATCGGCGTGTTGCTCGATCATGTCGCCGCACACCGCGCGACCGACGCCGTCTACGCACAGGATCTCATCGTCGCACTCGATCCGCGTTCGATCGAAGCCGACCGGTTCGCGCCCGACATGCTCGGCTATATGTTGCGATGCTTCTTCGACGGCTGCCGGCGTGCCACCGACTTCACCGAGCTGTTGATCCTGACCCTGGGGCATGCCCGCCTCACGCGCGCCGCCAGGATGCGGCTGACCGACAGCCTGGCGCGTAGCACTTCACCCTGAGCACAGCCTGCTGTCGGTCCCGGCGTCGCTATGCCGGATCGGCGCGCGCCGCGAGAGCGTCGCGGTCGACAATGGTGATGGCTCGTCCGCCGGGCAAGCCGATGACGCCGCGAGTCTTCAGCTGCGTCATCTGCCGGCTGACGGTTTCGATCGTCAAACCCAATATGTCGGCGATCTGACCCCGCGAAAGCGGGAGGTCGAACGTGACCGGCCCGCTGGGCGTTCCCCTGCAACCGGTCGCCGCGGCACGGGTCGCCATATCGACGAGAAACCCTGCGACCTTCTCGCTCGCCGATTTGCGCGCGAGCGTCAGCATGCGCGATCGTGCTTCGTCGAGCGCGGCAAGCGTGCGTTGCAGCAATAGCCGCTCCATCCGCGCATGATCGGTCAGGACGCGCTCGAACGACGCCCGCGGAAAGATGCACACTTCCGCGTCGGTCAGCGCCGACACGCTGAAATCGGCCTGCCCGGGATAGGGCTGCCCGACAAAGTCGGCGGGGTATAGGAGCCCGACGATCTGCTCGCGCCCGTCACCGCTCGATGCGACGAGCTTGAGCACGCCCGACAGGAGATTGGCGCACAGGATATTGTCCTCACCCGCCCAGATCAGCGTCTCGCCACGCCGCACGATCCGCCGCCGACCCAGGGTATTGAGCGCATGCAGTTCGCTATTGGTCAGGCTTCCGCAGAGCGACTGATCGCGAACTGCACAGTCGACGCAGATGGTTGCAGCAAGCATGACGGCAGATATAGCGCCCGGTCGCCGAATTGACCGCATCAATTCGGCGCCGACTGGTCAATATCGCCGGACGGGCCGGGCAAGATATGTTGCCCGACACTGTCTACGGCATGTCCGGTACGTCGATCTCGTCATCGGCCGGCAACGAGAATTCATGCCACATGCCGTTCAGCACTCCGAAGCCCAGCGCAAGGCCGAGGCCCAATACCCAACTGAAATACCACATTATCTATCGTCCTTGCCGCACGGAGTGATCAGTAGAAATCGGGATTGGTCGCGACCTCGTGCGCCGTGACGCGGCCCCACATCAGCTTGAAGGCCCATGCGGTGTAGGCGAGGACGATCGGCAGGAAGACGGCGGTGACGAACAGCATGATCCCGAGTGTCTTTTCGGAGGATGACGCATTCCAGACCGTCAGGCTCGAATGCTCATCGATGCTGGACGGCAGGATGTAGGGGAACATCGACAGCCCGACGGTCGCGATGATCCCCACCGCCGATGCCGAGGATCCCGCAAATGCCGCACTCTCGATCCGTCGGCGTATCCCGATCAGCGCGACCACCACGCCGCCGAATCCCAGCAGCGGAGCGATCATCATCCAGGGATGGAGTGCATAGTTCGCCAGCCATGCGCCCGCAGCGATTTCGCTCGTCGTGCGCAGCGGATTGGACGGCCCCGCCGCCTCGATTGTCCCGACGATGCGGAACCCGATATCGGTCCAGGCGACGAACGCCCAGCCGGCCGCGAACAGGACCAGTGACAGCATGCCGGCCAGCGTCCCGAACCGCGTCGCGCGGTCATGGACCGGGCCATGCTCGACCTTGATCGCCAGCCACGCGCTGCCGTGCAGGACCAGCATCGCGACCGACAACAGGCCGCAGATCAGCGTGAAGGGCGTGAACAGCCCGAGGAAACTGCCGTCGAAAAAGGCGCGCAGATCGCTGTCCAGCCGGAACGGCGCCCCCGACAGGACATTGCCGACCGCGACCCCGAAGACGAGCGCAGGCACGACACCGCCCACGAACAGCGCCCAGTCCCACCCGGACCGCCACCGCGGATCCGGCCGCTTCGACCGGTATTTGAACCCGACCGGTCGCAGGATCAGCGCCGCGAGCACGAGGAACATCGCGAGGTAGAAGCCGGAAAAGCTGACCGCATAGACGAACGGCCAGGCGGCAAAGATCGCGCCGCCACCCAGGATGAACCAGACCTGGTTCCCCTCCCAGGTCGGACCGACCGAGTTGATCACCATCCGGCGCTCGGAATCGGTCCGTGCGACGAACGGCAGAAGCGTGGCGACCCCGAGGTCGAACCCGTCGGTCAGCGCAAAGGCGATGAGCAACACCCCCATCAGCCCCCACCACAATATGCGCAGCGTCTCATAGTCAAACATCGGATCGTGCCTTTCGGATCAGGCGAGAAGGGGTCAGGCGGGGATCGGGTCAGCAGCAACGGGGCGCGTGGCGCCGCGCCCTGCCGGTCCGGCATCGGGCACCGGATAGGCATCCTCGTCATGCTCGAACGGCCCCTTGCGGATCGTCGCGAGGATCAGGCGGACCTCGATGACCGCGAGCGTCCCGTAGATTGCAGTGAAACCGATGATCGTCGTCCACAGGACCCCGCGCGTCAGCGAGGATGCGGCGAGGAAGGTCGGCAGCACGCCCTCGATCGCCCAGGGCTGGCGGCCGATCTCGGCGAGCATCCAGCCCAGCTCGATCGCAATCCAGGGCAAGGGGATCGCGATCACCGCGAGTTTCAGGAACCACCGCGTCTGCGTGTGCAGGCGGAGCGACGTCAGGACGAACGCCGCACCGAACAGCGCGATCATCAGGACCCCGATCGCAGCCATGATCCGGAAGCTCCAGAACATCAGCGGCACGTTCGGCACCACGTCCCATGCCGTGGAAGCGATCAGTGCGGGGCTGGCAGTGCGCGGATCCGCGACATGCCGCTTGAGCAACAGGGCGTAGCCCAGGTCACGCTTGTGCGCCTCGAACCGTGCGCGTTGTACGACGTTGGCAGGGTCGGTCTTGAGCCGTTCGACCGCGTCATAGGCGACTACGCCCGACGTGATCCGCTCCTGCGCCTTGAGCACCAGTTCGGACATGCCGGTGACGGTGCCGTCGAGGCTGCGCGTCGCGATCAGCCCGAGGACCCAGGGGATCTGGACCTCGTACCGGGTTTCCCGGGCGGCGACGTCGGGTACCCCGAACAGTGTCAGACCGGCCGGCGCCGGTGCCGTGTGCCAGGCCGCCTCGATCGCGGCGAGCTTCATCTTCTGGTTGTCGGTCAGGGCATAGCCGCTCTCGTCACCCAGCACGACCACCGACAGCGACGCGGCCAGGCCAAAGGCTGCCGCCACCGTCATCGATCGCCGTGCCACGCCCTTGTAGCGGTCGGTCAGCAACCAGAAGGCGCTGATCCCGAGCACGACCACCGCCGCGCAGACATAACCGGCGCTGACCGTGTGGACGAACTTGGCCTGCGCGATCGGGTTGAACAGGACGGCGCCGAAATCGGTGACCTCCATCCGCATCGTTTCCGGATTGAACTTTGCACCGACCGGATTCTGCATCCAGCCGTTCGCGATCAGGATCCACAGCGCGGACAGGTTGGTGCCGAGCGCCACCATGGCCGTGACGAGCAGATGCCCGAGCTTCGACAGCCGCCCCCAGCCGAAGAACATGATGCCGACGAACGTCGCTTCGAGGAAGAACGCCATCAGCCCCTCGATCGCGAGCGGCGCGCCGAATATGTCCCCGACATAATGCGAGAAATACGACCAGTTCGTGCCGAACTGGAATTCCATCGTCAGCCCGGTGGCCACCCCCAGCACGAAGTTGATCGCAAAGATCCGCCCCCAGAAGCGCGTGATCACGCGCCAGATCGGCCGGTTCGTCATGACATAGACCGATTCCATGATGACGAGCATCATCGACAGGCCCAGCGTCAGCGGCACGAAGAGAAAATGATAGAGCGCGGTGAGCGCAAACTGCAGCCGCGACAGGTCGATGACCCCGAGGTCCATGGAACGGTCTCCCCCCCGGCGAACATGCCGGTTTGGTCGGGGCGTAAGTGGCGCGGCCGACCAGAACATTGACCGCGGTCAAAGACCAGACGAACGGCAATACGCGACAAGCCTGTCCATGACGGCACTTTCTTCGAGCGACCTCCCATCCACCGACCCGACGCCCCGCGCGCGTCGCCAGTGGCTCAAGACCATCGCCCAGGGCGGTCGACGCGGCGATGCGGCGGCGGCGTGGCTCATGCTCGACAGCGTTGCCGCGATCGGCTTTGCCGGCGGCCTGGCGGGGGCGATCGTCGCGGTTCCGGCCGGTGCCGCAGCGGTCCTGCCCTGGGCAATGCTCGTCGTTCTGTCCGGCGGCCTTCGCGGTCTCGTCGTCATGCTCGCGACGCGCAGGGGCGCCCGCCAGGCTGAAGACGCCAAGGTGACGCTGCGTCGCCGGATCGTCGCGTCGGCGCTGCATCGCCACCTCGGTGCGCCGACGACCACGGGCGTCCTGATGGCCGCGGTGGTGGACGAGGTGGACGCGCTCGACGGCTATATCGCGCGATTCCTGCCCGCGCGCAAAGCAGGCGCCATCGCACCCTTCCTGATCCTGCTCGCGACCGCGTTGGCCAGCCCCGTCGCCGCGGGCATCCTGGTCGTGACGCTCATACCGTTCATCGTCGCGATGGCGCTTGCGGGGGGTGCGGCCGCGGACAAATCCCGGCGCCAGTTTACCGCGCTGGCCCGGCTGACCGGGCGGTTCGCGGATCGGGTGCGGGCGCTGCCGGTCGTCCTTGCGTTCGGCGCCGAGGGCCGCGAGGCGCGCGCGCTCGGGGTCGCCGCGGACGAACTCGCGGCGCGGACGATGGGCGTGCTGCGCGTCGCCTTCCTGTCCTCGGGGGCGTTGGAGTTCTTCGCCGCACTCTCGGTCGCGCTGGTCGCGGTCTATTGCGGGTTCAACCTGCTCCACCTCCTGCCCTTCCCGGTGCCCGAGCAGCTCGATCTCGGCCGCGCCTTCTTCGTCCTGGCACTCGCGCCCGAATTCTACGCGCCGATGCGCCGTCTCGCCGCCGCCTATCACGACAAGCAGGCGGCCGAGACCGCGGCGGATCGCCTGATCGCCCTCCCCGCGCCCGCCTGTCCCATGCCGGCGTCGCTGCCATCGACGCCGCACGCACTGCGGCTCGAAATGCCCGCTCTTCCCGCACTGGCGTTCCAGTCGGTCGCGATCCGCTATCCCGACGCGGAACGGGACGCTGTGTCCGACCTGTCGTTCGACGTTCCGTCCGGCCGCATCGTCGTGCTGATCGGACCATCAGGCAGCGGCAAGACCAGCGCGCTGCACCTGCTGCTCGGCCTCGCGCCGCTGGTCGCGGGCGATGTCCTGATCGACGACCAGCGGCTCCCACCCGGCGGTTCGCTCGCGCCGCGCGCATCCTGGGCTGGCCAGCATCCGTTGATCATCGCCGGAACGATCCGCGAAAACCTGCGCCTTGCCTGCCCCGACGCCACCGACGATGCGATCGACCGCGCGGTGGTGCAGGCCGGTCTTCGGCCGATGCTGATGGCACGCGGCGGCGGTCGGATGGCCGCCGGTCTCGACACCCGGCTCGATGCGCGCGGCGGCGGGCTGTCCGGTGGCGAACGGCGGCGGCTTGCCCTGGCGCGCGCCATGCTCAAGCCTGCACCGATCTTGCTGCTCGACGAGCCGACGGCGCATCTCGATGCGCTGTCGGAGATCGCGCTGGTGACGACGATCGCGGCGGCCTGTCGCGGCCGGACGACGCTGATCGCGACGCATAGCGACCGCCTGGCCGGCATTGCCGATCACGTGGTCCGGCTTGGAGACCCCGCATGACCGGTCCACTCGACAGGTTGCTCGCGCAGGAGCGACGTGCGCAGCGCCCACTTCTCGCACGCGCCGCGCTGCTCGCCGCGCTCGTTGCGGCGGCATCCGTCCTGCTGCTCGGGCTGTCGGGCTGGTTCATCACCGCCGCCGCGATCGCCGGTCTGGCGGGCCCGGCGGCAGCGCTCGCGTTCAACTACATGCTGCCCAGCGCGGGAATCCGGCTTCTTGCCATCCTGCGGACCGGCGCACGCTACGGCGAGCGCCTCGCCAGCCACGAGGCGGCGTTCGGCGCGCTCGCGCGGATCCGCCCGGCCATCTTCCGCGTGCTCGCAGCACAGCCCGCTGGTACCGCGCTCGCCTTCGGGACGGGCGAGGCGACCGCCCGGCTGATCGGCGACGTCGATGCGATGGAGATGCAGTTCGTACGCCAGTCCGCGCCTTGGGGCGTCGCCGCCGCGCTGATCGCGGGGCTCGGGCTCGTATCGCTCGGCAGCGTCGGAGCCTCGATCGCCACCGCGTGCTGCATGGCGGTGCTCCTGATCGTTGCCGACCGGCTTGCCCGTCGTAGCGCGCCACTTGGCCAGGCGGTGCAATATGCTGCCGGGGCACTTCGCGAGACGTTCGCAGGCCTTGCCGATGCCGCCCCCGAACTGCGATGCTTCGGGCTCGAGCCCTGGGCCACCGCGCAGGTCGACGATCGAAGCCGTGCGCTCGCCGCCGCGCAGCGTGCGCAGGCAGAAGCCGCCGGATGGCTGGATCTGCTGCACGCGACGGCCGTCGGTATCGCCGCCGCCGGCGCCGCGATCCTGTCGGCGGGATCGGGGGCGCCACGGGCTGCACTGGCGGCGCTGGCAGCGGCGATGACGATCGACGCGGGAACGCCGGTGTTGCGCGCAATGATCGAGCGAGGTCGCATGCACGCGGCACGCGACCGGCTCGACGATATTCTGGAAACGCACGAGAGCGCGGAGCCTTACCTGCAGGATGCATCTCCGCGCGCCTTGCCGAACACGACCGGTCCAGCCCATAGCGCACTGCACTTCGTCCTGCCGGCGGGGACGTGTCACGTGCGGCGGGGCGATCGGGTCGCGCTGACCGGCCCCTCGGGAATCGGCAAGACGACGCTCGTCGAAAAGATGCTGTCGTTGCGGCCGAGCACGCTTGGCGAGATATGGCTGGACGGAGATGATATCGGCCTGATCCCGGCAGAGATATCGCGGCGCAGCTTCGCCTGGGCACCACAGGATGCCGCGCTGCTGTCGGGCACGGTGCGCGACAATCTGATGCTGGCCAACCCGGATGCCGACGATGCCACGCTGTGGCGGGCGCTGTACGACGCGGTGCTCGACGATCGGGTCCGCGCGCTCGATCACGGACTCGACGCGTGGGTCGGTGAAAACGGCGCACGCCTGTCGGGCGGGGAGCGGCGCCGTCTCGCGGTCGCGCGTGCCTATTGCTCGCTCGCGCCGTGGCTCGTGCTCGACGAGCCGAGCGAGGGGCTGGACGGCACGACCGAAAAGCTGCTTGCCGTCCGACTGGCGCAGCGCCTCGACACGACCGGACAGGGGCTGATCCTTGTGAGCCACCGCCCGGCGCTCGTCGCCCTCTGCCCCCGGCGTTTCGACCTGACACAGGCGGGATCGGACCAGCGCAGCGCCGCCTAGCACCGGCGCCGGACGCTGTCGCTCAGCCCGCCGCGGCCCGCGCGAGCTGCGCCCGATCGAGGATGATGACGCCGCGCCCGCCCGGCAGGGCAAGGACCTCGCGGCGTTTCAGGGACGTCATCTGCCGGCTGACGGTCTCGATCGTCATCCCCAGCAGTGCGCCGACCTCCGACCGGCTCATCGGCAGGTCGAAGCGGGCCGGGCCCGGCTGACCCATCCGCCGTGCCATTTCCAGCAGGAACGTGGCGATCCGCGCGCCTGCGGCCTTGCGTCCCAGCATCAGCATCCACATCCGCGCATCGTCGAGCGCACCGAGCGTGCGGTGCAGCAACAGGCGTTCCATCGCCGGATGCGCGTCGAGCATGTTTTGCAGCGCCGCGCGCGGGTACACGCACAGCTCCGCATCGGTGATCACCCGGATCGTCTCGTTCGCGGTGTCGGCAAACAGGTCGCCGACGAAATCACCGGCAAAGGCGAGGCCGACAATGTGTTCGCGACCCTGGGGCCCCGTGCGCATCGCCTTGAGCACGCCCGACACGACGGTGGCGCAGATCGCGTTCGGATCCCCGCTCCAGACCAGCACCTGCCCTGCTGGCATCGTCCGCCGTCGGCCGATCCCGTGCAACGCGACTAGGCCCGCGTCTTCAAGCGTCGCACACAGCGCATCGTTGCGCACGCTGCAGGCGGCACAGCGCGGCGGCAGCGTCACGATCGCCCCGCCAACCGCGCTAGACCGCATGGCTGAACCGTGCCGACGCGGTCTGCCGGTACGCGTCCAGTCTGCTCGCAATGACGCGCGCATAGGGAAGCGCGTCTTCGCTCAGGCGGAGCACATTCCCCTCCCAGGCGATCAGCCCGTACCGTTCGAACGGCGTCAGCCGACTGCGGATGTCCGCCCCGCCGTCCAGCGCGGTCAGGTCGGCCGTGCCCCGGGTCAGGATCGTCTCGATCGCCCGGCCGCGCAGCCTGTCTTCGGGGCTGCGCCGCAGCCCACGACAGGTTGCCAGGGCTCCGGCATCGATCCGCATGCCGTAGCGTCCCGTATTCTTCTCGGTCTGCAGGATCCGGTCGGGGAAATCGCTGATCGCGCTGGCCCCAAGACCGATCAGGATCTCCGCCGGGTCTTCGGTGAATCCCTGGAAGTTGCGGCGCAGGCCGCCGCTCGCCGCCGCCTGCGCCAGCGCATCGCCCGGTCGGGCGAAATGGTCGAACCCGACCGGGTCATAGCCGGCATCGACCAGCATGCGATGCGCCAAGGCCGCCTGCGCAAAGCGCTCCGCCGTTCCCGCCAGCCCGTCCGCGACGATGCGTCGCTGGCGCGGTACGAGGTGCGGGACGTGCGCATAGCCGAACACCGCAAGCCGGTCGGGGCCCATCGCGATGCTCTCGGCGATGCTGGCCCGCAGGCTCTGCTCGGACTGTTGCGGCAGGCCATACATGAGATCGAAATTGATCGACCCGACACCGGCATCGCGCAATAGCGCTGTCGTGCGACGGATATCCTCCGACGGCTGCACACGCCCGATCGCCGCCTGGACCTGCGGGTCGAGCGTCTGGACGCCGAGGCTGACCCGCGACACCCCTGCTCGCCCGATCGCCCCCGCCCAGTCGCGGTCGAAGCCACGCGGATCGACCTCGACCGATAGTATCGCATCGGTGCAGTCGAACGCCGTCCTGACGCTTTCGACGAGCCGGAGAAACGCCGCCGGCGGAATCGCATTCGGACTGCCGCCGCCGAACGCGATCCGTCCCACGCGGACGCCGGTCACCCGCTGCGCGACGAGTGCGATCTCGCGTTCGAGCCGTTCGACATAGGCGGCGAGCCGCGCGGCGCGGTTCGCCGCCCCCGTGTTGCAGCCGCAATACCAGCAGATGTCCCGGCAATAGGGGATGTGCAGATACAGCGAGACGACCATGCCCGGCGCGATGGCCGCCAGCGCCTCCTCCATATCGACCGGACCGACATCGTCGCCGAATTCGGCAGCCGTCGGATAGCTGGTGTAGCGCGGCACGGGTGTCGCGAGCAGTTCGGGGTGATAGGTCCACATGCGATGATGGGTGCGATGTCCCCTTCGGCGGGTCTTTGATCGGCATCAAATCCGCGTTTGGCCGTGATCAACGCCCCCGCCTGGCCGCACGCCTAGCCCGAACGCATCCCAATCAGGAGTCGGGCAATGAAGCATCTTACCATCGGCGTAGTTCTAGCCGCCGCCGGCCTCGGCATCGCCACGCCGGCCATGGCGCAGGACCCGGCACCGCGCACCGGTATCCAAGCCGGCGACGTGCTCGTCCGCCTGCGCGCGATCCTCGTCGCCCCGAACGAACGCTCGGGCGGGATCCTCCCGACCTTTCCCGGCGAGCGCGTCAGCGTCGACAACAGCGCGATGCCCGAGATCGACGTCACCTATATGGCCACCGACCAGATCGGCTTCGAACTGATCGCCGCGACGACCAAACACAGCGCCAGCGGGCGTAGCGGGACGACCGGATCGATCGGCAAGCTGGCCTCGACCTGGGTGCTGCCCCCGACGCTGACCGCGCAATATCACCTCAACCCACGCGGCTCGATCCGTCCCTATGTCGGGGCCGGACTGAACTACACGATGTTCTGGAACGAGGATGCCTCGGCGGGTCTCGAAAAGGCGGTCGGACGGACGCGGGTACGTATGAAGGACAGCTTCGGCTGGGCGGCGCAGGCCGGGGTCGACGTCGACATCACACCGAAGGTCTTTCTCAACCTCGACGTCAAATATATCGACATCGACACGAGCGCCCGCCTGCGCACGACGGCAATCGGTACGCAGAACGTGAAGATCAATCTCGATCCGCTCGTCTTCGGCGTCGGTCTCGGCCTGAGGCTTTAACCCCACGGCCGAACAGGACCGCGGGCCACCGCGCCCGCGGTCCTAGTCGTCGAACGCCGCGACCGAGACGCGGGTGCCGCGCAGGAACGCGTCGGCAACGAGCGTGAAGGGGGTCGTGTCGACCTCGCTGCGCCCGTCGCGGACCAGGGCGGCGAAACGCGCATAGAGCCCGGCATATTCCGCATCGTCATGCTCGCTGCTGCCCTCGGGCAGGGTCAGCACCGCGCCGCCTTTGGCAAGACGGAGCGTGCCGGCGTCGGTGTCGACGACGATGTCCCAGCTTTGCGGGCCGGTCTGGCGCCAGTCGAGATCCATCGTGATCGGTGTGCCCGACGCACTGCGGAAAGCGAGATCGGCGGCGATCGGCGCGGCACGATTGGCCGGTGTCGACAGTGTCGCGGACGCCAGGAAGAACGGCTCGGGCAGGATCTCGGTCGCGATCGACAGGGCATTGATGCCCGGATCGAATACGCCGAGCCCGCCCGGCTCCCAGATCCACGCCTGACCGGGATGCCAGACGCGGACGTCTTCGCGCCAGACGATCGACACGCGGTCGATGCGACGGTCGGCAAGCCAGGCCTTGGCGGGCGCGACACCCGCCGCGAACCGCGAATGCCAGCCGGCGAACAGCGTCGCGCCGGTCTGTGCTGCCTGAGCCTCGAGCGCGTCGACCTCCGCGAGTGTCGCGCCCGGCGGCTTTTCGAGGAACACGTGCAGGCGCTTTTCGAGCGCCATCGTGGCGAGCGAATAGCGCACCTGCGGCGGCGTGCAGAGAGCGATCGCGTCGATCGCCGGACCTTCGGCGAGCAGCGCCTCCAGCGACCTGAAGTTGACGACGCCCTCGACGCCCGGATCCCGCGGGCTGACGCTGGCGACGAGCTCGAATTCGGCGTTGCCCGCGATCGACGGGAGATGCTGGTCGCGTGCGATCTTGCCCATGCCGACAACGGCGATGCGGATACCCGCCACGCTCAAAGCGCCTTTACCGAGACCGACCGCGGTGCGGCCCTGGTCAGCGTGTTGCGCAGCGGCAGCGTGAAGGGCGCAGCCTCGATCTCGAACACGTCGCCTTCACGCGTCGTCACGCCCTCGGCGAACGACAGCGTCGCAGTCCCAAAGAAATGGACATGGATGTCGCCCGGGCGGCGGAACAGATCATATTTGAAATGATGCGCCTCGAGATTGGCGATGCTGTGCGACATGTTCGCCTCGCCCGACAGGAACGGCTTCTCCCACAGGACGGCGCCGTCGCGGTGGATCCGGCTCATCCCCTCGACATGCTCGGGCGGTGGGCCGACGAGCAGCTCCGGGCCGAGCGACGCCTGGCGCAGCTTGGAATGCGCGAGCCACAGATAATTGTGCCGCTCGGTCACGTGATCGCTGAACTCGTTGGCCAGACACAGGCCGAGCCGGAACGGCGTGCCGTCAGCCCCGATCAGGTAGATCCCGGCAAGCTCGGGCTCTTCGCCACCATCCTCGGCAAAATCGGGCATCTCCAGCGCTGCCCCCGGCGCGACGAGGCCCGAACCGTCACCCTTGTAGAACCATTCGGGCTGCTGGCCGCACTCGCCCGGCCCCGGCTTGCCGCGCTCGACCCCTTCCAGGAACATCCGCATCGAATCGGTCTGCTTTTCGGCATCCGCCGCGGCACGGTGCATCTTGTCGCGCCCCTCGGCCGAGCCGAGATGCGTCAGCCCGGTACCCGTCATGACGACGTGCGCCGGGTCGACATGATCGATCGGCGACATCAGACGACCGGCCGTCAGTTCGGCCGCGATGTCGACGCTGGCGCCCGTACCGCAGGCCGCGACCGTGGCGGCAAGATCAAGACCCTCCGCGATCGCCCGTTCGGCGAGCGCGCGAACGCTGTCGATGCCGGGAACGAAAGCCGCCCCCGCGCTGGTGGCCGCGATCACGGATCGCGTGCCGTCGACGCCAACATGCTGCAACAGGCGCAAGCTCATCTTCCTCTCCTTTTCGGGTGCCGCTGTTACGGTTCGCCCGGACGTCATCATGCAGGGAATTGGCGGGTCAGCCGGCGACGACGCCGTCGATCAGCCGCGGCGCGTCCGTGTCGTCACGCACGCAGGCGGGCAGCAATTCCGGCAGCAGGTTCTGGTAGGATACCGGCCGCAGGAAGCGGTCGATCGCCAGGCTGCCGACCGAGGTCGTGCGACCGTCCGACGTCGCCGGGAACGGTCCGCCATGGACCATCGCATGCGCGACCTCGACACCCGTCGGCCAGCCATTGGCCAGGATCCGCCCCGCCTTGCGCTCGAGCAGTGGGATCAGGTGCGACGCCATCCCGGCATCGCCCGCATCCATCTGGATCGTCGCGGTCAGCTGACCTTCCGCGGCGCGCAGCACGGCATGGAGCTCGTTCTCGTCTGCGCAGCGCACCAGCAGCGACGACGCCCCGAACACCTCATGTCCCAGTGCCGCGTCGCTCAGGAACTGTGCAGCTGTGGTTTCGAAGAACGCCGCCTGCCCCTGTGCGACACCTTCGCCGACCTTGCCCTGTGCGATCGTCTTGACCGCGTCATGGCCCGCAAGCGCCTCGACGCCCTTCTGGTACGCGGCATGGATGCCGCCGGTGAGCATGGTCGCCGCCGGTGCGTCGGGAAGCGCGGTCGCCGCTGCGGCGACAAACGCATCGAGCCCGTCGCCCTCGATGGCGAGGACCAGACCGGGATTGGTGCAGAACTGCCCCGCGCCCATCGTCAGCGACCGGACGAACGCCGTACCCAGCGCCGCGCCGCGCGCTTTCAGCGCCTCGGGCAGCAGCACGACGGGATTGATGCTCGACATCTCGGCATAGACCGGGATCGGCACGTCGCGCGCCTGCGCCAGCTTGACGAGTGCCAGGCCGCCAGCGCGCGACCCGGTGAAGCCGACCGCAGCGATCCGCGGATCCTGGACCAGCGTGCTGCCCAGATCATTGCCGGGGCCGACCAGATGCGAGAACACGCCCTTTGGCAGGCCGCAGGCAGCAACCGCCGCCTCGATTGCGCCAGCGACCATCGCGCCGGTAGCGGGGTGCGCCGGATGACCCTTGACGACGACGGGGCAGCCGGCAGCGAGCGCCGAGGCGGTATCACCACCCGCGGTCGAGAAGGCGAGCGGGAAATTGCTCGCGCCGAACACCGCGACCGGGCCGAGCGGGATCATCCGCAGGCGCAGGTCGGGACGCGGCAAGGGTGCGCGGTCGGGCAGCGCCGAGTCGATGCGGACACCCATCCAGCCGCCGCGGCGCACGACGCCTGCAAACAGCTTCAGCTGGCCAACGGTACGACCCCGCTCGCCCTCGAGCCGCGCGCGCGGCAAGCCGCTCTCGCGCATCGCAGTGACGATCAGCGTGTCACCGAGCGCGACGATCTCTTCGCCGATCCGTTCGAGAAAGTCCGCGCGGGCCGCATTGTCGGTCGCGCGATACGCATCAAACGCCGCGTCGGCGGCAGCGCAGGCCGCGGCGACGTCATCGGCGCCGTGCACCGCAAAGGCCTCACCGATTGCGAGCCCGGTCGTCGCGTCGATCGAACGGAACGCGTCGTGGCCGGCCGTCTTGGCCGTCTGGATATCAGTCATGGATAGTAGCTCCCTTATACTCAGACTTATGCGCAATGGCCCGATTTAGCAATCTTTTGGCGTTCCTTGATGGCACGCGGACTGTTACGCCGTGATGATGGAGCAGGCGCTATGACGATCAACGACGACGATCCACAGGAGATTGTGACCGACGCCGGAACAGCACGCAGCCCCCGGGGGACCGGCCGCCGCCTGCACGGCGCGGTGGCGCACAAGCTGGGCACCGCGATCCTGTCGGGCGAATATGCGCCCGGCGACACGCTGGCCGGGGAAGTCGATTTCTCCAAGACGCTCGACGTGTCCCGAAGCGCGTACCGGGAGGCCGTCCAGGTGCTGACCGCCAAGGGGCTGGTCGAGAGCCGGCCCAAGATCGGCACGCGCGTCCTGCCCCGCAGCCGATGGAATCTGCTCGATCCCGACGTGCTCGCCTGGGCATTCGCGGCCGAGCCCGACATCATGTTCGTGCGCGACCTGTTCGAACTGCGCGCGATCGTCGAACCGGCCGCCGCCGCGCTCGCGGCCGAGCGCCGCGACCGCGCCGATCTGAAGATCATGAAGGACGCGCTCACCGCGATGCGTCGCCACACGCTCGCGACCGAGGCGGGCCGCGCGGCGGATCGCGAATTCCACGACGCCGTGCTGACCGCGACGCGGAACGATGCGCTGATCGTGCTGAGCGCCAGCATCGGCGCGGCGGTCAACTGGACCACCCAGTACAAGCAACGCGCCCGCGCGCTGCCCCGCAACCCGATCCCCGATCATGTGCTCGTCTATGACGCGATCGCGGCTGGCGATGCCGCGGCGGCAAGTGCCGCGATGCGCACGCTGGTCGACCTGGCACTGGAAGATACGAAGGCGGCGATGCAGCGCTGAACGCGCCGCACCGCCGCCATCCGGATCATCCAACCGCGACCGGCTCGGGCAGCGCATGCGTCACGCGCGATCCCCAGAGCGCGTAGAACAGGATGTAGAGTTCACACGCCGCGGTCAGCAGGAACGAGATCTGCAGGCCATAACGGTCCGCGAGCCAGCCCTGCACGATTACCAGTGCACCACCCGCGATTGCCATGATCAGCAGCCCCGACCCCTCTTCCGTCAGCGGTCCGAGCCCGCGGATGCCGAGCGTGAAGATCGTCGGGAACATGATCGAATGGAACAGCCCGACCGAGATCAGCGCCCACATCGCGACGTGCCCGGTGGTGAAGGTGGCGACCAGCATCACGACGAACGCGCCGATGCTGGCCAGCGCCAGGACGTGCTCCGCCGGAACGCTACGCATGATGACGCTGCCGACCAGCCGCCCGACCATCATCCCGCCCCACAGGATGAACAGATAGTGCGAGGCCTGCTCATGCGTCAGATTGCCGATCTGCGGCTGGCTGACGAAGTTGATAAAGAGGTTGGCGACGCCGATCTCGGCGATCAGATAGATGAAGATTGCCGGGATGCCGAGCACGAGGTTGCGATGCGACCAGAGCGACAGGCCCTTGCGATCGGCCTTTGCCGAACGCTGCGTCGCCGCCCCCATTGCCGGCAGCGGGAAGCGTGCGATGACGACCGCGAGCACGACCAGCACGCCCGCGACGATGAGATAGGGCAGCACGACTGACTGCGCGTCGGCAAGCCGCTCGGCGGGGGTCAATACCGCGGTGGATCCGGCGACCGCCGTACCCGAGGTCGAGCGGCCGAGGATCAGATAGCCGCCGAACAAGGGCGCGAGCGTCGCACCCGCCGAATTGAATGCCTGGACCAGGTTGAGCCGTGACGAGGCGGTCTCGGGCGGGCCGACGACCGCGACATAGGGGTTCGCCGCGACCTGAAGCAGCGTGATGCCGCTGGCGATCACGAACAGGGCGAACAGCGTCACACCATAAGACGGCAGCCGCGCGGCGGGCACCATCATCAGCGCGCCGGCGGCCATCATCGCGAGCCCGAACACCATCGCGCGCTGATAGCCGACACGCTCGATCAGCTTGGCGGACGGGATCGACGCGAAGAAATAGGCGATGAACCAGACGCTCTCGATCAGCGTGGTCTGTGTGTAGCTGAGATCGAACACGCTGCGCAGATGCGGCAGCAGCGTGTTGTTGATGACCGTGATGAAGCCCCACATGAAGAACAGGCTGGCCAGCAAGGTCAGCGCGGATCGGTAGCTCGGCCCCTCCGCACTGCCCCCCGTCCCCGGTGCAGCGCCTGCGATCGTCCCGTGCGTCTGTATCGGCATCGCCATAATCGTCCATCCTCCGTGCCATGTCGGCGACTGAACATCAGTCTTTTCCCGCATGGCTTGCTCAGAAATATATTGTCCGACTATATACCCCCATAAGGCGCGTCAACGGCGTCAGAGGATCAGGATAGGAACCGGAATGAGCGGAATCGGAAAAACGGGGATCATCTTGGCAACTCTCTTAGCCGCCCTGGCAGCGCCGGCGGCGAACGCGGCCGAGGCCAGGCGCACCCCCGCGGGTACGCTGCGCGACGGCACGGCGATCGAGGCGATCACGCTCAGCAACGCGCACGGCGTCTCGGCGCGCATCCTGTCCTACGGCGCGACGCTGCAATCGCTGATGGCGCCCGACCAGGCCGGCAAGGTCGCCGACGTCGTGCTCGGCTATGATGACCTCGCCTCCTATGTCGACCATCCCAATTTCTTCGGCGTGACGGTCGGGCGCTTCGCCAACCGCATCGCCGGCGGCCGCTTCACGCTCGACGGCAAGGCCTATCAGCTTCCGCTCAACGACAAGGTCAATTCGCTGCACGGCGGCGGCAAGGGTTTCGACAAGGTCGCGTGGAAAGTCCTGTCGATCAAGGACGGCCCGACCGCGACGCTCGTGCTCGGCCACCGCAGCGCGGATGGCGAATCCGGCTATCCGGGCAATCTCGACGTCACCGTTACCTACACGCTCGACGAAGCGGGCAATCTCGGCATCGCCTATGATGCCAGGACCGACAAGCCGACGATCGTGAACATGACCAATCACGCGATCTTCGACCTTGGTGGCGAGGGATCGGCGATGGGCGCGAACGGCCACCGGCTGACGATCCCCGCCAAGGCGATCACGCCCGTCGACGACAAGCTGATCCCGACCGGTGCGTTGCAGCCCGTCCAGGGGACCGTGTTCGACTTCCGCAACGGCCGGATCGTCGGCGAAGGGCTTCGCGACGGTCGCGACCAGCAGATCCGCTACGGCCACGGCTACGACCACAACTTCGCGCTCGACAAGGGCGTCACCGCCAAGCCCGAGCTGGCCGCGCGGCTTGAGGATCCTGCCTCGGGACGCGTGCTTGAAGTCCTGTCGACCGAGCCCGGCGTTCAGTTCTACACCGGCAATTTTCTTGACGGGACGTTCATCGGCAAGCACGGCCATCTCTACCGGATGGGTGACGGTATCGCGCTGGAACCGCAGAAATTTCCGGACGCACCGAACAAGCCGAATTTCGTCTCTGCGCGTGTCGATCCGGGCAAGCCCTATCATCACGCCATGATCTACCGCGTCTCCGTCGCTCGCTGATATTCGACCTGCTTACCCCGGAAAGCCTCTCATGACCGACTTGCCCAAACTCCGCAGCCGCGCGTGGTTCGACAATCCCGAGAATATCGACATGACCGCGCTTTATCTGGAGCGCTATCTGAACTTCGGATTGAGCCTTGAGGAACTGCGTTCGGGCAAGCCGATCATCGGCATCGCGCAAACCGGCAGCGACCTCAGCCCCTGCAACCGTCACCACCTCGTGCTCGCCGAACGGCTGCGCGAAGGCATTCGCGAGGCGGGCGGGATCGCGCTCGAATTCCCGGTCCATCCGATCCAGGAGACCGGCAAGCGCCCGACCGCCGGGCTCGACCGCAACCTCGCCTATCTGGCGCTGGTCGAGGTGCTCTACGGCTATCCGCTCGACGGAGTCGTGCTGACGATCGGCTGCGACAAGACGACGCCCGCCTGCCTGATGGCGGCGGCGACGGTCAACATTCCCGCCATCGCGCTGTCGGTCGGGCCGATGCTCAACGGCTGGCACAAGGGCGAGCGGACCGGCTCGGGCACGATCGTGTGGAAGGCGCGCGAGCTGCTCGCGACCGGCGCGATCGACGATGAGGGCTTCATCAAGCTTGTCGCCTCGTCCGCGCCCTCGACCGGCTATTGCAACACGATGGGCACCGCGACGACGATGAACAGCCTGGCCGAGGCGCTCGGCATGCAACTGCCCGGCTCGGCCGCGATCCCCGCGCCCTACCGCGACCGCCAGGAGGTCGCGTACAAGACCGGCAAGCGGATCGTCGACATGGTCGCCGAGGATCTGAAGCCCTCCGACATCCTGACCAAGGAGGCGTTCCACAACGCGATCGTCGTCAATTCGGCGATCGGCGGATCGACCAACGCGCCGATCCACCTCGCCGCGATCGCGCGCCATATCGGCGTCGACCTGCCGATCGACGACTGGCAGAAGCACGGTCACAAGGTCCCGCTGATGGTCAACCTTCAGCCCGCCGGGGAGTATCTCGGCGAGGATTATTACCATGCCGGGGGCGTGCCCGCCGTCGTCGCCGAGCTGATGAAGCAGGGCCTGATCCACGAAGACGCGATCACCGCCAACGGCAAGAGCATCGGCGACAATTGCCGCACCGCGACGATCGAGGACGAGCGCGTCATCCGTCCGTTCGCGACCCCGCTGCTGCAGGATGCCGGCTTCATCGTCCTGCGCGGTAACCTGTTCGACAGCGCGATCATGAAGACGAGCGTCATCTCGCCGGAATTCCGCGAACGCTATCTCAGCAATCCGGACGATCCCGAGGCGTTCGAAGGCCCCGCGGTCGTGTTCGACGGCCCCGAGGACTATCATCACCGGATTGACGATCCGTCGCTCGGCATCACCACCGATACGCTGCTGTTCATGCGTGGCGCCGGGCCGATCGGCTATCCGGGTGCCGCCGAGGTCGTCAACATGCGTCCGCCCGCTTATCTCATCCGCGAAGGCGTTCACGCGCTTCCCTGCATCGGCGACGGTCGCCAGTCGGGCACGTCAGGCTCGCCCTCGATCCTCAACGCCAGCCCCGAGGCGGCGGCAATGGGCGGCCTCGCGCTGATCCGCACCGGCGACCGGGTTCGCATCGATCTCGGCAAGGGCAGCGCCGATGTCCTGATCTCCGATGAGGAACTCGCCGAGCGACGCCGCACGCTGACTGCGGCGGGCGGATACGCCTTCCCGCGCTCGCAGACGCCGTGGCAGGAAATTCAGCGCGCCACGGTCGGCCAGATGGAAACCGGTGCCATCCTAGAAGGTGCCGAGAAATACCAGCGCATCGCCCAGACGATGGGCCTGCCGCGCGACAACCACTAGGTCTGAGCCGCCGGGTCGCGCACGCCGCGCGGCCCGGCGGGCGCGAACAAATTCCTTGCATAACTTACTATTTTACATTGCAGCATGGGCTGACATGATTACTTAGCACGCTAATGACTTCCCCCCGCGCCGTGCTCGAATCCTCCTATGCCCGCACCCTCCTGCCGCTCGCGCGCAGCTGGCGGCAGGCGGCCGACCACGCGCTCCGCGACATGGGGGTGTCGGCATCGACCGGCTGGGCACTCGTTCAGGTCGGGCGGCTGGGCGACGATGTGCGGCAGATCGATCTCGCCTGTGAACTCGACGTGACACAGGCATCGCTGGTGCGCTCGATCGACCAGATGACCGCCGCCGGGCTTGTCGAGCGCCACCGCGATCCCGCCGATGCGCGGGTCAGCCGGATCCGCCTGACGCCGCACGGGCGAACGCTCGTCACCACGATCGAGGCGAAGTTCGCGACGCTACGCCATGCGATGCTCGAGGGTGTGCCGGACGACGATCTGGCCACCGCGCTACGCGTTGCGGAACGGCTCGGCGCGCGGTTTGTGGCAGATCGTGGACGATGACGCTGTCCCGGTTCGGGGGGAAGGAGGCGCTCTTCTCGGTCAAATGCTTCGTCGCCGCGATCCTCGCTTATTACATCGCGCTGCGGATCGGTCTGACGCGGCCCTATTGGGCGGTGACGACGTCCTATATCGTCGCGCAGCCGCTGGCCGGCGCGGTGTTGTCCAAGGCGGTGTTCCGGGTCGCGGGCACCGTGCTCGGCGCGATTGCCGCGGTCGTGCTCGTGCCGAACCTCGTCAACGCGCCCGAACTCCTGTCACTCGGCCTCGCGCTGTGGCTCGGGCTGTGCCTCTACATCTCGCTGCTCGACCGGACGCCGCGGGCCTATGTGTTCCTGCTCGCGGGCTATACCGCCAGCATCATAGGGTTTCCGTCGGTTGCGGCGCCGGGCGCGGTCTTCACCATCGCTGCGCTGCGGGTGCAGGAGATCACGATCGGTATCCTGTGTGGCAGTCTGATCCACGGCCTCGTCTTCCCGCAGACCGTCACCGCCGTGCTGCTCGGTCGGATCGACGCGATCCTCGCCGACGCGGAACGCTGGTCGCGCGATTCGCTTGCGGGGGAAAGCGATGCCGCGCTCGACCGCGACCGGCGGCGGCTGGCGCTCGATATCAACGAGTTGCACCAGCTTTCCATTCACTTGCCATTCGACACCGCCCGGCTGCTCCCGCGCGTCCGGACGCTTCGCGCACTCCAGGCGGAGCTGTCGATGCTGTTGCCGCTGGCGAGCGCGATCGACGACCGGATCGTCGAACTCAAGCGGGGCGCCGACAGGCCGCGCCCCGAGGCGCTCGCGCTGATCGAGGACGTTCGCGAATGGCTGCGCGATCCCTCTTCGGCATCGGAGCGCGGCGCGCACGCCGATGAGCTGATTGCCCGGGCCCGCGCGCTCGAACCCGCGCCCGGCAGCGCGCTGATCTGGCGTGACGCGTTGCGGCTGAGCCTGGTGGCGCGGCTCGGGGAACTGGTCGACGCGCATCGCAACGTACGCGACCTGCGCGATCAGATGCGATCGCCGTCGCGCGCGCCCGTCACCCCCGCCGTCGCGCGGCTGCTGGCACGCTCCGCCCGGCGACCGCTCCACCGGGATCGCGGCATCGCGTTGCGTGCAGCCGCCGGCACGGTGATGACGATCCTGCTGGGCTGCGCCTTCTGGATCGGGACAGCATGGCCCGACGGTGCGGGCGCGGTGCTGATTGCGGGGGTGTGCTGCGCCTTGTTCGGCAACAGCGACAACCCGGCACCGGCGATCAAGGCGTTCTTCTATGGCACGATCCTCGGCCTGGTCGTGTCGGCCGTCTATGCGTTTGCGATCCTGCCGCGCGTGACCGACTTCGTGACGCTCGCCGCGGTGCTCGCGCCGCCGATGCTGATCGGAGGAATGTTCCTCGCGCGGCCGGCAACCTTGCTCGTCACGCTCGGCGCGTTGCTTGGCGGACTTAACACGGTCGGGCTGAACGACCGGTTCGGCGGCGGCTTCGATCAGTTTATGAACGGCGCGATCGCGCAATTGATCGGGACGTTGTTCGCGGTCGTCACGGTCGGCCTGTTTCAGACGATCGGCGCGCAGACCAGCGCGCGGCGGTTGCTCCGCGCCGGCTGGCGCGAACTGGCGACGCGCGCGGATTCGACCGGCCGGCCCGATACGGCGGGCTGGATCGCGCGGATGCTCGACCGGATTGGCCTGCTCGCACCGCGGCTGGCGCTGCAGGGCGAGGATCCCGGCAAGCCGCTGCTCGATGCGCTGACCGACCTGCGCGTCGGTGTGGCGGTCGGCGAACTCCGCCAGCTCCGCATCGACGGTCCGGTCGACGAGGCGGCGATGATCACGCCGGTGCTGCGTGGGGTCGGCTCGCATTACCGCGCGCTGCGCCCCAACCAGCCCGCGCCCCCCGAACCCGATCTGCTCGCGGGGATCGACCGGGCGCTGGCCGGCTTCGCATCGAGCATGCCCGACCGCCACCGCACGAGCGTGCTCGCGCTCACCTCGTTGCGCCGCAACCTCTTTCCCTCGGCCCCCGCCTATGCGGGCTTACCGGAGATGCCCGCATGACCGGCGAGATCTCGATCGGCGGTGTCTATCTGCCGACCCTTCTCCTGCTTGCCGGCGCCGCGGTCGTGCTCACCGGCGTCGCCACCCGCCTGCTCGCCTTTGCCGGGGTGTACCGCGCGGTGACCTATCGTCCGCTGGTCGACCTGGCGCTGTTCATCCTCATCCTCGGGCTACTTGCCCTGCTCACCGGACCCTCCGCATGACCTCGCCCCGTCTCAAGTCCCTGCTGGCCCCGCTCGGCCGTTCCGCCGCCACTCTGGTCATCGTCGCCCTCGCGGTGGTCGTCGCGCTGTGGCTGTGGAAGCGCTATGAGAGCGATCCGTGGACGCGCGACGGGCATATCCGGGCCGACATCGTTCGCGTCACCCCCGATGTCGCGGGTCTCGTCACGCGCGTCGCCGTGCGGGACAACCAGAGGGTCAAGCCCGGCGACGTGCTGTTCGTGGTCGATCGTCCGCGCTTCGAACTGACGCTTGCGCAATCTGACGCCTCGATCGCGAGCGCGCGCGCGACGCTGCTGCAGGCGCGGCGCGAGGCACAGCGCGACCTCGCACTGGGCGACCTGGTCGCCAAGGAAACGCACGAACAGAATGTCGCGCGCGTCGCCACTGCCTCGGCGACGCTCGCGCAGGCCCGGAGCGCGCGATCGACCGCGGCGCTGAATCTCGCGCGGACGACGGTGCGGGCGACCGTGCACGGCATCGTCACAAATCTCGACCTGCACCCCGGCGATTATATTGCCGCGGGCGCGCAGGCGATGGCGCTGATCGACACGGACTCGCTTCGGGTCGAGGGGTATTTCGAGGAAACCAAGCTCGGCAGCATCCATCTCGGCGACCCGGTGACCGTGCATCTGATGGGCGAAGCGCAGGCGTTGCACGGTCGAGTCGACAGCATCGCCGCGGGCATCAACGACAGCGAACGGACGAACACGACCAACCTGCTGCCCAATGTGAACCCGACGTTCAACTGGGTCCGCCTCGCACAGCGCATCCCCGTGCGTGTGAAGCTCGTGCAGGTGCCGAAGGGTGTCCCGCTTATCGTCGGGCGGACGGCGACGGTGACGGTGGAGCCCAAACTTCAGTCGGGAGCGCCGGCGTGATGCGCACGCGTCTCTCGCAGATCGCCCCTTCTCCTGGACGGGGCGGGATCGCCGCCTCCCCCACCCGCCGGGGTCTTGCCGCGAGTATCCTCGCGCTCGGCCTCGCCGCCTGCACCACCGCCGGCCCGGACTATGTACGTCCCGATCGCGCCGTCGCCGCGATGCCCGCCGCGCAGGGCGCGTTCGACAGCGGTCACGAGGCCGCGTTCGTCGATGCCCCCCTCCCCGATCACTGGTGGCAACTCTATGGCGATCCCCGCCTCGACGCGTTCGTCGCCGAGGCGCTGGCGGCGAACACCGATCTGCGCGCTGCCGATGCCAATCTCCGCCGTGCCGACGCGGTCGTTGCGGAGGTTGCCGCCGGGCGGACGCTGTCGACCACGATCGGCGGCGGTACGTCGATCGACCGGCCCTATGCGAGCCGCGGCAACCTGCCCGGAACGCTTGACGCCAATCTCGGCATCACCCTCGCCTATCCGCTCGACCTGTCGGGGCGCATCCGGCGCGCGATCGAAGCCGCGCAGGGCGATGCGCAGGCGGTCGCCGCCGCGCGCGACGACGTCCGCGTGACCGTCGCTGCCGAAACCGCGCGCAGCTATGCCGCGGTGTGCACGGCGAACATGGTGCTCGCCGCCAACAGCCGGGTACTTGCCCTCCAGCGCCAGACGCTCGACGTCACGCGCCGCCTGCAACGTGGTGGGCGCGGCACGGCGTTCGACGTCACGCGGGCAAGGACCGCGGTCGACCAGAGCGAGGCGTTGATCCCGTCGCAGGTCGCGACGCGCACCGCCGCGCTCTACCGGCTGGCGACGCTGATGGGTCGGGCACCCGCCGCCTATCCCGCCGAGGTCGCGACCTGCGCGAAGCCCCCCGCGCTGACCCGGCCGCTGCCGATCGGCGACGGCGCCGCACTGATCCGCCGCCGGCCCGATATTCGTCAGGCCGAACGCGCACTGGCCGCGGCGACCGCGCGGATCGGCATCGCCACCGCCGACCTGTATCCGCAGGTCAGCCTGGGGGGATCCGCCGGGTTCACCGGTCCGATCTCGACGCTGGGATCCACCAGCGCGTTTCACCTGGGGCTCGGCCCGCTCATCAGCTGGAGCTTTCCGAACCGCCCGGTCGTCCGCGCACGAATCGCGCAGGCCGGCGCTTCGGCGGATCAGGCACTGGCGCAGTTCGATTCGACGATGCTGGAGGCGTTGCGCGAAACCGAGACCGCGCTGTCGGCCTATGCGCGCGAAGGCGACCGCAACGCCGCACTGTCGCGGGCGCAGGCGAGCGCTGCGACCGCCGCCGGCCAGGCGGGCACGCTCTATCGCTTTGGCCGAACCGATTTCCTGTCGCTGCTGACCGCGCAGGCGGCGCTGACCACGGCCCAGGCCAACCTCGCCGCGTCCGACGCATTGTTGATCGATCGTCAGGTCGATGTCTTCAGGGCGCTGGGCGGCGGGTGGCAGGCATGAGGCTTCGCCGGCGGGGGCTCGCCGCGATCAACAGCGAAGTCCGCGACGGCATCGTCCCGGCCGCCGACACGATCGCCCGGGTCCCGCGCGACGCCGGAGCGCCTGCGCACACGCCGAGCAACTACCGCGTCACCGCGCTGATCATCGCCTGTGCGCTGTTCATGGAGCAGATGGATTCCACCGTGCTCGCGACGGCATTGCCGACCATGGCGCGCGATTTCGGCGTGCCCGCGACGAGCATGGGATCGGCACTCACCTCCTATCTGCTGGCGCTGGCGATCTTCATCCCTGCGAGCGGGCGGCTCGCCGACCGGTTCGGATCGCGCACCGTGTTCCGGGCCGCGATCCTGATCTTCGTCGGCGGTTCGATCCTGTGCGGGCAGGCGACCAGCCTGTCGTTCATGATGGGCGCGCGGTTCCTGCAAGGTCTGGGCGGCGCAATGATGATCCCGATCGGGCGTCTCGTCCTGCTTCGCAGCGTGGCCAAGGAAGACATGGTGCAGGCCATGTCGTGGCTGATCATGCCCGCGCTGATCGGTCCGATCCTCGGGCCGCCGGTCGGGGGCGCGATCGTCACCTATCTGGACTGGCGGTGGATCTTCTACCTCAATATCCCGATCGGCATGCTCGGCGTGGTGCTCGTCACCCGCTATATCGGTGATGTCCGCGAGGATCGCCCGGCACGCTTCGACGTCCCCGGCTTCATCCTGTCGGGCGTGTCGCTCGGCTGCCTGTTGTTCGGGTTCGAGATGACCAGCCGCACGGGCGAACTGACGCAGGCCGTCGGGCTCATCGCGATCGGCTTGGTCGCGGGTGTGGGCTATATCCGCCATGCCAGACGCCGCAGCGATCCGATCCTCGACCTGTCGCTGATGCGGATCCCGACCTTCCGCCTGTCGGTGATCGGCGGATCGCTGACGCGGATCACGCAAGGCGCCCAGCCGTTCCTGTTGCCGATGATGCTCCAGCTCGGGTTCGGCATGACCGCGGCGGCGAGCGGCGCCATCACGATCGCCGGGGCGATCGGTTCGCTGATGATGAAGAGCCTCGCCCCCCGCGTGCTGCGACGGTTCGGATTCCGCAACAGCCTGATCGTCGGCGGCCTGTGTTCGAGCGGCGGCTATGCGGTGTGCGGGCTATTCCGCCCCGACTGGCCCATCCCCGTCATCTTCGGCGTCCTGATGCTCTCGGGCTTCTTCATGTCGTTCCAGTTCTCCGCCTACAACACGATCGCCTATGACGAGATTCCATCGTCACGGATGAGCAGCGCGACCAGTTTCTACGCGACGTTCCAGCAGCTCATGCTCTCGCTCGGCATCTGCGTCGGCGCGGCCGCGTTGCATGTCGGCATGCTCGGATCGGGCACGACACGTCCGGTGCTCGCCGATTTCACCCTCGCCTTCCTGGTCGTGACGGCGGTGTCGGCGGCCGCGACGATCTGGAACCGCCGCTTTGCCGTCGATGCCGGATCCGATCTCAGCGGTCACCGGCAGACGCCTGCGCGACCCGGGATGGCCGCGGGTCGATAACCCCTCCCGGCACACCAGCGCGGCGATCAGCCCCGGAGGCGTTCCGCGAGAAAGTCGACGAACACCCGGACACGCGCCGGCGTGTTGCTACCGCCGACGAAGAGCGCGTGGATATGTTCGACATCGCCCGGATTATACGCCTCGAAGAGCGGGACGAGACGGCCCGCGGCGATATCGTCGACGACGCTGAACGCACCGACGCGCGCTATCCCGACGCCCGCGGCGGCCAGTTGCCCCAATGTTTCGCCATTATTGGCTTCGATATTGCCGGTCACGACGAGCGCCATGTCTACCCCATCGACACGGAACGGCCAGACCGGTTCGACCCGCCGGAAGTTGAAGTTCAGGCAGTTGTGCCGGTGCAGCTCCTCAGGCCGGGTCGGGGTACCACGCCGCGCCAGATAGTCGGGGGCCGCGACGATCACCCGCCGGCTCTCGCCGAGCTTCCGGGCGGTCAACAGGCTGTCGACCAGCGGACCGAAGCGGATCGCGACGTCCGCCTGCCCCGCCGCAACGTCGACGATCGTGTCGGTCAACGCGATATCGACGAGGATATGTGGATAGGCCTCGGCAAATGCACCGAGCAGCGGAACGACGCACAGCCGCCCATGCGACAGCGCGGCACTGATCCGCAGCCGTCCCCGGGGCGCGCCCTGATCGGCAATCTGCTGTTCGGCATCATCGAGGTCGGCCAGGATCCGACGCGCCGTCTGGAGATAGGCCTGTCCTTCGGCCGTCGGGGTCAGCGCACGGGTCGACCGCAGGAGCAGCCGGACGCCGAGCCGAGCCTCGATCCGGTCGATCGCCCGCGCCACCGCGGACGGCGTCAGTCCGAGCACGCGCCCTGCCCCCGAGAAACTGCCCTCGCGCATCACCGCCGCGAAGATCTCGAGCGCGCGGGCCCGATCCGCCCCCATTCCCGTCTTTGCGTTCAAGTCAAAGGTCCTTCGTCACATCGCCCCCTAATAACGCCCCGCGCGTTGCCCTATTTATGCCTCGAAATCGAAGCCGAGTTAAGTCGCGATCGGGATCATCGGGGCTGCAGATCCAGCCATGCCTGCCGCCCAATCGTCAGCGAGAGGGTTACGCCCGGCTAAGTCCGTCGACGGTCCGAACCGCCCAAGTCATCAGGAATACAGCGATGAAATTGAACCCCGGGCTTCTGGCCCTGTCCGTCGGCGCGTTCGGCATCGGCGTGACCGAATTCGCCCCCATGGGGCTGCTCCCCGTCATCGCCGGCGATCTCGGCGTCTCGATCCCGACCGCGGGCCTGCTGATCAGCGCCTATGCGATGGGCGTGGTCATCGGCGCGCCGCTGATGACGCTGACAACCGGGCGCGTGCCGCGGCGGACGCTGCTGATCATGCTGGCGGGCATCTTCACGATCGGCAACCTGCTGGCCGCCGTGTCCACGGGCTACGGCATGCTGATGGCCGCGCGGATCCTGACGTCGTTCAACCACGGCGCGTTCTTCGGGGTCGGGGCGATCGTCGCCGCCAGCCTTGTGCCGCCCGAACGCCGGGCCGGCGCGGTCGCGGCGATGTTCATGGGGCTGACCATCGCCAACGTCGTCGGCGTCCCGCTCGCGACATGGGCAGGCGATCACCTCGGCTGGCGCACATCGTTCTGGGGTATTTCGGTGCTGGGCTTCGCGACGATGGCGGCGCTTCGGCTGACGCTTCCCGCCTTGCCCGCGCCGATCGGTACGGACCCGAGGGCTGAACTGAGCGTCCTCACGCGCGGGCCGGTGCTGGGTGCGCTCGGCCTGACGGTCGTTGGCGCCAGCGCGATGTTCACCGTCTTCACCTATATCACGCCGATCCTGCGCGAGGTGACGCAGGCGTCGCTCGGCTATGTCACCGCGATGCTGGTGACCTACGGCGTCGGCCTGACGGTCGGCAACTGGCTCGGCGGGCGGTTCGCCGATCGCTCGGTCGACCGGACACTGATCGTGACGCTCGCGCTGCTCACCGCGATCCTGGTCGCCTTCGCCGTGCTGATGCCATTCAAGGTCCCGACCGCGATCCTCATCTTCCTGTGGGGCGTCGCCAGCTTCGCGCTCGTCCCCCCGCTTCAGGTCCGCGTCATGCACGCCGCCGCCGACGCGCCGAACCTCGCCTCGGCGATGAACATCGGTGCGTTCAATCTGGGCAACGCGATCGGCGCGGCGGTTGGCGGCGGCGTCATTGCGGCAGGCCTCGGCTATCCGGTCGTCGCGCTTGCGGGTGCCGGGGCGTCAGCGCTGGGACTGGTCGCGGTCCTGATCGGCGTCCGCCGCCGCGCGACAGCCCCCGCGCCGTCGGCTATTTCCCCCGGCTGTCGAGCGTCTGCGCCGGCAGATGCACGGTGACCGTCTGCGCGATGCTCGCCGCCGAGTCGGCCAGCATGACCTGATAGTCGCCCTCCGCGATCTTCCACGTCGCGGTCGCCGTGTCGAAGGTCGCGAGCAGGCGCGGGTCGATCATCGTCGCTACCGACTGGCTCGCCCCCGGTGCCAGATCGACCTTCTTGAACGCGCCGAGCCGTTTGGGCGCTTCCCAGCCTGGCGCCGCAACATAGACCTGGGCGACAGTCTTGCCTGCGACAGACCCGGTATTGCGGACTGCGAACGTCGCGGCGATGCCCTTCCCCTTTGCTTCGGCCTTCAGACCGTCGAGCGCGAACCGGGTATAGGACAGGCCGTAGCCGAACGGGAACAACGGCTTGCGGCCAGTCTTGTCGAACCACTTATAGCCGATGGCGGCGCCTTCGATGTCGTAATTGCCCATCGGATGCGCGTCACGGTCGAGCTTAGGGTCGCCTTCCAGCACCGGGCGGGGCAGCTGCGACAGCGACGCGGGGAAGGTCGCGGGAAGCCGACCCGACGGATTGACCTCGCCGGTCAGGATACGGGCAATCGCTTCGCCGCCCGCCGTGCCCGGATACCAGGCCTCGATCACCGCGTTGACCTTCGACAGCCACGGCATCACGACCGGCCCGCCCGTCTCGAGCACCACGACGGTCTTGCGGTTGGCGCGGGCGACCGCGTCGATCAGCGCATTCTGCGCATCGTGCAACGCCAGGTCGGGGACGTCGATCGACTCGCCCGTCCACTGTTCGCCAAAGACGATCACGATATCGGCCTTGCGCGCCGCAGCCGCAGCCGCGCGCGGATCCTTGCCGTCGAGATAGGTGACGCGAGCACCGGTTCTGGCCTGCAGCGCAGTCATGGGCGACGATGCGTGATAGGTCTTGGGGCCGGGAAAGCCCTTGTTGAACTCGTCCGGCACGATCAGGCCGCTGGTCGGCGCGTTGTGAGAATAGACCTGCGACGATCCGCCGCCCGACAACACGCCGACATCGGCATGCGCACCGATGAGCAGGATCGACTTCGCCGTTTTCGCCAGGGGCAGCAGATTGGCGTCGTTCTTCAGCAGGACGATGCCCTCCTCGGCATCGCTGCGCGTGACCGCCGCGTGCGCGGTATAGTCGATCGTCGCCGCACGATCGCCGCGGACCGGCGCGTCGAATGCGCCCACCGAGAACATCCCCCACAGCACGCGTCGGGCCATGTCGTCCGCGCGCGTCGTGCTGACATGGCCGTTATTGACCGCTTCGCGCAGCGCTTCGGAGAAATATGGCGACCGATCGAACGCCCAGCCCGATTGCTGGTCGAGCCCGGCATTGGCGGCTTCCGTCGTCGAATGGGCAGCTCCCCAGTCCGACATCACATAGCCCTTGAAGCCCCAGTCCCTCTTCAGGACCGTGTTCAGCAGCCAGTCGTTCTCGCACGCATAGTGACCGTTGACGCGGTTGTACGAGCACATCACCGAACCCGGCTGACCGATCTCGTTGGCGATCTGGAACGCCAGCAGATCCGACTGGCGCGCCGCCTGTTCGCCGATGCGGTGATCGATCGTGAAGCGGTTGGTTTCCTGCCCGTTGAACGCGTAATGTTTCATCGTCGAGACGACATGCTCGGACTGGATTCCCTTGATCGCATGCCCGGTCATGACGCCCGCGAGGAGCGGGTCCTCGCCGCCATATTCGAAATTGCGGCCGTTACGGGGTTCGCGCAGCAGGTTCATGCCGCCGGCCAGCTGCACGTTGAAGCCTGACAGGAACGCCTCGTTGCCGATCATCGCGCCACCGGCTTCGGCGAGCGTCGGGTTCCACGTCGCCGCGGTCAATATCCCCGATGGCAACGACGTCCGCAGCCGCGGGGTGGCGCTGCGCTGGCTGGCGACACCGACCCCCGCATCGGTCTGCCACTGGCTCGGGATACCCAGCCGCGCGATGCCCGGAACGATCCCCGCGGATCCCGGCAAGCCGTCCTTCGGAAATTCCCAGTTCTTGGTCGGCGTCTTGAGCCAGGCGGCATCGGTCGAAAAATAGCCGAAGGTCAGCTGCAGCTTCTCGTCGAGCGTCATCTCCTTGAGGATGAGATCGGCGCGGACGGACGGATCGAGACTCGTATCCATCCACGGCCGCGCGACCGGCGCATCGGTCTTCGCCGCCGCCGCCGCGGGCGCGTTGTTCGTCGTTTGCGCCAGCGCGGGCGAAACCCCGATTACACCGACTAGCACCGCGCTGCGCAGCAAGACGTTCAGGAGCGATCGGGTACCGCGCGTCATCATCACATTTCTCTCTCTACATGCCGTCTCTGGACGGCCGGCGCATGCCGTCCCTCCTGGTCTCGTTTCGCCCGATCTAGCCCGGCATTCGTTGCGGCGTCCAGATGTCCGCCGCGACTGTTCAGGCCCGAAGGGATTTCGCGTCCGTGCCCCCTCGCGCGGCCATCAACGCGGGCGCTGCACCGTGATCGCCTTGCCCGCATAGGTCACCGTCGCATCGGCGGTATCGGCGTCGGTCACCGGCTTGCCGGGCGTGATCCAGCGCACGTTGATCGTGCGGGATGTCGCCATGCCCTTGAAGCCCTTGCCCTCGCGCGCACCGAGCGACAGCGTGCCCGCTGCATCGTCATACCGCATCGGAATGCGCGCAAACGCACCGCCGCGATATTGCTCGCTGCGACCGTCATCCTCGTACAGGCTGAACTGTCCGCTGGCGCCGGTATAGACGGTCACCGTCACGGGTGCGTCGGGCAGGTCATCGACATGCTGGCGGACAGGCCCCATCGGTACGATCGCCCCCGCCTTCACGAACAGCGGCATGCGTGTGTAGAGCGCGGGCGCGTCAATCGTCTGGCCGCCGCGATACGTCTGGCCGGACTGGAAATCATACCAAAGCGTCGCCGCGCCCGGCAGATAGACCGACCGCGACCGAGCCTTGTAGTCGGTGACCGGCGCGACCAGAAACGCATGGCCGAACATATACTGGTCGTTGATCCGGCGCGCCTTCACGTCGTCGGGATAATCCATCACCATGCCCCGCATGATGCTGCCGTCCTTGAACCACGTCTCCGCGGCGAGCGTGTAGATATAGGGCATCAGACGATAGCGCAGCTGATCATACCATAGCATCGACGCGCGCATCGGCGTGCCTTCGGGCGCGATCTCGTAGATCTCGCGGTACGGGCTCTCGCCATGGCTGCGGAACAACGGGCTGAACGCGCCGAACTGGAACCAGCGCAGGTTGAGCTCGCGCCATTCGTCGAGATCGGCAGGCTTGGGCGTCTTGCTCGCATAGCGATCCTCGAGCGCGAAGCCGCCGATATCGTGCGTCCAGTTGGGTATGCCCGACATCGACGCATTGACGCCCGCGGACACCTGCGCGCGCAGGTCATACCAGCGGCTGGCGACATCGCCCGACCAGATCGCGGCCCCCTCGCGCTGCAGTCCGCCAAAGCCCGAACGGGTCAGGATGAACGGCCGGACATCGGGCTTGTACTGGCGCCAGCCGTCATAGACCGCCCCGGCATGGACCAGCGAGAAGCTGTTGAAGAATTCCTCCGCCGGCCCGCGCGCGGTCGGCCCCATCGCGGCGATCCGCTCGGGGATCGACAGGTTCGAATGGATGTCCGGCTCCGACGCATCGAGCCACCAGGCGTCGATGCCGAACTTTGCCAGGCTGTCGCGCATCTGCCGCCAGAAGATCGTCCGTGCCTCGGGCGCATAGGGATCATAGTCGGTATTGGCATAGCCGGGCCCGACCCAGTCCTTGTTCGCCATCTTCAGATTGCCGTCATAGACGAAACCCTTAGCCGCCAGCTCCTTGTAATTGTCGGTGGTCGGGTAGAATTTCGGCCAGACGGAGATCATGAAGTTCGCGTTAAGATCGTGGAGCTGGTCGACCATCTTCTGCGGCTCCGGAAAGCGCGTCTTGTCGAACTGATGGCTGCCCCAGGCGTTTTCGGGCCAGTAGAACCAGTCCTGGACGATGTTGTCGAGCGGGATGCGGAGGTCGCGATACTTGCGGACCACGTCGACGACCTCGTCCTGCGTGTTGTAGCGCTGGCGCGACTGCCAGAAGCCATAGGCCCATTTGGGCATCATGACGGCCTTGCCGGTCAGCTTGCGATAGCCCGCAATCACGTCGTCCATGTCGCTGCCGGGCACGTACCAGTAATTGACCGACCGCGCGACGTCGCTGGTGAACCAAGCCGAGTGGCGATCGGCCTGGGGCAGCGGGTCATTGTGGAGCAGCGCGATATATCCGGCGTTCGGATCCCATTCGATGCGGATCTCCGCCGCCTTGCCCCTGGTCATCGGCAGGTCGAAATTGGCGTACCAGGGATTCCAGTTCTGCCGCCAGCGGTTGAGCACCTCGCGCCCGTCGACGAACACCTTGAAATAGCTCGAGCCGTAGAGCTGGAATTTATGGTCGCCCGTCTGGTCGGGCGTGACGCGGCCGGTCCATACGACCCGCTGCGTCTGGGCTGCATTGCCTGCCGTATTCTGGCCGCCGGTAGCCGCCACCGTGCGCGCCTTGGCCGCCTCGGGCCAGTTCGCCTGATCCTTGATATACTGATAGTTGATCGTGGCTTCCTGGCGCGTGACCGCCAGCTTGCCGTCGAGATAATAGTTCGCGGTGAAGCCCGGCTTGCCGTTGCTCGTCACGCGCAGGCCCGTGTCGGTTCCCGCGCCGACCAGGTCATAAGGCTTGGGATTGCCGAACCGGGTGATCCCGTCATTGTCCCACAGGATGCCGTACTTGCCGGTCGAAACCAGGAAGGGCACGGCGATGTCCATGTTATGCTGCGCGAGTTCGACGTCCTCGCTGTTATAATCCATCTGCGCGTTCTGGTGCTGGCCAAGTCCGTAAAAGGCTTCGCTGGTACCGCGATTGAACTGCTGCGACGCCGTGACATATTGCCGCCCGTCGACCGTCTTCGGCAGGAAGCGGCGTGTATTGGCCTCGTCGAGCACCGTCTTGCCGGTGGCGTCGAGGAACCGGACATGCCCGGTCGCCAGGTCGACGTCCGCCGTATCCCGCGCCGTCTTGATGAGGACATGCCCTGCCCGCTCCGTCACCGTATACGCGCCCGCCTTTGGGGGGCTCGGCACCATCAGGCTCGTGGTGCGGGTCACGCCGATCGAACTCGTCGGGGCGGCGACGACGTGGATGATCCCGTCGCCGTGAACCGTGACCTCTACGCGCGCGGTCGCGCCGCCTGCGGGGGTCACGGCAATGCCGCCGTCGATCTTCTCGTATTCGCCGGGTGCAGCGGCGTGCGCGGAGGCGATCGCGCTGCTCGCCAGCAACAGGGTCAGGAATGGCTTGGTCATCTTACTCTCCAACAGTGCCGACGCCGCCAGCGGCGCGTCGATCGATAATGTTTCAGCGATATGCGCCCATCGTGACCCGGAGCAGCACGGGCTCGATCAGGTTGATCCCGTAGTCAGTCTGGTCGCCGTTCCAGATCCGGTCGCGCACCCAGACACTGTCCCGAAAATGCCCCTCCTCGACGCGCAGGATGAGGCCGTTTGCAGGGCCGCCCGGTCGCGCGCCGAAGTTGAGCCGGACATGGTCGCCCGCGACCAGGAAGACATTGGCGGACACGTGCGCGATCGCCGCGCCGCCGACGGGCTCGTTGCCCCATGGCGCGGGCTCGGTCTTGATCCAGGTCCAGTCCTTCTGACCGAACTGCCATTCGCCCCAGGTCGCAGCGATCGTCCAGTCGCCCATCACGGTCGACCGGGGCGTATTGTCGTCGGGTTTGAAAACGCCCCAGGTCGGACGCTCGAACGCGTTCTTCGCCCACTCACGCGCCATGCCGGCGAACAGGGCATAGGGCTTGGCGATCGCGTCGAGCGTCGCCTCGTCCAGAGACCGGGCGCCGAGCGGATAGTTGACGTAGCCGGTATCATCCATCCCGAACGGCGCGTAGCCGATCGCGCCACGACCCAGCGCCCCGTAGAAATAGCGCGCGAATTCGCGGGCATTGCCGATTTCGGGAACCATCAGTGCATTGTCGGGCCGCGCATATTTATCGAGATATTGCGCGACGTTCTCGCTCGCACGGTCATAGATGTCTGGCGCGGCGAAATCGATCGACGGCGCTGCGGCCTTCCAGATATCGAGCACGTCCTGCTGCGGCCCGCCACTGGCGACGCCGGTCGGGTCGGGCACATTGGAAGGTCCGGCCAGCGATGCGTTGACGTACATCGGGATCGACTTGACCGTCTTGCCCGCCGCAGCGATCTCGTCGACATATCGTGCCGTGTGCCAGGTGTTGAACGCACGGTCGGCCTGCGCGCCAAACAATGCGGTCCAGCTTCCGGCAGGCTTGCCGAGCTTGCGCGTCAGCGCCGCGGGCACGGGCTTCGCGAACAGCGCGTTCGCCGCCGGGCTATAGTCGCGCGGGACGCGGTAGCTGCCGACCTCGTTTTCGGGCTGGACGAGGATGACCGTGTTCTGCGGATCATGCGCCTTGAGATAGCCGATCAGGCGTACAAAGGCGCGCTTGTCGGCCTCGAGCGTCGACCGGGCGACCGGCGTATGGACGGAGTGATCCTGCCCCGTCTTGTCCTTCATCCGGGGAAAGCGGCGATTGTCGAGCTTGACCCAGTCGGGCGTGTAGCCCGGCGCGGTATTCTTCCACGTTCCGAACCAGAGCAGGACGACCCGCTTGTCATGCGTGCGCGCCTCATCGAGCAGCGTCTGGACGAACGAGAAATCGAACTGCCCCTCGATCGGTTCGATCTGTTGCCAGGCAACGGGAATCTCGACGGTGTTCGCATGGATCCGCTCGAGCATCGGCCAGACCTTCGGCAGCGCGGAGGCGTAGTTGCTCGAGTTATTGACCTGCGCGCCGAGCATCAGGAAGGGCGCGCCGTCGACAATGAGAGCATGACGTCCGGCCTTCGTCTCGACGTGCGGCACCGGCGTCGCCTGTTGCGCATGTGCGGCGGTCACCAGCGCGGACATCGTCCAAGCAAGCAGCAGAGCCTGTCGTTTCATCGTCATCCCCTCAGCTCTTCTTGTTCCGGGCGACCGGATCGCCATAGACGACGCCGCGGCCGTCGGTGCCGATATAGACGCGGCCAAAGATCCGCGGATCGCCGCTGATCACGCGAAAGCGCAGTCCCCATTGATGCCGGTCGTCGTTGATCCGATGCCACGTCGTCGCCCCATCAATCGATCGCCACACCGCATCCTGTCCGGCCTGCTGGCCGATCGCGTAAAGTGCCGGCCAGCGGGCGCCGGCTGCCGCCTTGCCCAGACCGAATTGCGCGACGCGCAACCCTGCCCCGACCCGCGCCCAATGCACGCCGCCATCGACCGAGCGATACAGGTCGCCGCCAAGGTTGAGCCACAGCAGGCCCGCCGTGCCCGGCGTCGCTAGCAGCGGACTCTGCGCCTCCCGGTTGCGGCCCTGCGCGCTCGAAAGGTCAGCGGGGAGGCCCTGTGCAGCGACGGGCGTGAAATGCGCGCCGCCGTCCGTGCTGCGCAACACGCGGTTGTTCAGCGTGTCGACGACGTAGAAGCGGGATGGGTCGACCTTGTCGGCGACCGGCCGATGCCCCGCCGGAAGACCCTGGATCCGGACCCAGGTCTGCCCGCGATCGCGGGTCAGGACTGGATGTTCGGTCTCGACGATAAACGCCGCACCGTCTGCCGAGACGATGATCGGCGCATCGCCGGTCCGTTCGGACGCGCCCCTGCCGGGCGTGACGAGGGGTCGCCAGCTCCGGGCCCCATCCTGCGACCAGGCCAGGCTCGCGCCCGCGACCTCGCGACTATGGCTGCTGCCACTGCGGACGACCACCGCCGGCGCCAGTCCCGCATAATCGAGCGTGTTGGTGTTGGTCAGATAGGGGTTACGGTGGCTGTTGGGCGGTGAAACCGTCAGATCGTCGTGACGGAATCCCGCAATATCGCCGAACCCCGAGATCAACGGTGCGCCCCCCGTCGGGCTGATCAGCGTGATGATCGCGGTCTGCTCGATATTCCGTGTCCAGGGCTTCCACGGCATGGCACCGGGTCGGTCGAAAGCGCGTGTCTCGTACAGCGTCGCGCCGGTCACATAGGCGGCGTGGCCCGGGTCGAACGGATCGATCGCAAGCCCGGCGATCCAGTGCCCGAAATCCGCCGGGCCATCGAACGCAAGGAACGGGGTCTGCGTCACATCGCGCGTGCTGCGCTGGTAGAGCTGGTCCCAATGCGCACCCGCGTCGCTCGATCGCCAGACGGTGTCGACGGGGCGATAGCGATTGACGGTACTGACGGCGATGACGCGCGGATCCTGCGCCGACACCGCCACGCCCATATAGCCTCCCGCCGGCGCATCCGGGCGCTTGTCGGGGGTCACGTCCGTCCACGCATTGGTCGCGGGATCATATCGCCAGACACCGCCTCGCGTGATCCCGTTCGGCCCGATCGCGTTGGAAAACGTCATCGTCAGGACGCCGTCCGCGCCGAGCACGGCCTTCACCGCGCGCATGCTGTCATCAGGCCCTCCGGACACGGTGCGCCACGACGCACCACCGTCATCGGACCGGAACAGATGCGCGCCGGGGTCCGCCTGGCCGACGAAGATCCGCCCGCGATGCGCGCGATCGAACAGGACGAAACTCAGCCCGCCATGCGTTGCGCGGGGCTGTACCGGTTTGCCGAGCCCCCCAACCGGAAAGCTGTCGACCTTTCGCCAATGCGCACCCGAATCGTCGCTTCGCGACAGGCCGTCATGGCGTGACCCGAACATCAGCGTCGCCGGGCGATGCGGGTCGATCGCAAGCCGTTCGCCAAGGCCGCGGCCATCCTCGTTGCCGCCCATCGAGAACGGTACCGGCGTGATCCGCCACCGCGCGCCACGGTCGTCCGATCGCCAGATCGCCGCTTCGCCCCGCGCCGACATGCCCGCCGCGAGATACACGATATCCGCATCGACCGGATCCGCGGCGATGCTCTCGATCCCCATATAGCTGCTGACGGCATTACCATCCTGCAACGGCAGCCAGGCACGCTCGGCCGCGTCCCAGCGATAGGCGCCGCCCATGTCGGTACGCAGATAGGCGAGCCCACGCTCGACGGTGCTGAAGATGATGCCGGGCGCGAAGCCGCCGCCACCGACCCGCACGTTGCGCCACGCATAGGGCGCACGAGCCGGAGAAACCTTGGCGTGCGACGCGGCGGGACGGGAATGCGCCGACAGGGCGAGCAACGCGATCGCGCTCGTCAAGACCACCCTCTTCCCCACCAGTCCCGTCCCCTCTAGCCTCGCAACCGATAAGCTCCGGTCGCGTCGCGCCGCTGTATTGCCTGATCCGATAGCGGTAACAAGGTTTGTATGATAAATTGCGGTAATTATATAATTGCGCCTGCCGAGGGCGCCGTACGACACAGGAAAGGATCCACCGCATGGCGATGAAACACTGGCTCTTGCCAATGATACTTGTTGTGTTGCCAATCACCGTCGCCGCGCAGACGAGTGACGCAGACACGCCCTATGCCAGCGATCCGGTGGGTATCGTCGCCGACCCCTGCCCGCAACATCCAGCACCGGCCGATTCAGCCGGCTGGGCAGCGTGGAAACGGCATATGCTGACCCGCGACTTTGGCCAGTTATGCCGTTACGCTGCGGATAATCGCGGACTCGCCGGCAAGACGGTCCGCGTCGTGTTCATGGGCGATTCGATCACCGACAACTGGATCCATGCCGACGCCGCATTGTTCTCGAACGGCGTGGTCGATCGCGGGATCAGCGGGCAGACGACCCCGCAGATGCTCGTCCGGTTCCGCAGCGATGTCATCGCGCTCAAACCGCGGGCAGTCCACATCATGGCCGGGACCAACGACATCGCCGGCAACACCGGCGCCGCGACGATCGAGACTGTCGAAGGCAATATCCGGAGCATGGCCGAACTCGCGCGCGCGCACGGGATCATGGTGATCCTCGCCTCGGTTCCCCCCGCCGCCGCCTTTCCCTGGAGCCCCGACAAACGCCCGGTCCCGCAGATCGCCGCGCTCAACGACTGGCTGCGCGGCTTTGCCAAAGCCAATGGCTTCACCTATGTCGATTATCACGCCGCACTTTCGACGCCGGCGGGGGCGATGAAGCCCGGCTACGCAACCGACGGCGTCCACCCGACCCCGCAGGGCTATGCCGCCATGCGCCCCCTCGCGACCGCGGCGATCGCCAAAGCGCTCGGCAGGTGACATTGGGGATTTCTGATCCCAGCGCATACAACCCGGCCGGAGGTTCACCGTGGCGAACCTCCGACCGGTGGCGCCAAGTGCGCGTGTCATGATCAAGCAATGATGCGTTGCAGAGGCTCTCCATCCTCAGCCTCACTCCAATGCTGGCACCAAATCAGGCGTCCGGGCTTTGGAACTGCTTACATCGGAATGACGCGCTGAGCCGTCGCGCTCGCGGTTTCCAGAAGCACTTCCACGGCTGCATCGCTGATACGCCTAGCCGTTTCGAGCGCGGCGGCTGGGGTAAGCACAAAGTCCACGTCTGCAGGGCCGCGTACATGGACGACGGACCCTTCTGGGCTAGCATCGCTCGGCTCGTTGCCTGACGTCATACTGAGGCTTTCCCCGGGCTTGTTCGTCACCCAATCCCTTGCCTGAACGATCGACGTAAAAATCCGTGTATTTGGGTCGGGAATGCGTCCGGCTTGCAAATCTGCAAATCCCAACGACGACACGACGGCGGTTCTGTCCGCGTTGAGATGTCCAAGTCGCGCAACCATTGCGCGCAGCGCCTTGGTGACAAGAAGATCCCTGGGCACCGTGGCTCTGATTTCGATAATCAGCGATGTCGGCCGCCCCGAGACCAGAAGCCGTTTCAGCTCTTGCCGAAATGCCGGCTCAAACGTCGCCACCGTCGCGGCTGTCCAAACGCCTTTCTGGGTGACCGTCAGAAGCGGTATCGCAGGCTCTAGCTCGAAACAAAACATTGGTCACTCCCCCAGATAAGCGGGAGCACTCCAGCGTCTCTCAGCCAACGGAACGCCGTTGATGGTAGCTTTCGTAGACTTAAGTTAGGAAGTTCGCACCAACAATCTATATCCTTTGAGTCAGCCGCCGCCGTTCCGCCTCATACGGCAGGAGAGCTTCCCGACTGGTCCGGTAATCCGAAGCGCACCCGGAAGGCCCGCAGCGGAAAGCCTGGATGCCCAGAGCCGCAATATTTCAAGGGAACAATGTCCACATGGCTAGAATCTATCTCGCGTTTCTTGCGTCGGCAATGTCCGGTTTAAATGAGCTCGTCTGACGGCGGTAAAAGCAAAAATTGGCTACTTTGTGGGCCTTCTACTTTTCTGACTACCTTACGGACTAAGGACGCTAAACCGGGATATCGTTGATTGAAAAGCATCGGCCTATAGATACTCAACGAACTCGCAGCTTAGCTAATTCGCGAGGATATTTTATAGATCGGATTTAGCGCCTCGTTGATCAATTCCGATCAGGCGTGTCTGTTGTCGGATGCATAAGCCGCGCCCGCGCTGGACCGGTACGCATCGAATCTCTATATTGACGATGCGCCAGCTTCTGATCGGATGAAGCCATGGTCTTGTTGACCCTATCTCATCTCGTGAATGTTATCGTTGTGACGGTCATTCCAGCGTTGATCGCGCGCGACGTGCCCGCGATGACTGTGTGCTACGGCGTCGACAGTGCTGCGCGGCGTATCCTTGCATGCCTTTACGCGACCATCGCAATGGCCAGCGCCGTCGCGCTGATCGGTCAGGCTTCGGGCAATACGACGCTGTCGATCGCCATCGCCGGCGTCTTGTTTCCGATGCAGATAACCTACAAGCTGATGACCATACCCGCGGTCGGCTGGCGCAATCCGGTGGTAAAGAGCAACCTGGCCATCGCTCTGCTGCACACGGCAACCTTAGCTACGATTTGACACGAGCGCTTCTTGGACGCGCGAGGAGATAGCATTTCAAACGGCAGCTACCAGGATCGTCGCCGGGCGCCTGACCGCAAACATGTCAGGCCATCAGCAGCCTCGCCTTTCTGTACGTTAGTCTGATGTTCGCCGAGGGAGGACAGTGGAACGGCGGCTTTCGGGACGGCGGCCGGCAATAGCCGACATCGCGGCGATGCCTCTTCAAAAAAGATACAATATTGAGAAAGCCTTAGCAACGAGGCGCAGTTAACGGCTCTCTAGCTCGCCCTCGAAGTCATGATGGCCGAAGCGCGGGTGCGGTTCCTTACGCCCCACTCGCACAGGGGCAGCAGAGCCTCGATCAGCGTCATGCCAAACGGCGTGACGGTGTAATCGACCTTGGGCGGCACTTCGCCATAATCGTGACGAACCACTACGCCTGCCGAAGCGAGTTCACGCAATTGCTGGATCAGCACCTTTTCGCTGATACCGGCAACCGCCCGCTTGAGATCGCCGAACCGCCTCGGACCCGAGCTGAGATGGTACAGGATCAGCGGCTTCCACTTGCCGCCCATGATGGCCAGCGCGACATCAAGGCCACAGTTACTTGCAGCGTCAGATCGGGGAACGTTCATCAAGCCTCTTTGACACTTACCTTTAGGTAGGTTCTACCCGCAGTACCAGTGCCGGTCCATATCCCGGAAACGTGCGCGACGGGATCGATCATCTTTTCCGTCGCCACAATGGAGCTTGGATATGACCGACACCCCGACCATCCTGATCTATGCAACATATCGCATCCAGCTCAGCGACGTGGAGGCGTTCCGGGATATCGCTTCGCGCATGGGGAGCGCAGCCAGACTCCGGGACGGCTGTGTATTTCTCGACATTACGGAGGAAGTAGGTGCCGCCGGCACGTTCCGCCTGATTGAAGCCTGGCGAGATCAGGCGGCGTTGAACGCGCACCTCTCCACGCCCGATTTTAAAGCGGTATTCGAAGAAGCCGGGAAACTCGGCATTATCGACCGTCAGGCGGACGCCTATTCAATTTCGGGCAGAGCGGCGTTTGATATGCCGTCCTGAGCTGAAAGAACGCGGCATCCGCGTGAACGTCGTCTCGTCCGGGAGGCACTGAAACACGTCTTATCCGGTACTATTTTGACGCAACGCCGGGAGCTGACGAAGAGCTGATCACAGGCGTTCCACTCCGGCGCCTGGGGCGGCTTGAACTTGTCGCGAGTGCCGTCCTGTTGCTGGCGTCGAGCGAGAGCGGCAAGGGCGCTACGCGAGACTTGGGGATTCTCCACAACGAGATTACGCGGCAGGCCCCGCCCCCACGGCGAGGCCTGCCGAGGATCAGAACTGCCCGCGAACGCCTAGGCTGATGCGGCTGCCCGAGGATTCGTAGATTGCCGGAAAGGACGGATCCATCGTGTAGCCGGTCGTCTTCGCGTTCCCGACGTTGATGCCCTGCAGCTCGACACGGACGTTGCGCGTCACTTGATAGCTGGCGGCGACGTCGAACTGGCCATAGGCATCGCGGTAGACCGGATACATGTTGCGCTCGATCCGCTCCACATAGGCACCCTTGCGGTTGTACGAGACGCGCAGCGACAGCGGTCCCTTGTCGTAGAAGACCGTGGCATTGTAGGTCTTGTCGGCAAGGCCGATCGGCGAGGTATCGATGCCGAGGTCGGACTGCCCCGTCAGCGAACTGTTGAGGAAGGTGGCGTTGGCGTTGACGCCGAAGCCGTCCGCCCAGTCCGCGACCATGCCGAACGGGATCACTGCGTTCACCTCGACGCCGCTGACCTTGTACGCGCCCTTGGCGTTGACGGGCTGGTAGACGTCGAAGTCATAGACGCCGTTGACCGTGCCGTTGGCATTGTAGACCGTCACGCCGGGTACCTCACCGGTCAACTGGCTCTGCACCACACCCTTGATCTTCTTCCAGAAATAGGACGCTGCCAGAATACCGCCGCGCGGGAGATACTGCTCGAGGCCGACTTCCCACTGATCGGCAAGCGTAGGCTTCAGGCCGGGATTGCCGTCGGTGTACCGGAAATTGCCGATGCTCGCGATCCGCTTATACGCCAGATCGGTCAACGCCGGGCGGATCAGCGTCTTGGACGCGGCAGCGCGCAGGAACAGGCTGTCGGTCAGCTCGGCATGCGCGTTGAACGAGGGCAGGAATTTCTCATATTTGCCGTCGCTTGACACCGGCGCGGGGGTCAGGCCGATCGAGCCGCTCGGGTTCTGGACCTGCTGGAACCCTTCCGAATTGATCGTGGTGCGCAGATAGCGGCCACCCAGATTGACGAAGAGCGGCACGGCCACGTCGAACTCGAAATCGACCATCGCATAGCCGGCGATCGTCTCTTCCTTGACCTTGTAATAGTTCGCATCGCTGAACGGCGTGACGAACCCGTCGGGCCGGAAGAAGTCGCGCGCATAGGCGTTCGAGACCTGCGCCCAGCTCAGGTCGCGTGCCTGGTAGTTTTTCCCGCCGACGATGTCGGTGACGGTCTCGAGCGGGCTGTCGCCCAGCTTGCGGGTGTTGACATAGGCAGTGCTGCCGCGGGTCGGACCCTGGATCTTCTCCTCGCCATATTGACGCTCGTTGGTCTTGTCGGTGTAGCGACCACCGAAATTGAAGCGCTTGAGCACCGACGAGTCAAACTGGTAGCTCAGATCGATCTGAGCGGCATATTTGTCGTCCTTGATCTGTTCGCGCGTGGTCTCATAGGCTTCGAACAGATACGAATTCGGCGCATCGTACATGTCGATCGTCTTCGGATTGGCGCTCGGGATCGTTTCGCCGCCATTCTCGGTATAGCGCGTGCGCGAGGGCGCATAGGCGACGTGCTTCAGATTGGCATAGTCGAGCGTCTTCCTGGCGCCGGAATAGCCACCCAGTGCATTGATCTTCCAGTTGCCCGTCGTCCAGTTCATCTCCCCGCCGAACTGCCGATAGTCGGTCTCGTTGATATATTCCTTGCTCAGGAATTCATGCTGTGTGTTGGTGTAGGAGACGTCGCGCAGCACGACGATGCCGCTATCCGCGAGCGTCTTGGCATCAAATTCGTGGATCGTCTCGAGCGTCGAATTGCTCGATGCCGAATAGCCGGCAGCGTCATATTCGTCCTCGGTCGTGTCGTATGATCCGAGAAAGGCGTCGAACGCCAGGCTGAAATCATCACTCGGCTTGTACTGCACCGAGCCCGACAGCCCGAGGCGGTCCTGATCGTTCTGATAGACGCGGTCGCCGACCTTATCGAGGAAGACGATTCTGTTCTTGTTGGCTTCGGTGAACGTCACGCCAGCGTCGCGCTGCAATACCGCGATCGCCTGGTTGCGGTAGACGGTGTTGGCACGATCGGTCCAGCGCGCGATCGGGCGGAAGTTGATACCCGAGTTGGAATCGGTGCGGTTTGTGCGCTGCTGCTTGGCGACCGAGACCAGCACGCCAAAATCGCCAAAGGTCTTGCTGGCGAGAAACGAGAAGTTGGGATCGAACTTTTCGGAGATCGAATTATACGCGCCATCAACGCTGCCGACCACGCGAAGCCCGGGGTTGTCGAACGGCCGCGCGGTACGGATCAGCACGGAGCCGGCGATGCCGCCCTCCTCGTCCGCCGCCACCGGCGACTTCTGCACGGTGACCGACTGGATCAGTTCGGACGCGAAGATGTCGAACTCGACGTCGCGGCCGCCCGAGCCCGAGGCGGTCGCCAGCTTGTTGATGGACACGAAGGTGAATTCGCTCGGCAGGCCGCGGACGTTGACGCGTGTGCCGAGGCCGCGTTCGCGTTCGATCGTCACGCCGGGCACGCGCTGCAGCGCTTCGGAGAGATTTTGCTCGGGGAAGTCGGCGATATCGGTGGCGATGATCGAGTCCGAAAAGCCGATCGTGTTGCGCTTCATGTCGATCGCTTCTTCGAGGCTGCGGCGATACCCGGAGACGAGGATCTCGTCGCCCGTATCGGCCTCCTGGCTGACGGGCGCCGCGACGGTTTGGGCAGCGGCCGGCGCCACGGACAGTGCTGCGGTCGCGGCTCCCAGGAGCAGGGACGCCATGCGGTCGACATGCTTCAAATTACGGATCATTGTTCGGTTTCCCCCGGTGCTGATATGCCAGTGACACCTCGCGAGGTGATCGCGGGACGTGCGACGTCGCGCCCCGAACGCGTTTTCGTTCGAGATCATGGTATATTTCACTTAATGGAACGGCAGTCCGCCTGCGGTGATACGTTGGGTCTAGCGCACGCGACGACTATTGATCGGGCAGACCAGACAATTCTTCATGCCGTCGCGTTGCAGCAGCAGGCGTACGCGTCGCCCGACTTTATCGCTTACATCGGCTTGTCAAAATGACGGACGCCAGCAACCAGCCAAGATCTAAAACATCGCGCCCCCAATTTCCGCATCCGGCTCCAGGCTGAATGCGGTAAACTTGTGACGTGCATGTTACGATGCGGCATGACTTGATCGTCACGTCGATGGCTGTGGCATATATTCGGATCAGCACGGCCAATGGCTGGACGTGATTTCCGCGTCAGGGCCCGAAGCTCCGGAAAGCATTTCCATATCGCTAGGTGTCTGAAAACACCGTGCCTGTCATTCTGGTGCCATCAAACGCAGCTAGGGAAAGCGCTTGCCGTAGAAGGTATTCCCGATGTCCAGCGCTTCCTCGCTCGTTCCCCATCAAATCGTCGATTGCATGTCGACGGGCCGGTCCCCGACCGCTGCGGATCTGGACAATGTCGCTGCGCGGATGTGGCGCGAAGGCGCGCGTGACCGTTCGGCATTTTCCTGGGGCGAGCTTTCGCCCACGGCTGCCGATCGCATCGTAGCAATGCGGGCCGCGGTCCTCGCGTTGGAGGGCAGCGGTCTACGCTGAACCGCGCCCGTGCGATGCTCCGGATCGACGGCGCGTAGCCTCAAGTTGCGTGCAGCGTCTCGAAGAAGCGCAACAGGGCGGCATCGATTGACGATGCCCCGTCTTCGACCAGCCGTGAGTCCATGCGGACCTTGGCTGCCATCCCCGTCGTGCTTTGCGTCGCGACGGATACCTGTGTCACCAGGCGCCCGATCAGGTCGAGGTCTGTAGCAGTTCCATCCACGTTCCGGCTGATGACCTGGCCGCTCTGCGCCTGTTCGCCAATGCTCGACGCGAGATCATCGGTGCCGCGAGCCATGTCCTCGACCATCGCGCGAATATGCAATAGACCGGCATAGGCTGCGCCGGTGCCGCGTTGCATGCCAGTTATCTGCTCCGCAATCTCACCCGTCGCTTCCGCGGTCTGCGCGGCCAAGGATTTCACGGCGTCGGCAACGACGGCAAACCCCTTTCCGGCTTCGCCGACACGGGCCGCCTCCATAGCGGCGTTCAGTGCGAGGAGCTTGGTTCGTGCAGCAATGGTCCTGATGACTCCGACGATGGCACCAATCGCACGGGCCTCATTCTGGACGTCGGTCATATCCTGTGCGAGCCGGGCTGCGCAGTCCGCGGCCTCTGCGCTGAGATCGGCAGACAGACGTGTACTCTGACTGGACAGACTTATCGCGCCCATAAACTGGTTCGTTGCCGCGGCAATATCCGTCGCTCCGTTGATCGCTCGCCTGACGGCTACGCCGACACTACCAAGCTCGCGCGTCGCGTCGGTCGAATGATCCTCGAGTTCGCCCGATGTCGTGGACAATTGTCCGGCTGCTCCGCGAAGCTCGGCAAGCACGTTCGCTATCTCGCCTTCCAACGTGGTTGCGGCCTGTCGGACGATGCGGTCACGTTCCGCCTCGGCTGTCTGTGCCGTGCGCCGCGCATCTTCGATTTGACGTTCGCGCTGAACCTCTGCCAACCGCTGCCGGCCATTATCGGCTTCCAACCGTCCGCGCTCCACGACCGAGGCCCGAAAGACTTCGATCGCGCGTGACATCCGACCGATCTCATCGGTTCGTTCTGCATGCGGCGTGCGACCTTCTGCATTCCCTCCGGCGATCACCGCCAATGTGTGTTCGATGTCCAGCAACGGGCGGACAATGGTCCGTTGGACGATCACCACCGTGCCGTAAGCGGCTAGTGCGAACAAAATGATGCCTGCCGCGACACTGATTGCGACTTCTTGCCGCTCCAGATCATGGGCGTTGCGGAACAGACGCTCGACCTCGACTTCCTGGGACGCGATGAGGGTATCGGCGATCCTGGATGCCATCCGCTCATTGGGACGGACGTCATCGCGAAAGACGGTCCACGCCCGATCTTGGCGACCCTTAGTGGCGTCATCGGCCATGATCGCCAACTGTCGTAATACGATTATCTGACTGGCTATATATGGGCTCCGTGCGCTTAACCCCGCTATCGGGTTCCGAACCAGCCGGGCAAGCTGCGTCCGCATCTGGATTGACCGTTTCGCGAACTTCCCATGGATAATCGCAAGTGCGCGAGGATCGCGTTCGAGCAGCAGGTTCAGCGCGTCACGTTGCAACGAGCGGCTGATCGACCGCACCTCGATCAGGTTGATCCGAACGGTCTGGCCGGCATTCGCCGCATCGCGCGCCGTCTGAACACGCTCTCTGGTACCGTGCCCGATCAGGCCCAGCAGGCACACCAGCCCCAGCATGATGGCGACGGGTACCATCAGTCGTGCGACCATGCTCCGCGACCAGAGTCTTAACGTTCGATTTGTCATAGGCGGCCGCTACGGCGCGCGTCTTAACTCTGTATGACAGATACTGAACAACGCAGGCCGGAAAGACCTGTTCTAAAAAAAGCGATGACGCCTGCCGTGAAGCAGCAAGCAGTCGCGCATCTCCGGTCGGTGCTGGGGATGAGCGAGCGGCGGGCGTATGCTGTCGTCGAAGCGGATCGCACGAGAATGCGCTATCGCTCGTGCCGGGGGATGAAGGCGACCGGCGGTCGCGTCCCAAGCGCGCGCTCGCGGCCGCTACGCTTGCGCACCGTCACCCGCTCCTCGCGATACAACCGATACACCTTCTTCAGGTTCATGCCTCTCCTCTCGCGCCTGAGCGGGGTCGCCAGCCGCCGGTAGCCGAACCAACGACGCTCGTTCGCGATCTCGCGCATCCGGACGCGGGCAGCATCGTCCTGCCCGCGAAGCGGCTCATAATGCCATGGCGACCGATTGACCCCGATAAGCCCGCAGGCACGCCCCTCGGAGAAACCGTGGTCAGCCATCAGCTCCTCCACTGCAGCGTAGCGCTTCGCAGACCGGATCAGTTTATTTCCAGCAGATCCTTCAGCCGACGGTTCTTGTCCTCGAGCGCCCGCAACCGCGCCGCCTCCGACACGGTCATCCCGCCGTATTTCGCCTTCCAGTTGTAGAACGTCGCGTCACTAATCCCGTGCTTCCGGCACAACTCGGCGGTTTTCACGCCGGCATCATACTCGCGCCGCACGCCAATGATCTAATCCCCGGTAAATCGGCCTCGCCGCATCACTCGTTTCAACTGACGAGCAAATTTCCCAATGGCATGATTTTGGGGAGCAGATCCGACCTCGTCGCATTTTCCAAGAAACGGGGACAGCCGCGACGCTTTCCCGCGGTGTCGAGGATGCCGAGGTAGCGCTGGATGCTTGCATCGACCTGATCCATCCGGCGCCGGATCGTGACAGGCGTGAAGTTACGGTCGCGCGCATTCACCGCGCGAAAGCGGCTCCCGTCCACCGCGACCGTGCCGCCCGCGATGAGGCCGAGCTGCCGACACAACAGCACGAACCGGCGACAAGCCGCCTGGATCGCAGCCCTTGTTCGCGTCGAAAGTCGGCGACGGTCTTGATATCCGGTGCGAGCTTGCCCGTCAGTCACATCAGCTCGACGTTGCGGCCCGCCTCGCGCTCCAGGCGTCGGCTCGACTGAACCTGATTCAGATAGCCGTAGACGTAAAGCTTGAGCAACGTCGCCGGACGATAGCCTGGCCGACCCGTCGCAGCGGCGTCGGCAAACCCCAGCGTCGCCAGATCCAGTTCGTCGACGAACACATCGACGATGCGCACGGTGCTGTCTTCCGCAACGTAGTCGTCCACGCAGGTCGGGAGAAAAAGCTGCTCCCGGCGGTCACACCCCTCGATGAAACGACCCATCCGACGTCTCCAGATGACGCCGGCAAGCATAGCCTAACAAGACGTTTCTACGCAGCCTCGGTGGTAAGCGGGCGGTCGCTTTTGAGAGACTATCGTCGCAAGTGGACGTTCGTTCAGGCGGTCGGGTAAGGGGCCAACCGGCCGCTTTCTGGTCGGACGCGGACCGTCCTGATCCGGCACGAAGAGCAACGTTTCTGCCGCGTGTTCATGCTCGCGAGAGTGAGCGGAATTGGCTTATCGTCTCGCGCTGATTGCTGGCAAGGTGAACGAGGCATCGGCCCGTGTGAACGCTGAGGACCGCTCATCCAGGACTTGATCGTATCGCTATGCGAAGTTGCGATTGAACCATTTCCTGCCGGACAGACACTAACGGGCGAACAGGAGGACCGGAGTGACAGGGGTCGGGTCTGCGGCGCCGCGCGCCAAGGACGGACACGGTATCGGCGAGGCCGCGCTGATCGATCGCATCCGTGCGCGCGATCGGCGGGCGTTCGAGATGCTCTATCGCGCGTGGGACACCCGATTGTCACGCTTCCTCCTCAATTTGTTACGCCGCCCGCATCTCGTGGAGGAGGTGCGGAACGATACCATGATGGTCGTGTGGAACCGGATCGGAGGCTTTAATGGTGAGAGCCGGCTGTCGACCTGGATGTTCGGAATTGCCTATCGCCAGGGCCTCGCGGCGCTGCGCAAGCTGGACGAGCCGGTCGATGACGACCGCTCGGAAGCACTCGCCAGCGACGCCGCGACACCCGAGGAGAACAGCCGGGCGGTCCGCGTGAAGCTGGCGCTGGCCGAAGCCATCGAAGGCTTGTCCGTGTCGCACCGTGCCGTCGTCAACCTGACCTATTACCAGGACTTCAGCTACCGCGAGATTGCCGAAATCATGGATTGCCCCGTCGATACCGTGAAGACGCGGATGTTTCACGCCCGCCGCCACCTCAAGCAAAGCCTTCCCGGCGATCTGTCGGACTGGCTCTAGAACAGGACAATGACCCAGATCCTTCCCTTCCCCACCGACCGGCATGCCGAGGTGCACCTGCTGCTGCCCTGGTACGTCACCGGGCAGCTGGATGCCGTGGAGACCGCGTTCGTCGCCGAGCATCTCGCCGAGTGCGGTGCGTGCCGCGCGGATCTGGTGCAGGAGCGGCATCTGGCGGATGCGGTGGCGCGGGATACGGGTGAAACCGGCGATAGCTGGGCGGCGATGGCGGCGCGGCTCGACGCGACGGGCGGCGTGCCGGTCGCGACGGACGTGCCGCGACGCCGCACGCGCGATCCGCTGCGCGCGGTACGTCGCGCCGTCATGCGCCCCCGGACGCTACGCTGGGTAGTCGCAGCGCAATTCGTCGCCGTGCTGGCGCTCGGCGCGCAGACGTTGACGCAGCGATACGATGGGCGGCCGGGCGCGTATCATGTGCTGGGCAACGCAAGTGCAACACGCAGCGGCAACGTGCTGGCGATGTTTCGGCCCGAGGCGAGCGAGGCGGCGTTCCGTCGGGCGCTCCAGGCAAGCGGCGCGAGACTGGTCGACGGGCCGACCGCGTCCGGCGCCTATGTTCTTGCGGTACCGGGCGGCGCGGGCGGCGCGGCGCTTGCACGGCTGCGGCGCGACGCGGACGTGACGATGGCGGAACCGATCGAACAGGCGCCCGCAAAATGAATCGCGCGCTTCTGCTCCTCGCGCTCGCGATCACGGCCACCCCGTCGATGACGAGCGCGCAGAGCCCGGCAGGCGCGACGGCCGCACCATCGGCGAGCCCCGATGCGATGGCGGATCGCCGCATCCTGGTGATGCTCAGGCTCGCCCCGGAGCACTATCGCCCGGGCACCGACTATGGCGGCGGCTACGGCGATCCGACGAGTGCACAGGCGCGACGCCGACTGGCGGCGCGGATCGCGCGCAAGGAAGGGTTGCGGCTGGAGACCGGCTGGCCGCTGCCGATCCTTGGGATCGACTGCATGGTAATGATCGTCCCCGAAGGCCGATCACTCGAGGGAACCGCCGAGCGGATTTCGCACCTTTCAGGCGTCGCCTGGTCACAGCCGCTCCACCGCTACGCGACGCAGGGCCAAGCGCCGGCCTTTTACAATGATCGCCTGTTCCGTGCGCAGCCCGCGACGCGCGGCTGGCAGCTGGCGGCGCTCCACCGGATGGCGACCGGCAACGGCATCACGGTGGCGATCATCGACAGCGGGATCGATGCCGGCCACCCCGATCTTCGCGGGCAATTGATGATCAATCGCGATTTTGTCGCCGATGCCGCGACCGTGGGGGCAGAAACCCATGGGACCGGCGTCGCAGGGATCATCGGCGCGCGGGCGAACAACGCGGTCGGAATCGCGGGTATTGCGCCTGGTGCGCGCCTCATGGGGCTGCGCGCATGCTGGCAACCCGGCGGCACCGCAGGAACGATCTGCGACACGCTGAGCCTCGCCAAGGCGCTGACCTTCGCGATCGAGCGCAAGGCGCGCGTCGTCAATCTCAGCCTGACAGGGCCGTTCGATCAGCTGCTCGCCCGGCTCGTCCAGGTCGGCATCGCGCGCGGCGTCGCGTTCGTCGCGGCGGTCGATCCGGAGACGGGCTCGGGCTTCCCGGCGGCGCTGCCCGGCGTTGTCGCGGTCGCAGACGATGGAGTGGCGGGAACGCGAACCGGGGTTTACATTGCCCCCGGGCGGGACGTGCCGACCACGGAGCCGGGCGGTCGATGGTATCTGGTCAGTGGAAATTCCTATGCGGCAGCACATGTCAGCGGGCTGATGGCGCTCATGCAGGAATTGCGCCCCGGCAAGACGGGCCAGTCTTTTGTGTCCGCGCGCAGCGGCGGCGGCGTCATTGATGCGTGCGACACGCTCCAACATTTGGCGCGGTCCGGCAGCGCGCGCTGTTCCGTGCCGAATTAGGCGGCGGCGCGCGCGCGGTCTGCACGGTCTTGCAATATGCTCGATCGGCCTCGTCCCCGTGCCTGCGATGGCGCAAACCGGGTTCGAGATTTCCGTCGCATCGGATGACCGCTTTCGCGGACAGACGGTCAGCGGCGATCGACCGATCGGCACCGCGACGCTGGCCTATGACGATGTCCGTGGGCTTTATGCCGGTATTTCGGCGACGGTCGTTGCGACGCGAGACAGCGGCGTCCGGCCGCACCGTTCGGTACAGTATGTCGGTTACGCCAGACGTCTCAGCGGCGCGCTGACCTTCGACATCGCCATCACCAATCGGGTCTATAGCCGGTTCTTTACCGGCGACTATGCACGCCGTTTGACCGAAGCCTATGTCGGACTGATCGGGCGGCGCGTGCAGTCGCATCTCTACCTGACGCCCGATTATGACGGCCGCGGCGGCGAAGCGGCCTATGTGGACGTCAACGCGACGCTGGTCGAGCACGGCCCCTGGTCCCTGGCGGGCCATGGCGGGGTCCTGACGCCACCACGCGATCCCGGCAGGCCGCGATTCATCGAGCTCGACTGGCGACTGGGTGTCGCGCGCCGGTTCGATAGACTCGCCATCACCGTGCAATGGGCAGGCAATGGCCCAAACCATGACAGCGGACGCTGGCAGAGCGGTCTCATCCTTGGTGCGCGACGCAGTTTCTAAAAAAGTTCCAATGGTTTGAACCGTTTTTTGCGCGCGCGACACTAACGCATGTCACCGCCTGCAGCCGTGATGGGATGCGGTCGGAACAACCTTCGAGCGACGCAAGAACGCCCAATTTCGACAGGATCCGACACACCGAAACCCGCCGCGGAGTCTTGCTGCGCGGCATGTCAGGAGAAGAAGCATGAAGATCCAGACCGATCTGCACGCCGGCAAACGCGGCGCCGATGATCCCGCCGGCCACATCCGTCGCGGTCGTGGCAGGGACGATCCCAAGCCGCACGCCTGACCCGCTGCGGTTGCGATCTCAGATGATCGTTTCCAGACGAGATGGCCGGACTTGTTCCGGCCATCTCCGCGTCCGGCACGCAATCCCCCTTCTCGTCGCCAGCGTGCTCGGCATCGCGGCGGGCGCTGACGCAGCGGACGTGCCCGTGACCTATGCCGAGGCACAGCGCATCGCGAGCCCGCTGCCCTGGCGCGCGGACTGGTGGACGATCTTCGGCTCCCCAGAGCTCGACGCGCTCGTCGCGCGGGGCAATATCGATAACGCGGACATCGCGATCATCGCGGCGCGGCTTTCGATCGCACGGGCCGCCGTCCGCACGATATCAGCCGAACGTCTGCCGCGGGTTGCCGCGATCGCCGGCGTCGCCGACCAGTCAGGCAATCTTGCCACCGCCAGCGGCGAAAACGGCCGTCTGTTTGAGCTTGGCCTCCGTGCGGCGTGGGAGCCCGACCTATTTGGCGGCCTTGGCAAGGCCGCGCGCGCGGCGCGGCTGGATGCGCGCGCCGCAGAGGCAAGGTTGGCCGGTGCGCGGCTCGCGGTGCAGGCGGAGATTGCGCAGACCTATTTCACGTTGCGCGCGCTCGATGGCGAGCGCGACGTCCTGGCCAGCGCGATCGACCGGGCGGCGCGGGCGCTGGCGATCGTTGCGGCGCAGGCCGCGCGCGGCAATGCCGCGGCGCGCGATGTCAATCGGCGACAGGTGGAACTTGCCATGCTGCGCGCCGACCTGCTCGCGCGCGACCGCGACCGCGCACTGACCCGGCATGCACTGGCACTGCTGGTCGGTGCCGCAGCAATCCCCGACCGTCGCGCCGCACCGGAACTCCTCACGGTTCCCACGATCCCGGCCGGACTGCCGAGCGAGATGCTGCTGCGACGGCCGGACGTTGCGGCGGTCGCGGATGCGGTGGAGGCGGCGCGGTTGCGGCATCGGGCCGCGAAGACCGCATGGTTTCCGGGCTTTGCGCTCACGGGCAATGGCGGGCAGGCCTCGCCGACGCTCGGCGAGCTCCTGTCCCAGACTGCGCAGACGTTCGGCTTCAACCTGATCCTTTCGCTGCCGATCTTCGACGGTGGCCGTACCGCCGCGCGCGTTCGCAGGGCGGCGGCCGAGGAGGAGCTGGCCCAGGCGCAGCAGCGCGACACTATCCTGCGCGCGTTTCGCGACGTGGAGGACCAGCTCGCCGCCACGCGCCTGCTTGCGGCGGAGGAGGCGGTGGCGCGCGAAGCGGCAGATGCGAGCCTTCGCGGCGAACAGCTGGCTGCCCGACGCCTCGCCCGCGGCTCGATCAGCCTGCTCGAGTCGCTCGACACGGCACGCGCGGATCTTGGCGCGCAAACCCGGCTGGTCCGGCTTCGTCATGCGCGGGCGATCGCCACCGTCGGCCTTGTCCGCGCGCTCGGCGGTGGATGGCGGACGACGTCTTCGCCGCCATCCACCCTCACTCCGGCGGGGCAGTGATCGCGGCATGGCCACGCCATTCGCCCGGACGCATAACGCGCTGGCTCGCGAGACGCCGCGCCTGGCACTATTCGCGCTTGCCGTCGCAGCAGCCCTGCTCGCGATCTGGCTGCGGTGGTTCACGCTGGCGTCGGTGACGCTGTACGAGGTGTCGACCAGTGCGCGGCTCGAGGTCGGCACTGCCCCGCGAGCCGTGTCGCCCGCGCAATCGGGGCGGATGATCGCGACGCGGCTCTCGATCGGCCGCCGCGTGACGGCCGGGGACGTGCTGGTCTCGCTCGATGCCGAACCCCAGCGGCTCCGGCTCGCCGAGGCGGAGCGGCGAATGCGCGACTATCCGCGACGTCTGGCGTCGCTCGACCGTGAGATGGCGCTGCTTGGGGATGCCGACAGCGCGGATCGATCGAGCGCGGCGGCGGCAACGCGTGCGGCGCGCGCGCGCGCGACCGAGGCCGATGCGGCTTCGCGTCTTGCCGCGGATATCGCGCGACGCCACGTCGAGGATAGCGAGGCGGGTGGCGTGTCGCAGGCCGACGCCATCCGCGCCCGCGCCGATGCGCGCCGTGCCGCTGCTGCGCGCGATGCGCTCGCCGAGGACGCACGCCGCATCGAAACCGAAGCACAGTCCCGCAGCGGCCGGAACAGCGCGCACCGCGAGGAGCTCGAACGCATGCGCCTCGCCCTGGCCGACGACCAGGCATCGACCGCGGCGCTGGCCACGCAACTGCGTATCGAGATTGCCGGTCGCGTGGTTCGCGCGCCGGTGTCGGGGATCGTCGCGGATGTCCAGGCGGTCGCGCCAGGCGCGATCGTCGTGGCAGGTCAGCGGCTCGCGACGATCCTCCCGGCCGGCGACCTGATCGTTGTCGCGGCGTTCGATCCGGCCAACGGACTGGGCCGGATCCGTCCGGGTCAGCGCGCCACGCTTCGCCTCGCGGGGTATCCCTGGACCGAATATGGCGTCGTGCCGGCACGGGTCGAGCGTGTCGCCGGCGAGCTGCGCGACGGCCGGATGCGGGTCGAGCTGTCCGCGGCACGCGGCGCCATCCGCGGCGTCGCGCTGGCGCACGGGCTTGCAGGGTCGGTCGAGGTCGCGGTCGAGCATGTCTCGCCCGCGCGGTTGCTGATGCGGACCGCCGCCGGGGCGCTGCGATGAGCGGTCCGCGGCGATGGCTCGCCCCGGAAGTCGTCCAGACATCGAGCATGGATTGCGGCCCGGCGGCACTCAAGTGCCTGCTCGAGGGGCATGGTATCCCGGTCAGCTACGGGCGGCTGCGCGAGGCGTGCCAGACCAGCGTCGACGGCACGTCGATCGACACTATCGAAGCCGTCGCCAACCATCTCGGCCTGGCGGCGGAGCAGGTGCTGGTTCCCGCCGACCATGTGATGCTCGCCAGCACAACACTGCCCGCGATCGTCGTGGTTCGCCATGCTGATGAGGCGACGCATTTCGTCGTGCTGTGGCGGCGCGTTCGCGGCTGGGTGCAGGTCATGGACCCGGCAATCGGGCGGCGCTGGCTGCGCGAGGCGACGTTCCGCGCCGCGATCTACCGGCATGGCACGCGCGTCCCCGCGGCGGCCTGGCACGGATGGGCACGCTCGGCGGAGGCAGCGACGGCGTGGCGCGAACGCCTTGTCGCGATCGGCGTCGCGGGCGGACCGGCGGATCGGCTGCTCGCTACCGTCACTGCTGCGGACTGGCAGCACGCCGCCGCGCTCGATGCAGCGATACGGCTGGTGACGGCGCTGGTCGACGCGTGCGCGCTGCCGCCCGGATCGGATGCCGCACGACTGATCGGGGCGCTCGCCGATCGCGCTGCGGCCGATCCGTTCACGGCGATCCCCGAAACCTATTGGAGCGCGGTCCCCGCCGGGGACGACGCGGTGGTGCGCGGGGCGGTGCTGGTGACCATCGCCGGCAGGCATACCGCCGCCGCGCCCGCCGCCGATCTTCCGCCCGAACTCGCCGCCGCGCTCGCCGAGCCGCCCGCCACGCCGCTCCGGACCCTGGTTGCGATGCTGCGGGCCGACGGCCTGGTCGCGCCGGTAGCACTGATGTTCGCCACGGCGCTCGCGGCGGGCGCGCTGATGCTCGAGGCGCTGCTGTTCCGCGGCCTGATCGACGTCGCGCAGCGGCTGCCGATGGGGCTGTACCGGCTGACCGCGGGAGTCGCGCTGCTCGTGTTCATCGCGGTGCTGCTCACGATCGAACTGGCGACGGGATCGGCGGCGCTGCGGATGGGACGGGCGCTGGAAGTGCGGCTGCGGATAGCGCTGCTCGCAAAGCTGCCGCGGCTGGCCGATCGCTATTTCCAAAGCCGACCGATCAGCGACATGGCGGACCGGAGCCACAATATCCACGGGATCCGCAGTGTTCCTGGCATCGGTCTGCGCTTCGTCGAGACCGTGTTCGAACTCGCCCTGACCGCGCTCGCGATTGCGCTGATCGCCCCGGACAGCGGCCTTGCCGCAGCTGGCGTCGCGCTGCTGACGATCGCGATGCCGCTCGTGATCCAGCCGGTGCTCAACGAACGCGACCTGCGCGTCCGCAATCACGCAGGCGCGCTCCATGGCTTCTATCTCGACGCGATCCTCGGCCTCGCGCCGATCCGCGCGCACGGCGCGCAGCGCGCGGTGGCGCGCCAGCACGAGGGACTGCTGGTCGAATGGGCGCATGCGATGCGCAGGCTCGCGCGCACCGCAGTAACGGCGGACGGCGCACAGGCTTTGATCGGCACCATGGCGGCGGCGGCGCTGGTCGCGAGCCATCTGTCGCGCGGGCGCGGTGTCGGCGGTGCGGACCTGTTGCTGGTGTTCTGGGCGCTGAAGCTTCCGGGCCTGGGATCGCGGCTTGCCGGGCTCGCGCAAAGCTACCCGGGCCAGCGCAACGTCCTGCTCCGCCTTGTCGAGCCGCTCGATGCCCGGGAAGAGCCGATCGCCGGCCCAGCACCGACCGCCGAAGGTCCCGCCGCGATCGCGTTCGACGCGGTCGATGTCGTCGCGGGCGGGCATCCGATCCTGACCAAGCTCAGCGTCCGCATCGCGCCAGGCGAGCATGTCGCGATCGTCGGCACGTCGGGGGCGGGCAAGTCGACGCTGCTGGGCGTCCTGCTCGGCTGGCATCTGCCCGCGGCAGGAACGGTCACCGTCGATGGGGCACCGCTCTGCGCGGTGGCGTTGCGCGCGACGACGGCCTGGGTCGATCCGGCGATCCAGCTGTGGAACCGCTCGCTGCTCGACAACCTGCTCTACGCCGCGACCGACGACGCGATCGGTCAGGTCGGGCCCGTGATGGCGGCGGCGCGGCTGCGCGGGATCGCGCGCGCGCTGCCCGAAGGACTGCAGACGATGCTCGGCGAAGGCGGCGGACTGTTGTCGGGCGGCGAGGGACAGCGCGTCCGGTTCGGGCGGGCGCTGATGGTCGACGATCCCAGGCTGGTGCTGCTCGACGAGCCATTTCGCGGGCTCGATCGTGGTCAGCGCGAGACGCTGCTCGCCGAAGCACGCGTGTGGTGGGCCGAGACGACGCTGCTGTGCGTCACCCATGATCTCGCGGAAACGCGGGCGTTCGATCGAGTCCTCGTGATCGAGGACGGGCGGCTGATCGAGGACGGTGCACCGGCGGTGCTCGCCGCGGCCCCGTCGCGCTACCGCGATCTGCTCGACGCGGAAGCAGCGGTGCAGGATGCGCTGCGTGAGGGCACGGCGTGGCGGCAACTGACGATGGTCAATGGCCTGGTCGTGGAACGCGCATCATGACCGATCTCACCCCCAATTGGTGGCCGCTTGCCCGGCTCGGCGAGGCGATCGAGGCGCTGGCGCTGGATGCCGGACTGATCCGCGACCCGGCGACCGATCCGCTGGTCGTTCCCGCCGCCTTCGCGCTTGAGGACGTGCCAAGGTGGACAGAATGGGCGGCGGCGCGGCTGGGAGTGGAGGTGGTCGACGTCGAGACATCGGCCTCCGCGATCGACGCTGTGCTGGCAAGCGGCGGGCCCGCGATCCTGCTGGATGACACGGCGGAAGGCCTGGGTTTCTTCGCGCTCGCCGGCCGGCGACGCGGCGGCGTGCTGCTGCTCGATCGGCAGGCGCACCGTCGCCGCGTACCGATCGCTGCGCTGCGCGATCGCCTCGTCGAGCCGGTCGCGGCAGAACACCGCGCGGCGGTCGATGAGCTGCTCGATCGCGCGATGATCCAGCCACGCCGTCGTCCGCGCGCCGCGGCCGCGCTGCTCCACGAACGGCTGCAGGCCGAACGGATCGGCGGGATCAGCCTGCTCCGTGCACCGGCCTCGGCATCGGTCTGGCGGCAGATGCGGCTGGACGGCGGCCTGCGCACGCTCGCGCTGATCGTTGCGGCGTTCGTCGCACTCTACGTGCTGGAGATCGCAGGGTGGCGGGTGATCGGTGAAGGCGTTCTGGCGGGCAAGCTTGATTCCGGCTGGCTGCTCGGCTGGATGGTGATCCTGCTCACCGCCGTGGTTGCGCAGACCGCGAGCGCGTGGTGCGAGGCGAGCCTCGCGGTCGACCTCGGACGAATCATGAAGGCGCGGCTGCTCGCCGGCGCGCTCGCGTTGCGACCCGACGCGATCAAGCGCAGCGGTGTCGGCCAGATGATCGGTCGCGTGATCGAGGCGCAGGCGCTCGAAGCGCTCACCTTCAACGGCGGTATCGGGGTGCTGCTCGCGGGGATCGAACTCGTCTTCACCGCATGGGTCCTCGCCCATGGCGCAGCGCCGGCCGCGCATCTGACCCTGCTGGTCGGCTGGCTCGCGCTGACCGGGTTGCTTGGCTGGCGATATTTCGTGCGGATGCGACGGTGGTCGGGGGAGCGTCTGGACATGACCAACGCGCTTATCGAGGCGATGGTCGGACATCGGACCCGGTTGGCCCAGGACCGCGCTGCGCGCCGGGACGCGCAGGACGACGCGGTGGTGCAGCGCTATCTCACGACATCGGCGGCGATGGATCGCGCGAGCATTGTCGGCGTGACTGCGCTGCCATCGATCTGGCTGTTCGCGGGCATCGCCGCCCTCGTCCCGGCCTTTGCGGGACAGCCGGTGCCGTCGCCCGTGACGCTGGCGATAAGTCTGGGCGGGCTGCTTCTCGGCCAGCGCGCTTTTGGCGGGATCGCCGGCGGTTCGGCTGGACTTGCACGCGCCGCGATCGCCTGGTCGCGGGTGCGCGATCTCTTTGCCGCGTCGCGCGGCGGGGCGGTCACGGTGAACCGGCGAACCGACGGGATTGCGGACGAGGACCGGCCGTTGATCGAGGCCGAGGGGCTTATGTTTCGCTATCCCGGTGCCGATCGCCGGATCGTCGATCGCGCGAACCTGACGATCAGGCACGGTGAGAAAATCCTGCTCGACGGCGCGTCGGGCGGCGGAAAGTCCACACTGGCTGCATTGCTGACCGGACTGGAGACGCCGACATCGGGGTTGCTGCTACTCGACGGCCTCGACAAGGCGACGCGGGGCGACGCCTGGCACCGTCTGGCCGCCGCCGCGCCGCAGTTTCACGACAACCATATCCTGTCGGGATCGCTCGCCTTCAACCTGCTGATGGCGCGCAGCTGGCCGCCCACCTCCGCCGATCTCGCCGATGCGACGGAGCTCTGCGAGGAGCTTGGTCTGGGGGATCTGCTGTCGCGGATGCCGGGCGGGATCGAGCAACAGGTGGGCGAGACCGGCTGGCAGTTGTCGCATGGCGAGCGGAGCCGCATCTTCCTCGCGCGTGCGTTGCTGCAGCGCGCATCGCTCACGATTCTCGACGAGAGCTTCGCGTCGCTGGATCCACAGCGTCTTGGTCAATGCCTGGCCGCGGCGATCAGCCGGTCGCAGGCCCTGGTCGTCATCACGCATCGATGAACGCGCATATTCGATTATGCCAGCGTCGCGCTCAGCGCGTCGATTGGAGCCTCAGGGTATCGGCAGACCTCGGACAGAATTATGCAGAAGCCAGACTTTTACAAGCCGCTTGGGAGTAACCCGTCTGTGGTTCTAGGCACCTGGTGCCTTAGATGCCTTTCGAAGATTGGTATCCAGGTCGTTGGTGCGGATATCGGTCAATGCTCGCTTACTCCGTCCGGTAGACTGGCCAACACGCGCCGACTGCTCTTTTCCGACGAAAGCGGCCCCTGCGCCAAAGCGCGGGAGGCCTGACTGGGAGAGAAGATCGCAAAGCGTCGCGGCTTGCCTCTGCGTAAACTACGTAAATCTAGCCCATGATCCTTGACCTAAACTGGCCCGATACAACGAGGTGGCCATGATCAAGACAATTCTCGCAATCGTGGAGGGCCCCGTCCGCGGTGGCAGCTTTATCGACGCGGTCCTTGGCTTAGCCGACCACCGGCAGGCGCATATGATCTTCGATGTCCTGACCGCGGCACCCATGCTGTCGCCTCATCTTGCCCCGTTCGGAACGGTGTACACATTGTCCAGCGAATTTCGGCAACTGGTCCGCGACCATGCCAACAGCCTGCGCGCGCTCCTGCCGCCCGACAGCCAAGCAGAGATCGTGTCGCAATGCGACGATGTCGGGTGGATCCCGGGCGACGTCCGCGCCAGCGCGCCTCTCGCGGATCTCGTCATGATCGGTCCGCATGAGACCTGGTCGATCGATTGGCTCCGCCGCCGGACAATCGAGACCGTATTGATGGCCTCGGGCACGCCCTTGTTGCTGCTGCCGCCGGGCCGCTCGATCCGCAGCGTCGGTCACGCCGTGCTCGGCTGGAAGCCCGGGCCGACTGCGATGCGCGCCTTGCAGAATCTCGTCCGGCTCGCCGCGCCCGGTGCGCGGATCGATGTCGTTGCGATTAAACACGGTCTGGCCGATCAACCGGAAACCGCGCTCGAACCGGTCGTCGCGCTGTTGCACCGCCACGGTTTCGGCGTTGAGGGGCATGCGCTCGAACGGAGCGGGAAAGCGCAGGACCGGCTGACCAGCTTCGCGCTCGATCGCGGTGCCGACCTTCTGGTGGTGGGCGGCTTTGCGCATTCACGGATGCGCGAGATCGTGCTCGGTGGCGTCACGCGCAGTCTGATCGACGATCCGCGTTTGCCCGTTCTCATGGCGCACTGAATGTCCGGCACGGCCACGCTGTCCGTCGACGCCGATCGCAGCGGACTGTCCAGCGCGGTCGCCGCCGATCGGCTTTTACGCGACGGTCCCAATGAATTGCCGCGCGCCGACCGGCATTCGGTGTTGCGGCTCGCGCTGGACGTGCTGCGCGAGCCGATGCTCGCGCTACTGCTCGCCGGCGGTGTCGCCTATATGCTGCTCGGCGATCTTACCGAAGCGCTGATCCTGCTCGCCTTCGCGACGTTTTCGATCGTTGTGACGGTGGTCCAGGAAAGCCGCACCGAGCATGTGCTCGATGCGCTACGCGATCTCTCCGCACCGCGTGCGCAGGTCGTCCGCGATGGTGCGCGGCAGCACATCGCCGCGCGCGAGGTGGTGTGTGGCGATATCCTCGTGCTCGAACAGGGGGACCGGATCGCCGCCGATGCGCTGCTGTTCGACGCCGACGATCTCCAGACCGACGAGTCGCTCCTCACCGGCGAGTCGCTGCCCGTGGGCAAGCTCCCGGCCGCGGATGCCGCAATCGCGGCGCCCCGCCGCCCCGGTGGCGAAGGCCAACCCTTCGTCTATTCGGGCTCGCTCGTCACGCGCGGCAATGGGCTTGCACGCGTTCTCGCGATCGGGCCACGCACCGAGGTGGGACGGATCGGCCAGTCGCTGGCGAGGCTGGAGACCGAGGCACCGCGTTTGCGCCGCGAGACGACCCGGATCGTGACCTGGTGCGGGATCGGCGGCGGCGCGGTCGCGCTACTGGTCGTTTTGTTGTTCGGGCTGCTGCGCGGCGGCTGGATCGAGGCGCTGCTGGCCGGGATCGCGATCGGCATGGCGATGTTGCCGGAGGAGTTTCCCGTCGTCCTGACGGTGTTTCTGGCGATGGGAGCGTGGCGGATCGGCAAGGTCGGCGTGTTCACCCGCCGCGCGGCCGCGATCGAGACGCTGGGATCGGCCACGATCCTGTGCACCGACAAGACGGGCACGCTGACTGAAAACCGCATGTCGGTCGGCGAGCTTTGATTGCCCTCTTCCGCGACGCTCGTGCTCGCGGGGAATAGGCCGGTGACGCCTGGCTATCACGCGCTGCTCGCCACCGCCGCGCGCGCCAGTGCGATTGCTCCGAGCGACCCGATGGAAATCGCGCTGCACGACGCGTGGTCCGCGGTCGTGGCGCGGTCGCCATCCACCGGGACGCTCGTCCACACCTATGCGCTGCGTCCCGAATTGCTGGCGATGTCGAACGTGTGGGACGACGGCGACGCGCTGCGCATCGCGGCCAAGGGCGCGCCCGAGGCGATCGCCAGCCTGTGCGCGCTTGCCCCGGATCAACATGCAGCGATGACCGCCGCGGTCGACGCCATGGCGGTGCGCGGCATTCGCGTCCTCGCCGTCGCGAGCGCGGCACCGCCGGATCGCGACTGGGCGCAAACGCAGCACGGCTATCGCTATCAACTGGTCGGGCTGGTCGGACTGGCCGATCCGATCCGCGCCAGTGTTCCGGGTGCAGTCGCCGAGTGTCGTCGCGCAGGAATTCGTGTCGTGATGATCACCGGCGATTATGCCGCGACCGCGCGCTCGATCGCACGGCAGGCGGGGATCGCCGAGGGCGAGGTCCTGACCGGCGCGGACCTCACGACGCTCGACGATGCCCATCTCGCGGCACAGCTGCCATCTGTGACGGTGTTCGCGCGGATAATGCCCGAGCAGAAGCTGCGTGTCGTTGACGCGTTCAGGGCCGCGGGCGAGATCGTCGCGATGACGGGTGACGGCGTCAACGACGCGCCCTCTCTCAAGGCCGCGCATATCGGTGTGGCGATGGGCAAGCGCGGGACGGACGTCGCGCGCGAAGCCGCCGCGATCATACTGATCGATGACGACTTCGGCGCGATCGTCCAATCGGTGCGGCTGGGCCGACGGATCTACGACAATATCCGCAAGGCGATGGCGTTCATCTTTGCGGTGCACGTGCCGATCGCCGGGCTCGCGCTGCTGCCGCTGTTCTTCGGCATGCCGATCCTGTTCGGGCCGATCCATATCGCCCTGCTCGAAATGATGATCGATCCGGTCTGCACCCTCGTGTTCGAAGCCGAGCGGGACGAGGAAGACGTCATGCGCCGCCCGCCACGCGCGCCGTCCGAGGTGCTGTTCTCCATGCCGATGATTGTCTGGAGCGTGTTCCAGGGCGGGCTTGCCTTCGCCATGCTGGCGGCAGTGTTTCTAGTCGAGCAAGCGGCCGGGATGCCGGAGCGCGAGCTTCGCGCATTAATTTTCTTTGCGCTGATCGCCGAAATCCTCGCGCTGATCCTGGTCAACCGGTCGTTCAGCGCGTCGATGCGCGATGCGCTGGTCCGCCACAATGCAGCACTCCGCTATGTCGTCGCAGCGATTGCCTGCGTGACAGGTCTGATCCTGTTTCTGCCCCGTGCGCAGATGCTGCTGAAGTTCGGCTTGATCGCCTGGAGCGATATGACGCTGGCGCTCGGCATGGGCATCGGGCTGCTCGCCATACTCGAAGCGTGCAAGCCGCTGATCCGCAAGGCGACGCCGCGCAGGCGGAGCGATCCAGCCAGTCGAGCCCTTGTCGTGCAATGATCGACGCTTTTTCAGGCACAACCCCTCGCCGGCCTGCCCGTTTACCTTTGCTCTGTTGGGCAGACGAACCATCGGGGTTTTTTGGTCGATCGCTTTGCTTAGTGGCGCGCCTCTAAGCTGCAATCGCTAGGAGTTTCTGGAGTCGACCATGCTTGGCTGCTTGGGCCGGCGGTCAAACGCCGTGTACGCAGTTGTGACCACGGGGCGTTTGGATGCGATCAGATCTAGCGATGGGAGGCAGGATTGTCGGCTGACGGCAGCAGATCATTCGCGTCTGCGCTTCGCGAAAACGCCGGATGTCGTCGTTTCCTTCCCAGTCACCATACTCATGAGGACGTGGTGATCAGGGAGATGAGCGATTGTGCAAGGTCGGGTAGCGGGGGAGGATGCGCGAATGTCCAGGTTTGGGTCGTTCTCGCCGGTGCATATTCTGACACCACAGCTACGCGAAGAACGCGGCGACGTCGGTGGCACCGAAGACCGTTGGTTAACGGATTGCGACGTGTTCGATCGGGGGAACAGAGGAAGATCAAGCGGCATGGATCGTAATTCTGTGGGGAGGTTGGAGACGTGTTGACGGCGGTTCCCGGTCGGGGAGGATACCGTCCTAGCCGCCCTCTCCGCTCCAAGATCTCGCGCTGGAGCCTGCACGCCTGCCGGTACGCGAACTCGCGCGCTTGCATAATGCGGAACGCAAGGCAGTCGCGACCAGCACGCGGCCGCGACCGTGAAGGCGCTGGTGGCAGCGGTGGCGGCAAGCGGTATCGACATCGTCTATGCCGACACCTTTATCGCGAGAGGGTCTAACAGCTTACCGCAGTGTTCCCGGACGATTCGCTGAAGGCACAGGCGTTCGAGCGCATCCGTTCGCTGATCGACACCGTGGTGTTGAAACCGGAAAACGGCGTACTTACGATCCATCTTCGCGGCGAGTTTGCGTCAATGCTAGAGCTAAGCGCTGGAGCGGAAACGCAAAAAGCCTCCGCGGGGGTTTCCGGGGAGGCTTTGCAAATTAAGATGGTTGCGGGGACAGGATTTGAACCTGTGACCTTCAGGTTATGAGCCTGACGAGCTACCGGGCTGC